>CACBLW010000001.1 GCA_902540265.1 uncultured Alphaproteobacteria bacterium
ATTTTTAAAAAAAATTTTTATACCTATAAAAATAAAAATGTTCATAGTTTTGATTTTTTGAATTTCTCAAATAGACTTGGTGGAAAAATAGGCATAAATTTGTCTAAACAAGCTATATTTGGGTGGTATAAATTAAACAAAAATAAATTAGGCTTTCCTTGGATAGAGGATTTATCATCCAAAAGACTAATAAATCTTTTGTATAACTATGAATACATAAACTCTGCTTCAAAAGAAGATGACAAGAAAAAACTAGATTTTATAATATATTTTCATATTCAAAGAATTATATTTGATTTTAACTCAAAAAGGATATCTGAATTTACTTCATTTGATTTAATTGCCTACTTGTTATCTTGCTTAATCCTAAAAAAAATTAATGAAACAGAAATTGATTATATTAAATTTATTGTTGATAACCAGATTGATAAAATTGGTATGCATAAAAGTTATAATTTCTTAGAGCATTCTAAGTTTATAAATAATCTAAGTGAAATAAAAAATATTTTACTTTTTTTTAATTCAAAGAAATCAAATATATTCGATGAAGTAATTCTTAAAATGACTTCGATATTAAATGAATATTTTCATTTAGATGGCACATTGGCTCTTTTTAATGGTACTAATAATGTTTATACAATTAATATCTACAATTCATTAAACAAAGAAAGTTATTTAAAGAAAAGAGAATTTTCAAATATTAGTAATGGCATTGCATTTTACTCAGATAAAAATAAAAAAATATTTTTTGATGTGGTACAACCTAATTCGGATATGATTAGCTCCAACTTGAGTGCTGGAACTCTATCAGTTGAATTAAGTGGTTTTGGAGAGAAAATAATTACAAATTGTGGTGCCTCAGAAAGTTTTGGTAAAAATCCTGAATATTTAAGGTATAGCGCAGCTCATTCTACTATTATTTTACAAAATACTAATATTAGTGAAATAAAGGAAGGCAACCCTCATATTAAATTTCCACAATCAGTAGCTTTTAGAAAGGAAGCTAACGACTATGAAGAAATATTTGAGGGATCACATAATGGATATTTAAAAAAATTTAATAAAATAATCAAAAGAAGATTAATTATTTATAAAAATGAAAATAAACTAAAGGGTGAGGATAGTTTTATTTCATATAAAGATATCAAAAGTAGGTTAATTTATCACATTAGATTTCACCTAGCAAATGAAATGGTTTTAAATTTTACAAATAATAAAAAAAATATAATCTTAAAAACAAAAAGGAATAATATATGGCTATTTAAAAGTAATACGGAACTTATAATAGAAGACAGTATATCAGTTGATAATAATATTACGAAACCTACTAAACAAATTGTTATTAAGGGTGTATTATCAAATAAAAAAATTACAGAAAAATGGTCCTTAGAAAAAATCTAAAAAAAAAATATGCTTTAATATCCGTATTTGAAAAGAAAAATCTAAAGTATCTCTGCTCAAACTTAAATAAATTTAATTACAGTTTTATATCTACTGGATCTACTGGAAATAAAATTCGTGAATTGGGGTTTAGATGTTATGATATTTCAAAACTAACAAATTTTAAAGAAATGTTTGGAGGTAGAGTTAAAACATTGAATCCATTAATATATAGCTCATTACTTTACATTAGGGATGATAAAATTCATAAAAAACAGTTTCAATTGTTAAACATGCCTGAAATAGATATTGTTGTAGTCAACTTATATCCATTTAAAAAATATTTAAAAAAAAATAATGATCAAATTATTGAAATGATAGATATTGGTGGGCCTAGTTTACTTAGGGCTGCAGGAAAAAACTTTAGGTACATAACACCAATAGTTGATATTATGGATTATAAAAGATTAGTAATAAATTTAATTAAGAATAAAGGAAAAACTGATATTATTTTTAGAAAAAAAATGGCTCTTAAAGTTTTTAAACAAACATCACAATATGATAAAATTATTTCTAATTGGTTAAATGATAAATAAAAATACTAAAATAAAATTAAGGTATGGAGAAAATCCAAATCAAAAAAGCTATTTAATTAATCATAAAAAAAATTCGATTTTTAGCTATCAGATTAGTGGAAAACGAATAAGTTATAATAATCTAATTGATCTTGATAGTGGATTAAAGTGCTTAAAAGAATTTCTTGAGCCTACTTCCATAATTCTAAAACATACTAATCCTTGTGGTATAGCTTCAGCAAAAAATATAGAGATTGCTTTTAATAGATCTTATGAAAGTGATCCTAAAAGTGCTTTTGGAGGAATAATTTTGCTAAATAGAAAAGTAACTTCTAGACTTGCAATGAAAATATACAATAATTTTTACGAAATGATAGTTGCTTTAGATTTCGACCGAGATGCACTTAAAATTCTAGAAAAAAAGAAAAATTTAATAATAATAAAAATACCTAATATAAAAAAAACAACACTTGAATATAGATCGACATTATTTGGAGATCTTTATCAAACAACTGATTTAGTTCCAATCAATAAAAAATTTTTAAGCTTGGTTTCAAAAAAGAAGGGGTCAACTAAATCAATTAATGATTTAATTTTTTCATTGAAAGTTGCAAAACACTTAAAATCAAATGCTATTGTTTTATCCAGAAATAAACAAACTTTAGGTTTAGGTCATGGCCATACAAACAGAGTAGATGCATTACATTTTGCTATAAAAAATATGAATAAATATTTTAAAAAAGGTAACTTCGTTTGTGCTTCAGATGGTTTTTTTCCTTTTGTAGACAGTATAAATCTACTCAATAGAAATAAGTGTAATGCTATAGCTCAGCCTGGAGGTTCAATAAATGATAAAGTAATAATTTCTTTTTCGATAAAAAATAAAATATCTTTGTATTTTATAAAAAACAGACTTTTTAAACATTGAATAAAAAAAATAAAATTCCAAAATATTTAAAAATTTTAATCAAGAATAATCCTAAAATTAAATCAGGTAGAAAAAATTTTGATCAACATAATTACAGAATTATAAAAACAATAGAAACAATTAAGAAATATTTTAAATTGAAAGATTAGACCAGATTTAACAAGAGATATTGTTTGAAATATTTTCCCAAGCTTCTCCAGATTCTATTTCTTTGAGAGTCCACTGGCCATATGCTAAATTATTGAAAATTTTATAATCTATTATAGGATTTTCAATATTCTGTATTTTACCAACATGACTTAAGGTGCTGTCTGTGAAGTATGCGGGAACCCCATTAGACATTGCCATAAAACCAGCTATCGATTGTAAACTTACAAATGCCCACGCATCTTTTAAGATTGAGTTCAAAGGTTCTTTAGAGAATTTGTTGTGTATTAATAATTTTCTGTCTGAATATTTTCTTATAAGTTTTTTTGTATCTTCAATCCAATTAGGTACGTTATAAACTTTTTTCATAGTTTCAGATGGTTCAGAAAGGATTATATGTCTACCAGTTTTTTTTTGATCGAGTATTTTCAAATTTAGTTTACTTAGCCTATCACTTGGAAAATTACCCTTACCATTGTGTATAAAATTATTGTAAACAATTCTAAAATAACCATCCATATTTTTTACTTTAGTTAATTTATTTTCAAATATTCTTGCTGATTGATGAAAATAACCATGATCCATATAATAAAAATTCTTAACTTTGTTAATTACTTCAAGAGTGCCCCTTAGTACTCCATAAGTTGCGATAGTTTTATCAAATTCTTTAAAATTATTTACATGACACAATAGAGAGCTGGAACCTTTTGCAAAATTATAACATAGAGTTCTGTTCATTATATGGTCAGTATAGATTACTATTGGTTTTTCCGTCATATTGAGAAAATAAATTAATAAATATTTTATAATAAAACTTTATACTTAATAAAGGTATCTATTTGTTTTTAAAAATTATTTTTATTTCTGAATTAGGTTGAATTTCTCTTAATATATCTTCTTTTTTTTTGTAAGAAAATTTGATGGAGTTTTTTTTATTACTAAAATTAAATATTTTTAATTCAGTACTTTCATCTTGTAATTCACGAATCAATGGTAAACAACCTGCTGTTATAGTAGCTGATTTAAATTTAACTAAATAATCTGAATTTCCAAGATTTTCATTACTGCCAATAATTAACTTTGTATAACAACCTGTAACCGATCCAATTCCCCAATTCCTTCCATGTCCAGATACGATAGAACTGAAATGTTTTCCAGAATCTGAATGCTCGGACCCAAGGCGAAGTATAGATGAGGCGATTTTAATTTTTTTAGCAGCAGTTCTTAAGGCTCTTTCTGCATATTTGATTTTTCCAGTAATATTATACAATAATGAAAAATATGAAGTTGAGGGTTCTGTGAATTCTTTAGGTTTAAAATCATTAAAAAGATACCAATAAATCATATCTTTTCTATTTCCTATACCAGATCTTTTAATTATTTGATTTTGTGGAAAGGTTAACATGATTTCTGAGTCATCATAAGGTTTTAAATTTGATATAGAATCTAAAACTAACTTATCAAAACAATAATCAGAAAAAGTATTTCTATAATAAGAAATAATTGTTCCCACATTATCTGAATATGGATGGTCAATAATAGGAATTAAATTATTAATTATTTTTTTAGATGCTTCTAAAAAAATATTATCACTTGTAATTTGATAAAGCTCACCAAAAATAAATATAAAACCCGATGCAACTAAATTTTCAATACCTGAAAGAGGATCATCTTTAAAATGATGATGATTTGATGCTAAAAATTTTTCTTCTGGATTTATCATATCTTTTGAAAAAAACTCTTTCCATTCACAATTCCAGGCAACTGGTATGGTTTCTTTTGCAAAAATAATTTTCTCAGCAAATCGTTTACTATAATCAATTGACCAGTCTAAATATTTTTGATCTGAAGTTATATGCCATGCCAATAAAGCTATGTGAACAAATCTTAAATGATCGGCAGTGTTAAATTTATAATTGTCTATATGACTTATACCATCACTACCAAAATACCAGCTGTTAAAGTTTTTTTGTGAATAATTATACCAATCTTCAGTTTCTTTATCCCAATTTCCAATTAGTTTAGAAACATTTACAATTAATTCTTTCGCTTTTAAATTGTCAGGGAAGAGATCAATGTATCTAGGTAAAAAACCTAGAAAAAGTTCTGATCCGTGATGAACATCTTCCATTTTGAAATACCCTCTATGGAGATGGTTTTCTGCCCAGTTGATTAATTTGTTTCCCATATAAAATAAAAAATTTTTATTAGACTCATTTGGATCTATTAAATAATCGTGGAAAAGAGATATACAATAATTTGCATTATCTCCTTGATAAATTGAATTTGAAAAACTATTTAACGCTTCGTTGTTTATAAGTTTTTTGATTTCTTGATTTATTGCAAATGCTGATTCAAATAAAATTTTCATTTTTGTATTAGTTTAAAATCTTTTTCATATATTTTTTCAATTTTACTAATCTGCAAACTAGTAAGTTTTATTTTGTAATCACTACCACCAGTTTGGATTTTAGGAAAAATAATTTTTCTCGAAAAAAAATTGTTAACCTGTTCAGCAAAAAAATTAATGTCTTCTGTTGTAGACCAAAAAGTGTAATAGCTTAAATCTTCACCCAAAAAAAATACCTGTGGTAAAAAATGTCTATTCTCAAAATTATTATTTTCAAGCTTTTCTAGTATCATATCAACTGAATGATCTTTAAATTGAATATCACGATGATAAAGTATTCTGTTTTTATATGCAGAAATAAACCTTTTAATAGGATCTCTTACAATACAACATTTAATATCTACATTTATTTTTTTAAAAGGCTGTTTGGATGGAATTATTCCTATAATATTTTGTTTGCCTGCGTATTGTTCTGGTGTTTGTTCTATTTGGGGTATTTCGTCTCCTAAAAAAAGATAGTGTTTATCAATGTTTAAATGTTTAGCAAAAAACATTTTAGCAGAAGTGTTAGCATTTTTAGGACATGGGTAATAGATTAGTTTTTTGTTCGTAGTCTTATTAGTAAATACGGCATATTTTGACATTTTCTATTTACTAAAAAAATTTAAGATATATTTTCTTTTAAATAAATACGTCATGACTAATCCTAATCTTTTCTTTTCAACTCCTGTTTGGGTTTCTAAAATAGATAATTATAAAGAAACAAATGAAAAAATATATCATTACATTAAAAATTTACGTAGTGGAGATAAAAAAGGTATAGTTAAAAGTAATGTTAAAGGATGGCACTCCAACAATTTTGATATGAAAGATGAAAATGTTATTGAATTTATTAATTTGATTTCTCCAAATATCAATAACGTTTTAAATGACATGAATTGGGATATATCTAAACAAAAAGCGAAAATATCAGCTATGTGGGCAATCATTAATATTGGAGGGGCTTCCAATTCAAGACATCATCATGGAAATAGTGATATTAGTGGTGCTTATTATGTAAGAGCACCTAAAAATTGTGGTGAGATTGTTTTTTATGATCCAAGGCCTGCCCCAGTATATTTTCATCCATTATCAACAAAACCAAATAGTTTAAATGCTATGCAGAATGCAGTTAATCCTGTGGAAGGTGGATTGGTTCTCTTTCCTAGTTATTTAGATCATTCAGTAAATCCAAATCTCAGTAATGAAGAAAGAATTGTAATAAGTTTTAATATAAATTTAATTAAAAAATAAATATTCTTTAATTATAATCCTTTTGATAAAGCCAAGAAAGCAAGAGATGATTTTTTTCTTCAGTATAAATCTTAATTTATCTATTTGTTCCTGATTACTGCGACTAATATTTTTTTTTAAATTTAAACATTTTTCGTATATTAAATATTTAATTTTCAACCTTATTCAATATAAGTTAATTTATATATGTCTAAAGAAGCAATTGAATATAAAGCTTTGCATAAAGATATTAAATACGAAAACTTAAGCTTAGCTGAACTCAATAAATTTCCACCTCATAATGGAGTCTATAGTTTTAAGATTTCAAAAACATCTTTTTTTATGCTTAATATAATTAATGATGACTCTTCTGTAGTTAAACATTTTTGGAGAGGATCTCATGATTTAAAAGAGTTAGACTTGTGGTTTGAGATTTCAAAAAATGAGGGGATGTTTATTGATGTAGGTGCACACACAGGATTGTATACAATTACATCTTTAAGGGCAAATCCAAAAAATAGTGTGGTTTGTTTTGAACCATATTTTATGAATTTATCAAGATTAATTACAAATTTAAGACTCAATGGACTTTCTAACAATGTATCAGCTGTATTGGGAGCAGTTTCAAACTTTGATGGTAAATCAAACTTTAAAATAGCTACAGAAAAATCTTATATGAGTAAAGGAGGCATACTTAGTAAAAAAGGTCAAGAAACTAACGTATACAAATTAGATACATGGTTTTTGAAAAAATTAGAAAAAAAAATAAATGCGATTAAAATTGATACAGAAGGAGAAGATCTTAAAGTCCTTCTTGGAGCAAAAAATTTAATAAAGGAATACAAACCAAAAATAATTATTGAAGTCAGAGAAGAAAATAAAATAGATATAGGTAATTTTTTAAAATCAAACTCTTACAAAATATATGATGTTAATCATTTTGATCATGAATTTGATTTTGAGAAAAATAAAATTGAAAATGTAGTTAACTTATACGCATCATTATAATCATAAATTAAATAATTTTGGAATTTAATTTAATTAAAATAAAATAATTATTGGTTTTAATTTATTATTTTTTGCAAATAGTCTCCATGTTTGAATGGATTATATATATTTTCAAAAATGATAGCTTGCCGATTTTTTATTAATATTGCTTTTTCATAATTTTCTAAATATGTATGAATTTTATTTGTTAGATCATTAAAATTATAAAATACAAATTCAGAGATATTATCAAAATTTTCAGATATTCTAAAATTAATAAAATGTGGATCTACTAAAAAAAAGGTTTTTAAAAAAAGTGCTTCATAAAGCCTATAAGTGATATTATTTTGATTACCAGCTAAAACCAGATTAATCTTTGATTTTTGTGTTTCTTGAACATATTTACTAGATTTTAAAATTTTAGTCATTCTGTCAGCTTGGTCATAAAGATTAATATTTTTATTATTTATTGTTTTATCTTTAATTAAATCCTCTACTATTTTTGTTCTGATCTGCTTGCCTTCACCTTTCTCACCACTATAAAAAACATTTGAGTTATAATTATTAGATATATATGAAAAGTTAAATTTTTTTTTTATAAAATTATAAGAAACATCCATAAATCCCAAACCGTAATGGGTAGAAAATATCTTTTCTTTCAAATCTGATGATACATTATAATGATCAAGATTTTTTAAAAGATTAGGTACGAAATAAGCTGATACTTTTAAAAATTTTTCAAAATATAAAATATCTTCAAATTTAAATGGGCGATCATATGCCAAAAAAATAGATACATCACATTTGATAATTTTTTTTAAATGATTGATATATATAGTCTCATCATAGTCAACTCTTATCTTGGAATCTATAATGACATGATCATATTCAAAAGTTGATTTTGAGGAAATAAATTCTGGTAATGATTTGAGTTCGACATTAGCTATCGTCTTAAGACTTAAAAGAAGAAAGCCAAAGTCCATTTTACATAAATTTTTTTCAAATATATTTTTAAAATTATGTTTATAAAAATTTTTGTCTCGATAGATAAATAGAATATGCATTACTCATATTAAATATACATTTTAGATTATAATTTTCAAAACAAACCTATTGGTAATTTAAAGACTATAAGGTACTTTGTGATATCAACAATACTAAAACGTGGAATACTTGAAATATATAAAATCTCAAAAATCAACTTTGGCGTGGCTTCCTGGTGTTAAAAATTAAGTAAAATTCTTGAATAATATAGCTTTTATCAAATCAAAAATATTGAGTTTTATTTGTGAAATTAGAGTAGACCACCAAAGAGATCGCAGTGAAAAAAATATTGTGGGTTAATTTTTTACTCATTACTAGAGTTTTTTTAATACTTTTTAAAAGAGCTTGGTATATTTCATAAATTAAGAGCAATATTATACTTTTATTTTTTACATTTTTAATTTTTATTAAAAAATATTATTTAAAAGAATTCTAATATAATAAAAAAGTTATTAAAAATGATTAAATCATATAATTGTCAATAAATAGATTGCAAAAATGGGTCATTTTATAAAAGGATGTAAAAAAGTATTATTGTTGATAGCATGTTAATAATTAATAAAAGAAAATTCTAATGAATTATAAAGATCTAATTGAAAGTGGAATTAATTTAGCACGAAATGGAAATTTTATTGAAGCTGAAAATAATTTTAAGAAGGCTATTGAGAAAGATTCAAGTATTGCCGATTCATATATAAATTTAGCAAATACATATATAATGCAGAAGAAAATTGAAGAGAGTATTAATTTATTAAAGAATTATTTAATTGATATATCTTTTAACAAAAAAATAATTAATCATTTTTGGAAAATTAGTCAAAATTTTAACAGAGAAGAAGATTTCTTTGAAACAATTAGTTCTTTTGAAGATTCGAAAGCTCTAAATAAAAAAGATTTGGCTTATATATATTATTTACTTGGGAGATATTATGCCAGAGCAAATGAAATTGAATCATCAATTAAATATTTTAAAAAATCTATTTTTTTTGACCAATTATTAACAGATAGTTATATAAATCTTATAGACTGGTTAGAAAGAATTAATGAAATTTCAGAAGCAAACTTTTATTTAAATAAGTTTTGTGACGTAGAAAAAAAAATTGAATATAAAATCAAGTTTTTTGAAGCCTTATTATTATCAAGAGAAAAAAAATATAAAGCTTCTGAAAAAATTTTAAATAAATATGCGTTAGAAAAATATTTTGAAAAGAATAAATATTATTATATTAAACTATTAAATCTTAAATCGAAAAATAATGAAAAATTAAAAAATTTTTCAATAGCCTATAAATCAATTGTAAAAAGAAATTTGTTTTTATCTAGTTTAGAAGAAAATCAAAAAATTGATAAAGGTGATATTGACCAAACAATACGAAATTATAAAGAAGTGTACTCAAAAAAAGATGAAACTTTTGATATTAATGAATTAAAAATAGGTAAAAAAATTGATCTAACTTTTTTAATTGGATTCCCAAGATCAGGTACTACATTGTTAGATACTATATTGCGTACTCATTCTAAAACACTTGTTTTAGAGGAAAAACTATATCTTGAAAATACTAGAAATCATTACTTTACTTCTAGAGATAATAATCTCAATGCAATAAAAAATATTTCAACAGAAGAAATAATAAATTTGCGCAAATATTATTTTGACCAAATAAATATTGATTATAAAAATATATTAAATGTAATTGATAAACTACCTCTTACAATTACAGAATTGGGATTTGTGAAAAAAATTTTTCCAGATGCTAAAATAGTTCTAGCATTAAGACATCCATGTGATGTAGTTATAAGCTGTTTTTTTAGCTCTTTCAAAATAAATAGGGCTATGATTAATTTTTTGAGTATTAAAAATACAGTAGATTTTTATAATAAAGTATTAGATCTATTCGAATTTTATGAAAATGAGTTAAATCTTGAAATTATAAAAATAAAATATGAAGATATTGTATTAAATTTTGAAAATGAGACAAAAAAATTGTTTAAATTTTTAAATCTTGACTATGAAAAAGGTATTAATAAATTTTATGAAACTGCTCAGAATAGAAAAATGATATCGACACCGAGCTACTCTCAAGTAACTAATCCTATTTATTCAAGCTCGATTGGTAGGTGGAAAAATTATGAATCATTAATTAAAATTGAAAAACCATTAAGAAAATGGATACAGAGACTGAATTATTAAAGCAGAAACTTTTTTTAGTAGAATGGTAAATTAAGATTATGGCTCAGTTTAATTGTTCCAAGCAATGTAACAAATAATTTGTAAAGTATATTGAGATTATATTAAGGAATTTTTTATAGAAATAAGAATGTAGTTAAAATTTGGAGCGGGCGAAGGGATTCGAACCCTCGACTTCAACCTTGGCAAGGTTGCCAAATACATTGTTTGCTTATTATTTACCGAATATTGGAATAATATTTGTAAAAAAATAAATATATTTGAATCCAAAGGGCTACTTGGAGGCTACGTAAAAAAATACTTATTTATTATAATATTAAATATTACACTTTTTTATAGTTATTTGATTTGGTAATTTTATTAAATCACAAGGGGGTAAAATGTTACAAATAATTAGTCACGAAGTGAAAGATGTTGATGTATGGTTATCTTTTAACGATGAAAGAGTAAAAACTTTCTCAAAGTTTGCTGATAACATTATTGACTTTGTCGATACTGAAAATTCAAATTACGTTTCAATATGCTTTAATGTTTTAGATGAACAAGAAATGGACAAAGTGCTTGGCTCTGAAGAAGTAAGAAATGAGGCTGAAAAGCATGGTGTTATTTTTGATACTCTGAAAAGATTTACTCAAAAATAATTATAAAGAATAAGTCTAATGGCTACTCTAGGGCTACTTATTTGTTGTGATGTTTAATTTTTGGAGCGGGCGAAGGGATTCGAACCCTCGACTTCAACCTTGGCAAGGTTGCGCTCTACCCCTGAGCTACGCCCGCATAATTTACACAATTACCACTTTGATTTTATAAGTCAATATTTGTGAAAACAATTTATTTAAATCTTCTTCTGTAGACAATATCAATAAGTAACATATGAGGAAGCGTTAAAGCAGCAAGTCCAATGAAGATTACTTTCAATATCGATTCATATAATGATAAATTTTGAACTAAATAGTAAACAATTCCTAAACCTCCAATCCAAGAAATCACAGTAAAAATTATTGTGGAATAAATAACAAAGTATTTATTTTTTAAATTTAAATAAATATTTTTAATCAGATGTTTTAAGTGTTTGTAAGTGTGAAAAAAACAGAAATATATTGCAAAGCTTAGTAATGGATCAAAAAAATAAAAAATTAATAGGAGAAATAGAATCTCAATAATTCCTTTTCGTAATTTCTTTTCGAAGAAGGAGAGATAAATAAAATATATTATAGATAATAATGTTAAAAAATATGGTATAAAAAAATATTTTTGGACTGAATAAATATTATTATTCGTTAGATATTCAAATATCAAAAAAGATTGATCTTCATTAAAAAATATTATTCCAAAAATAATAGTCATTCCATAAGTAAAGCTTATAGAATACTTATATTTATTTATTTTAAAATTTGTCCAATCACACAATCCAAAATGGGCAATAGTCATTATAATAAAAATCGTTAGTGCAATAATAGGAAAATATATCCAAAATAAAATGACTAGAAAAAATAAAATTAGATAGTAAAAAATAAATTGTAGAAATTGAATTCTGTTACTAAAACCTACTAAAGAAGCAACTGCACCATCAAATGAACCATGTGGAAGACCAATGAAAAAAATTAATAAAAAAGAAATAATATTTAAAATTGTAAGGTCGGCTAACATATTATTTAAATAATTCTTTTATAAAAGGAAGCTTGGGCATACTATTTATAATTTTTAACTTAGTTAGCAAATTTGATTCACCCATCATAAAACTTTGGAATTCATTTCCATTTAGATTAGAAGCAAGTTTTATAAATGACCTTCCATCTTCTCTGTTATTTTTTAAAAAATTAATAAAAACTTTATCCATTTTTCTTTCTAAAAAATTATGGATATTTACATAGTTGTTCTTTGAGTTTTTTAACAATTGGATTTGTTTGATAAGAAATGAAAAAGCATATCCAGTAGAGGGCTTGCAGGCGCCTCCTCTAATACCAATGTTGAAGATATTAGAATTGACTGATCTTTTCTCCCCTGCAAAAAACATTGGTATTACTCCTTTTTCTGAGCCCTGTTCTTTAAATTTATTAATATTATTTTTCTTTAAGTAATCATTTATTTTTTCTCTGTACCAGGAGTTATGAAAAACATCTTTTGAAAATACCGTCGATTCAACTAGCGCTTTATTGTGACTAAATGGTAATATGTACATGAAATGTAAAACGTTGTTTTCTTCAGTAAAATGCATCAAGGTTAATTTATTTTCATTAAAAGTATTATCTGCAACGGTAATATTAATTCCAAAAAAATGTTGTAATAATTCACCTTTTTTTTCTTTTGCTGATCGTGAATCATATATTTTTTCAGCGTAATATATTTTGTTATCAGTAGTGATTATTTTAAAATAATTTTGTTCAGGTAAATATTGGACAACTTGTTTGTTTATTATTTCTAATTTATTTTTTGTTTCTAAGCAAAATTTTTTCCAAGTTTTAAAACTAATGACACAATAAGGTTTATCTAAACTTGTAAGTGTAACGTTTGTATTTTTGTTACCAATAGTCCATTTGTACCATTTTTTTTCAATAATTTTTTCAAAAGGCTTCATCCAATCTGTTAACCAAAAACCAAAAATATTATCTCTTTTGTTTATATCTTGACTTTCAAATGCAATGATTTCGTTATAATTATCTCCATAAAGAATTTTATTTACAGCTAAGCCACTAGGGCCTAGGCCAATTATTGCGGCTTTATAAATTTTCATTTGGAAGATTGTCTCTAATTTTTTGATACTCATATTTCATAAAAGGGATAAAAATAAAAAGTAAAATTGATTTAATTGTAATTGAAGATTTTTCTAATAAATTTAAATATACCCTTTCTCTAAAATATTTTTTTTTATTGGATTTTATCTTAATGCCAATACCTCTATAAACATTAGCTGCAATGAATATGCCTAGTCTTGTAGATACCGGAATATATTTTAAACCAGCAAAACCATTTTGATAAAACTTATCTGAAAGGCCTATTACTGCATGAATTGCATTTGATATTATTTCATCTTTTTCTGAACTTTTGTCATGAAGATCAGTTAAATTTTTTAATGATATATCAGGTATCCAATTTGCTGGTAAATATATTCTTTTCATTTTTGAATCTTCATAAACATCACGCGCTATATTTGTAAGCTGCATTCCAATACCTAAATCAATTGCAGATCGTGCTGCCTTTTTATGTTTTACTCCTATAATTTTAGACATCATTAATCCAACAGTACCAGCAACATGATAGGAATATTTTATAAGCTCTTCCTTGTTTTGAATTCTAATTTTTTGCTGATCCAAAATAAATCCTTCTATTAAATCAATGAAAATTGAGTTGTTTATTTTACTTTTTTGCAAAAAAATATTTATTTTGTTATTTTTATTTTTTTTTATTTCTTCAATTGCATCTTTAAGATAATCAGTTTGATCCTCACTGCACTTATCTGCAATGTCATCAAAATATCTACAAATTGAATAAAGTATACCTGCTTTTTTTTTTGAGTTTTTTGGTAAAAAAAAACTTGCCCAATAAAAACTTTTACCCTCTCTTTTAAGATCTTTCGAGGAATTAAGTTCTAAATCAAACATATTTATTTTAATTCAGATTTAATTATATTTTCAACGACTTTAGCTGAAGAGAGAACACCTGGTATTCCTGCGCCTGGATGAGAACCTGCAGCTGAAAAATATAGGTTTTTAATTTTTTTATCTTTGTTGTGATATCTAAACCAGGCTGATTGGGTAAAAATTGGAGCTATAGAAAAACCTGCACCATGCATAGAATTGTAATCGTTTTTAAAATCTTTAGGGTTCATCCAAAAAATATCGGTGATATTGTCTTCTAAATCTGGCATAATTGTCTTTGACAATTCTTTAACTATTTTATTTTTAAGATTTTCTGATTCAACATCCCAATTAACATTGCCTTGTAAATTAGGCACTGGACATAAAACGTAGAAACTATCACAACCTTCTGGAGCAAAAGATTTGTCAGTTGCAGTAGGTCTATGAATATATAAAGAAAAATCTTCAGATAATATTTTATTTTTAAATATATCATGAAGCAAAGACTTAAATCTTTCAGTCATCCAAATAGTGTGGTGAGCGACTTTATGATATTGTTTTTTTGTTCCAAAAAAAAGCACAAAGAGACCCATTGAATATAATAAGTTTTTTTCTTTTAATATGGGTCTACTTAAATTTTGTTTTTTTAAAAGATTGGAATAAACCATTGGTGGGTCAGCATTACAAACAACTAAGTCTAGATCAGTAATTTCTTCATTGTTTGTTAATATTTTTGTAATCTTATTATTTTCAATAATAAACTCTTTAGCTTCTGTGTTAGTTTTAATTTTAACACCACAATCAACCATTAATTTTTTTAATTCAGATACAATTTTACCAGTACCACCCATACAAAAGAACACACCCCATTTTCTTTCTAAATAATGAATTAAAGCATAAATCGATGTTGTTGTATGTGGATCACCCCCAACTAAAAGAGGGTGAATTGAAAATGCTTTTCTAAGATAAGGGTTTTTTAGATAACTGTTTACAAGTTGAGATACTGTGAAATAACTTTTTAAAATAATTAAATTGGGAATGACCCCTAACATTTTAAAAAAAGAAATGAATGGTTTATCAGCTAGTTTTGTAAAACCCACATCAAATATTTTTTTTGATTGATTTAAAAGGTTTGAATATCCTTCTATGTCCCTTTTATCAAATTTACTTATCTCACTGTTTGTTTTTTCAACTGTAGAACAATAATCAAAAGTTTTACCATCATGAAAATAATATCTATACCAGGGTTCAAGAGGAACAAAATTCAAATAATCTTCCCTTTTTTTTCCAAATAAACTAAATAATTCATCAAAAAGAAATGGTGCTGTTATGACCGTTGGTCCCGCATCATGCTTAAAGCCATTCACTTCAAAAACTCTTGCTCTTCCTCCAAGGTCGTCTAGTTTTTCAATAATTGTTGTATCGTAGCCTAATTTTTTTAATCTTAAGCTAATCGCAATACCTCCAAAACCACTTCCTATAACTACTGCTTTTTTTCCCATTATTAATTTTGTAATTGTATTTAAATACCTTATTTCTTAATAAATATAATATTATTTATGCTTACAAAGACAGATTTATTTGAATTACTTAGTGTAAAAAATAAAGATTTTCAAATTCATGATCATGATCCTTTATTTACAGTTGAAGATTCTGAAAATCTAAGAGGTGAAATTAGAGGTGCACATACAAAAAATTTATTTTTAAAAAATAAAAAAAATAACTTTTTTCTTTTTAGTTGTGATGAAAATGCAAAGGTTAATTTAAAGCAATTTTCTAAATCTATCGATGCTAAGAATTTATCATTTGCTAATGCTGAGTATTTAGAACAATTTTTGGGCATAAAGCCAGGATCAGTCTCGCCATTTGCCCTTCTTAATGACAAAGATAATGTTGTTGAGTTTTACTTGGATGAAAAACTTTTTAACAGTGAAATAATTAACTTCCACCCACTAATTAATACCACAACTATAAGTATTAAAACTTCAGAGTTTATTAACTTCCTCCTTGAAAATAATAAAAAAATTCATATTTTTTCTCTAGATAGTTATAGTATAGTCCAATCTTTATGAGTGAAAATACAAATATAATAGATGTTACTGAAACAGAGTTTAATGATCAGGTTATTGAGGCAAGTGAAAGTAAATTAATTGTTGTTGATTTTTGGGCTCCCTGGTGTGGTCCTTGTAAACAATTAACACCAATTCTAGAAAAAATAATATCAAAATCAGGAGATAAAATCACCTTAGTAAAAATTAATATTGATGAAAATCAACAAATTGCTGCGCAATTAAGAATTCAATCAATTCCTACGGTCTATGCATTCAAAAACAAACAGATTGTTAATGCATTTCAGGGTGTTATTCCTGAGAGCCAGATTATTGAATTTATTGAAAAATGTTTAGGATCTAAAATTAATGAAGATTTCACTGAGTTTTATAATGAAATAGAAAGCGCTATGGCTGAAAATAAGTTTGAGGAAACTAAAGACATTCTTCTAGAATTTATTTCTAAAAACTCTGAGGAAATTAAAGGTGTTTGTTTTTATTTAGAGTGTTTGATCGAACTTAAACAATTTGAAGAGGTTGAGGTGTTCATTAGTTCATTAGAAAGAGATATGCAAGAAAAGGACGAGGTTAAACAAATTATAAAAAAAATGGAAATTGTGAAAAATAATTCATCTGGACCAAATATTAGTGAGTTGCTCAATAAACTTGAGAATGAACCAGATAATATCAATTTAGTTTTAGAAATATCAGATAAATATTTTTCAATGAAAGAATATGAAAATGGAATGGATTTGCTTTTAACAAATTATCCAAAAAATAGGGATAGCATAAAAAATAAGATGGTAGAATTTTTTGCTGTACTTGGAAATACTGATCAAATTACTATTCGATATAGGAAAAAACTTTCACAATTAATGTTTTCATAGCATGGAAATTCCTATTTTTCCTTTAAATGGTGCCGTCCTTTTTCCAGGAACAAGCTTGCCTCTAAATATATTTGAAAAAAGATATATTGAGATGGTTGACTACGCCCTTTCAAAAGAAAGATGTATAGGCATGATACAATCAGATAAAAAAAATAAACTCTATAATGTTGGTTGTATTGGAAAAATTCATAGCTTTAGTGAAACAACAGATGGACGATATTTAATTAGTCTTCAAGGTACTAATTGTTTTAAAGTTAAGAAAGAGTTAGATAAAAAACATAAGTTTAGATTAATAGAAGTGGAAATATTAAATTTTGTAGAAGATAAAAATTTTATTAATGAAAAACAAAAAAATAATCTTTTAAAAAAATATAAACAATATATAGAAGTTAAAAAAATCGACTTAAATATTGAAGAAATTCAAAACATTGATTTTAATCAAATTATAAAATTTATAGCAATGATATCACCTTTTAGTGACTTAGAAAAACAAGCCCTTTTAGAAACTAAAAATCTAAGTGATTTTTATAAAAAACTTCAATCAATTTTAGAACTTGAGATTGTTGAAGATAATAATGGTAAAACTATAAATTAACCCCCATTGCAAAATCACTTATTTGATTTTTTAATTTTTTACTTTTTTCAATTAAATTAATTCCTGAAAATCTTACATAGTTAAAAATAATATTATCTACTTTAAAGATAGTATCAACTTTATCAGTGATTTGATATAATCTATAGGCTTTGAAAAAGTTTTTATTATGAAATTCTTTACAAAATATTTCATCTCCCAATTCAAGGCCAAGTGAGTTATATTTTTTGACTAGATTATATAAACTTTCAACATCTTGCATACCTAGGTTCCAACCCTGTCCTGCAATTGGATGAAATGAATGTGCTGAATCACCAAGATAAATAACTCTTTTCTCAAAAAATTTGGAGTTTAAATGAGCCTTTAAGGGAAAAGTTTGTTTTGTAATTATTTCTTCTATGTCACCTATACTTCCTTGAATTTTTTGGTTCAAAATGGAAATAATTTTATCATCTTTTAAAGAAAGTAAAGAGTCTATAAATTTATTTGTATTAGTCCAAACTATAGAGCTTTGAAATTTATTTTTATGTTTATTCATTGGTAAAATTGCAAGAGGCCCATTTTTAAAGAAGAACTCATAAGCAGTATTTTGGTGATTTTTTGAGTGATAAAAATTTACAACAATTGCCTTTTTTTTATAATCTTTACTATAAGTTGGTGTTTTAAAGATTTTTCTTATGGGGCTGTTTTTTCCATCAGATGCTAATAAAATATTTGCGTCTACTAAGTAATTGTTTTGCCTTAATATAACTCTATTACCTTCATATGAAATGTCTTTAATAGATACATTATTTAGAATTTTTACATTTTTTTGTTTTTGTAATTTTCTATAGATAGTATCAAGTATAAATTCATTTTTAACTATATATCCTAAATTGGAATCTCTTCTTTTATTATCAAAATGAATTTTATTTGATTGATTTCTATCTATAATTTGAATTTTTTTTATTGGTTCAGCATGTTTACCAATTTCATTCCAAATATTTATTTCTTCTAGAAATTTTTTGGTCCCCTCTGATATTGCAGTTGTCCTTTTGTCAGAAATTTTTCTGTGATCAAACTTAGGTTTTTGCTCTAAAAGAACTACTTTGTTACCAAGTTTAGAAAGGGAATAGGCTGTTACAGCTCCTATGAGGCCTCCCCCTATAATATTTATATTTGATTTAATTTCTTTCATAATTTTCTTCGAATTACCATAATCTAAATGTATTACAATCTAACTATATGTTCAAGTATGGTTCTTTTAGAAATTTTGTTATTAAATTTATTATAGGAATAGTTTTGTTTGGATTTGGCATAGTTTATCTTGCTAGTCTTTTTTCATACAGTCCTGAAGATCCAGGATTTAATCAATTAACTAATAATATTAATGAAAATGATGTGAAAAATTTTTTAGGATTTTTTGGTGCATATTTATCTAGTTATTCATTAATTTTTTTTGGTACACTAAGTTATTTATTAGCGTTATTTATAACGCTTGAAGGAGCTAAGTTTTCTTTGGGTATAATTAGTCGACTAATTATTTTAAGGTTTTTATCAAACTTATTTGGATTATTGATAATCAATGTTTCTCTAAGGTCAGTTGAAAATGCGTATTTGGAAAGAGGTTTGATATCTCAATTCATTATTGATTCATTATCTGGCATTAGTTTAATTTTTTTAGAAAATATTTTTATTTATTTTATTATAAATTTTATATTTTTATTATTAGGTACTATTTTAGTCTTATTATCTTTTAGGATAAATATTACTTGGGTAATTAAAGTTTTTTCTTTTTTGAAGCTTTTTAAGCACCTAAAGTTTTTATTTTCTATAATTGGATTACTAAAATATATTAAATTGAAAAGAAGAACTTCTAAGAAAACTTTAAGAAGTGAGCCAACAATCAAGAAAAGAAATTATGTAAATTTAAATAGACAAAGTAGTTTACAAGCTAAGCCTGTTAAACAACTTGAGTTAGATAGCTTTAGTTTTAATCTTCCTTCAAATGAATTTCTCTCAAAATCTAATTCTAAATATAATAAAAATAAAGAAATCGATAAAATAAATACTGAAGCAGCCATAAAGTTAGAAAGAACACTTTCTGAGTATGGTGTTGAAGGAAAAATAATTGGTTTTAGTAGTGGTCCTATTGTTACTCTGTTTGAATTTATTCCTAACGCAGGTATAAAATCTAGTAAAGTCATAGGTTTGTCAGATGATATAGCTAGGGCAATGTCATCTATTTCTGCTAGAATTTCAACTCAACCAGGAAAAACTAGCTTAGGTATAGAAATCCCGAATATGAAAAGAGAGAGTGTCTTATTTGGAGATTTAATTGCAGAAGAAGAATTTGAAGTAGAAAACGACTCTCTGAGACTTGCATTGGGAAAAGACATATCTGGAAAAAGTATTTTTGCAGATTTAGAACGAATGCCACATCTATTAATAGCTGGAACAACTGGTTCTGGTAAATCTGTTGGCATCAACACAATGATCTTAAGTATTTTGTATAAATTTAAACCCAATGAGTGCAAATTAATTTTAATTGATCCTAAAATGTTGGAGCTTAGTATTTATGAAGATATTCCTCATTTATTAACACCTGTTGTAACAGATCCAAAAAAAGCTGTTTTTGCTCTTAAATGGGTAGTTAGGGAAATGGAAAACAGATATAAATTGATGAGTTCACTAAATGTAAAAAATATAGACTCTTACAATAATAAAGTTCTTAAAACCATTTCATCTGGAAAAAAACTTTATAGAGAAGTTCAAACTGGAGTCGATGACGACTCAAAAAAGCCAATAATTGAGAAAAAAGAAATACTTCTAGAAAAAATGCCTTTCATAGTTGTAGTAATTGATGAAATGGCTGATTTAATGATGGTGGCAGGGAAAGAAGTGGAGTCGTTGGTACAAAGATTGGCTCAGATGGCAAGAGCTTCGGGTATACATCTTATTACAGCAACACAAAGACCTAGTGTTGATGTGATTACTGGAACAATAAAAGCAAATTTTCCAAGTCGCATAAGTTACAAAGTATCCAGTAAGTTTGATAGCAGAACAATTTTAAACGAAATGGGGGCGGAACAATTACTGGGAAGTGGTGATATGTTATTTTTGGAAAATGGTGGTATTATAAAAAGGCTTCATGGAGGTTTTGTTTCAGAAAGTGAGGTTGATAGAGTTGTTGCTCACATAAAAAAACAGGCTACATTTGATCATAAAAATGAAATATCTCTATCTGAGGATGGTATAAACTCTTCAATAAAAGACGACTTACTTTCAAGTAACAATGATGAGCTATACTCTAAGGCGGTTGATATAGTGATCAAACAACAAAAGGTTTCTACTAGTTATGTTCAAAGATATCTTCAAATAGGTTATAATAGAGCGGCTAGAATTATAGAAAAAATGGAAGAAGATGGAATCATAAGCGAAGCAAATAACGCAGGTAAGAGACATGTTCTCAAAAAATGAAAAATATTTAAGTTTTTTCTATATTATTATATTTATAATTTCATCTTTCAAGGTTGAATCGAATTCAAATATTAAAATTAAAACTTTGGATTATTTAAATTCACTTCAATATTTCTCTGCATCATTTATTCAAAATGATAATGAAACTTTAAGTGAAGGAAAAGTTTACATTGGGGAAAAAAGAGTAAGGGCTGAATATTTATCACCTTCAAAAATATTAATAGTTTTAGATGAGGATAAAGCTATGTATTATAATTATGAATTAGAAGAAGATGAGTTTTTCAATCCCAAAAATACTAACGCTTGGTTTTTTTACGATATTTTTAGAAATCCATATTTTTTTGTAGATAGTAAAATTGTAGCAAAAGATAATGAAATAATACTTGAAAAAAGCGGGGTTGATAGCGAAGAAACAAAGTATTTAATTAATGTGTACTTCGAAAATAATCCTTTGATACTTAGGAAAATAGAAGTCTTTATAAATGATGAATTTCTAGAAATATCAATTTTCAATCATAGTTATAATGAAGATTTTGACAAAAGTTTTTTTAAACTAATAAGCCCTAAACTTATAAATTAAATAACAATTGATAATTTTTCACTTTTTGATTTTATTTTAACGCCAGTTTTAATTTTATACAATTTTTTTCTAATTCTTGTGAGATGGCTGTCAAGTGAGTTTGTTTGAATTGTACTCTTAATATTCAAAATATTCTCTTGTATGTATTTTTTTGTACTTTCTTTTTCAACTATTAAATAAGTTAAAATTTCTGATTCTAACTTTGTTAGACGGCAGAAAGAATTATTGTTTATATTTGTTAATTTTTCATTGACTATAGTAATATCATGGAATTTTATTTTCAAATTTTCTAAAAAAATTTCAATTATGGTCTTTATTTTATTAATTGGTTTTGGAGTTTTAATTAGTTGATTGTTTATATTTTGATTTGTATTATTTAGATTTGAAAATATTAAAAAGTTATCGGTTAATTTTTTAAAATCAATTAATTTTGTGCTTTCTTTGTCATTTAGAAAAATTATATTAGTGCCAATATCTTTAAGATACTTTTGAACTTCATCAAGATCTATAAAAAATAATTCGTAATCAGAAAATAACTCAGTTAAAAAAGATCTAATTTTTTTATCTGAAAATATATTTATTTTATTCTTCAATTTCTTTTTCCAAATAAAATTGTTCCAAGCCTTATATATGTTGGTCTAAAGGGTAGTGCATCAGTATAGTCTCCGCTCATACCAATACTGAGTTTGTCTAAACTATTTTTTTTTGCCAAATTTTGAAGTTGATTAAAATGATATTTTGGATCATCTTCTATAGGTGGTATGCACATAAGGCCTTGTATGGGTAAGCTTATTTCATTTTTTAAAAAGAATAGAAAGTCTTTAGTGTCTTCAGGAAAAATTCCACTCTTAGTTTTTTCTCTTCCAGTATTAATTTGTACAAAAAATTTTTTATTTATTAATAGTTGCTGATGTTTAGAGAGCTCCTTTGCAATTTTTTCTCTATCTATCGTATGAAATACATCAAACAATAATAATGCGTCCTTTACTTTGTTTGATTGTAAAGGCCCCGTTAGGTGTAATTCAATTTTTGGATTATTTTCTTTAATTTTTACAAATTTTGTTTTTGCTTCTTGAACCCTGTTTTCACCAAAAATGTATACACCTTGGTTAATAGCTTCAAAAACACTCTCAACAGGGTGGTTTTTAGAAATTGCAACAATTTTACCAGTATTGTTATATTTTTCTAGTTTTTCCCTAATTTCATTGAATTTATCTATATTAAACATAGTAATAGATGTTGTAAAAAAACAACATAATTAAAAAAAATATAATAAATCATTATGCTTTTTTTGAACTTTATTCAATTTTTAAATATTAGACCCCTTAATACAAGTTTGTTTCTTGTATTTAATGAATATTCATTAACTCAAAAGGAGTAATTATGAAAAAAGAACTATTAATGGGAACTGCTCTAGTTTCTACGCTTGGTGCTGCTTCAGTTGCTGAAGCTGTAACAGCTACTATGAGTGGTAACCACCAAACTGGTATTGAATTTGATCAAGTAAGTGGTGGAACAGACACTAATGCTCAGACTCAAGACAACAACTTTACTGTGTCACTATCAGAAACTACTGATGGCGGTATGACTATTTCTTCAAGCTTTATGCTTATGAATGAAAATGCTGCTGCAGGTGACTTAGATGCTGGTTTCACTTTAGCATTTACTGATGGGTCTAAACTTGATGTAATCAATGCTGGTAACGCATCTGGTTCACATGACATTTCTGTCCCAGGTTCAGCTGGTGCTGAAGGTGTTGCAACAGCAACTACTAACTCTGCAGAAACTGGTCTAGATTGGATGACTGGTGCATCTAAACAAGGTATTGAATACCATACAGCTGCCGACTTCTTAGCTGACGGACTAAAAATGTCTTTCTCAGCTTCAACAGATGGCGGAGAAGCTGCTGGAACAACTTACAGAACTGACGGTCACGTTGCGATTGGTGCTACTTATGTAACTGATCTTGGTGACAGCGCTGTAACAGTTGGTGCTGGTTGGTCTGAAATAGACGGATCAAAAACTGGTACTGCTGTAGCAAATGATACTGGTGGATTCCACGTAGGCTTAAGTGCTGTAACTGGTGACTTAACTGTTGCTATTGGTTTTGCTGATGGTAATAAAGTTGGTACTGGTGTTGCTGCTGGAAAAGAAATGACTGGTAATACTGTAAAAGCTGGTGTTAAATATGTAAGTGGTGACTTAACATTTAATGTTGGTGTAGCTTCAGGTGAATCAACAGATAGAACTATTGGTTCTGTATCTGGATCAGATGATGCAAAAGATGTTACTTCAGCTAGTGTATCTTACGCTGTAGCTTCAGGTGTAACTGCTATTATTGGTTATACTTCTGTAGAGGCAAGTGATGAAGGTGCTTCATCAGCTGATGGATCAGCTTGGTACATCGGTGCTAACATGGCATTTTAATTAAAGATTTTATATCTTAAAAAACGGCACTTTAACGAGTGCCGTTTTTTTTATGTTTTACATTTAGTCGTCTTTACAATAATTATATTAAATGTTTTTAACTCGAATAATTTTCTCTTTTTTATTACTTTTTATCCTTTCTTGTAACAACAATAAGAGCGAAGAGGAAATGGAAGAGCTGTGGTCAAAAGCACAAACAACTGGTGAGATAGTAAATAGATCTGGATCAAAATTTAATACGGCTACAAACAAAGAATTGGCACTAAGAGATGCTGAAACCAGACTTCAGTCAGGTGGTGGTTTGTTTGGGAAAGGTGGTATGTCTTTGGGTGGGATTATTGGTGGCAATGACCAACAAGAAAACAAATCAGCTGGAATGATTGCCATGTCAGTAAATCCGTTTCTTTGGAGAGCTGCATTAGAAACAATTGATTTTATGCCTCTTAGCTCAGCTGATCAAATTGGAGGTACAATTATTACTGATTGGTATTCTACATCAGGTAATGAAAAAGAGCGTTGTAAACTTAATATTTTTATTACAGGTATAAATCTTAAAACTGAGAATCTTAGGGTGGTGTCTTTTTGTCAAGAGTTTAAAAATCCTACGTGGGTAAATAAAGAAACAGCAAAAGAAAATAATATTAAGATTGAAAACGCAATATTGAATAAAGCAAAAAAATTAAAACTACAATCAAGTTAAAAGTGTCATCGCGATACAATCATAAGCTAGTTGAAAAAAAGTGGCAGGATATTTGGTCACAAAATAAAATTTTTCAAACTTCACGGGATGAAAGTAAAGAAAAATTTTATGTTTTAGAAATGTTCCCATATCCCTCAGGAAAAATACATATGGGCCATGTGAGAAACTATACATTGGGAGATGTAATAGCAAGATACAAAAAAATGAAGGGGTATAATGTATTACATCCAATGGGTTGGGATGCATTTGGTCTTCCTGCAGAAAATGCGGCTTTAACAGAAAAAAAACATCCTGAAAGCTGGACATATCAAAATATCAAAACAATGAAAGAACAGCTTTTAAAAATGGGGTTGTCTCTTGATTGGGAAAGAGAAATTGCAACGTGCCATCCAGAATATTACAAACATGAACAAAAGTTTTTTATTGATATGTTTAAAGCCGGCCTTGCTTATAAAAAAGAAGCTGAGGTCAATTGGGACCCTGTAGACAAAACTGTGTTAGCCAATGAGCAAGTAATTGATGGTAGGGGTTGGAGATCAGGGGCTGTTGTTGAAAAGAAAAAATTATCCCAATGGTTTTTAAAAATAAGTAAGTATTCTGATGAACTGTTGAAGGATCTAGATAAATTAGAAAATTGGCCAAACAAAGTAAAAATAATGCAGTCTAATTGGATTGGTAAATCAATAGGAGCAGAAATAGACTTTCATGTTTCAGAGGATGAAACAAAAATTAAAATATTTACTACAAGGCCAGACACTATCTACGGAGCAACTTTTTTAGCTCTTTCAAGTGAACATGAGTTGGTAACTAAAATTTCAAAAAATAATGACAGCTTAAAAAAATTTATTAAGGATTGTGAAACCACTAATCCAGATAAAGTTAAAAAAGGTTTTGATACTGGTTTATTTGCAAACCATCCCTTTATTGAGGGTAAAAAACTTCCAATTTTTGTAGCTAATTTTGTTCTTAAAGAATACGGGTTAGGAGCAATTTTTGGTTGCCCTGCTCATGACCAACGAGATCTTGATTTTGCAAGAGAGTATAATCTTGATGTAATACCAGTTGTTAAACCAGCTAATATAAGCGGAAATAATTTTAAAATCACAACTGAAGCTTTCACTGATGATGGTATAATTATTAATTCGCCTTCCATAAATGGATTAAGTATAAATGATGCTAAAGATAAAATTATTGAAAATATTGAGAAGAAAAAAATTGGAAGAAGAAAAGTAAACTTTAAGTTAAGAGATTGGGGGATTTCACGTCAAAGGTTTTGGGGTTGTCCAATTCCTATAATTTACAGAGAGGATGGAGAGATATTAGCTGTTGAAGACTCTGAGTTGCCTGTAAAACTTCCAGACATCAAACATTTTACTGAATCATCAAGCGCGTTAAACAATATCTCTGACTGGAAAGAAACTGTTTGTCCTAAAACAGGATTAAAGGCTATAAGAGAGACTGATACATTTGATACCTTTTTTGAGTCTTCTTGGTATTATTTTCGCTATTGTAATGCAAGATTAGAAAAGCCTTTTGATAAAAAGGATATTAACTATTGGTTGCCAGTTGATCAATATATTGGTGGTATTGAACACGCTATATTACACCTTCTTTATTCTAGGTTTTTTACAAAAGCCCTTAGAGATCTTAATTATTTTAATTTAGATGAACCTTTTAAGGGGTTGTTTACACAGGGAATGGTAACTCACATTACTTACAAGAATAAAAATGGAGATTGGTTAGAACCAAAGGATGTTGAAATAGTAAATGGTGCCTTTAAAGATAACAACGGTCAAGAAGTTAGAACTGGAAAAATTGAAAAAATGAGCAAATCTAAAAAAAATGTAGTTGATCCAAATGATATTATTAGTTCATATGGGGCAGATACAGCTAGATGGTTTATGTTATCTGATAGTCCGCCAGAAAGAGATTTGCAATGGACTGATACTGGTATAGCTGCATCATTTAAGTTCATTAATAGATTATATGAATTAGTTGAAAAATATAAAAATCATCAATCAAATAATGATGAAAATTCTAAGCATATAAATGGATTAAAAATTATTATTAATGAGGTAGCAGAAAACATAGAAGCATTTCAATTTAATAAATCAGTTGCAAAAATTTATGAATTTGTAAATATACTGAATGATGCATTGTTAAAAAATAAATTGTCAAAAGAAAACTTTAAATGGTCTTTGGAAAAATTATCAATTATATTACAACCATTTGTGCCTCATATAAGTGAGGAAATATGGTCAAGTCTTGGAAATCAAACATTATGTATTAATGAAGCCTGGCCCTTAGAAAATATAATAAGAAAATCAGAAATAAAAATTGCCATACAAATAAATGGCAAAACAAAAGAAATAATTGAGATTGATGATAAGTTTTCTAAAGAAAAAGTTTTAGAAACCGCTAAGCTTAATAGTAAAATTAAAAAAAATTTATTAGGTAAAAATATTGTGCGAGAGATCTATGTTCCTGGTAAGATTGTAAACCTGGTTATAAAATGAAAAGATTATTTATTTTAACTATATTTATATTCATTATATCATGTGGTGATATCGACTTTGTTTATAAAGAGAATAAAAATCTTATAAATCCTTTGTATGAAAAAACAGAGTTTAGTACCTCAGGTTTAGATATAAGTTTTATGAGCCCATATCTATTACTGGTATTTGGTGAGAATAAAGAGAATAGATTTAATCTTTCAATCAATATTGAAGAAAGTAAAACAAAAAGATCTGTAGAAACAAATCAAGCTGTCTCAAAACTAAGGTACGAACTTAAATTTGTCTATACTATATTTTTGAATGAGAAAAGTTGTGTTGTTTTTGATAAACAATTAACATCGTATTTTTCAATAATTCCTAAGTCTTCGGGATATAATTATGGTACTGACACATCCTTAGAAAAAAAATATCAACTAGCTATAACTGAAAACTTAAATCAATTTATCTCTTTAGTAAAAGATAAAAACTTAAATAGTTGTTTATGAAAATCAATTCACTAAACTTGCTTATAAACCAAACACCAGTTCTAGATAAAAAATTTTATTTTATAAGTGGAAATGAAAAAACACTTATGGAAAAAATAAAAACAATAATTATTGATGATTTTAAAGAAAAAGAAAATATTCAAATAAAAAATATAGATACAGTTAGTGATTTTGTTGAAGAAGCCGGTCTTTTTGGAGATAAAAATTTATATTTGGTACATGGAAATAAGGGGATAGATATAGAGGTTTTAAATAATTTAAGATCGTCAGAAAGTAATTTTATTTTTTTGCAAGAAAATTCGCAGAAAATAAAAAAAATAAAAAATTTATTTAGTGTTGATAAGGACTCTTATCTAATTGACTGCTATGAGTTAGATAAAGATTCAAAGATTAAAATTTTAAATCATTTTTTAAGAGTAAATAAATTAGAAATTCCACAAAATGTTTACTGGTTCATGATTGATAAATTGGATAGCAAATATATTTTTTTGGAAAAAAATTTAATTAAATTACTGGAATTAGATAAGCAAGACATAACATTAGATAAAATTAAAAAAATATTGACTATTGATGAGTCTGGTAAAGAAAGAATTTTCTTCAATTTATTTCAAAAAAATAAAGAAATTATAGAACTTTATAGAGATAAAATTGTAAATAATTCAGATGTAAACGAGCTATATTATTACAGTAAGTTTTTCTGTCAGCTTATCATAGATTGCAAAAATGAGGATGAATATAAAAAAAAAATTCCATTGTACTTATTTAAAGAAAAAAACTATTTAATTGATATTTATAGGAAATATAATTCTAAAAAGAAAAAAATGCTTTTAAAATTGCTTTCATCAACCGAGAGTGTTTTGCGAAAAGAAAGTGGTTTGTCTTTAGTTGTTGGTCTTCGTTTTCTTTTAAATATGAAAAAAATTACTATTTCTTAAGTCTTTTCATTAAATCATCTAGTTGATTTAAATCAGAGTAATAAAGAGTTAGTGAGCCAGATGAGCCGTTTTCATTAAATTGAATGGATGTTTTTAGGCCTATTTTATCTGAAAGTTCCTTTTCAAGATCAATTATGTTTGGGTCTTTTGTAATTTTTTTTGTTTTATTTTTTTTAAATTCAGATGTTATTTTTTCTATTTGTCTTACGCTAAGTTTTTTCTCAATTATTTCTTTAGCCTTATCAATAGCATCAGGCACACCGATAAGAGCTCTCGCGTGACCCATTGATAAGTCACCATTTATTACCATTTGTTGTATTTTTATATCAAGCTCCAAAAGGCGCAAAATATTTGATATATGGCTTGGGCTTTTACCAATTAGTTTAGCAAGGTTTTCGTTGTTGATACCTTTGATATCAATTAATCCTTTGTAAGCATTAGCCTCTTCAATAACATTTAGGTCCTCTCTTTGAATGTTTTCAATTAAAGCCGCTTCTAGAACATTAGTGTCGTCAAGATTTTTAATGACACATTCTACTTCATGCATTCCGTTTAATTGACAAGCCCTCCACCTTCTTTCCCCTGCAATAATCTGATATTGGCCATCTTTTATTGGCTTTATAATTATAGGCTGAATTAATCCTTGGTTTTTGATTGAGGATGATAGCTCTTTAAGGTCCTCATCTTTAAAGTTTTTTCTTGGTTGAGATGGGTTGGGAATTATTTGAGATATATTAATTTTTTGAATTCCGTTGCTGTTATTAGTGTTATTATTTGTAGTTGATAAAAGAGCTCCTAGGCCCATTCCTAGTTTGTTTTCTTTATTCATAGTTTTTATTTTGATTTAAAATTACTTCTTTTGCAAGCTCTATATAAGCCAAAGAGCCTGCGGCTTGTGTATCGTATATCAACGCTGGTTTACCATGGCTTGGGGCTTCAGATATTTTAACATTTCTTGGAATGGTTGTTTTATAGACTTGATTACCAAAGTGTTGCCTTACATCCTTCTCTACTAATGAACTCAGTGAATTTCTTTTATCTAACATTGTTAATAAAATTCCTTCAATTTTTAAATCTTTGTTATAATTTTGTTGAATTAGTTTAATTGTGTTCATTAAAGCTGAAAGGCCCTCAAGGGCAAAAAACTCTGATTGAAGAGGAATAAGCGTGGTATCAGATGCAACCAATGAGTTGATTGTTAGAAGTCCAAGCGCAGGTGGGCAATCAACAAAAATAAAATCAAAATCATTAATTTCAGAAAATATAGATTTAAATATAAACTCTCTTCTTTCAAAATTTGTCAACTCCACCTCAGCCGCTGCTAGATCTGTATTTGCTCCGATTATTTTAAGACCAGGAATTAGTGTTTCTTTAATTCCTTCAACCAAAAGTTTCTTTTCGTGAATCATTTCATAAATTGTTGGTTTTCTTGAATTATAGGAAAGGCCTAGTCCGGTGCTTGCATTACCTTGTGGGTCAGCGTCAACAATTAAAACATTTTTCTTTACTGCAGCTAATGAGGTAGCAAGATTTATAGTGGTTGTAGTTTTGCCAACACCACCTTTTTGGTTAGATATAGAAATTATTTTTTTCACAGTTTTTTAAATTTATTTATTTTAAGCACAAAGCCATCACCTTCGCTTTTGCTTTGATAAAGGGTGTATTCAAGACTAAAATATTTTTTTGCATCTTCGATTTCTTTCTTAACACTTCTTCCTTTAAGAAAAAGCAGTGATGTATTTTTTTTAGTAAAAAAACGTGAATAATCTAATAGTTTTAATAGTGGAGCAAAAGCTCGACAAATAATAAAGTCAAATTTTTGATTTTTGATTTTCTCAACCCTTGTACAAATAGTTTTAATTTCTAAACTCTGTTCATGTGCGAATTCTTTAATAAAGTTTATTTTTTTCATCTTTGAATCAATCAATAATATATTTGAATACCCAAAAATATGTAAGATCACTCCTGGTAACCCAGCACCGGTACCAAGGTCTATTATTGATGCATTTTTTTTCAAAATAAATTCAGATAACTGCAATGAATCATTAATATGTCTATCCCAAGCAACATCAAGTGTTGAGGGACCTACTAAATTGTGTATTTGGTTGCTTTTTGTTAACTTTAGTATGTAGCTATCGATTAAATCAATTTGCTTTCTGTTAAGATTATATTTTTTTATTACAGCGCTTTTATCCAAATTATGCTGCTTTTTTATTTTTATTTTTTTTAATATATCTAAGAAGTGCTATGGCGGCGGCTGGTGTTACACCTGATATTCTTGAGGCTGCGCCAAGAGTTGGTGGTTTAATTTTTGATAATTTTTCTACTATCTCATTAGATAAGCTGCCAACTAGTTTATAATTAGTTGATTTTGGAATTTTTAAACTTTCTTCTTTTTCAAAGTCTTGAATATCCATTCTTTGCCTATCAAGATAACCTGAGTACTTAGCTTCAATTTCTATTTGTTCTATTACATCGTCTTCTAAATCACTTAATTCAGGAAGTATTTTTTTGAGCTTGGTGGTTGTAATATTAGAAAACGACAAAAGGTCTATGATATTTCTTTTCTTTCCATCTTTGTTTATTTTTATACCCTTTTTCAGAAGTGCGTCTGGTGAGAATTTGTGATTTTTTACAAACTTAAAACCTTCTTTTATCCTTCTGGATTTTTTTTCAAATTCTCTTTGCCTATCTATATCAACACAACCTATATCAATTCCGAGAGGTGTAAGTCTTAAATCTGCATTATCAGCCCGAAGTAAAAGTCTATATTCGGACCTTGAAGTGAACATTCTGTATGGCTCTTTAGTTCCTTTTGTAACCAAATCGTCTATCAAAACACCTATATATCCGGAGGATCTAGGTATTATAAATTCTTTATTAGATATTGTTTTAAGTGATGCATTTATTCCAGCCATTATACCTTGTGCAGCTGCTTCTTCGTATCCAGTTGTTCCATTTATCTGCCCTGCAAAAAATAGGTTTTTAATTTTTTTTGTTTCAAGTGTGTGTGTAAGTTCTTGTGGGTCAACAAAATCATATTCAATTGCATAAGCAGGTTGTGTAATTGTAACATTCTCTAAACCTTTAATCGTTTTAACAAATTGCTCTTGAATTTCAGTTGGAAGTGAAGAGGATATTCCGTTTGGATATATTAAATCACTATCTAATCCTTCTGGCTCAAGAAATATCTGATGTGATGACTTATTTTTGAATTTATGAATTTTATCTTCAATAGATGGGCAATACCTAGCTCCCATTGATTGTATCTCACCTGAGTACATAGGTGATAGGTTAAGGTTCTGAGCAATTATTTCGTGAGTGTTTTTATTAGTATGGGTAATAAAACAAGATATTTGAGGAATGTGGATATCTCTGTTGATAAAAGAAAATGGAATAAGCTTTTTATCTGGGTGTTGTTCATTTAAATCATTGAAATTTATAGTTTTTTTAAGTAATCTGGGAGGTGTTCCTGTCTTTAATCTGCCTATTGAAAACTTTAACTCTTTAAGCCTTTTTGCAAGCTTTATTGAGGGTTTATCGCCAACTCTTCCGGCTTCTTTTTTTTCCGAACCAATTCTTATTAGTCCTTGTAAAAAGGTGCCTGTTGTTAAAACTACTGATTTAGAAGATATTTTTTTATTATCGCCTAAAACAACCCCCATTACCTGATTATTTGAAACAACCAAATCCTCTACTGATCCTTCGATAATTTGAAGGTTTTTTTGGTTCGATATAAGCTCATTTATAGCATTTTTATATAAAAATCGGTCTGTTTGAGCCCGTGGACCCCTTACTGCAGCACCTCTGCTGGAGTTTAGCATTCTAAATTGTATACAGGATCTGTCTGTAGCCTTAGCCATTATTCCATCTAAAGCATCTATTTCTTTTACAAGATGTCCTTTTCCAAGACCTCCAATTGCTGGATTACACGACATTTCTCCTATTTTTTCAACTTTATGAGTAATTAAGGCTGTTTTTGATCCAGTTCTTGCAGATGAGCATGCTGCTTCTACGCCTGCATGCCCTCCACCAATTACAATTACATCAAATTTATTGTCCATGTCTATTTTCACGTGAAATTACTTACCTATACAAAAATCACTAAATATTATATCTAAAATTTTCTCAATATCAAATTTTTGATTAATACCATCAATATACATGATTGATCTTCTAACATTTTCAGCAGCAATATCTATTTCTTTTAAATCTAAATTATTAAGCAGTGAAAGGGATTTTTTTAGGCTTTCAATATGTCTTTCACGTGAAAAGACTGGTCCAGAAATTGGTTTTTTCTTTAATTTTGAAGATATGGTTTTAATAAGAGGCTCAATTCCATAACCAGATACTGATGAAATACTATGTACCCCGCTAATTTTCTTTTTATTTGTATCATATTTTGATTTAACAAATATTTTTGATTTGATTTTACTGTAGTTTTTCTTTTCATTGTTTTTGAGAAAAACAATGTTTAAATCAGATTTTTCAGCGCTCTCTAAGGATCTTTCAATACCTATTTTTTCAATTAAATTCTTATATTTTCTTATTCCAGCTGTATCAATAAATGTGTATTTATCTCCTTGTATATCTAGCGTGGAGCTTACTAAATCTGTTGTAGTTCCTGGTATATTAGTAACTATAGAAACCTCCTTGTTATTAATATAATTAATAAAGGATGATTTTCCTGTGTTTGGCTTTCCAATAATAGTTATTTTAAAACCGTTATGAATTTGTCTAGATACAGTTGATCTTTTGATAATATTTTCAATTTGTTTATATATGTTCTTATTTTGTTCTCTTATTTTTTTATATATTTCTTTAGGAAGGTCTTCATCAGCAAAATCAATTATAGCTTCTATATCTGCTAGAAGTTTTTTTTGTTTATTTGATATTTCATTAACTAATTTATCTAAATTTCCACTTAAATTACCAATGGCTATCTTTCTTTGATTTTCAGTTTCTGCATTAACTAAATCATTAATTGTTTCAGCTTCTAAAACACTAAGCTTATCATTCATTAGAGCTCTTTTGGTAAACTCTCCAGGCTCAGCAAGTCTGATCTGTTTTTTTAATAGGATTTTGGTTATTTTGTTAATTACAGAAATACTTCCATGACAAGATATTTCCACCATATCCTCCCCTGTATAGCTTTTTGGTGATTTAAAAAAAGTTGTTAGCGTCTGATCTACAATGTTCTTTCCGTCTAATAAATTATTTAATGTAGCAAAGTTTGTTTTAAATTTTTTTTTAGAAGATATTGATTTGATTATTGTGTGAGAGCCTTTTCCCGAAACCCTAAAAATAGCTATACCTGATTTACCTCTTTGTGTAGCAAGAGCAAAAATTGTATCCTTTGGGGCTTTCATTTTTTGGGAATTAAACCCAAGATGATATTAAGTAAATAAGAAATAATTAATCTAAGTATATATTTGGATTGTAATTTATTCTAACCAGTCTACCCACTGATTTACTTGGTCGGGTTGCATGATATCAAACTGCATATTCCCTTTATTAATAAGAAATATATTTGCGCTTCTTGTGTCCTGTGCCATTGCTGAACACATAGCGTCCATCAAGCCATCACTATTAACATCAATAAGAATACTTTTATTGCAATAGGTGTTCCAAGGGTGTGAGTGCTCATCTTTTACCATTGAGCCCCATTTTTCTGGATTTTGCCATTCTTCAAGCGGTTTTAAATGGATGTTGTTGTCAGAAAGTTTTAACTTTCCATTTATATTTTCATAGACCACCCAAGAAGATCCTGAATAAAAAGGGCCAACAACTGAACTTATAATATCAACATCTCCATCGTTATCAAAATCAAATGATGTCATTTCTGCAACAGTAGAAAAAATAAACTTGCCGTCTTTTGCCGGTTTTAGTTTTTGGGCAATCTTAAATTTTCCCGTTCCATCACCGTGCATTAATATTGTTTTTTGTACAGACTTATCAGACCATTTTTGAGGGGAGTATTTGGCATATTTAGGATTATAAAAATCGTGTGATGATATGATATCTAAAAAACCATCGTTATTAAAATCACCTGTTGTTATAGAATGACCGCCATGTTTAGTGCATAAAACTGCGTTGAAGTTTCCTTCTCCATCATTAAAATGGCATACCGTGCCTTTAAATTCAGAAGTAATAACATCAACATCACCGTCATTGTCTATGTCTCCAGCATCTGACCCATGAGAAAACCCTAGATAAAGATCGTGTTCTTTGTCTGTTAAATAACCTGTGTGTTTTGATTTTACCCAACTAAAAGATTTTTCAGAAATAAGAACATGGTTTGGGCTTTCGTAACTGAAATTTCCATCTATTAATTGAACTGAGGCGTTTGGATGGAATATATCATCTATATTATCACCGTTGAAATCATCGACGATCATTCTTTGAAGAGAGCTTGCATAACCAGACTTGTTTGATCCATTATACTTAAAGAAATTAGGGTTTTTTATTTTGTTGAATGTAAAACCGCCTGTTATTAGATATGGTAGAACAGGGTTATAAAGTGCGTTTCCATTGGCACAACCTTGTCTTCCTTCTGACTGAGTAAAGTTTCCTGTTGTGCCGCCGGTACCGCACCTATGTCCTGCACCAAAACCAAGATAGTCTAGTTTATTATCTCCATTCCAATCACCAAAAGCTGATCCAGATTTATAAAAAATTCCTTTGTCCGAGTTGATATTTTTTTTAAACCATGAGTTGCTGGGTAAAACATACTTTCCGTTTTGGTTTTTAAGAGTTTCGTCTATAAAATGTCCTGAAAGGGTAATACCTAATTTACTAGCACTTTCTCTAAATTCATTTGCTTGAACGTTTGAGAAACAAAATAGAGTTAAAAAGAGAAATGTTAATATTTTTTTAGGAAACACAATTTTTTTTTATTCGAAAAAAAATAGAAAAAAAAGAGAATTTTTAAATTTATTTAGTTCCCATGCTTTGGAAGAATTCGCTGTTAGTTTTTGTATTTTTCATTTTATCTAACAAGAACTCCATCGCTTCTGTACTTCCCATTGGGGCTAATATTTTTCTTAAAATAAAGATTTTACCAAGCTCGTCTTTATCAAGTAATAATTCTTCTTTTCTTGTTCCTGACTTACCAATATCAAAAGCTGGATAGGTTCTTTTTTGGCTAAGTTTTCTATCTAGAACCATTTCACTATTACCAGTACCTTTAAATTCTTCAAATATAACCTCGTCCATTCTGCTTCCTGTATCTATTAAAGCAGTTGCAATAATTGTAAGTGATCCACCTTTTTCTACATTCCTTGCTGCTCCGAAAAATCTTTTTGGTCTTTGTAAGGCATTGGCATCAACACCGCCTGTTAATACCTTTCCACTAGATGGAACAACAGTATTGTAAGCTCTTCCAAGTCTGGTGATTGAATCAAGAAGGATTACAACATCGTGTTTATATTCAACAAGTCTTTTAGCTTTTTCAATTACCATTTCAGCAACCTGAACATGGCGTGAAGCAGGTTCATCAAAGGTTGAACTAATTACCTCACCCTTAACTGATCTTTGCATGTCTGTAACTTCTTCTGGTCTTTCATCAATTAATAGAACAATCAGTTTAGCGTCTGGACTATTAGCAGTTATAGCATTAGCAATTTTTTGCATAATTATTGTTTTACCAGTGAAAGGTTGTGCAACAATTAATTGTCTTTGTCCTTTTCCAAGAGGAGCAATAATATCAATTATTCTTTCTGTATTATCTGGCATAGGTTTTTCTTGCTCAAGTTTGAATCTTGCTTCAGGATACAATGGCGTCAAATCTTCAAAGTTAACCCTATTCTTAACTAAATCAGTTTCTTGACCGTTTATTTTGTTAATTTTAGTTATAGCAAAATATCTTTCTCCTTGCTTTGGAGATCTAATCTCACCTTCAACACTATCACCTGTTCTTAAACTAAATTTTTTAATTTGAGATGGAGAAATATAGATATCATCTGGTCCTGGAAGATAATTTGACTCAGAAGACCTTAAAAAACCGAAACCATCTTGCATAATTTCAATAACCCCTAAACCAGTAATAATCTCACCCTCTTCAGCAATTGTTTTTAAAATTGCAAACATCAAATCTTGCTTTCTAAGAGACGAAGGGTTTTCTATACCAAGCTTGTCTGCCTGTTTTAAAAGTTCTTGGGGTTCTTTTCCTTTTAATTCCTGTAAATTCATAATGTTGTTGGGGTAGTTTAGAAATGAAGTATTTTAATAATCAAAATTGAAGTTAATGTCAAAATAATAATAAATATATAATTTATATACTTAATTGTAGTATTAGTTGTAAGGTTAAAATGCTTAATTATTGCTTTATTATTGAATCATTCTTTATTTACCAACATATGAACAACAACCCTCACAAATATGTTAATTTAAAGAATAGTGAAAAAAAATTATTATTTTTAAATAATTTGCAATGCAATAAATTTCTAATAACTTGTTATTAATTTTGTATAATAAACATATTAACATCCACCTCATAATATTTAGACAAGTTATTAAATTGTTGAAAACACATTTTTAAAACAAAAGAACTATTTCTTAAATTCAAATTATATTTAATAGTGTTTATAACTATAATTTTTATTAACACACTTATGCACCAAAAATTTATATTAGCTAGTTCAAGTAAATCTAGATACAAAATATTAAAAAATGCAGGATTAAATTTCACACAAAAAAAACCGAATTGCAACGAAGAGGATATTAAAAAAACCATTAATAGAAAAACAAAGCCTGAGATTTTTGCAAAAAAACTTTCTTATGAAAAAGCAAGAAGTGTAAGTAGACAAAAAACTTATGCCAACAAAATTGTTTTAGGCTGTGATACCGTTATTTATCACAATGGAAAAATTTTAGATAAAGTAAACTCTATTGAGAAAGCCAAAAAAAAAATTAGATCTCTATCAGGAAAGACACACCTAATAGTATCGGGACTAACTATTTGTTTGAATGGTTCTAAGGTTTGGGAAAATTACGAAAAAACCCATGTTACAATAAGAAAACTTAATAACAGCGAAATAAATACATATCTAAAAAAAACAGGCAAACAAATACTAAGCTCCGTAGGGTGTTATCAAATAGAAAGCTTAGGGCCAAATATTATTGAGGGCATAAAAGGAGATTATTTTAATGTTATGGGATTACCTTTGTTTAATTTACTAGATTATTTATATTCAAAAAAATGAAAAAACTTTACGTAGTTGGGAACAAAACATCTAAAAGTCTATCACCAACAATATTTAACTATTGGTTTCGAAAATATAACATTAAAGCAAGCTACGGGTATTTAGAGCTTACAGAAAAAAACTTTCATAATAAAATAAAAGATATTTTGGAAAAAAAAGATACGCTTGGTCTAAATGTTACCATTCCATTTAAAAACAAAATCATGAAACATCTTGGCAAAATAGACGCCCATGCAAAAAAAATTGGTGCTGTAAACTGTGTAACAAATAAAAAAACTATTAATGGAACCAATACTGATTGGACAGGATATTACAAAACCCTACCAAATATAAAACAAACTAAAAACAGGAAAGTTATTATTCTGGGTTATGGAGGTGCATCACACGCTATTCACTATGTATTAAAGAAGAGAGGGTTTAAGGATATTTTAATTTTCAACAGATCTAAGAAAAAAATTAAGTATTCAAAAAACACTGAATATACAAAAAAATATAGTGATCTTGAAACACATCTTGAAGGAGTTTTTTTAATAATTAATACTACACCAATAAACCCTATGTTGAAAAAACACTTAAAACTTATTACCAAATCCACAATTGTAAGCGATATTGTTTACAGCCCAAAAAACACTTCATTTCTCAAACAGTTTCCGAAGAACAAAAAGATTTATGGAATATCAATGTTGATAGAACAGGCCAAACCGTGTTTTAAAATTTGGTTTGGTAAAAGCCCATCTGTAGATGCAAAAATGCTTAACGCTATTTATAAAAAAATTTAATGACAAAAACCGTAGCAATAACAGGCGGCATAGGATCGGGTAAATCCACCTTTTGTAGTAAATTAAAAGAAAAAGGTTTTAAAATTCACAGCTCAGATGAGCAGGTGGCCAAAATATATAAAAACCCAGAAAAAAAATTTGTTACTTATCTACACACCATAGGTTTGTCTAAGTCCATTTCAAAAAAAAACATAGATAAAAAAATTATATCAAAGATTATTTTTGAAAATAAACAGATAAGAAAAAAGCTCGAGTTATACATATTTAAAATAGTTAGAAAAAAGAGGTCTGATTTTATAAAACAAGAAAAACAAAAAAAAACAAAATTAATTTTTATTGATATACCATTATTGTTTGAAAACAATTTAGAGAAACAGTTCAACAAAGTAATATCGATAATAGCCTCTAAACGAGTAAGATTAAAAAGATTAAAAAAAACAAGAAAAATGACTGAAAACCAATTTAAGAATATAACCCGCTCTCAAACATCAGACGTTATAAGAAAAAAGAAATCTGATTATGTTATTTATAACAACTCGACATTAAAAGATTATAAAATTAAGATTAATAAGCTAATAAGTAAACTTTAGTTAAAACAATGAGAGAAATAGTAATTGATACAGAAACCACAGGCCTTGATTATAAGACTGGTGACAGAATAATAGAGGTTGGTTGTGTGGAACTCAAAAACTATGTACCTACAGGAAACACACTCCAATTTTATTGCAAACCAGACAGAAGTATAAGCGAAGGGGCAAAAAACATTGTGGGTCTTTCAGATGATTTTCTTAATCAACAAAAACCATTTGAAGAAAACCACAAGGAGCTCTTAAATTTTTTGAAAAATGACACATTGATAATTCACAATGCATCATTTGATTTAGGTTTTATAAATAATGAGTTGTCAATCTTAGGATTGCCTCATTTAGACAACCCTGTAGTTGACACCGTTTCTCTTGCAAGAGAAGTTCTAAATACAAGAATAGCTAACCTCGACTATTTGTGCAGAAGGTTTAATATTGATTTATCAGACAGATCATTCCATGGAGCCCTGCTTGACTCTCAGCTTTTAGCTGCAGTTTATTTAGAGCTTAGAGGGGGAAAGCAGTTTTCTATGGAATTAAACTCAAACAGTGATGAAAAAAATACACAAATTAACAACAAAAACGAAACAAAAACCAAAATCATAGAGGTTAATGAAGAAGATTATTTAGCTCACACAGAAATGTTAAAAAAACTAAAAAACCCTCTTTGGAAAAAATATAACTATTAATATTTGAAAAAGTTATTATATTAAAACCAGATGATTTACGGTGACTTACAATTTTTTGATATTTTGATTTTTGCAGCTATTGCTGGATTTATTATTTATAGATTAAGAAGTGTTCTTGGAAAAAGAACAGGATTTCAAAAAAATATATCACAGCCAAAACCTCAAGAAACCAAAAAACAAGAGGATGTTCAGGAAATACCTTCTTTAATGGATAATGAGACAAAGCTTGAGGCTGTATATAAAAAAGTAAATAATTTTAATCACCGAGAGTTTCTTGAGGGTGCCAAGAAAGCTTTTGAGATCATAATTTCATCTTTCAACAACGGAGATAAAAAAACACTGAAAAATCTTGTGTCTAAAGATGTTTATTCTGCTTTTGAAAAAGCGATTGATGAAAAAACAAACAATCCAGAATCACAATTTTATTCACTTATTGTAGAGGGCATCGCAGATGCGAAAGTAGAAAATGACACAATATCAATATCAGTCAATTTTATTAGTGAACAGATGTTAAATAATGATGAGGGTTCTATTGTTAAAAATAAAGACACTTGGACTTTTGAAAAGCCAATAAACTCTTCTAGTCCTATATGGATATTAACTCAAACTTAATATTTGTCCTTTAAAGAACTCAAAGACCGAATTAAAAAAAACGAGGGTTATTCTGATAAGCCTTATCAGGATCAACTAGGGTTTTATACTATTGGTTATGGTCATCTTATTACAGAAAAAGAAAATAAATATTATATTAAAAAATTTAAAAAAAAATATTTTGAAGAATTGTTTGAGATAGACTTTAAAAAAGCACACGAACAATACAAAAAAAAATTTTTTAAAAAAGATCACACAACTTCAGAGAAAGAATTATTAATAGAAATGATTTTTCAGCTTGGAGCTAAGGGCGTCTCTAAATTTAAGAAAATGCTTTATTTTTTAAACAAAAAACAAAAATTTATGGCATCACTAGAGATGTTAGACAGTTTGTGGTATCTGCAAACACCTGAAAGGGTAAAGAATTTAATTAAACACTATACAAAAAAATAATGGAAGAAGATTTTTTTCTAAAAAACATGAAGGGTGTAAAGCCTTTTAAGAAAGATACCTCTATAGTTAAAACGAAAACAACTAATAAAAAAAATGTAAAATTAGATAAAAAAACTAATACTAAAAATACCAGTAAAAAAACAATAACTGAACAAAAGGTTAGTAGCTCAGAGTTTAAACTATCATTTGGTGAGGTTAATAAGGAGCTTAAGCGGGGAAAAATTAATATAGATAGAAGAATTGACCTTCATGGATATGGTTTAGTCAAAGCGCATGAAAAATTTATAAGTGAGGTAAAAAAAAATTATAACAAGAATAAAAGATGTTTGCTTATAATTACTGGAAAGGGCGTTCACAAAAAAATTGAAAATGAGCAAGACATAAGCCCTAAACTTTTCTATGGAAAGATTAAAAACTCAATAATAAACTGGATAAACGAAGACGATCTTAAGAAATATATCTTAACATATCAAGATGCGGGTTTTGAACATGGGGGTGACGGAGCTCTCTTTGTTTATTTAAGAAAAAAAAAGTTTTAAATTCTTTCTAACTTAAATACCCTTTTTTTGAAATGAATAAGAATTTCATATGGAAGTAAATCATCTTTAACTAAAAATTCAATTTTTTTTAAATCATTTCTTTTATGGTCAGCCCAAATATTCACATAATCTTCAATTTCTAAAATTATATTTCCATCCTCACTTTCGTTTTGTTTAAGTGTGTAAATTCTTCTCCCATCAATTGTTTTTGCCTCATTTTCTCCATTTAAAATATTTATAAAAGAGGTAATTGGGTCAAAATATAAATATAAGCCTTCTAGATCTACTCTAGCTATTTCTTCTTCTATAGGCTCCTGTTTTAATTCAATTAAATAATCATCAAAAGACATTTTAACTATTTTTGTTTTCTTCTTCGTTTTCCAAAACTGTTTATAATTCTGGGTCTTAAATATGTTGTTTTCAATAACCCCAGTTGAAAGATAGCTTCCTTCAAATTTATATAAAGGTGAAAAAATGCCAGAATTTTTCAAATTAATTTCTGTTTGATAAATATTGTCATTAATATTTAATGACCAACTAAAATTACCAATTTTTATTCCTGTTGTGCTGACTTTATATTCTGCACTAAAATTATTTGCATAGGACGTGTTAATTACAAATATAATAAAAAATACTAGAAATTTATTCAAACACAACCTCGTAAACATCAAGTTTTCTTTTTGTAAATTTCTGATCAGGTGAATTTATTTTTAACACCTTATATTCATTCTCTAAATAATTTATATCTGAGCGACTCCCAATTAAAGTAAAATTTTCGTTTATATTTTTGTTAAGAGGAGACACTATTTTAAAGTGGTTTGTTATTTCATCTCCTTCTTTATGTGGCATATAGAAATTAATATCCTTATCTCTTAATTCAAAATTAAGGCTTGAAAATAAAAGCCGATCTGAAACCACTATATTTTTAACGACACCATCTGAAGAACCACTGTAAATTTTTAGAGCATAATCATTTATACCACTTATTCGGTCAAAAATTTTATACGGATAGCTCATTCCAATTATTACAAAAAGAATTAAGCAGACAATAAAATTAAACATGTAATTAGCTATCTTTAAAAAAGAATTATTAATTCTAATATATAAAAGAGCAAATAAAGAAATTAAAGCTGGAGCAGCCCAATTTGCATTAGCTCTGACAATAATAGCTTCTACTAAAACAATTAAAATTATAGGCATAGAAAATATTAGAAAAATTTTTTGAATATAGTTCCATTTATTAAATCCAAATATCCCACCCAAAACCATAAACGGGCCTAACATTAAAACTTGAATTAACAAAAATTCTAAACCTCTAATGAGATCTATTTCAATATTTCCAAAATTTGCATTATCCGAAGTATGCTGAAGTGTTATCCAGTCGTTATTAAAGTTCCAAATAATATTTGGTACGATAATTACAAATACACATAAAAAGGTAAGACAAAAACCAAATAAATTATCCAAAAAAATTTTTCTAAATCTTTTATCAAATAAAATTAAAACAAATAAACAAATCACAAAATATATAGCTGCGTATTTTGATAAAAAACCTAACCCTAGAAAAATACCTAATAATATGAAATTTTTTAAACCTTGTTTACTATTGATCTTAATTAATTCATTAAGTGAAAGCGTCCAAAATAATAATAAAAAAAGATCAGTACTAATTATAAAAGATGAAAAAGAAACAGCGGGTATAAATAAAAAAATTAAACAACCTGTAAATGAATCTTTTTTATTTAGTCCAGAGTTGAGTAAAAGATTATAAATACTCCAGGCAATCAAAAAATACACAAACGATGGAAGAAGTTTTAATGAAACAAAACTACTACCTAATATTTCCGTATAAACTCTTATTATCCAAGACAAAAAAGGAGGCTTTGAAAAATAACCAAAGTCAATATCTTTTGACCATAACCAATACTGTGCTTCATCACCAAACAAATTAAAGGTAGTAAAATTTAAGGCACCAATTTTTAATAAAAGTAAAAAAATAAATGATGGCAATAAAATTTTATTTAACATAATATTTTTTATACAATTCAAATAAAATTATATTTAAAATTACAATAAAAAAACCAGCAAAAAAAATGTCACTTAAAAAATGACCGCCAGCCATTATTCTAATTAAACCAAATACAAAACCAGCAAAAAAGCTTGCATAGAGGAAAATTATATTTTTTGTGATTAAATATAGAATTATAATTGAAAAGCCCACAGAAGCATCGCCTGAAACAAAAGAGCAATTTGTTTCGCAAGCGTTGCTTATTTCAAACCATGGCGAAAAAGTTTCTTTTCCACCTAATTGTAAAATATCATTTGGTCTAGCCCTCCCCCATAAATTTTTAAGTATCAGGTTTACAAAAATTAACACTCCAATAATTTGAGAACCCCACAACAAAACTATTTCATTGATAGAAAATTTATAATTAAAAAAAATTTTATCAATTTTAGTGAAACGCCCAACTATTGGTAAAATTAAAATATATATAAGTATTAATGGTAATAAAATATCTCGAAAAAATATTGAGATTAAATCAAAACTTTGTAAAGCAAACTGTTGTGATCCATAATAAAACAAACCTGAAATATACAAATCTATGGATGGACCTGAAGTAATAAACACACAACTAATTACCAAAAATAATACATAATTATAAATCTCTGAATTGTCTTCAGGCAACAAATTTGAAAATTTATATTGGGCATATTTCTTTTCTAAGATTGTGTTTATAATTTTGAAAGATATAAGTGCTAATATAGCACCGGCAACAATGTCAGTAAAAAAGTGAGCACCAACTACAACTCTACTCAAAGCAATAACAGACGCTAAAAAATAAAAAAAATATTTTAGTTTTGGAAAAGTGGCTACAAGAATAAAACAAATTATAAATATAGTTGATGAATGGCCTGAAGGAAAGGAATGAAAATTTGAGTCGAAAGTAAAAAAATTAAAACCAAAAGAGTCCTCAAAATTTGTGTGATTGGGTCTTGGTCTACCAACAATATGCTTCAGAACCTGAGTTACAACCCCAACAACCAAAATATGAAAAAAAGACGATACAAAAAAATTACTTATATTTTTTTGTTTTTCAATTTTTATAAATTCTAATCTGTTGTTTAAATAAACAACACCAAATCCAATAACAGAAATAGCAAAATACCAAGATGAGCTCCCGAGCCTTGTTATGTCTACAAAAAATTCTTTTAAATAAACACTATTAAGACTTTTATTAAAATCTTTAAAATAATTATACAGCCCTAGATCTAAATTGAATGATATGAAAACATTTAAAGATATTATTAAAAGAACAAGTAGCTCAATTCTTATATTTTTAAAAAGACTCATTTTATAATTTTTAAAAAATTAAATGAGCTTTACAATATAAACTTCGATAAGTCCTGACTTTTAATAAGTTCTCCTAAGCTATTTTCAACGTATTCCTTATTAATTATTATTTCTGCAGGGCCTATATCTGAGGCTGTATAACTAACCTCTTCAAGTAGTTTTTCCATTACAGTATGTAGCCTTCTAGCGCCTATATTTTCTACGTTCTGATTTATCTCTGTAGAGAGAGAAGCGATGGTATCAATTCCATCTTCTTCAAATTTCAAATCGACCTTCTCTGTTCCCAGAAGTCCTTGATACTGCTTAATCAAACTGTTTTGTGTTTCAGTAAGAATAAGTTTAAAATCTTTTTTACTAAGACTATCAAGCTCTACTCTTATTGGTAATCTACCTTGAAGTTCAGGAAGCATATCTGATGGTTTTGACAAATGAAATGCACCCGATGCAATGAACAAAATATAATCGGTTTTTACAACACCATATTTAGTGGTTACTGCAGTTCCCTCAATAAGCGGTAATAAGTCTCTTTGAACACCTTCTCTTGATACATCCGCACCACTTCTATCAGCTCTAGAAGTAATTTTATCTATTTCATCTATAAAAACGATACCATTTTGCTCTACATCATCCAATGCTCTTGAGTTTATTTTATCTTTATCTAAAAGTTTATCAGTTTCTTCATTTAACAAATATGCATGAGAATCTTTGACACTCATTTTTTTCATTTTCTTTTGATTACCAAAACCTTTTCCAAATACATCGCCTAAATTAATCATACCCATTTGAGAACCAGGCATGCCAGGTATGTCCATAGTTGGTAAATTTAAATTTGCATTAGCTGAAACTGGAATTTCAACCTCATTGTCATTCAGTTCACCTGATCTTAGTTTTTTCCTAAAATTATCTCGAGTAGCTGGCGTTGAGCTTTTAGAAACCAAAACATCTAAAATTCTTTCTTCTGCATTTTTTTCTGCTTTAGCCTTAACTTCTTGACCCATTTGTATTTTTGTTTTTGTAATACTTATTTCAACTAGATCTCTTACTATTTGCTCAACATCTCTTCCAACATATCCAACCTCAGTAAACTTAGTTGCCTCAACTTTTACAAAAGGTGCGTTTGCTAACTTAGCAAGTCTTCTAGATATTTCTGTTTTACCACACCCTGTTGGACCAACCATTAAAATATTTTTTGGTACAATTTCTTCTTTTAAAGAATCATCAAGTTGTTTTCTTCTCCATCTATTTCTTAAGGCAACTGCAACAGCCTTTTTTGCTTTATTCTGACCAATGATAAATTTATCTAATTCAGAAACAATTTCTCTTGGGCTAAAACTAGATTCCATTCTATAGCTCAATAGTTTCTGAAATAATATTGTGGTTTGTATAAATACAAATATCTGCAGCTATATTTAGTGATTCAAGAGCAATTTCTTTTGCATTCATTTTTGTGTTTTTCATCAATGCTTTAGCAGCACTATTTGCGTATGGACCTCCAGAGCCTATTGCAAGTATTCCATCGTCAGACTCAATTACATCACCAGTACCAGATAACAATAAACTTACATCCTTATCAGCAACGATCATCATTGCTTCTAATCTTCTTAAATATCTATCCGTTCTCCAATCTTTAGCTAATTCTACACATGCTCTTTTGAGTTGGTTCTTATATTGATCTAACTTTCCCTCTAATCTTTCAAATAAAGCGAACGCATCTGCAGTAGATCCTGCAAAACCGGATATAACACTTTCATCAACACCAAGTCTTCTAATTTTTTTTACATTTGATTTCATTACGGTATTACCAAGACTAGCCTGACCATCACCCGCAATTACGACAAGATTATCTTTTCTAATTCCTACAATAGTTGTTGATTTAATAATATTTTTTTCCATCATTTCTTAAGATGGCTATTTAATTATTTTTATCAAGTAATTTACCTAGAATAAATTATATTTCACTGATATTAGGCAAAAATGCGAAAAGGTAAAGTAGAGAGAAACACTAAGGAAACTAAGATAAGCTGTGAAGTTAACTTAGATGGCGCTGGCCAATCTAATATTTCAACACAAATTGGGTTTTTTGATCACATGCTTGAATTATTATCTCATCACAGCTTAATTGATATAGATTTAAAATGTGAAGGAGATACCAATGTTGATCTTCATCATTCAGTTGAAGATACGGCTTACGCAATTGCTTTAGCTATAAACAAAGCATTGGATGATAAGAAAGGAATAAACAGATACGGTTTTTCATATGTTCCAATGGATGAATGCTTATCAAGATGTGTGATCGATTTAAGTGGAAGGCCTGAACTTGTTTGGAATGTTAATCTTGATTTAGAAAAAATTGGCGAAATGGATACAGAGTTATTCCATGAATTTTTTAAAGCCTTTTCAAATGAATCTAAATGTAATTTACATATCGAAAACTTGTATGGAAAAAACAATCACCATATTATCGAATCATGCTTTAAAGCATTTGCTAAAAGTTTAAGACTTGCTGTCGAAATAGACAACAGAAGAAAAGATAACATACCATCATCAAAAGGTACTCTTTAATTTTTAATGAAAAAGATCACTATTGTCGATTACGGCTCAGGTAATGTTTTGTCTGCTCAAAAATCTTTTATTAAATTAGCAAAAGATAATAATATTGAGGTTGATGTTTTAATTTCAAAAAAACTAAATGATGTAAAAAACTCAACCCACATTGTATTACCAGGCCAAGGAGCCTTTTCTACATGCATGAATGGTTTAAAAAAAACAGATGGATTGATTGATGAGCTTTCTGAGTTTGCATTAATAAAAAAGAAACCATTTTTGGGGATATGTGTTGGTATGCAAATGCTAGCTAAAATGAGTGAAGAAAATGGAGATCATGAAGGCCTAGGTTGGATAGACGGTCAAATTAAATTATTACCAGGAGATAATTTAAAACTTCCTCATATGGGATGGAACCTGGCAACACCAACAAATTCAAAATACAATAACTTAATCTCAACTAAAAATGACTATTATTTCGTTCACTCATATTATTTCGATTGTGCCAATAAAGACAATATTTTGGCAGAAACTAAGTATGGAACAAATTTTGCTTCAATAGTTGGAAAAGAAAATATATATGGCGTCCAGTTTCATCCTGAAAAAAGTTCCTCCCAAGGATTAGACTTACTAAAAGAATTTATTGGAGCATGAACATGTCTACACAACTAAAAGAAAAAATTAATATTTCAGTTGATAATATTGAAACACTTACAGATGTAGATTTAGCAGATCTTTGTAATATCACAGAACAAGCAATTAAAGCCGGAGGTGGTTTTGGTTGGTTAAGAGTTCCCACAAGAGATATTTTAATAGATTATTGGACTAAAAGAACTAATGATAAATATATCAAACTTATTGCTGGAAGACTTAACGGAGTTATAGCCGGGACCCTTCAATTAGCGTATGAGGCTCCTAACATTGAGTCTAGGAAAAATATTGCTCGTATCAGAAGACAATTTGTTGCCCCATGGGCAAGAGGTTATGGTTTAGCCAAAACAATGATTGATAACACTGAACAAATTGCAAAAGAAGACAATATAAAATCTTTGCAGCTAGCCGTTAGAGAAACACAAGATGCAGCAATAAAACTTTTTACAGGTAAAGGTTATACTAAGTGGGGAGAAAACCCATATTATGCCTATATTAACGGAAGCTTTATAAAAGGTTATTATTATTATAAAAATCTATAGTGCAAATTATACCAGCCATAGATTTAAAAGATAATAAATGCGTCAGACTTTCCAAAGGGAAAGATAACACCAGTGTTGTTTACAATGAAGACCCAGAAAAACAAGCTATCCACTTTGAACAAATTGGTTGTAAAAAACTTCACTTGGTTGACCTAGATGCTGCTTTTGGTAGATCAAATGTTAATTTTGAAACAATAAAGAAAATTAGAAAATCAATTTCAATACCAATACAATTAGGGGGCGGAGTTCGAAGTTTAGATTTAGCCAAAAAATATTTTGAAGTTGGAATAAATAATTTAATTATTGGGTCAATGTCTATTGAAAAACCAAATGAAGTTATAATTTTATCAAATATTTATACGGAAAAAGTATATGTATCCTTAGATATTCTTGAAGATAACATAATGATAAAAGGGTGGGATAAAAATTCAGGAAAAAAAATACAAGACGTTCTTGATATTTATACCAACTCAAAAATTAAAGGATATGTAATTACAGATATTCAAAATGATGGAATGCTAAAAGGTTTAAATTTAGATTTTGTTAGTAATTTTATAAATAAAATAAACTTAATTAAAAAATTTAATAAAAAAATTATAATTGCAGGCGGTTTAACAGATTACTCTGATCTAACAAATTTAAAAAAGCTAGATACAAAAAATATTGAAGGAATTATTTCAGGTAAATCTTTCTATGAAGGAAAGATTGATTTAGTAGAAGCACAAAAAATTCTAAACTAAAATGGTAAAAATAAGAATCATCCCATGCTTGGACGTTAAAGATGGAAGGGTTGTAAAGGGTATCAATTTTTTAAATTTAATTGATGCAGGAGATCCTGTTGAACAAGCAAAACACTATTCTGATAATGGAGCTGATGAAATATGTTTTTTGGATATTAGCGCATCATTAGAAAATAGAGATACTATGGTAAATGTAGTAAAAAAAACTGCAAATGAAGTGTTTATCCCCCTTACAGTTGGTGGTGGAATTTCATCAATAGAAAATATACAAGCCTTACTTAAAGCTGGCGCCGACAAAGTTTCTATTAATTCTGCAGCAATTAAAAATCCCAATATCATTAAAGAAGCTTCTGAATATTTTGGAAACCAATGCATTGTTGTAGCTGTTGATGCAAAAAAACACAATGATGATTGGTTTGTTTATTCTCATGGTGGGACTAGGAAAACTGATTTACTTGCTTTAAGGTGGATAGAAAAAGCTCAAGAACTAGGAGCAGGGGAAATTCTTTTAACATCAATGGACAAGGACGGCACAAAAACTGGCTTTGATAATGAACTACTGGGTAAAGTATCAGAATTTATAAAGATACCAGTTATAGCTAGCGGTGGAGTTGGAACTCTGGACCATTTTTATGATGGTGTAGCTAAAGGTAAAGCCGATGCTTTATTAGCAGCCTCAGTCTTTCATTTTAATGAAATTAGCATAAAAGAAGTAAAGGAATATTTAAAAGAAAAAAATATAAGCATTCGAGACTAAATTTTATGAAAATTGAAGAGTTAAATGAAATTATAAATAATAGAGTACAAACAAGAAAAAAAAATTCTTACACTAACAAGTTATTAAAGCTAGGGACTAAAAAAATAGCACAAAAATTTGGAGAAGAATCCACTGAATTAATTATAGATTTTTTAAAAGGATCAAAAAAAAGAACAATAGAAGAAGCTGTTGATGTAATATATCATCTTCTTATTTTATTAAAATCAAAAAAAATTACTATGAATGAAATTCATAAAGAACTTGATAAAAGAAAGTAAAATAAAATGTATGATGAAAACAATATTTTCGCAAAAATACTAAGAAAAGAAATTCCTTGTGACAAAGTTTATGAAGATGAATTCAGCTTGTTTTTTAATGATATTAGCCCTCAAGCTAAAATACATATTTTAGGTATACCAAAATTCCCTTGCACAACTTTTTCAGATTTTTTAAAAAATGCAGATAATGAAAATATCACATCTTTTTTTAAAAGTGTTCAGTTAGTAATAAATGATATTAATATTGAAGAAACAGGCTATAGGTTGATAACAAACTCCGGAGAACATGGTGGACAAGAGGTTCCACATTTTCATATTCATATTCTAGCTGGAGAAAAAATTGGAAGCTTAAGATAAGTTATAATTTCTCTCTTATAATTACATAGTTAACAATTTCATTAACACCCTTTATGTTTTTAAGTGCAACAACCATTTCATCTAATAGATCTGGGCGTGCTGTAATACCCGCTACATAAATTTTACCTTGGATGGTTTCAAAATTAAATGTAATTGCTTTGATCCCAACGGTTTTAGCAGCTACAGCTCTTGCTTGAGTATTAATCCATAAATCACTAGCATAGTCTTTTAATGTTGTTCTGTTCCCAATTTCTATTTCATTTATAATTTCTTTAACCCCTTCAACTTCCCACACTAATCTTACTGCATCAATCCTAATTTCTTGATTATCAACAAGACCAGTTAATAAAATTCTACCCTCTAAAACACTTGTGTTTATATTTACAAAAAGATTATTCTCTGCGTTTAGGAATTTAGCCGCAATATTAACCTTAATAGTTGCATCATCTATTACTGTACCAATAGATCTTTCTCCCTCAGCTACTACCATTGCACTACCACCACCTGTTGCAAGCACGCTTGCTGGTGAACATCCATAATTTATAGATGTAAAAATCAAAAATATTGGAATAAATAAAATGTTAACTATTTTTTTAATTTTAACAACCATTTGTAAATTTTGTTTTTATTAATTTTTGTAAATTTATGTACTATTTCGACGACGTCGGTCAAAGAAAATTTTGTAGCCATTTTTTTTAATTCTTTGCTATACAAATCAATGTTGTCAAAATCTTGATTTTTTGATGTTTGTCTATCAATAACAGCAACAAACTCTCCCTTAATATTTTCTTTATCTTCTAGTATCTTATTTTTTACATTGATTGGAGTTCCCCTAAAAACGAATTCATTTACCTTAGTAAGCTCCTTACATATTGAAACTGATCTTTTAGCCATAATATTTTCTAGGCAATCTAAAAAATCTATTAATTTATGACTTGAGACAAAAAGCACACATGTCCTTTTTTTTTGGGAAATATTTTTACAAAGATCTTCCATCTTTTTTTTAGATTTTGGAACAAAACCAAAAAAAGCAAATTCTGATATTGATAATCCAGATAACTGTAAACTCGATATAATTGACGATGGACCAGGTACAGATGTAACTCTAATATTATTTGCAATACAATATTGTACTAAATTATATCCAGGATCTGAAATAAGTGGCGAGCCTGCATCAGAAATTAGGACACAATTTTTATTTCTTAATAAAGATTTAATCTGATCTATAATTTTATGCTCATTATAATCATGCAGGGCTATTAATTTCTTTTTAATGCCTAATTTATTTAGTAGTTTAAGAGAATGTTTAGGATTTTCACAAATAATGATATCACATTCACCAATAACGTTTACAGCCCTGTAGGTTATGTCATCTAAATTGCCAATAGGTGTTGCTACAATTGAGAGACCATTAATAATATTATCCATTATTTATATATTTATATTTATAATTTCATGTACTCCAGCAAATTTATCTAAACAAGATACAAAAAATACTCAAGAAACAACTATTTCTGAAAAATCAATTGAAACTAAAAGTGAAAAAAAAGCAATTGAAAAAAAAGAAAGCGAACAAGATAAGCAGAACAAGACCATAGACAATGTAGTTTTAGATAAAACGATTATAGCTTTATTTGCAAAAGATGATGATGAAAAAACCACAAAACAATTTTTGAATACCTATGAATTAGGAATTTATAATCTAGGTATAAATGATGTTGTTATACAAATAGAATTTTTTGAAAATGAAATTGATTTAAAAAAAATTATAGAAAAAAATCTACTACCCGGAAAGATTTTTCTAGGACCAATTCAATCTAAGTATGCAAAAATCTTAGATAATTATTGTGCTAAAGAAGTAATATTTTTTTCCTACTCATCAAAATCTTCATTAGCTAAAGATTGTGTCTATTTATTAAATTTTTTTCCACAAAATGAACTTTCACAACTTATGCTATATTTGAACGATGATGCAAAAGTTGCGTTACTTTATCCAGAAAATGAATATGGATATTTAATAAACAGTCTAATTGATGATATAATGTTTGAAAGCCCTGCAATATTAGTCAACAGATCTTCATATAAAGACGAACTAACAAATGTAAGAGAATCAATAAAAGAGTTAGGAAAATATGAATTGAGAAAATATGAATTGAATAGACAAAAACAAATTCTATCTTCTAAAAAAGATGAAAAATCAAAAAAGAGATTAAAAAAATTAGAAAGATTTAAAACTACAAGTGATTACGATTTTACACATATTTTGATTGCTGACTATGGTTTGAATTTACTACAGGTTGCACCTCTACTACCATACTACGATATAGATCCTAATATCGTACAATTTATGGGAACTGGAGTAATAGATGATAAAACTTTTTTCTATGAACCCTCTTTACAGGGAGCAATATTTCCGGGAATTCCCGAAACAAATCGAATAAATATAATAAATAATTATATGGAAATATATGATGATGAGTTTTTGAGAGTCTCAACATTACCTTATGACTTAATAGGTTTAATTAATTTCATCTACACAAAGGAATATAAGCTTGGTGATGTAATTAAATTATTAAACAATCCGAATAAAAAATTCGATGGTATTGATGGAAACTTTTATTTTAAAGATAATATGATTGAAAGAGATCTTAGCATATTAAGAATAAATAACGGAAATTCTTTTGTGATTAATTAATTAAAAAATTAATCAATTTTCTTACAGCTATAGACCTATGGCTAATTTCATTCTTATCTTTCGTGCTTAATTCAGCTAATGTTTTGTTATAATTTTTAGGAATGAAAATTGGATCATAGCCAAAACCAAATTTTCCCTTGGCTTGTTCAGAAATTTTTCCATCAATCTTGCCATTAAATATAATGTTTTGATTATTTTTAATTGTTAGGCTTATTGAGGTATTAAAGTAAGCATTTTGTTTATTATTTTTTTTAGTACTTTCAATTATACTTTCAAAACAAGCCTGATTACTTTTGAAATTATTTAAAAATCTTTTTGAAAGAACACCTGGTTTCCAATTTAAGCTTTCAATACATATTCCTGAGTCATCGGCAAAACAAGGAAAGCCAGTTTTATTAAATCCGTAGTCTGATTTAATCTTAGCGTTTTCCTCAAAAGTTTGGCCACTCTCTTTTGGTTCATCGCTTATGTCTAAATCACTTAATGATAGAATTTCGAGTTTAAACTTTTTAAAAATTTTTTTTATTTCTATAGTTTTGTTTTTATTATTTGAAAAAAATAATAATTTTCTCAATTTATTTCAATGCCTCTTTTTGCTTAGAAATTATTTCTTTAACACCAATCTTTGCAAGTGAAAACATTTCTGCAAATTGATTATCGTTAAAAAAAAACTCTTCACCTGTAACTTGTATTTCAGATATCTCATTTGAATCACAAATTACAAAATTTGCATCTACTTGAGCATCTGAGTCTTCTTTATAATCTAAGTCTAATATTGCTTTATTTTCTACTATGCCAGTAGACACCGCTCCTATAAAATTTTTAATAATCGGTTTTTGGAGATTATAATTGTTCTTCAATTTTTCTATTGCCAGGTATAAAGAAATAAAACCACCACTTATTGAAGCAGTTCTTGTTCCACCATCTGCTTGAATTACATCACAGTCTATTTTTATTTGTCTTTCTCCTAGATTTGATAAATCTATAATGGATCTCAAACTTCTGCCAATTAATCTTTGTATTTCTTGCGTCCTTCCAGACTGTTTTCCTTTTGCTGCTTCTCTATCCATCCTTGTATTTGTTGATCTTGGTAGCATGCCGTATTCTGCTGTAACCCAACCCTTACCAGTATTCTTTAACCAGTGTGGAACTTTTTCATCAATTGTAGCAAGACAAAGGACATGTGTGTTTCCAAATTTTACTAAACACGAACCATCTGCATGAATATTTACATTTTTCTCAAATGAAATTTCACGCATTTGATTGAAGGATCTATCTTTTCTCATATAAATTTAATAATAGTAGATAAAAATTATTTTTAAATAAAATTCTTATGTCTGATAATGTATATGCGCAAATTAATGATAGATCGAAATTAATTTTCAAAAAATTAGTTGAGTCTTATCTTAAAACTGGATCTCCAGCAGGATCAGAAACAATTATGAAGATGGGAGGCTTAAATCTTTCCTCAGCATCAATTAGATCTATTTTATCAAATTTACAAAAAGAAGGACTTTTGTATGCTCCGCATAGATCAGCAGGAAGAATGCCCACTGAGAAGGGTATGAGATTTTTTGTTGATGGACTTTTAGAGTTTGGAAGAATTTCAAAAATAGATAAAGAAAACATTAAACAACAATGTTTAGCAAAAGGCAAATCTTATGAGGAGGTTCTCGATGTTGCTTCTAAGGCTATTTCAGGATTATCAAGTTATGCGGGAATAGTTATTGCCCCAAAATTTCAAAAAAACTTAAAGCACGTTGAGTTTATAAGATTAAATAATAGTCAATTAATGCTTATTCTTGCTTATGAAAATGGAGAAGTAGAAAATCGCATCATCGAAGATAATGGAAAATATAATAGTTCGTTACTTATACAGGCTTCTAATTACCTTACATCAAAGTTTACCAATAAAAATATTTCACAAATTAAAAGACTAATTCAAACAGAAATAAAAAATTCACAAAACGAGTTAGAGTCAATCTCTTCAAAATTAATTCAACAAGGTATTATAGAAACTCAGCCTAATAGCAAAAATCCTTATATTTTTTTACATGGCCAATCAAATTTATTAAAAGATGAAATAGTTTCAAAAGATTTAGATCAAATTCGAAATCTTTTTGATGAAATTGAGAAAAAATCCAGTTTTGTAGATATATTAGAAACTGCAGGAAAGGCAAAAGGTGTTCAAATTTTTATCGGATCTAAAAATTTTTTGTTTAAACACTCTGGTCTTTCTATGGTAATGGCCCCATATAAAAATAATGATCAAGAAATTATTGGGGCTATAGGCGTAGTTGGTCCAACAAGGTTAAACTATTCCAAAATTGTTCCACTTGTTGATTATACGTCAAAAATTATTGGAAAGGTGATTGATTAATGGTTGAGAAAAAAGAAGAAGATAACCAACAAGAAGATATTAAAGAACCTGATTCTGAGAATATTGAAAACGAAGAAAATAATAATGATAATGAAGAAAACACAGATACAGAAGAGATAAGTGAATATGAAAATACAGAAGAAGATAGTTTAGAGAAGGAAATTGAAACACTAAAAGAAGAAAAAATCCGATTACTAGCTGAAATGGAAAATCTTAGAAAAAGATTTGAACGAGAAAAAGTTGAAACCATAAAGTTTGGTAGCATAAATTTAGCAAGAGATATTCTATCGCCAGGAGATAATCTAGAAAGAGCGCTAGATGCTTTACCAGAAGATGAAAATCATCCACAAAGTATAAAAAATCTTATCGATGGTTTAAAAATGGTACTTAAAGAATATAAAAGTACTCTTGAAAAACACGGGGTCAAAAAAATTGAAACTTTAAATCAAAAATTTGATCATAATTTTCATCAAGCTATGATGGAAGTTGAAAATAATGATGTAGAAGAAGGAACAGTAGTACAAGAAGTCCAATCTGGCTATACAATGCACGATCGTTTATTAAGAGCAGCAATGGTTGGGGTTTCCAAAAAACCAGTCGCTAAAACAGAAGAACCCACAGGAGAACAAGAAGAAGACAATCCTGAAAATGAGAGTAAAGAAAAGTCATAAAAAGCCCAAAATTACTTGTTTTTTTTAATATTAATCGGGAACATCCTTGTATTTTTAAACTTTTTTCCCATATCTAATGTAGCCAATGTTTATTGGTAAATAATTAAGTAAAGAGGATAAAAAGTATGGCAAAAGTAATTGGTATTGATTTAGGTACTACAAACTCCTGCGTTGCAGTAATGGACGGTAAGGAAGCAAAAGTAATTGAAAACTCTGAAGGTGGAAGAACAACCCCATCAATGGTAGCATTCAGTGACACAAAAGAAAAACTTGTTGGACAATCAGCTAAAAGACAAGCTGTGACTAATTCTGAAAATACTTTATTTGCCATAAAAAGATTAATTGGAAGAACATTTGAGGATGAAGCTGTTAAGTCTGATAGCGGATTAGTACCTTATAAAATAGTAAAAGGTGATAACGGTGATGCTTGGGTAGAAGCACGTGGAGATAAATATAGTCCAAGTCAAATTAGTGCATTTATCTTACAAAAAATGAAAGAGACTGCAGAGTCTTATTTAGGAGATACTGTTACACAAGCAGTTATAACAGTTCCTGCATATTTTAATGATGCTCAAAGACAAGCAACAAAAGATGCTGGAAAAATAGCTGGACTAGAAGTTTTAAGAATTATTAACGAGCCAACTGCTGCAGCGTTAGCATATGGGTTAGATAAAAAGAAAACTGGTACTGTTGCTGTTTACGATCTTGGTGGAGGTACATTTGATATTTCCATTTTAGAAATAGGCGACGGTGTTTTTGAAGTTAAATCAACCAATGGCGATACGCACCTTGGTGGTGAAGATTTTGATCTTAAAATTATTGATTATCTTGCTGATGAATTCAAAAAAGATAATGGTATTGATTTACGTTCAGATAAACTTGCCCTTCAACGTTTGAAAGAGGCAGCTGAGAAAGCAAAAATTGAATTATCAAGTTCAACTGAAACAGAGGTTAACTTGCCATTCATTACTGCTGATCAATCTGGCCCCAAACATTTAACGATTAAATTATCGAGAGCAAAATTAGAAGCTATCGTAGGTGAACTTTTAAACCAAAGTTTAAAACCTTGCGAAATGGCACTCAAAGATGCTGGATTACAAGCTGCTGAAATTGATGATGTTATTTTGGTTGGTGGTATGACAAGAATGCCTAAAGTAACGGAGATAGTAAAAAATTTCTTCGGTAAAGAACCTAATAAAGGTGTTAACCCAGATGAAGTTGTTGCATCTGGTGCTGCTATCCAAGCAGGCGTATTACAAGGTGATGTCAAAGATGTTTTATTGCTTGATGTTACCCCTTTATCACTTGGTATTGAAACACTTGGCGGTGTATTCACAAAACTAATTGATAAAAACACAACTATCCCAACAAAGAAGAGCCAGGTATTTTCTACAGCTGAAGATAATCAGAGTGCAGTAACAATTAGAGTGTTTCAAGGTGAAAGAGAAATGGCTGCTGATAACAAATTACTAGGTCAGTTTGATTTAGTAGGTATTCCACCTGCCGCAAGAGGAATGCCTCAAATTGAAGTAACTTTTGATATCGATGCAAATGGTATTGTAAACGTTTCGGCTAAAGACAAATCAACTGGTAAAGAACAACAAATCAAGATCCAGGCTTCTGGCGGATTATCAGATGAAGAGATTGAAAAAATGGTCAAAGAGGCAGAAGAAAATGCTGAAGCTGATAAAAAGAAAAGAGAAGCTGTTGATACTAGGAATCATGCTGATAGTTTAATCAATGAAACTGAAAAGAATTTAAAAGAGCACGGAGATAAAATTCCTGAAGCAGATAGAAATAAAATCACAGAGGATATTGAAGAGCTTAAGAAAGTAAAAGACGGTGAGGATTTAGAAGCTATAAAATCTAAAACTGAAGCACTTGTTCAGTCATCTCTTAAAATGGGTGAAGCAATTTATAAACAAAACCCTCAAGGTGCTGGACCTCAACCTGATCCATCTGGTGCTGAACCATCAGCTGATAGTACAAAAGATGAAAAAGTTGTAGATGCTGAATTTGAAGAAGTAGACGAAGAAAAAAAAGATTAACGCTCCATAATTTTTATAAGGAGGAGATGTGGCTGATAAAGATTTCTATGAGATACTAGGTGTTCAACGAAATGCCAGTGAAGATGAAATAAAAAAAGCTTATAGAAAACAGGCCATGAAATATCATCCTGATCGTAACAAGGATGACAAAACAGCTGAAAGAAAATTCAAAGAAGCAGCTGCTGCTTACGAAGTTCTAAAAGATTCAGAAAAAAGATCAGCTTATGATCAATATGGACATGACGCTTTCAAACAAGGTGGAATGGGTGGAGCTCAAGGCTTTGGAGATTTTGCAGGTGGCTTTTCTGATATCTTTGAAGAGTTCTTTGGCGGGGGTTTTGGAGGACAATCATCAAGAAGACGAGGACCTCAAAGAGGAAGTGATCTTCGTTATAATATGTCCGTTTCACTATTCGAAGCTTTCACTGGAAAAAAAACACAAATAAGAATACCCACATACGTTGGCTGTGATGCTTGTGCAGCAACTGGAAGTGCAGATAAATCTGGACCAAGTACTTGTTCTACTTGTGGTGGTGCAGGAAAAGTTCGATCTCAACAAGGATTCTTTTCAATTGAAAGACCATGCCCTACATGTGGTGGAGAAGGTTCAAGTATAAAAAATCCATGTCTTAAATGTTCAGGAACAGGGAATATAAAAAAGCAAAAAACAATTTCTGTTACTATTCCTGCTGGTGTTGATACAGGCACAAGAATTCGAATAGCTGGTGAAGGTGAACCTGGTGAAAGAGGTGCTGGAAATGGGGATCTATATATTTTTGTTGAAGTTCAAAAGGACAAACTCTTTGAAAGAGAAGAAGAAAATTTATTTTGTGAAATACCAATTTCAATCACTACTGCTATTTTAGGTGGCGAAATAGAAGTACCAACGATAGAGGGAAAAAAAGCCAGACTTAATATTCCAGCGGGAACTCAATCTGAGACACAATTTAGACTTCGTGGCAAAGGAATGAGTATACTTCGACAAAGTAGAAGGGGTGATATGTATGTGCAAGCAAACGTAGAAATACCAGTCAACCTAAATAGCAAACAAAAAGATATTTTGAGAGAGTTTGAAAATGAAGGTGGGACATCAAAAAAACATAGCCCAAAATCGCAAGGTTTTTTCTCAAAATTAAAAGAAGTCTGGGAAGATTTAACTTAATTTCTTTTCAACTCACAATCACCAAAGTATAAGAAGTTTTTATGGCAAAAATTAAAATAGCAGTTGCAGGTTGTCTTGGCCGAATGGGTCAGGAAATATCGAAACAAATTTTACAAAATAAAAATTTAGAATTTGTCGGTGGTTTTGAACACAAAAAACATAAAGATATAAACAAACCTTTAAACAAAGTTTCAAGTATACACTCTGCAAAATTAATTACAGCTAATGCAGCTCAGTTAATCAAAGAATCAAATGTCATCATTGATTTTACAACACCTGAGTCTACTTTAGATAATCTTAAGATCGCCTCTGCAAATAAAACAGCAGTTGTTATTGGCACAACCGGAATGAAGGATGCACAAAAAAAGAAAGTAAAAAGTTATTCTAAAAAAATACCTATACTCATGTCTTCTAACATGAGCTTGGGTGTTAACTTACTATTTAACTTAGTAAAACAAACGGCATCAGCTTTTAAAGATACTGATTATGATATTGAAATTTCTGAGACTCATCACAAACATAAAAAAGATGCCCCTTCTGGAACTGCATTATCTCTAGGTGAATATGCAGCTGAGGGAAGAAAAACTAAATTAAATAAATCAAAAGTTTTAGACCGTACAAAAAAACTATCATCTAGAAAAAAAGGTGACATTGGTTTTTCTGTTACAAGAGGCGGTGAAATTGCAGGTGAACATACAGTAAGTTTTATTGGTACCAATGATAGGGTTGATCTAGTTCATAAAGCTAATAATAGATCAATATTTGTAGATGGGGCCATCGAAGCAGCTATCTTTATTTCTAAAAAGAAAACAGGTCTTTTCAATATGAATGATTTGTTATTTTAATAATAGCTTAATTGTCTTTTAATTCTTAAGTACAAACTTTCCTTTAAATCAGCATGCAAGAAAGTTGCAACTTCAGTTTCTTTATCTGATTCTCTTATTGATAACTTGGAAGTGTTTTTAAATTTTGTGAAAAAAACTTTGGACCAATAAGTGCTGAATTTAGATGAGTGTAAAAGTTTATCACCTTTATATTTTCTTATAGATATTTCTTTTTGATTAATGTTAATTTCATCCTTAATATTTTTTTCTTTGAAATATAAACGAATTAAATAAAAAATTATCAGATATTCAAGTCCAAGAAATATAGATACAGGCCATGCACCTTGTACAATAAGAAAAATAGAGAATAATGAAATCCAACTTATAAAAATAATTCCTAAAACTAAAAAGACTGATTTAGAACAGCTTTGATAAGGTCTTATATTTTCATTTAATGAATTCATGATTTGATATTAATATAAAATAACCTTTCTGATAAAGGGACATATGTTCACAGATATTAAATCGATAATTTGCATTTTATTATTAATTTATAATTGCTTCCAAATCCTAAAAAATGGCTAAATTCCTTTGATCTCTTGCTAATTTAGTAAGGAACATATAGATGCATCCCCGAAAAAATATTAAGTAATAATCCTTATTTAATGGTGGCTTGATGAAAAAGATTGGTAAAATTTTAGCAGCAAACAGAAGTGAAATTGCTATTCGAATTTTTAGAGCTGCTGAAGAGTCTGGTATTAAAACAGCTGCTATTTATTCTAAAGAAGATCGTTTTGCTATTCACCGATTTAAAACGGATGAAAGTTATTTAGTTGGTGAAGGCAAAGGTCCAATTCAAGCATATTTGGACATAGACTCGATTATTAAAATTGCTAAAGATGCAAAGGTTGACGCTATCCATCCAGGTTATGGATTTTTATCTGAGAGTCCTGAACTGGCTGAGCAGTGTGAAAAAAATGACATAACATTTATTGGACCTAGTAAAGAAATACTAAAAAGATTTGGAAATAAAACTGAAGCTAAAAAAGTTGCGGAAGAAGCAAAGGTAGGCACCGTTCCATCTGTTATTGTAACAAAAGAAAATTTAAAAAGTGTTGAAAAAGAAGTTGAGAAAATTGGCTACCCAGTAATTGTTAAAGCTAGTTGGGGCGGCGGCGGTCGAGGAATGCGTGTTGTTAGATCAAGCAATGAATTAATAGATCAAATTACAACTGCTCAAAGTGAGTCACTTAAAGCTTTTGGAAAAGATGAAGTATTTATAGAAAAATTTTTAGAAGATGCTGCGCACATTGAAGTTCAAATTTTAGGTGACAAACACGGAAATATCATACATCTTTTTGAAAGAGATTGTTCTCTTCAAAGAAGGCATCAAAAGATTATTGAAAGAGCACCTGCACATTTTCTTGAAAATAAAACTCGAGAAGAAATTTGTAACGCTGCTATTAAAATTGCAAAACAAGTTAAATATTTTGGTGCAGGGACTGTTGAATTTTTGTATGATAAAAAATCTGGTGAATTTTATTTCATTGAAGTTAACCCAAGAATTCAAGTTGAGCATACAGTAACCGAAGAAGTAACTGGTATTGATATTGTAAAAGCTCAAATTAAAATTGCAGAAGGAGAAAAAATTGGCAGTAATCCAGCTCTTCCTAAACAAGAAGACATTCATCTAAACGGATTTGCTATTCAATGTAGAGTTACCACCGAAGATCCGCTTAATAATTTTATGCCAGATTACGGTAAGATAATGACATACCGATCTGCAGCCGGTTTTGGAGTCAGATTAGATGCAGCAAATGCTTCTTCAGGTTCAATCATCACACCGTATTATGATTCTTTACTTGTAAAAGTAACAACTTGGGCTAAGCATCAAGACGACTGTATTAAAAGAATGGATAGGGCTTTAAGAGAATTTAGAATTAGAGGTGTTAAAACAAATTTAGTATTTCTTGAGTCTCTTATAAACAATAAAGATTTCCTTGAAGGAAATTACAATACCAATTTTGTGGATACTAAAAAAGAGCTCTATGCTTACAATCCGCAAAAAGATCGAGCATCAAAAATTGTATCTTATCTAGGAAATATAATCGTGAATGGACACAATGATATATCTGGAAGAGTCAGTAGCAATAAGACTGTAGAAGTTCAAATTCCTATTTCAAACACTAAAAGTGAAAAAAATAATTATGTAAAAGATTTACAAACTTTAGGTCCAGAAAAATTTGCAAAAAAAATAAAAGAAACACCCTACACCCTAATTACTGACACTACGATGCGTGACGCACACCAATCGCTGCTTGCTACAAGAATGAGAACAGATGATCTTATTAACATTGCTGAATATTATAGTGAAAATCTAAGCAACTTGTTCTCATTAGAATGTTGGGGTGGTGCAACGTTTGATACATCGATGCGTTTTTTAAAAGAGGATCCTTGGGATAGATTAGCAAGATTAAACAAAAGGGCGCCTAACCTTCTTAAACAAATGCTCTTTAGAGGATCTAATGCTGTTGGATATAAAAATTATCCAGATAACGTTGTTAAACATTTCATTCAACAATCAGCAGAAGCTGGAATTGATGTATTCCGAGTGTTTGACTCATTAAATCTAATTGATAATATGCGTGTTGCAATTGATGAAGTCCGCAATCAAAGTAAAATTTGTGAAGGAACTATCTGTTACACAAATGATGTAACTGATCCAAATGAGAAAAAATATACATTAAAATATTATATTGATCTTGTTAAAGATTTAGAGAAAGCAGGAGCACATATTATCGCTATTAAAGATATGGCGGGATTAGCAAAACCTAATGCTATAAAAAAATTAGTTAATGAAATCAAACAAACAACTGATCTTCCAATTCATTTTCATACTCACGATACAACTGGCACTTCATCAGCTTCAGTTCTAGCTGCTATAGAAGAAAAGGTAGATATCGTGGATCTTGCAATTGACTCGATGAGTGGATTAACATCACAACCTGCACTTGGATCAATCGTATCTATAATGAAACAAAATCATAAAGACCCAAAACTTGATGAAGAGGCTATAAGAACACTATCTTTATATTGGGAACAAGTTCGTCAAAATTATCATGCATTTGAAACCGATTTTAAAGGTGGTAGTTCTGATGTTTATCTTCACCAAATGCCTGGTGGTCAGTTTACAAATTTAAAAGAACAAGCGAGATCATTGGGAATTACAACTGATAAGTGGGGAATGGTTGCTAATAAATATGCAGAGGTAAACCAACTTTTTGGTGATATTGTTAAAGTCACACCTTCTTCTAAAATTGTAGGCGATATGGCGCTCTATATGATCGCTAATGATTTATCCAAAGAAGATGTGTTAGACCCAAAAAAAGAAATTTCTTTTCCTGCTTCAGTCATCGAATTTTTTAAAGGGGAGATTGGTATACCTCAAGGAGGCTTTCCAAAAGAACTACAAAAGAAAGTTCTTGGTGATACTAAACCTTTAACAAAAAGACCTGGGGAAATTTTAGAATCAATTGATTTAGATAAAGAAGCCAAAAATTTAGGAGATGAAATAGGAATGAAAATTAATCAAACACACCTAGCGTCTTACTTAATGTATCCAAAAGTTTTTAAAGATTATGTTGATCACTTCAAGGAGTTTAGTGATACATCAATTCTTTCAACAGAATTATTTTTTTATGGTCCTCAACAAGATAAAGAATATACGATAGAAATTGATAAAGGTAAAAATCTTATTTTACGATACTTAGCTAAAAGTGAAGTTAATAGTAATGGTAAGTGCTCCGTGTTTTTTGAAATTAACGGACAACCAAGAACAATAGATATAGAAAATAAAGAATTTTCAAAAAATATAACACAAAGAGCTAAAGCAGATGATAATAATTCAGATCACGTTGGATCACCTTTACCGGGTCAGGTTGCAAAAATATTCGTTCAATCAGGTAGTAAAGTTATTAAGGGTGATAAGTTACTAGTGATAGAGGCTATGAAAATGGAAACTACAATAAACGCTGATAAAAGTGGAACAATCAAATCAATTAATGTTGCATCTGGTGATAATGTGGAAACCAAAGATTTGCTTGTTGAAATTAGCTAGTAAAGTCGTATTCTTTATAACATTCTTCTATCGAGTTCTTTGTATTTATAAGCTCTCCTAAAGAGTCTCGAAATTCAAAATATTCTACTCTCTTAATATTTGAATTTATATTAAAAAAGATAAACAACCTACATGAACTACTATCATATCGCATCATATGCACCGAGCCATCAGATCGTGCTAAATTAGGCTGTCCCAGTTTTTGTTTTATCTCAGCAAGTTGTTTTCCCATGAAATTTATTTCTGCGATTTTTTGCTGCTCCTTAACTATAGTTTTTTCCTCTTCTTTTTCTTCAGTGATAAGTTGTTGTTCTTCAACAATAGTTTTATCTTCAATAATTTCTGGTTCTTTTTTTATAATAGTTTCTTCAACTTTATCTTTTACTACCGTGCCAACTTTAACGACTTCTCTTCCAACTTCAATAGTCGTACAGCTAGATAAAAACACTAATGTTAAAAAATAAATTGATAACCGCATTGCTCTTAGTGGGATTTCTATATATGTAATCGCATATGATTACAGTAATTAAATCACCATTCGTTCAATACAAATTAACAATTTTACGAAATAAAAAAACATCAAATACTGTTTTTAGACAAACTATGAATGAAATAAGCTACCTCATTGCTTCTGATGTTCTTCAATACGTTCCATTTAAAAAACAAACAATTGAAACACCTCTAAAAAAAATGAGTGGTACAGCCTTGGGTCAACCCATAATTTTAGTTCCAATTTTACGTGCCGGTTTAGGCTTACTTGAGGGGTTTGCAAAATTTTTACCAGAAGCTGAAAAAGGTCATATTGGTTTATACCGCGACGAACAAACTTATGAACCTGTAGAATACCTATTTAAACTACCTAGAGTTAAAAATAAAAAAGTGCTGATTTTAGACCCAATGTTGGCTACAGGTAATTCATCAATTGCAGCAATCAATTTAATTAAAAATAAAGGTGTGAATATTAAAGATATATTTTTAGTATCCTTACTTGCTGCTCCCGAGGGTATTAAAAATATTCAAAAAAAGCAAAAAGGCATTCATATATTTACATGTAATATCGATGCGAAGTTGAATAAAAATAAGTTCATTGTACCGGGCTTAGGTGACGCAGGCGATAGGTACATGGGTACTTGAAGTTATCCATAAAAAATCTTATTATTTTTCCATAATCTCATTTTTTAATGCATTTTTTTTAGAATAAAATGTTATCAATGAGGTATCTATAATTCATATTTAAGGGGGAAATTTAGTATGAAGAAAATTTTAAGTATTTTTTCAGTTTCTTTCGCACTTATCTTCTCATCAAGTGCGTTTGCAAACACAATAGGAGTTGTTTACGACTCTGGTGGTAAATTTGATAAATCATTCAACGAGTTAGCATTTAACACAGCTGAAAGAGTTGTTAGTGAACTTGGTTGGGGTATGATTGAGTTTGAATCTGCAAACGACAATCAGATCGAGCAGGGTATGCGTAAGATTGCTGATAGAGGAGCAACAATGATAGTTGGGATGGGATTTGCACAAGCTGATGCAATAGGCGCAGTAGCAGCAGATTATCCAGACATAAAATTCGTTGCAGTTGATGTATGTTGGTTAGATGATCCAAACAATAATATTTATCAAGCTTGTTATAAAGAGCACGAAGGATCCTTCCTTGTAGGAATGATGGCTGCTATGGCATCAAAAAGTGGAACTATTGGTTTCGTTGGTGGAATGGACATTCCTTTAATTAGAAAATTTCAGGGTGGTTATGAACAAGGTGCACAATATGTAAATCCAGATATTACTGTTTTAGCAAATATGACTGGAACTACAAACGAGGCATGGAACAACCCAACTAAAGGTGCTGAGCTAACAAAGGCCCAAATAGATGGTGGCGCTGATGTTGTTTATCAAGCTGCAGGTGGAACTGGAATTGGTGTTTTACAGGCTGCTGCCGATGCTGGAATTATGGGTATTGGCGTTGACTCAAACCAAAACTGGATGCATCCAGGTACCATGCTTACTTCAATGTTGAAGAGATTAGATTTAACTATCTTCGAGCAAGCACAAAATGTAGCAAAAGGTTCTTTTGAATCAGGAATTAATATCCTCGGACTTTCAGAAGGAATGCTTGGCTATGCAACTGAAGACGGAATGGTAACTTCTGAAATGGCTGCTGCTGCTGATGCAGCTGCTGCAGATATTGCGAGTGGTGCATTAGTTGTTGCTGATTGGTCACAAGAATAATTAAAATATAAACAATTGGCGAGACCAAAGATTGATAAATAATTTATGGTCTCGCCTATCTTAGAGCTTACAAATATAAATAAATCTTTTGGCCACGTTCAGGCCAATAAAAATATTAATCTTAAAATTAATAAAGGAACAATTCACGGTATAATTGGGGAAAACGGTGCTGGTAAATCTACCCTAATGAGTATAGTTTTTGGTCTTTATCAGGCGAATTCAGGTTCTATTAAAATTAATGGTAAAGAAATAAACCTAAGATCACCAAGAGACTCTATAGTAAATGGTATTGGAATGGTTCATCAACATTTTATGTTGGTCGAAAATTTTACAGTATTAGAAAATATTATACTTGGTTTTGAAGGTGAAACAGTTTTTGGAGAAAAACTTGCTAATGCAAAAAAAGATTTAGAAGAACTTTGTAAAACTTATAATTTCAATATTGATCTTGATGCAACAATAGCAGATCTATCAGTTGGGTTCCGACAAAGAGTAGAAATATTAAAATCTTTATACAGAGGGGCAGAAATTCTAATCTTAGATGAGCCTACTGGCGTGCTTACACCACAGGAAGTTGATGAATTATTCAAAATTCTTAGATCATTAAAAGAAGAAGGAAAAACAATTGTATTAATTACACATAAATTAATTGAAATCATGGATCTAACCAGCGAAGTTTCAGTTATGCGTCAAGGTGAAATGGTTGGACATACAAAAACACAAGATACAAACAAAGAGCAGCTAGCTGAAATGATGGTTGGAAGAAGTGTCTTGCTGAGAGTCGACAAAAAAGAAATAAAAAAAGGAGAAGTTATTTTTAAAGTTAACAATCTTTCAGTTAAAGATGATTTAGATGTTATACGTGTTAAAAATATTAATTTGGAAATCCGTTCTGGTGAAATTTTAGGTATTGCAGGTGTAACTGGAAATGGACAAACTGAATTATTAGAAGCACTTTCAGGAATTAGAAAAGTGGAATCAGGAAATATTCAATTATTCGGTGAAAAAATATCTGACCAAGACAATTTTCTTAATCCAAGAATGCTAAAAGAGAAAGGCCTGGCGCATGTCCCAGAGGACAGACAAAGAATGGGCTTAATAAGTGATTTTAAAGCTCACGAAAATTTGATTTTTGGATATCATGATCAAGAACCTTTTTCGAAATCTGCAGTTTTAAATAATAAAGAAATTACAGAATATTCAAGTAAGATAATGCAAGAATATGATGTTAGACCAAACTCACCAAATTTAATAACATCAAATTTTTCTGGAGGTAATCAACAGAAAATTATTTTAAGTAGAGAACTAAATGAAAATCCAAAAGTTCTTTTAGTAGGTCAACCAACAAGAGGTGTAGATATTGGTGCAATTGAATTTATTCATCAAAGACTTATTGATATGCGAGACAGAGGAGCAGCAATATTATTAGCGTCCGTTGAGTTAGATGAAATATTGTCCTTATCTGATAGGATTATTGTTATGTTTGATGGTAAAATTGTTGGAGAAAAAGAAAATAAAAATGTTACTGACCGTGAACTAGGATTACTTATGGCCGGTGTTGCGTAATGAGTAACATAGTAGTTGATAAATCCAAGGTACCATGGTGGGTGTCTAACGTTATCGTACCTTTAGTAAACTTAACATTAGCATTACTAGTATCAGGTCTGTTTATTTTTATAGCAGGTGAAAATCCAATTGAAGCAGTTAAGTTAATTATTTTTGGTTCGTTCGGTTATATCCAAGGTTTTGCATATACACTTTATTATACTACAAATTTTATTTTCACTGGACTTGCATTTGCTGTAGCTTTTCATTGTAGACTTTTCAACATTGGGGGAGAAGGTCAGGCATATATAGGCGGCTTAGGTGTTTTTTTAGTAGCTATAAATTTAAGTTTTCTTCCAATTCCAATTGTCTGGCTTTTATCAATTTGTGGAGCTTTCTTGTTTGGAGCAGCTTGGGCTTACATACCAGCTTATCTTCAATCAAAAAGAGGAAGCCACGTTGTAATCACAACAATCATGTTCAATTTTATAGCCTCTTCATTAATGATTTTTTTACTAGTAGATGTAATTAGAGATACCAATCAGATGGCCCCACATACTGTTAAACTACCTGAAGCAATCTGGCTTCCCAGTTTTGAAGCATTTTCTGGTATCCTTGGCATAAAGATAAGATATTCTCCTCTTAATCTTACTTTTTTATTAGCTATTGCTTCTTTATTCTTTGTTTGGTTTTTAGTATGGAAAACAAAATGGGGTTATGAGATGCGAGCTGTTGGTCACAATACTCAGGCAGCAATCTATGCAGGTATATCCCCCCACAAAAATATAATTATAGCTATGTGCATTTCAGGAGGTCTAGCAGGGTTACTTGGTGTAAATGAAATTCTTGGAGTAAGTCACAAAATACAAGCCGGCTTTCCAGCTGGATATGGTTTTACTGGAATCGCCGTAGCTTTGATGGGTAGAAATCATCCAATTGGAATTTTACCCGCTGCATTTTTATTTGGAATTTTGTACCAAGGCGGTTCAGAAGTAACATTTGAGATGCCTAATATCACTAGATACATGTTTGTTGCTGTTCAAGGCTTGATAATTTTATTTAGCGGAGCGTTAGAAAACTTATTCAGACCACAAATTGAAAGTTTTTTTGTAAGAAGACTTAATAAAGAGGTAAATGCATAATGGAATTTTTGTCTGACATTGCTTCTTTAATTAATTCTACATTAAGAATATCAACCCCTTTAGTTTTTGCTGCCATGGCGGGTATATTTGCTGAACGTTCAGGTGTAATAGATTTTAGTTTAGAAGGCAAAATGCTTATGGCAGCTTTTGTTGCAGCTGTAGGTTCTTATTATTTAGGTAATCCGTGGCTCGGCTTATTATTAGCTATTATAGTATGTGTTTGTTTATCAATGTTACATGGTTTTGCATCAGTAACACATAAAGGTGATCAAGTAGTATCATGCGTTGCTATAAATATTTTAATTATTGGTTTAACAACAGCTTTAGCAGCTGCGTGGTTTGGGCAAGCAGGTCTGACACCAACATTAAATGAAGAGCAACGTTTTCTAGAAATCAATTTACCTTTTGCAGACTCTGTAAGAGATATCCCAATTATTGGAACACTTTATAGTGATATTTTAAGCGGCCATTATGTATTTGTTTATTTAGCTTATTTATCAGTCCCAATTGTTTTCTGGATTGTATTTAAAACTAGCTTTGGTTTACGTCTACGAGCTGTAGGTGAAAACCCAAGCGCTGTAGATACTGCTGGCATTAATGTTTTTGCTATGAGGTATAAGGCCCTTGCCGTTAATGGTGTACTAATTGCTTTTGCCGGTGCTCATTTATCAACTGCAGTTAATGCCAATTTTTTTAGAGAGATGTCTGCTGGCAGAGGTTACTTAGCATTAGCTGCAATGATTTTTGGAAAGTGGCATCCCAAAACAGCTTTGATCGCATGTTTATTATTTGGTTTCACAGATGCACTTCAAATTAGATTACAAGGTGTTGAGCTACCAGCTATAGGAGAGATACCTGTTCAGTTAATACAAGCGATACCATACATATTGACAGTTGTATTACTTGCAGGTTTTGTTGGTAAAGCTATTGCGCCAAACGCAATCGGCCAACCCTATATTAAAGAAAGATAATTATTATTTCATTTTAATAATTTTTAGTCTTTTGAAACCTATATAGTTAATAAAAAAGGAGTTAATATGTTGGTTAAATTAACACAAGATTTAAAAAATGGTTTTGGACCATGGAAAGAAATGCTTCTTGCAAATGGTCATAAACTTAAAGAACATGGAATGACTTGTATATTTGCAGCTACAGAAAAAGATAATGATAACAAGTTAACTGTTATTTTAGATTTTGCTACACCCGAGGGTATGATGGGTTTTAAAAATGATGAAGAATTAACACAAAGAAGAATTGAAGCTGGTGCTATGGTGGAAACTACAGTAATGACGCCGATGACTTCTGAAGCAGTCACGAATTTTTCAGGTTAGTTAAGAAAGGAAAAAGATATGAGTTTAATGGAAAGATACCAAAAAGCCATGAATGATAAAAATGAAGATGAAATGAACGATATCTTGCATGATGATTTTAAATTCACAATGCATGCATCTGGAAATGTTTTATCAAAATCTGATGTAGTTAGTTGGGCTATGTCAGATGATATTAATTCTGATAAAGATAGAATTGTATATGAGAATGACGAAATAGCCGTTCTTCATGCTTTTGTTACGTTTAGTGACGGCAACACACAGGCAGTAATGTCTGTTTTTAAAATTGAAAATGGTAAAATTGTTTCTTTAGAAACAGGTGCAACGAATATGCCAAAATAAAAAAAAGTGGAACTTTAAGTTCCACTTTTAAAATAATTAAAACTAATTTTATTGCTCTAGATCGAAACGATCAGCATTCATCACTTTATTCCAAGCTTTTATGAAGTCCTTTTTCATTTTTTCTTCACTATCATCACTTGCATAAAGTTCTGCTATAGCTCTTAATTGAGAATTAGATCCAAAAACAAGATCTACTCTAGATGCCGTTCTTACCTTTTCACCTGTAATTTTATCAGTTGCTTCATATGAATTACTTCCAGTAGGTTTCCAGCTTACACCCATATCTAAAAGCTTATCAAAGAAATCGTTAGTAAGTTTACCACCAGTTTCTGTAAATAAACCTCGCTGATCTGAACTGATACCCATAGATCTCATGCCACCAACAAGTACTGTCATTTCAGGAGCTGTTAGCCCAAGAAGTTGAGCTTTATCTAACATTAGTTCTTCAGCTGTTACATCGTAGTTCATTTTTAAATAATTACGAAATGCATCTGCCTCAGGTTCAAGAACACCAAAAGAATCAATATCAGTTTTGTCCTGAGTGGTATCACCTCTACCAGGTGTGAAAGGAACTTCCATTCCTGAAGCTTGTTCGACTCCCACATTACCTGCAAGCACAATCACATCAGCTATTGAAGCTCCTGTGTCTTTTGCAATTGGTTCAAGAATACCAAGAACTTTTTTTAATTGTTCAGGTTTATTAACCTCCCAATCTTTTTGAGGAGCAAGTCTAATTCTTGCACCATTTGCTCCACCTCTCATGTCTGATCCTCTAAATGTAGAAGCACTTGCCCAAGCAGTTTCAACCATCTCCTGAGTTGTTAATCCACTATTTATAATTTTAGCTTTAACAGCTTCAACATCATAGTTTGAGTGGCCCTTCGGAACAGGGTCTTGCCAAATTAACTCTTCTTCTGGAACTTCTGGTCCTAAGTATCTTGTCTTTGGTCCCATATCTCTATGAAGAAGTTTAAACCAAGCTCTTGCAAATTGATCCGCAAAATATTCTGGGTCTTTGTGAAACTTTTCAGAAACTTTTCTATATTCTGGATCTTCACGCATTGCCATATCAGCAGTCGTCATCATTGTTGGAACTTTTATTGAAGGGTCATCAACTTGTGGTGCCATATGTTCTTCTTTTTGATCAATTGCATGCCAGATTTGAGCTCCTGCAGGACTTTTTACTAACTTCCATTCATAACCAAGAAGTAAATCAAAATATCCATTATCCCACTGTGTAGGATTTGTGGTCCAAGGACCTTCAATACCACTTGTTGTTGCATCTCTTCCAACACCAGAACCGTGTAGGTTATTCCAACCTAACCCCATTTGTTCTAACGGAGAGCCTTCCGGTTCAGCTCCAACTAAAGCTGGATCACCTGCACCATGTGCTTTTCCAAAAGTATGTCCTCCTGCAGTTAAGGCTACAGTTTCAGTATCGTTCATTGCCATTCTTGCAAAAGTTTCTCTAATGTCTTTTGCACTTGCAAGTGGATCTGCTTTTCCATCTGGTCCTTCAGGGTTAACATAAATTAATCCCATTTGTACTGCTGCAAGTGGGTTGTCTAAAATTCTATCACCTGTGTATCTTTTGTTTTGAAGCCATTCTTCTTCTACTCCCCAATAAATATCTTCTTCTGGAGCCCAGATATCTGGTCTTCCACCACTAAATCCAAAGGTTTTTCCGCCCATAGATTCAATTGCAACATTACCTGTTAGTATAAATAGATCAGCCCAACTAATTTTGTTTCCATACTTTTTCTTTATAGGCCAAAGTAATCTTCTTGCCTTATCTAAGTTTCCATTATCAGGCCAACTATTTAAAGGAGCAAAACGTTGAGCACCTGTTCCACCACCACCACGACCATCTCCAGTTCTATACGTCCCTGCAGCATGCCATGTCATACGAATAAAGAAACCACCATAGTGTCCATAATCAGCGGGCCACCAATCTTGTGAATCAGTCATTAAATCATTGAGGTCTTTTTTTAATGCAGCATAGTCTATTTTTTTAAATTCTTCACGGTAGTTAAATCCTACTTCCATTGGATCAGACTTACGATCATGTTGATGAAGTATGTTTAAGTTAAGTTGATTAGGCCACCATTCGCGGTTTGATGTACCTTCTCCCATATTTTTTGTAATTGCTCCATGCATTACTGGGCATTTACTCTCTGCATCCATTTAGAACCTCCGTTTTATATTGCTAATATATAAAGAATTTAAATTAAAGAAAAGTGAAAATTATAAGTCTATTCTGAATTTTTCAGGTCGCCACGTCGCAGGGGCAAGCTCAAAATCATTAAATTCGAAAGCAGGTGCGACAGTGCATCCAATTAAACTAAATGAACCAGAAGATCTCATCGCAAACCATGTGTTTGCTGTTACGGTATAAATATAATTATGATCTGACCCTAGAGAAAAAACTTCATAATTAACTCCGTCACTTGATGTGAAAACTTCTAGAGGATCTCCAGAATAAAAATGTAATATTTCATTTTTACTTAATCGATGCCAATGGGATTTCTCACCTTTTTTTAATAAGTAATAAATTTGACTAACATTATCGTTCTTAAAATTTTCAATATAATGCCCTCCTTCAGGGTGACTAATCATATTGAGTTTTTTAATTAAATTATCTGCTTCCACTTAGATTAAATGACCAAGTTTACTTCTCTTAGTTGAGATATATTTTTCATTATACTTATTGGTGTCTGAGAAAATAGGAACTCTTTGATTTACTTTGATACCCATATTTTCAAGCGCTTTTATTTTTTTTGGATTATTGGTCATCAAATCTAATTCTTTGATTGCCAAATATTTTACCATTCCAGCAATATTTTCATATGTTCTTTCATCATCTTTAAAACCTAGTTGATGATTAGCCTCAACAGTGTCTAGTCCCTTGTCTTGTAAACTATATGCTTTAATTTTATTTGAAAGACCAATGCCTCTTCCTTCTTGTTGAAGATAAAAAATAACCCCTCTTCCAACCTGAGCAATTTGTTTTAATGATTCAGTTAGTTGGAATCTACAATCACATCTCATACTAAAAAAAGATTCCCCTGTAATACACTGCGAATGAACTCTTGATAAAACTGGCTCATCAGTAAGCAAGTCACCCATACATATTGCTAAATGATCTTTTGATTCATTTTCATCTGTAAAGGCATGTACAGTGAACTCTCCAATATCTGTTGGAAGTTTGCTAGTTTCAATAAACTTTAATTTATCTGACATTATAGTTTAGTAGGATTTGGGACGCCTTTATATACTTCTTCAGGATCAAAAACTTTTTCATTCTCTTCAAATTTAAGAACAACTTTAGAACTAGTATTATCCAAAGGAATACTTCTATAAAAACATGACCTATATCCTACATGACAGCTAGCACCACCTTTGACATCAACCCTTAACCAAACACAATCTTGATCATCATCAATTCTTATTTCTTTTATCTTCTGCGTTAATCCACTTGTTTTACCTTTGTGCCAAAGGGTATTTCTGCTTCTAGAAAAATAAACAGCTTCACCCAAACTTATAGTTTTCTTAAAGGCTTCTTCATTCATATATCCTTGCATAAGTAGTTCACCAGATGAAAAATCTGTTGTTACAACGGGTATTAGACCATTTGAATCAAATTTCGGAGCAAGTTCATTTGACTCTTCAACTTGTTCTATAGATTTTCTTTTTTCAAATTGAATGTTATTCATTTTTTAATTTTTCAGCAACTTCTAATGCAAAGTAAGTCAGTATACCATTTGCCCCAGCTCTTTTAAAAGATAAAAGAGATTCCATTACAACTTTTTCATTAAGCCAACCTTTATTAATTGACTCTTTTATCATCGAATATTCACCGGATACTTGGTAGGCAAAAGTTGGAACTTTAAATTCTGATTTTATTCTAGAAATAATATCAAGATAAGGCATACCAGGTTTAACCATTACCATATCTGCACCTTCCCTTATATCTAATCCAACTTCTCTAATAGCTTCATCACTGTTTGATGGATCCATTTGATATGTTAATTTACCATCTTTACCCAAATTAGAACCAGAACCTATAGCATCTCTAAAAGGTCCATAAAAACCCGAAGCATATTTTGCAGCATAAGAGAGAATAAGGGTATCTGCTAAATTGTTTGAATCTAATACAGTTCTTATTCTTCCCACTCTTCCATCCATCATATCCGACGGGGCGATTACATCACAACCAGCATTCGCTTGGACTAGAGCCTGCTGTTCCAAAACCTCCAAAGTTTTATCATTATCTATTTTATCATTTATAACTAAACCATCATGCCCATGGTCCGTAAAAGGATCTAACGCAACATCACATACAATACCAATATTTGGAAAATCTTTTTTGATACTTTTAATTGATCTGCATACCAAATTGTTTTCATCTACAGCTAAACTTCCCTCAGAATTTTTAAGGCCACTTTCAATTTGCGGAAAAATTGCAATAGCAGGAATATTAAATGTAACAGCTTTTTCTACTTCACTTAAAAGTTTATCAATAGAGTATCTGCTTATACCAGGCATCGAATTAATAGGATCATCAACCTTGTTTCCCTCGCATACAAATAGAGGCAAGATTAAATCATTAACACTAAGTGTATTTTCAGCAACTAAACGGCGAGAAAATTCTTTCATTCTATTACGTCTAAGTCTTGTACTTGGAAACTTACCTTGCATGTTATTCATTTTTTATTCTATTGGTGATTTTGCTTCTTTAGATAAGCTAGTAACAATATCTTCTAATTTAAAGATCTTTGTTTCAGAGGATCCAATTCTTCTAACAGATACTGTTTTATCTTCAGCTTCTTTTTTTCCAACAGCAATAATTGCTGGCACTTTACTATTACTGTGTTCACGTATTTTATAACCAATTTTTTCATTACGTGTATCTATTTCCGCCCTAATTCCTTTTGATACTAATGCTTTTTGTACCTCATAAGCATACTCATCTGTATCAGATGTAATTGTAGCAACTACAGCTTGCAATGGTGAAAGCCAAAACGGAAGATGGCCAGCATAATGTTCAATTAGAATGCCAGTGAATCTCTCTAAGGAACCAAATAGAGCTCTATGCAACATGACTGGTATTTTTTTATTACCATCTTCTCCAATATAAGTAGCACCCAATCTTCCAGGTAAATTTAAATCTACTTGCAGTGTACCGCATTGCCAGTCTCTGCCAATTGCATCACGTAAAACAAACTCTAATTTTGGACCGTAAAATGCACCTTCTCCTGGGTTGAGTGAATACTCAAGACCTGTTGCTTCCATGGCTTGCATTAATGCAGCCTCAGCTTTATCCCAAATAGCATCATCTCCCACACGTTTTTCAGGGCGATCAGAAAATTTGATTCTAACATTATCGAAACCAAAGTCCTTATAGATACTAAGTATCAAATCACATACCGTTTTACTCTCTTGTGTAATTTGATCTTCTGTACAAAATATATGTGCATCATCTTGTGTGAATGCTCTCACCCTCATTAATCCATGAAGAGCACCTGATGGTTCATAACGATGTACTTTTCCGAATTCAGATAATAGAAAAGGTAAGTCTCTATAACTTTTTAATCCTTGTTTAAAAATTTCTACAGCTCCAGGGCAATTCATTGGTTTAATAGCATAAATTTTATCGTCTTTTGCTTCAGTTCTAAACATCATGTCACTAAATTTGTCCCAGTGACCAGACGTTTCCCATAGAGACTTATCCATCATGTCTGGCGTATTAGTTTCTACGTAACCTGCTTTGTCTTGTCTGTTTCGCATATAATTTATTAACGACTGGAATAATGTCCAACCCTTAGGGTGCCAAAACACCGCTCCAGGGGCCTCTTCCTGAAAATGAAATAAATCCATTTCTCTTCCTAGTTTTCGGTGATCTCTTTTTTCTGCTTCTGCAATTTGTAAAAGGTGTTGTTCAAGATCCTTTTCTGTTGCCCAGGCCGTTCCATAAATTCTTGTTAGCATTGCATTAGATGAGTCACCTCGCCAGTAAGCACCAGCAACTTTCATTAATTTAAATGCTTTACCAATTTGTTTTGTTGAAACCATATGAGGACCTCTGCACAAGTCTAACCAATCACCTTGTTTGTAAATGCTGATTTCCTCACTATCAGGCAGATCATTAATTAATTCAACTTTATAATCTTCACCTTTGTCTTTAAAATATTTTATTGATTCCTCTTTAGACCACACTTCTCTTATGAATTTTTTATTTCGTTGAATGATATCGTGCATCTTCTTTTCAATTTTTGGAAGATCAGCAACAGTAAAAGGTTCATCTCTTGCAAAATCATAATAGAAACCATTTTCAATTGCTGGACCAATTGTAACTTGTGTTCCAGGAAATAATTCTTGGACAGCTTCTGCCATTACATGAGCACAATCATGTCGAATTAATTCAAGTGCTTCCTCGCTATCTCTTTTTAAAATTGATACAGATGCATCAGCATTAATAGGTAAACTAATATCTTTTATCTCATTATTAATTTTTATAGCGACTGATTCTTTGGCAAGAGATTTAGAAATTTGCGTTGCCAATTCAAGACCACTGATGCCTTTATCAACTTCTTTTTTATTTCCATCTGGAAACGTAATTATTATCTTTTCACTCATCTAGATTTACGCCAAATCGTTCCTTTATCAGTATCTTCTATTTCTATGCCTTTATCTTTTAATGTGTCCCTAATAGTATCTGCCAAATTAAAATTTTTACTGCGTCTAGCTTCATTACGTTCATTTATCAACCTTTCAATTTCTTCAGCATTTTCAGTATCTTTTTGATTATAGCCTAACCAATTTCCTGGATCATCTTCAAGAATACCTAATATTTTACCGGCAGAAAGAAGATTTTTTTTGATTTCTTTTTTTCTTTCATCAGATGCAGATGAAGCATCATTTGCTTCTTCATTAAGTTTTGCAATGACTTTAGGTGTATTCAAATCATCTAAAAATGACTCCATTATAGAATCAGAAGGTAAGTTAGAATCTATCTCAACTTCTGACAGCTCTAATAGAACTCTATAAAGTCGATCTATCATTTTGCTATTTTGTTCAATGATTTCTTCTGTCCAGTTCAATGGCTGTTTGTAGTGAGCTGACAACAATGTTAATCGCAAAACCTCTCCCTTGTATTTTTTATTGAGATCATGAACGAGTCTAATATTGCCAATTGACTTTGACATTTTTTCTCCCTCAACATTAACAAATCCATTATGAAACCAATAAGTTGCAAAATCTTTAGGATCTTTATTTTCAGATATAGAACAAGTTTGTGCTATTTCATTTTCATGATGCGGAAACACCAAGTCAATACCACCGCTATGGATATCAAAAGGAAGACCTAATGATTTTTCTGACATAACGGAGCACTCTAAATGCCATCCTGGTCTTCCAAATCCCCAAGGTGAATCCCAACCAGGTAAGGGTGAGGGAGATGGTTTCCATAAAATAAAATCTGCTGGATCTTTTTTGAACGGCGCTACTTCAACACGGCTTCCAGCTATTTGTTCATCTCTATTTCTTTTTGAAAGAATTCCATAATTATCAAAACTTGGCACATGAAATAAAACATGACCCTCTTTTTCATAAGCTTTATTTTCATCAATTAATTTTTTTATCAACTCGATCATTTCTTTAATATGATCAGTTGCCCTTGGTTGAATATCAGGAAGATTAACACCAAGTGCACTCATGTCATTATTGTAAATCTCTGTATATTTATTCGTGATAACACTAATGTCCTCACCTGTTTCTTTAGAAGCTTCTATTATTTTGTCATCAATATCAGTGATATTAGATACATAGGTCACTTGTTTAAATTGTGTTTTTAATACACGGACCAATAAATCATTTACAACTGCCATACGCGCATTACCTATGTGCGCAAAATTGTAAACAGTTGGACCGCAAGCATATATTCTTACATGATCTGGATTAACTGGTTTAAAAAATTCTTTTTTACCACTTAATGTGTTTTGTAACTGTAATGACATCAATATATTTTTTAATAATTAAGTTCTATTACCACGGGTTCGCCATGAACTAAAATGATTGCAGCTTTTTCAAATGATGGGGGACCTTTTGGTTGATAATTATTACTAAAGGCAAAACCTTCTTTTGGTCTCCAGAATAATCCAGTCTTTAATTTTCCATCTGAATCTTCATCGTGATAGGCAACAATTGCTATTTTTCCTTCATGTATCTTACTCAAAGGAACTACAACCTCACCTTTTTGCACTCTTTTTCTAACGCTCTCAATTGCTAATTCTTCATCCAAAAAGCTCTCTTTTGAGTCATATATCTTAACATCAATGTAACCATCACCATGTTCTACATTTGGAAAAATGATAGTTCCATGTGCAAAAAGACCTAAAGACCATGTGACTGTTAAGCAAAAAAAGAATATTTTAGTAAAAAAACTTTTCATATAAGTATCCTAATTATAATAGAATCAAGTGCTGAACAATAAAGAATATCTAAATAGACTATATCAATCAGATAAACCTCTTATAATTTATAAAACTGATAAGGGTTATGACCTCTATACTGATTTTTCTAGTAAAATTATTATTAATAAAAAAAATCTAAAATATTTTCTTAATATCCAATCAAAATCAAAAAAATCTAAGATTGAAGAATTGAATTGTTATGTTGGTTTCTTTGGTTATAAACTTCTTTGTGAAAATATAGGAATAAAGTTTCCAAAACAGCAATCTAAAAATTTTCATAGTGGCGTATTTTACAAGCCACAAACTAAAATTAGTATTGGTAAAAAAATAATAATCAAAAGCATTAAAGCCAATTTTAGAAATATAAGTATAAATACAAAAAAATATTTACAGTTAAATAAAAAGTTTAATCTTAATTTATCTTTAAAGCAGTACTCTAAGATATTTAATGATTTCTCTAAAAATATTAAACAGGGAAAAACTTATCAAATTAAAATAGCTCAAACATATTCGAAAAAAGGTAATATCAATTCTATTGATCTTTTTTGGAAGCTAATGAAAATGAATGAATCGCCTGAAAGTTTTCTTATCAGGGAAAAAGACTATAATATCGTAAGTTGTTCACCAGAGACACTCATATTAAAAAAAAATAACACAATTAGAACTAAACCTATTGCTGGAACATTAAGAAAAACAAAGCAGTTAAATAAAAATAAAGCTCTCACATTCTTTAGAAGAAATGAAAAAGAAACTAAAGAACATAATATGATTGTTGATATGGAAAGAAATGATCTGTCTAAAATTTGTAAAACTGGATCTGTAAAAATAGATAAACTAAAAAAAGTTGAAGAATATCGAGATCTGTTTCATTACGTTACGACAATCAAGGGAGTTATAAAAAATAAAATGAGTAACCATGATATAATTTCTTCTTTAATGCCAGGTGGTTCAGTCATTGGTTGTCCAAAAATTAGTACTATTCAACTTCTAAATAGAAAAGAAAAATTTGACAGAAATATTTATACAGGCAGTTTTGGAATTATACATTCAAATGGTAATATGCGATTTAACATAATGATTAGAACACTACTTAACTTTAAAAATGATATTGAATTATCAGTTGCTAGTGGTGTGATCTTAGGTAGTACTGCAAAGAAAGAATATAATGAAAATTATATTAAAGCTAAATCACTTTTAGATCTTTTTAATTAATGATTTATCTCATAGATCACGAAGACTCATTCACATACAATTTAGCTCATCTACTAGATAGTATTGAGCCAACATTTGTTTCAAATTATTATGAAATAAATCAAACAAAACTAGAAAAATCTTCGACCATCGTTCTTTCACCAGGCCCTGGTGAACCAAAAGATTATCCATTAACAACTAAGATTTACAATAAATATAAAGGAAAGAAAAAAATATTAGGAATATGTTTAGGTTTCCAGCAAATAGTTTTTTGTGAAGGAGCTAAAATAGTTCAACAAAAAAATATTCTTCATGGTTATCAAAGTCATATTAAAGTTACTAACGATAAATCAATCTTTAAAAAAAATTTTAATTTTTTAGGAGGTCGATATCATTCCTTAAAAATGGCTGAGCCATTTGTTTCTCAATCAATGATAATTACAATGCGCTGTGTAAAAACAAATGTAGCAATGGCGGTTGAAGATGATATTAATAAAGTCTATGGATTACAGTTTCACCCAGATTCATTTTTAACTCCACATGGAAAATATCTTATTAAAAAAATCCTTTCACGCTAAGAATTTTAAATTACTTAAGTTCAATTCACTTTGGGGATACAAGGGTATCTTTACAACTATTAGACTATTTGGCAAAGAGCCAAATTTAATCTTAGTTGATCAGCATTTAAAAAAACTAAATAAAGATTTAAGATATTTTGGCATTGATATTAAAATTTCAAAAAATCTTTTAACTAATTTTTTAAATAAATATTCTAAAATTAAAAATTACGACCACCTATTAAGAATTGCAGTCACAAAAAAAATAATCTCATTATCTGTGCGTAAACGAAACAAAGATCATAAGTATTTTACTGCAAAGTTTTTTAGATTCCAGCGGGCTTTACCTAATTTCAAAAACTTACAGTACAAAAAAATAATTTCTCTACAAAAAAAAATTAATTTACAAAAAGAAGAAATTCTTTTTTACTTTAACAATAAAATTTTAGAAGGTTCTACGACCAATTTAATTTTTGTAAACAGTAATAAATTATTCATTCCAAAAAATTACTATTATCATGGAATTACTCTAGAATACTTAATCAAAAATCTACCTTATAAAATTCATAGAACAGATATTAATATTTATAGTTTACATCAATTTAGTGAAATACTTTTAGTTGGCTCTGGCAAAGGTGTGGTTAGTATTTCTTTTATTAAACAATTTAATTGGTATAGGTCTTCAATGAAAATGTATAATTTGTTATCAAAAAAATATTCAAAAATATTATTCAAATGAAATTAGGAAATTATAATTTTAAACTATCTAGTCCAACGGTAATGGGAATATGTAATGTTACTCCAGACTCTTTTAGTGATGGTGGCAAGAGTTTTAAAAGTTCAGATGCACTAAAAAATATTAAAGAAATGCTAAAAAATGGAGCAAGTATTATTGATATTGGAGCAGAAAGTACAAGACCTGGCTCAGATCCATTAACACACAAAGAAGAAGTTAAAAGATTAGACCCGATATTAAAAAAATTGCCAAAAAATAAATTTATCATATCAGTTGATACTAATAAAATTGAAACACAAGAATATGCATTAAATATGGGAGCACATATTATAAATGATGTCTTCGGTGGCTCTGAAGATTTATTCTTTTTAACTAAAAAATTTAAAACGGGTTTAATTTTAATGCACACACCTGCACCACCCAAAACTATGCAAAAGAAAATACACTCATATAATAATGTTGTACAAGATATAAAAAAAATATTTCTTCAGAAAATTAAACAATTAGAAAAAATAAAAATTCCTTCGTCCAAAGTTTGGTTTGACCCGGGTATTGGTTTTGGTAAAAATTTAAAACAAAATATAGAAATCATGCAAAAAATTAATCAGTTTAAATTTAAGGGATATGGATTGTTATTAGGATCATCTAGAAAAAGTTGGATCAACCTCATAGATAAGAGTGAAACAAATCAAAGATTGGGAGGTTCAATCGCTTCCGCATTATATTGTTATCAAAAAGGAGTTGATATATTTAGAGTTCACGACATAAAAGAAACGTCTCAATCATTAAAAATTTTTGAAAAACTATGTTTAAAGTAGAAATTAAAAACTTATCCATCAGTGCAAATATAGGTATTACTGCTCAAGAGAGAAAGAAAAAACAGTTATTAAAGGTTACATTAGAATTTAGTTATCCTGTTAAAAACTCACTAGATTTAAATAATATAAATAATGTTAAGGATTATTCATCTATTACAAAATATTTAAAAACTTTCATAAAGGAATCTCAATCACATACTCTTGAACATTTAATTATAAAAACATCTAATGTTCTTGAAAAAGAATTTAAAATAAAAAAAGTTAAAATTACAATTAACAAAACAGCTGTAGCAAAAAAATATGGAGCTGAATCACTAAGTGTATCAAACTGAAACAATAATTGCACTTGGCTCAAATCAAGGTAATGCAGTATTTAATTTACGTTGTGCCGTTAGAGAGTTAGAAAATATAGGTAAAATAAAAAAATTTGCAAATATTTATATTTCTTCTCCTTATGGATATAAATCGCAAAGTAATTTTTTTAACACTGCTATAAAACTATTAACCAATCTGCAGCCATTAGAATTAATAAATAATATTTATGAAATTGAAAAAAAATTAAAAAAAAATAAAAAGATTATCAATGGTCCAAGAAATATTGATTTAGATATTATTTTTTTTGGCAAACAAAAATTTAATAAAAAAAATTTAGTAATTCCTCACCCAAGAGCAGCTGAAAGAGACTTTGTATTATATCCAATTCTTGACATTGATCCATTTTTCAGACATCCGATCGAAAAAAAATCAATAAAAGTATTATCGAAAGCGTTGCAAAATAAATATATTATTAAACGATTATCCTACCGAAATTTGATTTAAGAAATCTTTGAGTTTTGATTTAGAAATTAAATTTCTCTGATTTTTCAAACTTCTAGAAATATCTAATCCAAAAGGTGTTATTTGTTTTAGAATGTTGGAAACATTTTTTTTGTCTATACCACCACCAATATAAACTGGAATATTTTCACTTTTTATAAATTGTATTTGTTTAATACTTTTTCTCAATGAATACTTTTTAATACTCTTTTTTCTATAAACATTCATATCAAAATAAATAACATCAACAATTTTTCTAATTGATTCAATGTACTTTTTATCAAAATTTTCTGGATTAATTGCAATACCTATTTTTAATCTTCTAAATATTTTTTTTATTTTTAATAAATCTTTCTTGGGAAAATGATATGAACATGAAATTGTCTTTGGTTTTGTAAAATCTATTTGTTCTATTAGCTTGTCTAAAGATACATACCGAGTCAGAAGTACTGATTCTATCTTATAATTTTTACATTCTTTAATTAATGATTGTATTTTTTTATCACTAACTGTGTTTGGTCCATTTAAATTTTTACTTGCAAAACCCAATGATTTTATTTTATTTTTATGCGCCACTTCAACAGATTTCACATTTGTTATGCCACAAATTTTTAGAGGTATATTTTTCATTAAATTTTATTTTTAAAAATTATAAATATATGTAAACTATTTTTTTTTATATATGTCATTAAATTTTTATAGACGAGTAGCGTTTGGCCTGTCGCCAAATGAAAAACCAGATAAAGATCCTCTTAATTGGGCAATAAATCAATTAGATACCATACCTGATCTCTTGTGGCCTGGAAAAATTCCAACAGAAAAAGATTTAAGAAAAAAATATGGTGAATGGGTGTACGGAGATAGAGAGGTTTTAAGAAAAAAATTTAAAAATGATAAACATGCGTATAGAAAAGCAAAAGATGAATTAAGAATAAAAACTGGTGAAAGATATTTTGAATTAAATGAACATGCTATTCGTCATTTTCAAACAAAGTATTCCAAACAACCTGTTTTCGAGCGTTTCTGGCTTTTTTGGGGAAATCATTTTGCAATAAGTGAAAAAGATTTTCTAGCAGAGTTTAGTACTGGACCCTATCAACGTGAAATTATTAGACCTAACATGGTTAAAACTTTTGAAGAGATGGTTCAGTCAGTAACTACTTCATGGTGTATGATTCATCATCTTGATAATTCAGAATCTTTTGGCCCCAATTCTAAAAAAGGAATGGAGTGGGGAGAGACTATAAACGAAAATCATGCAAGAGAATTATTAGAGTTACATACAGTTTCTCCTAATGCTGGATATACTCAGGAAGATGTTATTCAGTTAGCCTATATCATGACAGGTTGGGCGCACAAATGGGATAGAAAAAATTTAGAAACCGGCGATATATGGTTTGATCAAGAAATGCATCAAAAAGGAGATAAAATAGTTTTAGGAGTTAAATATAAAAATGACGCAAAAAGAGAACTTGCTAAAGTAATTCATGATTTGGCAACACACCCAATCTGCATAAAATTTGTTTCAACAAAATTATGTAGGCATTTTATTACAGATGAACCAACAGATGAAATGATAAAACCCGTAATAGAAGCATGGAACAAATCCAATGGAAACTTAATTGAAATTCATAAAGCAGTTATAACGCAAGCTTATAAATATAATGAGAATACACATAAATTTCATCCACCTGAAATATGGTTAATGCAACTATCTAGAATGTTTGATTTAAATATTCCGCTTTCTTTTGAAAAAATGAATTATACTTTTAAGTCAAAGCCAAATAATAGACAAAGACAATTATCATGGATACTTAGAGAAATAGGTCATTCACCTTATCGTGCCAAACAACCTAATGGTTGGAGTGATTTGGAGGTAGATTGGGTATCACCAGAATTATTATTACGTCGCTTTTGGTTTGCTTCAGTTGAACTTCCCATGCTCGTTAAATCTGGAAACAGATCCCATGGTTTTATTTTATCTTGTCTTAAAAATAATTTTGAAGATCATGAAAATATGGCATCACTTATTGAGAATTTTAGATTTGGCATATCAGATTATGATTTAGGCCAAAAGTATGGAGTCATTTGTAATCTACCTGGAGTATTAAAAGTATGAACTGCACAAGAAGAAATTTTTTAATTGGAGGATCAACAACACTATTTCTTTCAGGATATTTTCCAAAAATTAGTTTTGCCTCAATGCAGAAAAAAAATCTAATTATCATATCACTTCGTGGAGGAATGGATGGTCTAACAGCTGTTCCTGTTATTGGAGATAAACGTCTCAAAAAATTGAGAAAAAAACTCATTCTGGAAGATGTTCTTAATCTAAACAGTGACTTTGGTCTTCACCCTAAATTAGAAATTTTTCATAAACTTTGGCAAAAAAATCAAGCGGCATTTGTTCATGCAACAAATATTCCTTACACAGGCAGATCACATTTTGATGGGCAAAATTTAATGGAAACTGGAGCACACATTCCATACAAAGAAAAAACAGGATGGCTAGGTAGGGGATTACTAGCTTCAAATATTATAGGAAAAGGTCTAGCAATATCTTTACCAATGCCACTTTTATTAAGAGGTGTGCCACAGAATAATAATTTCTTCCCATCACCAGATTTTGTAGAAACAAAGTTAATAGATCAAATTTATAATGAATTTAAGGGTGAGCATAACGAGCTAATTAAATCCACACTTGATACAATTAGACAAAGACCATTGTCTATGCAAATAGCTACTGACTCTGATGATAGAAAAAAACTTGCTCTTGAAGCTGCTAAACAATTAAAAGATCAAAGTGGTCCTCGAGTTGCTGTATTTGATTTAGATGGTTTTGATACCCATGCTGCTCAAGGAGGTGTTGATGGAGCGCATGCTGATGAACTAGAAGAGGTAAATAAAATTGTTACTATTTTACATGAAAATCTTGGCCAAGCATTTGATAATACACTAATTCTTACTCTCACTGAATTTGGCCGAACTATAAAACAAAATGGAGGCTATGGAACTGAGCACGGATATGGAAGTGCAATACTAATGGCTGGAGGCTTGTTAAAAAAATCTCAAGTTTATACAGATTGGCCTGGACTAAAAAAGAAAGAATTGTTTGAGGGAAGAGATCTAAATTCGACTGTTGATTCCAGGGCTGTATATAATTCTGCAATGTCAATTTGTTTTAACCAAGATCCAGAATTTTTACGTAAAGAAGTTTTTTGGGGAGATCAACTTCCTGATTTGTCTCAAGAATTGTTTAAGATTTAGAAATAAATAATTTTTTTAGTAATTTCATGTTAAACAAGAATATGGTTTCAGAAAATTTTGATAGTTTATTCAAGGCTGCAAAAAAAGTTAGAGAGCAAGCTCATGTGCCTTATTCAAATTTTAAAGTAGGAGCAGCTTTTCTAACAGAAGATAGTAAAATTATTACTGGTTGTAATGTTGAAAATGCTGCCTATCCTCAATCCCAGTGTGCCGAAGCAACTGCAATTGGAAATATGATATCTAATGGAAACAAAAAAATTTTAGAAGTTGTGGTTATAGGTTCAGGTGAATTATTATGCTCACCCTGTGGTGGTTGTAGACAGAGGTTAAGAGAATTTGCTACTTTAGATACTAAGATTCATATGTGTAATGAAAATGGTCATATGAAAACATCTACGCTCGAAGAATTGCTTCCAGATTCTTTTGGCCCAGAGAATCTTTAATGTTACCCTCGGCAAAAAAATTTTTAGAAATAACAAATAATACTTCACCCGATATTGCCGTAATTTTAGGAAGTGGACTAACTAATTTTTTTGAAGAAAAAGATATTCAAGAATCAATTTCATATGAACAGTTAGCTGATTTTCCACAGCCAACTGTCAAAGGTCACGCAGGTAAATTAGTTTTAGGAAAAATAAATAATTTAAATGTTGTTTGTATGTATGGAAGATCACATATTTATGAGGGGCATAATCCTCAAAGTTTAGCTTCACCCATAAGAGTATTGAAGGACATTGGGTCTAAATTATTAGTTGTTACAAATGCAGCAGGGAGTTTAGATGAAGCTATGCCGGCTGGCAGTCTAATGGCAATTAAAGATCATATTAACTGGAGTGGTTTCAATCCACTTATTGGACCCAATGCTGAAGAGTATGGCCCTCGTTTTCATGATATGAGTGATGGGTATCACAAGTTTTATAGAGATCAGTTAATACAAGTCGCTAAAAAAATAGATCAAAAAATTTATGAAGGTATCTATTGTATGTACTCAGGACCAAATTTTGAAACTCCTGCTGAAATCAATGCCTTAAAAGTAATAGGTGGAAATGCAGTTGGAATGTCTACAGTACCAGAAGTTTTAGTTGCTAATCATTGCGGACTTCCCGTTATTGGTATCAGCGTAATCACCAACTTAGCTGCTGGTATGAATAAAACAAAATTAAGTCATCAGGAAACTTTAGAGAATGCAAGTTTAGCAGAGAACAATGTTTTAAATTTAATTAAACAATTTATACAAGAAGTTCAATTCGATGATACCTCAAGAGATAATTAGAAAAAAAAGAGACAACAAAGATCTATCAAAAGAAGATATCAACTTTTTTGTAGACGGTTTAACAAATGGATCTTTTTCAGATGCACAAATTGCAGCAATGAGCATGGCAATATTTTCAAATGGAATGACTCCTGAAGAAACTGTTTGTTTAACTGAAGCGATGACGAACTCAGGCGATACACTAAATTGGTCTGAGATTGTAGATTCTGAGTTGGTTTGTGATAAGCACTCAACTGGTGGTGTTGGAGACAAGACGAGCGTTATTTTAGCACCAATACTCGCAGCTTGTGGACTGTATGTACCTATGATTTCAGGTAGAGGTTTGGGTCATACCGGTGGTACTCTAGATAAATTTGATTCAATACCTGGGTACAATACAAAGCCTGATTTAGAAACTTTTAAAAATGTTGTAAAAGACGTTGGTTGTGCAATTATTGGTCAAACCTCTAACTTAGCACCAGCTGATAAAAAATTATATTCTATAAGGGATATTGTAGGTACAGTAGAATCTTTACCTTTAATAACATCATCTATTCTTTCAAAAAAAATTGCAAGCGGTCTTTCATCTTTAGTACTTGATGTGAAAGTTGGTAATGGATCTTTTAATAGCACTATTGATATAGCAAGAGATTTATCCAACTCCTTAGTAAGAGTCGCTAAAGGAGCAGGTTTACATTGTGAAGCACTATTAACGGATATGAATCAGGTCCTAGGTAAAAGTGCTGGTCATACACTGGAGATATTAGAATGCATAAAATATATTAAAAATGATTTTAAAGATCATCGATTAGAGAAGATCACTAATGAATTAATATCTTCGCTATTAGTAAACATTTATAAAATTTCAAAAGAAGAGGCTTATAATAAAATTAATACTGTTATTAATAATGGACTAGCTGCAGAAAAATTTGAAATGATGGTTGCAGCCTTGGGTGGACCAAAAAATATTTTAACATCTTATGAAAAAGATCTAACCAATACATCTATTCAAAAAGATATATTTTCTATTGAGGGTGGGTGGATAGAAAATATTCATACCAGAGAATTAGGCCTTATACTTATTGAACTTGGAGGCGGTAGAAAACAGGTTACCGATAAAATAAATTATGGAGTTGGATATGATAATGTTCTCAATATAGGCGATGAAGTAAATTCCTCAACTCCTCTGTTAAGTTTATACTCAAGTAAAAATATAGATGATAATTTAATAAATAAAATAAAAGGCTGTTTCATTATTTCAGATAAAAAAACTCAAAAACTATCTGAAATATTTGAAACCATAAATTAATGAGCACTCAAACTGAAATTAATGAAGCACTAGTGCAATACTTACAAAGCGTAGGTTACCGAGAAGATAAAACAATTACTGAACTAGAAAATGAAACTTTAAAACTTGGTAGTGTTTCCCAAATGCAGATTGCAAAAGAACAAGGTCAGTTTTTAGAAATGATAACTAAAATTTCTAATGCTAAAAACTGTTTAGAAATTGGAAGGTTTACAGGGATGAGCACTTTGTTTTTGGCTAGAGGTATACCTGAATCGGGGAAAATCGTAACTGTTGATAATTCAGATGAATTTTTATCCTTAGCAAAAAAATATTGGGAATTAGATAATATGAGCTCCAAAATTGAATCGATTATTGGAGATGGTGTTGAGGTAATGCAAAGCATGATAGACCGTAAACAGTGTTATGATTTAATTTTTATAGATGCTGATAAAAATAATTACCCAAATTATTACGAACTGTCGCTAAAACTATTAGTTTCTAATGGAATAATAATTATTGATAATATGCTTTGGCACGGTGATGTGGCAGATGAAACTAAACAAGACTCTCAAACAAAAACTATACGTGATTTAAATTTAAAAATACAAAATGACACAAGGGTGGAATTCTCTCTTCTGCCTTTATCTGATGGATTATCGTTTATAAGAAAGAAATAACAAAGACTTGAATTAAACACAATCATCCCCACATAATATTTGTCTGTATGCCATTGTGGGTGCGGGCAAAATAAACTTGCTTAATAAAGGAGTTATTATGACTAGAAACCTATCCGTTTGGAATTCTCTAAGACCATTCTCTGTTGGATTTGACTCAATTTTTGATGAATTTGATAGAATGTTGGAGTCTACGGAAAGATACAATACAAATTATCCACCTTACAATATTCATAGAGTTGATGAGCATAACTATAAAATTGAAGTTGCTCTCGCCGGATATAGTAAAGAAGATATTGAGATTGAATTAAAAGAAAACAATCTAACTGTTAGAAATAAACCTAAAGAAAAAGTGGTTAATGAAAATGGTAATGGTGTAATCCATAAAGGAATATCAACAAGACAGTTTGAAAGATCGTTCACAATTTCAGAAGACATCAAAGTTAAAGATGCTGAATTGAAGAATGGACTTTTAGCGATTGATTTGGAGAGAATTATTCCAGAAGAAAAAAAAGCTAGACTAATTTCAATAAAGTAGTTTTGGATAGGGGCCCAAAGTGGCCCCAACATTTTTAACTTTAAATTTAGAATAAATCTAATTTTATGAATTTTAACAACACTGATATTAAAAAAAAATTCATATAGATCTATATTCGTATTCTGATAATTTTTAATAAGATTCTTAATCATAGAACGTGGAGATATTTATTATCTCCACAAAAAAAAAAGGTTATATGAAAATTATTTTTAGATTACTACTAATACTAATTGCATCCACCATTTCACTAAACTTGTTTGCCAAAGAGGTTAATGTTTATTCATACAGGCAGCCAATTTTAATAGATCCTTTCTTTGAGGAATTTACAAAATCGACTGGTATAAAGGTAAATGTTTTACATGCAAAAAAAGGATTACTAGAAAGAGTTCTAGCTGAAGGTGAAGATACACCTGCTGACTTGGTATTAACAGTTGATATAGCAAGGTTAAACCAATTTGTTGAAAAGGATATTTTGCAACCAATTAACTCAGATATTTTGAATATGAATATTCCAAATCATTTAAGAGACAGTAATAATAAATGGTTTGCACTTTCAAAGAGAGCTAGAATTGTTGCAATATCAAAAGAAAGATTATCTACAGACTCAATTAAAAGAATAGAAGATTTATCTGATCCAAAATGGAAAGGTAAAATTTGTACAAGACCTGGCAGCCATGACTACAATAGATCACTTTTAGCTTCAATAATTGCTGCAAATGGAGAAGTTATTGCTGAAGAATGGGCTGCAGGCGTTGTGGCAAATTTAGCACGTAAACCTGAGGGTAATGATAGAGCTCAAGCAAAAGCAATTTATGAAGGTGTCTGTGATATTGCTGTAATGAATACATATTACTTTGGAAAAATGAAATTTAATGAAAAGAATCCAGAACAAAAAGAGTGGGCTAACTCAATAGAGTTAGTTTTTACTAATCAAAAAGACAGAGGGAATCACATTAATGTTGCTGGCGGAGGTGTAATTAAGTACTCTAAAAATAAAGACAATGCAATTGCACTACTTGAATTTCTTACTCAGCCAAAAGCACAAGTCCTTTACAGTTCTATAAACTATGAATATCCGGTTAACCCAGATATGCAATTAACTGATGAGTTAAAATCATGGGGCGAGTTTAAAGAAGATAAACTGCCTGTTGAAAAACTTGCAGAACTTGCTCCCGTAGCCCAGAAAATCATTGATAGAGTAGGCTGGTAAATTATAGGTTAACTGTTTTGATAAATTTTAATTTATGGTCAAATTCTGTGGCGATAATTGCTTTAGTAATTATCGCTCCTATTTTTTCAATATTTTATTACGCGATCTTAGGCGATACGTCACTATGGCCACATTTATTTTCAACTGTTTTGCCCAGATATCTGACCAATACAATAATTTTAATGTTTGGTGTTGGAGGATTAAGTTTAGTCTTTGGTTTAACTACTGCCTGGATAGTGACAAGATATAATTTTTTTGGGAAAAAATTTTTTGAATGGATGTTATTATTACCAGCTGCTGTCCCAGCTTATATTATTGCCTATACTTATACCGACTTTTTTGAATATGCTGGTCCTCTTCAATCATTGTTAAGAGACATATTTGGTTGGACAAGCACGAAAGATTACTGGTTTCCAAATGTGCGATCAATGGGAGGTGCAATTTTAGTAATGTCCTCTGTATTGTATCCATATGTATATTTAATGACTAGAGCATCATTTATAACGACACCTATATCTTTTTTTCAAACTAGTTCTATTTACGGAAGGAATTCCTTCTTCAATGTTGCTATTCCATTTGGTCGTCCAGGTATAATTGCAGGTTTGGCCTTAGTACTAATGGAAACAATTTCTGATTTTGGGACAGTTGATTATTTTGCAATTGAAACATTAACCCTAGGTGTATTTAATGTTTGGCTAGGAATGAATAGTCTATCTGGCGCATCACAGATTTCTAGTATTTTATTTATGATTGTTATAGTACTTTTAACTTTAGAGTATTTGGGTAGGCGTAGCAGAAAATTTCATGAAAAGTACAGTGGTGCATCTTATACACCAACCCAAACAGTTTCTGGTATTAAAAATTCACTATTGTTTTTAATTTGTCTAATACCTTTAAGTCTTGGTTTTATAATACCTGTTTCAATTTTATTGAATTTTGTAATTAAAGGTTATTCTATAATAAATTTTATTGAAATTTTTCAAATAACACTATCAAGCATATCTTTAGCATTTATTTCTTCATCATTCATTATGTTGCTCTCCTTATTAATGATTATAGTTGGAGCATATAAATCAAATAATTTCCAAAAAATTTTAATATTTTTTGCTTCTTCTGGTTACGCTTTTCCAGGAACAATTCTTGCTGTTGGAATAGTGGTATTTGTCGGGTGGCTTAATGATTTAATTTATTTTCGTATGAGTTATGCTGTTGGTGGATTTATAATTTTATTATTTGCGTATAGTATTAGATTTTTAGCTGTTGGCAATGGAGCTATTACATCAGGTATTTCAAGAATTCATCCAAACTTATTAGACGCATCAAGAACAATGGGCGTGAGTTTTTTCAAAAGCATAAGAAAAATTATATTACCCTTGCTGTATACAAATTTATTAGTTGGAGGAATATTAGTTTTTGTAGACATCTTAAAAGAACTTCCAATAACCCTTTTATTAAGACCATTTAATTTTGAGACACTAGCAACCTATGTTTATCAATATGCCTCTGATGAAATGTTGGAGGAGTCAGCATTTGCAGCTCTAATTATTGTTATTACTGGATTAGGACCGGTAATTTTTCTTAACAGAACAATAACTAAATCAATAAAAAACTAAAACTTAATTCTTAAATATGTAAGCCTGATCATTATCAATTTCTATCTCCACTGCAGATGATTGTTTAGGATTAAAGTCAGCAGGCATGTGGCTATGAACATGAACAACTTCATTATTATTATCTAACACAGATAAATGGATAAAACTAAATGACCCCATTAATTTTGATGCCATAACGGTTCCCTTAATTCCATTAACTGGTGTTGGTTGTTTGTTGAGTTTTACGCCTTGAGGTCTTATGTGTACCACAACTTTTTCACCTTCTAAATTTCCAGGTGTTTTAATTTTCCCAACCGGTGTGTGAATGTGTGATTCTTTAACAACACCTTCAAATTTATTTGTTTCACCAAAAAAACCTGTAACATATGAATTTTTTGGATTGTTATAGAGATCATTTGGAGTTCCTGATTGTACAATCGAACCTGATTTATCAAAAATATTTATATGATTTGAGATAAACATTGCTTCGAAAGGATCATGAGTGACTATAATTACAGACACATTTGATTTTTGTAATAGATGCAGCGTATCATCTCTCACCTCTTCTCGAAGGCTTAAATCTAAACTTGAAAAAGGCTCATCTAATAAAAGTAAATCGGGTTGTGAAATTATAGATCGTGCAAGTGCAACTCTTTGTTGTTCACCACCACTTAACTCGTGTGGGTATTTATCTAGTGAATTAGGTAATTTTATTAGTTCAATAATTTCATTAACATTATTAGTTGAATTCTTAGCATTAGTTGGAAATCTCAAATTTTCTTTTACTGTCAAATGTGGGAATAAAGCGTAATCTTGAAATAAAAAACCAATTTTTCTTTTTTCTGTAGGTAAGTGTTTTGCAGTACTACTTACTTCTTCACCATTAATAATAATTTTACCTGACTGTACTTTTTCAAGACCTGCTATGAGCTTTAATAAAGTAGTTTTTCCACTACCTGACGGTCCCAAAATACAAGAGATACTATCTTTATTGAGATTAAAATTAATATTATTTAAAATTTTTTTATTATTAATCGAATGAGTAAGATCTTTAACTTCAACAGCAATCATAAAATACCTATTACACTAAAATTAAACTTGGGGAAATTTATCTAAAATTTCACTTTCCCATTCAAGAAACTTTTTTGATCTATTATCAGGACTTGGATGTGATCCCATAAATTCAGGCACCCTTCCTTCTTGACCTGCCATCATTCTTTGCCATAATTTAGCAGGTTCTTTAATATTAAATCCAGCAAGATTCATAAATCCCATACCTAAATAATCAGCTTCACTTTCCATTTTTCTACTAAATGGAAGAAAAATACCATACTTAACCACTGAGTTGTAAACATTACCACCTACGTTACCAACTCTAAAAGATTTATTTAAAAGTTCAGCGTATTTACTTCGCGATATTCCAATTGTTGCCATTTGCATCATAGATGCTTGGGTTAATTTTTCAACAGTGTGTCTAGCAAATGCATGCGCAATTTCATGGCCCATCACTGCAGCAATCCCGTCATCATTTTTGCAAACAGGAAGTATACCAGTGTAGAAAGCAATTTTTCCACCAGGCATACACCAAGCATTTTTTGTTTCAGACTCAATTAAAGCAAATTGCCAATTGAAATTTTCTACAGGATTTTTTTCACGCTTATTAAGATAAAATGTATCTAGAGAGGTATAAATTTCTTTTCCAATTTCTTCAATTTTTTTAGATTCATCTGTGTTATCTAATAAAATTTTATCTTCTTTAGCTTTTGATAAAAATTTTGAATATGTTTTCTCAACTTCTTGATTTAAAGATCTTTCATTGGGATAAATTTTTGGAGTACCAAGAACACCACCTCCCATTAAAATTATAGGTAGATTGCTATCATATAAATTTAACTGACTTCGATTTGTTAATGGTACTTGTGTACAAGAAGGTAAAATCATCGAACCACATAAAGAGCAACTTGCGCCAAAAACAAAGCTTCTTCTGTTTATTCTTGCTTCCATATTATTATTATATAGGTAATTTTATTTATATGAATATTTTTAATTCAGTTAAAAAAGCAGAAATTCATGTTCATTTAGAAGCAACCATAACGCCAGATTTATGTAAGAAATTTGCCAAACGTAATAATTATGAAATACCTGAAGAAATGTTTGGCTCAAAGTATGCATACCAATGGGATGATTTTTATGATTTTATAAAAAAATATGACATCATTACTTCTGTCATACATACGCCAGAAGATTATTTTGAATTAACGTATGAATATTTAAAAGATTGTGCAGCTAACAATGTTCTTTATGTCGAAGCGATGATTTCCTCAACTCATGCTAAAGAAAAAGGGATGACCTATCATTCTTTTATTGAAGGAGTCTATGAAGCTTCCAAAAAAGCTGAAGAAGATTTTGGTATTGTTTCACGTTATATAATGAATGGGATCAGACATTTAGGACCAGAGTCAGTACAAGGAACTGCAGAGGAAGTTTTAAATAATCCCCATCCTTGTTTAGTTGGTTTTGGTCTGGCTGGGGATGAATTGCATTTTCCTCCAAACTTATTTGTTGAAACATTTGATATGCTAAAAAAAGAAAATTTTCCAATTACGGTTCATGCAGGTGAATGGGATGGTCCTGTAAATATAAGAAATGCTATTAACCTTCTGCATCCAACAAGATTAGGCCATGGTGTTCGATCAATAGAGGATCCTGATTTAGTTAAAGAAATAATTGATAAAGATATTATTCTAGAAACTTGTCCAACAAGTAATATTGCAACTAAAATTTATAAAGATTATGTAGATCATCCTGTGAAAACATTATTTGATCAAGGGGTAAAAGTAACAGTGAATTCTGATGACCCTCCTTTTTTTAATGCAACGATAAACGGTGAATACAAAGTCATGGAAAATTTAGGCTTAAATGAAAAGGAACTAACCTCCCTTACTCATAACGCAGTTAAATATTCTTTTTGTGATGAAGAAAATAAAACTAAATTATTAGCTAAATTAAACTAGACAATTTTACTAAAGGTCTTGCACCATAATGCGAAATAATTTCCGCAGCAGCAATTGATGCATAATTACCGCATTCATCCATTGCTTTCCCTTTAGAATAACCAAATAAAAAACCAGCTGCAAATAAATCTCCAGCTCCAGTTGTATCTACAACTTTTTCTACTTTTTTTGCAGCAACTTCAGTGATGTCATTACCAGAAACAATAACTGATCCACTACTTCCTTTGGTAATAGCAGCAATTATATTTAATGATTTTGCATATTCTAAACCTTCTTCAAAACTTTCTGTTTGTGCCATTGCTTTGATTTCATCTTCATTAGCAAAAAGAATATCAACATTCTCAGTTATTAATTCTTTAAAAGAGTCTCTGTGTCTATCAACACAAAAAAGGTCAGATAAAGTAAATGCAATTTTTTGATTATCGGCTTTGCAAATATCCACCATTTTTTTCATAGCTTTTTTTGCATTTTCATTGTCCCACAAGTAGCCTTCCAAATATGCAATCTTATGATTTTTAATATCATCCTCTTTTATATCTTGAGGTCCTATTAATGTTCCAGCACCAAGAAAAGTACACATTGTTCTAGTTCCATCTTCTTCAACAAAAATTGTACAACATCCAGTTGAAATATCAGGAGATGTAAATCCCAATGGAAATTTTAGTCCTTCCCGGATCATATCTTTTTGAAGGTATACTCCAATTTCATCATTTTTAATTTTTCCAATAAAACTTCCATTACCGCCAAAAGAGGTAATACCAAACATGGAGTTACCAAGGGAACCTCCACCAGCCATCTCTCTGATGGAATAACTTTCATGCAAATTATTTTTTAAATTTTCATCAATAAGATTCATAGAATCTCTATTAATTTCATGTTTTTCAATTTCACTTTGATTGGAAGGAATTATGGCATCTACCATAGCATTTCCAATTCCAACTACGTCTAATTTATCACTCATTTTTGTTTAATAATTATTGGTACTAATTGTACTATAATGACTCCAACAAATATTGCAAGGCATCCAAGTATTTTTTGTGTGTCTAAAACTTGATTTAAAAGTATCCAACCTGCTATTGCAGCAAAGACTGACTCCATTGATAAAATAATAGCAGCAGGAGCAGGATTAGCTTTATGTTGAGCAATAATTTGAAGTGTATATCCAATGCCAGCAGAAAAAATACCTGTATATAAAATTTCAAACCATTCAATTTGCATATTGGAGAGCTTTGGTTCCTCCCACATAAAAGCTAAGATCATAGATAAAATAAAAACAATTAAGTACTGAATACTTCCAAATAAAAAAGGACTGTTAAGTTCTTTCATAAAAATATCGATACAAATAATATGTAAGGCAAAAAATAAAGCAGCAATAAACAAGAGTGAATCTGATTGTTGAATTTCAACTGATTGATTAGAGGACAAAAGATATGATCCATACAAACAAAGTAAAATGGCAATCCAGATAATCCAGTGTACCTGTTTTTTAATTATGAATCTTGAAATTATACCAACAAAGGGAACGTAAAGAGTGCTAAGAAAAGCAGCATTTGATATTAATGATTTTTGTAAAGCGTATTGTTGAAGACCCATACCACCAAAAAGAAAAAAACCTGTAGCTAAACAAAGATAAATTTTTTTTCTATCACTTAATATTTTAACAATATTTTGTTGTTCTAGATAAATCGCAAATGGAATTACTGTTAAAAAAGCAAAAAAGAATCTTCCAAAGCTAAAAGTAAAAGGACCTATGGCTCCCATTCCAGTAGTTTGACTGACAAAAGCTGTTCCCCATATAAGTGAGGCAATTAACATGAGTATGTTAGCTCTTGTATGACTCATAAAAATATTTGATTACTTATTTTATTGTTTATCTTTATTAATCCACCAAGACTCAATTACAATTCCGTAAAGTGGAATTTCATCTGGGTATTCAAAAAAATCCCAATAAGCAATTCTGTCTTTGTTGCTATGATAAAGAGGAACAACATAGTGACCCCATAACAATACTCTATCAAGTGCGTGGATCGCCGTTGTCAATTCTTCTCTATTTGTTGCACTAATTAGTTTTTCAATTAATGCATCAACTGCTGGACTATTGATACCAGGATAATTTCTGCTTCCATCTTTTTGACCAACTTCTGATCCCCAATAAAATTGTTGCTCATTTCCTGGGCTTAAACTGACTCCCCAATATCTTTTAATCATATCAAAATCATAACTTAACAAACGTTCTTGATACTGTGATGAATCAACAGTTCTTACGTCCATTGTAATGCCAAGTTTTTTTAAATTACTTTGATAGGCTAAGGCAATTTTCTCATCAGATGGACTGACAATCAAGAACTCAAACTTGAATTCTTTTCCATCTTTTACCAGTTTTCCATTTTCAACAAACCATCCCTCTTTTTCAAGTATTTCTTTTGCTTTCAATAAATTTTTACGGTCATTACCACTGCCATCCGTAATAGGTGGAGTAAATGTTTCCGTAAATACCTCTGCTGGAATTTCATCTTTCCATACATTCAACAATTCTAACTCATTTTTTGATGGTAAGCCTGAAGAAGCTAATGGTGAATTATCAAAATAACTATCTGTTCTCACATAAGCATTTTGATATATCGTTTTATTAATCCATTCATGATCATAGGCATAACTTAAAGCAAGTCTTACATTTCTATTATTAAATATGTCACGTCTTGTATTCATCACAAGACCATTCATTCCAACAGGTCTATCGTTATTCATTTCTGTCAATATTACTTCACCATTCTGGACAGCTTTGAAATCATATTCTGATAACCAACGTTTAACATTGTACTCTCTTCTAAAGTCGTATTCACCAACCTTAAAAGCTTCAACTAAGACATTTGAGTCTTTGTAATAATCATAAATAATTGTATCAAAATTATAGAGACCTTTATTTACCGGTAAATCTTTTGCCCAATAATTTTCAACGCGTTTGTATTTTATTTGACGTCCTGGATCGAGACTATCAACTTGGTATGGACCACTGCCTAGAGGAATATCTAAAAATGTTTTTGTAACATCAAGATTTTCATAAAACTTTTTTGGAATGATCGGAAGAAAGCCTGCAATAATAAGAGGTAATTCTTTATCTTCATTATTTTCAAAAATCATTTTTATTCCATCATTTCCAATCAATTCAGTTTTAATAACTTTGCCATAAGTTTTTTTCTGATTTGGAGTACCTTTTGTTTGAAACGTTTCTAGACTAAACAATACATCATCGCGTGTTATTGGTGAGCCATCATGAAAGGTTGCATTTGCATTTAAATAAAAAGTTATAGATGATCTATCTTCAGGCAATTCTACTTTTTCAGCTATTAAACCATAGAGAGAGAATGCTTCATCCCATACTCTTCTCATTAACGTATCATTAACATACCCAAGTCCAGCAGCTTTAGAACCTTTAAATGCTACTCTATTAAGATTATCAAAAGAACCATATGATCCAAATTTTACCGTCCCACCTTTAGGTGCATTTGGGTTTACATAATCTAGATTTTCAAAATCACTGGCATACTTTGGTGTTCCATGCATTGCAATACCGTGAACTTTTTCACTGTACGCATGTTTGTTAAGTGCAATTATTGAAGTTAAAATGGCAAATGCGATTAGAAATTTTTTCATAGATATATCCTATCAAAAAAAAGACAGATTTGTAATGAAATATAAATTTAAAAAATTATATAAATAGAATGCAAACCCTTAAATTAATTTCGGTACTTATAACATTATGTATTGGACATAGTATTCATGCAGCAGAAGTTGATATTTTTAAAGGTATGAAACTATATGCTGAAAATTGTGCAGGGTGTCATATGGGTAATTTAGCAGGTCATGAAGAGTGGGATAAATCGTTAGATGAAGATGGTCATAGAAGAGCACCTCCTCTTAATGGCACTGGGCACACTTGGCACCACTCTCCTGCACAATTATTTCATGTTATAAAATATGGTTTTAAAAAATCAAATCCTGATTATGAAGGTAAAATGCTTGGTAATGATGCGTTATCAGATGAAGATGTTTGGTCTATTCTTGAATTTATCAAAAGTACATGGCCAGAAAAAATACTAAATAAATATAACTCCCATTTTAAAAGCTAAGATTATTAAAGCAAATCTTCAATTTTAATATTTAAGATATATATTATTATTATGAAAATTTTAGGATCTGAAATCACACCCTATAAGACATATTTAAATAGACGTAAGTTTATAAAAGGATCTTTAGCTAGCGCCATGCTAGCAACGGTTACCTCATCAGCATTTGCAAACCACGATAGTGATCTTTCAATTTATACTAAAAATCTAAATGAAAACGACAAACTTAATTCTTACGAAGAAATCACAACGTACAATAATTTTTATGAATTTGGGACTCATAAAAAACATCCGCATTTAAACTCTGGAAATTTTAAACCTAGACCATGGACAATAAAAATAGATGGTCTCGTGAAAAAACCTCAAACATTTGACTTAGAAAAAATTTTATCAAATGTAACAATAGAAGATAGGGTTTATCGATTGAGATGTGTTGAAGCATGGTCCATGGTTATTCCTTGGCAAGGTTTTCAGTTATCCGAACTTATAAAAATGGCTGAACCTTTAAGTTCAGCAAAGTATGTTCAATTTGTAACTGTGTTCAGACCGGAAGAAATGCCAGGTCAGCAAAAGAGAACAATTATTTGGCCATATAGAGAAGGGCTTCGAATGGATGAGGCAATGAATCCTCTAACAATATTAGCAACTGGATTGTATGGCCATGAAATGCCTAATCAAAATGGTGCACCCATAAGATTAGTTGTTCCATGGAAGTATGGTTTCAAATCAATTAAATCAATTGTGGAAATTAGATTTTTAGATACTCAACCTGAAACATCCTGGGAAACTTTAGCTCCTTGGGAATATGGTTTTTATGCCAATGTTAATCCTAAAGTAAACCATCCAAGATGGAGTCAAGGAACAGAAAGACGAATTGGAGAGTTTAAAAGAAGAGAAACACTAATGTTTAATGGCTATGAAAAAGAAGTAGCACATCTCTATAAAGATTTAGATTTGACTAAATTTTATTAATGAATGTTTTCAACAAGAAATTTTAATCGCAGTAAACCTGTTTTATTTATTTTAATTCTATTTCCTAGTCTACTCTGGGCGTACCAATTTGTTACTGGGAATCTTGGAGTAAATCCAATTGAAAAACTAATGGATGAGTTAGGTCTAATGGCACTTAGATTAATAATAATAACTCTTATGATTACTACTCTATCAAATATTAAACCTTTAAAATCGATAGTTGTATTACGAAGAATGATTGGACTTTTTGCTTTCTTTTATGTTTGTTTGCATTTCTCCACTTATATAGTTTTAGATCATTTTTTAGATATGAAATTTATCATACAAGATATTATAAAAAGACCATTTATAACTTTTGGTTTTATAAGTTTTCTTTTTTTAATCCCACTTGCTAGCACTTCAACAAACAATATGATTAAACGATTAGGTTTTAAATTATGGAAGAAAATTCATTATTTAATTTACCCAGTAGCCATTCTGGCTAGTATGCATTTTTATGTTTTAGTTCGTGCTGATAAAACTGAACCAGTCATTTATATGGGAATAATTATCCTCTTATTACTTCACAGAATATTTAAAAGACTTACTCGTCCTCAGTTGGCTCAGTAACGGGGTTCATTTCCATACCGGCAGGACTAATATTTCGTGGTAAAGGATTATATTGTGATTCAAGATCTCGAGGTTTAGTTCTTTGAGTCATTCTATACAAACCAAAAAGTCCTAGTAGTCCGTGTATTAAAAATAAATAGATATAAAAACCTACCGCTCCCAAAATTTCCATGAAAGTAGAAACAAACAAAGGTCCGATAATTGATCCAATACCAATAAGTATACCAAAGGTTGCACTTGCTGATACTATCTCATTAGGTTGTAAGAAGTCATTTGTATGAGCAACTGTAAGTGAATACATTGGTAAACATGCAACTGAAAAAAGACCAGTAAAAATCAAGAATAATGTTAGCGGCATAAAGTTTGCAAAAACAAAAAATAAACTTAAACCTGAAGCCATAAAAGAAACACCAATAAGAATAACACGTCTATCAATTCTATCCGACAAATATCCAATAGGCCATTGAGATAGGGCACCAGCTGATGTTATAATCATCATATACAGAGAAATTTCAAATAAGCTTAAATTAATAGATGAAGCATAAATTGCACCGTACCCAAAAACTGCACTATGCGATAAACCAGTTGCTAAGGCACCAACAAAACCTAAAGGTGAAACAGTATAAAATTCTCTTAAAGAAAAAAATTTAGGACTTTCTGTATTAGGTTGTTCTGTTGAAGATAAAAGAATAGGAAGAAGTGCGAATGATAGTAAGATTGATACTAAAATAAATAAATCAACTTTAGCAGGATCACCTAAATTTAATAAAAATTGCCCTGCTCCAACAAACACAAAAGTAATAATCATATAAACGGAAAGTAATTGACCGCGAGTTTGATTAGTTGATTTTTCATTCAACCAGCTCTCCATAATGACATAAATTCCAGCAAGACTTAAACCAGTTAATATTCGTATAAACATCCATGAATAAGGATGCACAAATACTGAGTGTAATAATATAGCGATAGAAGCAAGCGATGCTAAAGCGGCAAAAACTCTTATGTGACCAACACGTTGTAAAAAACTTGGAATTGTTAACGCGCCAGTTAAGTATCCAACGTAATAACCAGCTATAATAAGTCCTGATGCAAAAAAACTAAAACCCTCTAAAACAGAACGAACACCAATTAGTGTTCCTTGCAAACCGTGACCAAGACTAATTAAAGCAAAGCCAAAAAAAAGGGCCCAAGTGTTTTGTAGTACCTTAAACATCTTCTAAATTTTTATTGAAATTTTAGTATTCTTCTTCGCCGTCGTCTTTAGGCTTAATACCTTCAGCTATTGGATCAATTTCTGTTTCGTCTTCTAATAAAACAGTATCATCCTCAAGATTGTCTTCATTGTTATCTACATCAAAACTATCAATATCAAGATCATCATCTTTTTCTTTTGGTTTTGGAGGAATTGGATTTGCGAGAGGCGCCGCATTTGTACTTCCTGGTTTTCTACCTCTACGTGGTCTGGCTAAGGTTGTTACCTCAATTTCTTTACCACATTCAGGACAATCCATTTTATCTAAATTAAGATCATAATATTGTATCTTATTACACGGACACGTTCTTTTTAAACCCCAAGATTCTTTGTACATTTCTACTCTTCTTTTCTTATAAATATTTTGCCGCAATAACCACAAACAATTTTGTTCTCATTATTGAAGGTATAATAAACTGCGGGATGTCCTAAACCATCTTCACCACCATCGCAAGAGATAGTTTCGGTTTTTGGATCTACTTCCACAATATCCTCAGTCATAAAAATTATATAAAATTTTCGTGCAAAAAGTCTATATTTTTTCCTTATAGAATTTGAAAATAAACAACCGAAATACCACTCACTATTAAAATAGAAGGTATTATTCGAGATTTTGCATTCTTCTCAAATAAAAAAAGCATTCCAATAATTGCAGCAAACACAATGCTTATTTCTCTAATACTAGAGACATAAGCTATTTCTATAAATTGCATACTCCAAACAACAATTGCGTAACTACTTGTTGCAAAGACACCAGCAGCAATCCCCGATATAAAAGTGTACGTTTCTTTTTTTCGTAAACCATCTTTTGAGATCAAACCAATAATTAGTAAAGGTATTCCATTAAGTGTGAAGAGCCAGTAAATATAGGAAAAACCATTTTCAGAAAGCCTAACCCCAACCCCGTCAACTAAAGTGTAAGCAGTAATTAGAATAGCCGTTGATATCGCGAGAGCAAAACCTCTAAAGTTAAAAGATAAATTTTTAGCATAAGAAATTAAAAATAATCCAATACAAACAATTAATATTCCAACAAAACCAGCAACACTAATATCAGAACTTAAAAATAAAATACTAATGATTGCTACAAACAAACATGAACTTCCTCTAGAAATTGGATATATGTAAGAGAGATCACCGTACCTATAAGAATAAATTACATTTAATCTATAAATGACATGAATGATAACGGTTGCAATTAAAAAATACCAAACCTCTAAAGTTGGAAATGGAACAGTAAATGTTAAAGGTAAAAAAATAGTAACTTCTAAGACAGATGTTATACCCATTAAAGATAATGGGTTCTTACTTGATTTTATTATAGCACTCCAAACTGCATGACATAGAGCAGAAACAAGAATTAAGATAAAAATAAAATTTACTGACAATGTCATCAGTAGATAAGAATTTACTTCATGCCTGTCAAAGTAATTCCTTCAATAAATCGTTTTTGCGCGATTATAAAAGCAACAATAAGAGGAACTGTTACTGTAACTATCGATGCCATCATTGGACCAAATTCGTCACTATCAATTCCACCTCTAAATTCTCTTATACCAAGCGGCGGAGTAAAGAGATCTCTATTTCCTGTTATTACCATACGAGGCCAGAAATAATCATTCCAGTGTGCAACAACTGAGAATATTGCAAAAGCAAGTAATGCTGGTATTGCAGTTGGAAGCATTACTTTCCATACGATTGCGTACTCTCCCATGCCGTCCATCCTGGCGGCATCAATTAATTCATCAGGCACAGTCATAAAAAATTGCCGCATTAAAAAAATTCCAAACACCGATATGGTCCAGGGAAGTATCAAGGCGGAATAGGTGTCAACTAATCCTGCCTGGGCCAACATAACATACAATGGAAGCGCAATTCCATGAACTGGAATGAGCAAGCAAAATAAAACCATTGAGAAAACAAATTCTCGCCCGTAAAACCGTAACTTAGCGAGTGCATACGCGCACGGTAAGGCGACTAAAACCTGAATAATGAAGATTGATAAAGTAACAATGACACCATTCATTAAGTATCTAGGAATAGGCGCTTTTTCAAAAGCAAACCAATAGTTGTATTGATATGGCTTCATTGTACATGTTTCTTCTGAATAACCAGTTTTAACACATACAGGAAACGTTTGAGTTTCTTGCGCACCAATAAGACCACCAGAAATTGATTGGATTTCTTGCTGAGATTTTAATGACATTGAAACCATCATATAAAAAGGGAGCATCACTACGATAGCACCAATAATTAAGATTGCATGCTTCCAACCTTCCCCAATATATTGTTTAGCTTCCATTAATAATGAACCCTCTTCTCAATGACATATCTTTGGAAAAACGTTAACACAAGAATAAATCCAATAAAGACAACAGTGATTGCTGCACCGATACTTGTTAAGTTTTGTTGAATAGCTTTTTCAAAGATTGCATACATCATGACATATGTTGTTTTTGATGGACCACCTTTAGTAAGTATTTCGATAGTATCAAATACCTGAAATGTTCTAATGGTAGTAATAGTCACAACAAACAACGTTGTTGGACCAAGCATTGGCCATGTAACAAGTTTAAATTGCTCCCATGTAGATTTAGCACCATCCATTTCTGCAGCTTGGTATAACTCTCTTGGTATACTTGTTAAGCCAGCTAAATATAAAACCATGTTAAAACCAAAAGCCTGCCAAATTCCTATGAAACATACTGTCCAAATCGCAGTATTTTTTTGCTTTAACCAATATGGAAAATCCATGTTGTTTGCACATGCTACAGCATACCAACTTTCTTGTGAGTCTACCCATGGCAACCAATGAAAACCAAGAATGAATTCCCTAACTCCCCCACACCCATTTGCTAAAAAACTATTTACAATTCCTAATGTTGGATGAAGAGTAAATTCCCATGCAATTGCCATTGCAAGAAGAGTTGCCATAACTGGAAGAAAGAAAATTGTTTTATATATATCAGCGCCAAATCTTAGTGAATTTAAGAGCATAGCAGCACATAATCCAAGTACAACAGAAATTGGAACGACAACAATAACATACGTCGCTGTGGCCCAAATCATTTTGACATATGTTTTTCGATTGAACATTTTGTCATAATTTTCTAGTCCAACCCACTCGAATGTTTTGTTTCCTAAATTATAGTCAGTAAAAGAAATTCCTCCTGCAAGAAAAAGAGGAAAGATTAAAATAATTATCATCAGTATGATTGCTGGTGCAATAAACCATATGTGAGCTTTTGAATTATGCATTAGTAAATTGAACTCTCATTCCTACTTGATTAAATAGTAATGCTTTATCTGAAACTCTTTTAATATTCACACTAGAACCGTTTGAAATTTGGTGTGTCAATTGTGGCAAGCCCCTTACAATTATTTTATTTGAACCGTCTTCAATATTTACATGAAAGAAAATATCTGAACCTAAATTTTCTCTATATGCAACTGTTCCACTAAATGTATTTTCATTACTTTCATTTGTAATTTCTAAATGTTCTGGTCGAATACCAATATGTAAATCTGTATTACTTTCAGAACTTTTTCTTTTTAAATTAACGTTGAGAAAACTTACTGTCCCACTTGAGTCCGAAGTTCCTTTAAATATATTTATTTTTGGACTTCCAACAAACTGAGCCACACTTAATGAGGAAGGATTGTCATATACTTCTTGAGGTGTATCAAGTTGTAATAAATTTCCATCAATCATAACAGCCATTCTAGAAGACATAGTTAATGCTTCTGCTTGATCATGTGTAACGTACACAAAAGTAGTTTTAAGTGAATTATGAAGTTCAGATAGTTCAGATCGCATGTGAACTCTCAAAGCAGCATCTAAATTTGAAAGAGGTTCATCCATTAAAAAGGCAACAGGCTCTCTAACCATAGCACGACCAAGAGCAACTCTTTGTCTTTGACCACCTGACAATTGTCCAGGTTTTCTATCTAATAGTTCTGAAATTTTTAGAGTTTCAGAAGTTTTATTTACTAATTGATTTATAGATTCTGTTTTCTCTTTTTTGCTTGGTGAAAAATTACCAATTAAGGGAAGTCTTTCAAATGCATTATAATCTCTAAGTCTTAATGGAGTTTCCAAATTTCTTCTTACTGTAAGATGAGGATAAAGAGCATATGACTGGAATACCATTGCCAAATCTCTTTCACTGGCTCTAACTCTATTTACATTTTTATTATCTATTAATACATCACCTGAAGTCTGCTGTTCCAATCCTGCAATTATTCTAAGTAATGTAGATTTACCACAACCAGATGGACCAACTAACGTTAAGAATTCTCCATCGTTTATATCAACATTCAAATTATTCAGTACTTGGGTAGACCCAAATGACTTTGAAATATTTTTAAGTGATATTGTCCCCACTCATTCCCCCTGTATCTTAACTTTAATCTACAAAATTTTATTAAATTTGAGAATATTTTAAATCTATTTATTTCAGTTTTATTTCAATTTTATTAACAAATATTCAAATTATGATTGAGTTTAACTAGCAGATAACTATAAATTCGTATTTTTAATAATATATATTAGTTGAATTCGTGTCCGATAATTTAGAAATTAATAAAAGAGAATATCCAAGCTCTTTCTCAAAAACTGCTATTGTTATATGCCTTGATGGTAGTCAAAAAGAGTATCTCGAAGAAGCATCAAAATCTAATCTTACACCAAATCTTGATAAATTAATTGCAAGTGGTGAAAACCTACTTGTTCACAGCGCTATTCCAAGTTTTACAAATCCAAATAACATTTCGATTGTAACAGGCCAACCAAGTTCTGTACACGGTATATGCGGAAACTTCTTTTATACACCTGAGACGGGTGAAGAAGTAATGATGAATGACCCAAAATATATGCGAGCACCAACTATTTTTGAAAAATTTTACAATTCTGGTTCTAAAATTGCTCTTGTTACTGCAAAAGACAAGTTGAGAACACTTTTAGGAAACGGATTAAGTTTTGATGATGAGAGAGCTATTTGTTTTTCTGCTGAAAAATCTGATCAAGCAACAAAAGATCTCAATGGTATAGATAATGTAAACGATTGGTTGGGGATGCCAGTTCCAGAAGTATATTCTGAAGGACTTTCTGAATTTGTAATGGCTGCAGGCGTAAAACTTCTTGAGGAGTTTAAACCAAATATTATGTATTTATCGACTACGGATTATATTCAACACAAATATGCACCGGGAAATGAAACAGCAAATAAATTTTATGCAATGTTTGATAAATATATTGGACTTTTAAATAAGGAGAATGTTTCTATAATCATCACAGCAGATCACGGAATGAAACCAAAATCAAAAGAAGATGGTTCACCTAATGCAATATTTTTACAAGATTATTTAGATAAAAAATTTGAACCAAACATGGCTAAAGTCATCCTACCAATTACAGATCCATATGTCGTTCATCATGGTTCACTTGGTTCTTTTGCAACAATTTATTTAGAAGACAAGAGCAGGGTAGATTCAGTTGTAAATGCTATTAAAGAAATAAAAGATATAGAAGTTGTTTTAACAAAAGATGAAGGATGCTCTACTTATAATTTACCTCCTGATAGAATGGGGGATATTATATGTATGTCTTCAGAATTTATGACTATTGGTTCATCGGAAGATAAACACAATCTTTCTGGATTAAATGAACCTTTACGTTCTCATGGAGGACTCCATGAAAGAGAAGTTCCATTCATATCAAATTTAAAATTACAAAACTTAGATACTAGAAAACAATTATATAACTATGATGCATTTTATTATGCAATAAATGGAGCCCTATGATGCACAAAAAAATGATTAATGAAGCAATGCGTATTGCTGGAGAAAAAGTTACTTCAGATAAAACAATAAATGTTGAGTACCCTTTTACAGGTGAAGTAATCGGAACTGTTCCTGCCGGTACTGTAGAGCATGCAAGAAAGGCTTTAGATATTGCTGCAAATTACCAACCTAAACTTACAAGATACGAGAGACAAAAAATTCTTCAAACTGCTGCAGAAGTACTTGTTAAAAGAAAAGAAGAAATTTCTGATATTATTACTTTAGAACTTGGTATTTCAAAACAAGATTCTTTATACGAAGTAGGAAGAGCTTTTGATGTCTTTTCTTTAACGGCTCAACTTTGTATTCTTGATGATGGAGAAATATTTTCTTGTGATTTAACTCCACATGGAAAAGCGAGAAAAATATTTACCATAAGAGAGCCCTTAACGGCAATTTCAGCAATCACTCCATTTAATCACCCTTTGAATATGGTAGCGCATAAAATTGCTCCTTCAATTGCAACTAATAATTGTACAGTATGTAAGCAGACAGAATTAACACCTTTAACAGCAATGGTACTCGCTGATGTTTTATATGAAGCAGGTCTGCCACCAGAAATGTTTTCAGTTGTAACTGGATGGCCTCAAGACATTGGATCAGAAATGATCAAAAATCCAAATATTGATCTCATTACTTTTACAGGTAGTGTAGGTGTAGGAAAATTAATTGCTGAACAAGCTGGATACAAAAGAACAGTTCTTGAGCTAGGTGGTAATGATCCATTAATTGTTTTAAATGACTTAGATGCTGATGATCTTAAAAAAGCTGTTGAGCTAGCTGTTACGGGAGCAACGAAAAATTCTGGTCAACGTTGTACAGCTGTTAAAAGAATACTGGTTCAAGAATCTATTGCAGATCAATTTGTTGAAATGGCTCTTGAGCGTGCTAAGAAAATTAAATTTGGTGATCCTATGAATATGGAAACAGACTTAGGTACAGTTGTTAATGCTCAAGCTGCAGAACTTTTTGATAAAAGAGTTTCTATGGCTGAAGAAGACGGTGCAAAAATTTTATATCACCCTGGAAGAAAGGGTGCTTTGTTACCTCCAATAGTTGTAGATCATGTTGATCCTAAAAGTGAATTAGTTTTAGAAGAAACATTTGGTCCAGTTATCCCAATCATTCGTGTGCCTAATGACGATGAAGCTGTAATGAAAATATCTAATTCAACCGCATTCGGATTATCATCTGGTGTATGTACAAATAACTTCATGCGAGCAAAAAAATATATTCAAGGTTTAAATGTTGGCACTGTAAATATTTGGGAGGTTCCAGGTTATAGAATTGAAATGTCTCCTTTTGGAGGAATTAAAGATTCAGGTCTTGGTTACAAAGAGGGTGTTATTGAAGCAATGAAAAGTTTTACTAATGTAAAAACCTTTTCGCTACCTTGGTAAATAAACCAGTTTTTCTCTAATTTTTTTATTTCTGTGGAAAAATAAGCTTATTTTTTAGTAATATTTTCGTAATAAAATTGTAACCTTTTGAGGCTACGTGTTAGATTAATTATTATATTTGAATCGGAGGGATTAAATGAAAAAATTAATTACAGGATTGGCTGCCGTATTAGCTTTTGGTTTTTATGGTTCTGTTAATTCAGCTAAGTCTATTGAAATAGAAGTAGCTTATCCTTATTCAGGATTATTCGATGTAACGTTTCAAGCTATTATGCCAGAGTTTGAAAAAGCACATCCAGATATTCAAGTTAAATTTAGAGCAACTTATGAAAACTATGAGGATGCAACTGCAACAATCTTCAGAGAGTCTACTTCAGGTAATTTACCAGATGTAACAATGCAAGGTCTTAACAGACAAGCACCTCTAGTTGACAAAGGTATTGCTAAGTCTTTAGAGCCATTTATTGCAAAAGAAGCTGCTTTTGAAAAAGATGGTTACCATTCTGCTATGTTAAGTCTTTCAACATTCGGTGGTGAAGTTTATGGATTACCATTTTCTGTATCAACGCCAGTTGGATATTATAATATGGATTTATTAGCTGAAGCAGGTGTAAATAGTATTCCAACTAACTGGGACGAAGTTATTGCAGCATGTAATAAATTGGAAGCAGCAGGTAAAGGAACTCTATACTTTGGTTGGAACATCACAGGTAACTGGTTCCACCAAGCATTAATGCACACTCAGAATGTTCCAATGGTTAAAGATGGAGCTGTAAATATGGGTGGTGATGCAGGACTTGCAACGTTAGAGCAAATGAAAGCAATCATGAGCGGATGTAATATGCCAAACTATTCAATTGCTGATGGTCAAGCTGCGTTTAACGCAGGTACTATTGGTATGATGTTCTGGTCTACTTCAAGCTTGGGTTCAGTTAATGCTGCAAAGGCAGACTTTGTTTTAAAAACTGCACCATTCCCTGGAATGGCTGGAGTTAACAATGGAACACCAGCAAGATTACCAGCAGGTGGAAACGCTGCAATGTTAGTGTCTACATCTGATGATCCAGCAAGAGTTGATGCTGCATGGACTTTCTTAAAGTTCATTACATCAGGTATCGGTGCTGCATTAGTTGCTGAAACAACTGGATATGTTCCACCAAACAAAGCAGCGAATGAATTATTAGGAGATTTCTATAGTAAAAACCCTAATAAACTTACTGCTGTTGAACAACTTCCACTTCTTGCAGATTGGTTTGCATATCCTGGAGAAAATGGATTAGCTGTTACACAGGTAATCTATGATTACACAGAAGAAATTGCTACAGGCGACGCTGATGATATGGGTGATCTCCAAGAAGAAATGATGGAAGAAATAAACGATCTTATGTAATTTGAGATTATTTATTATTAACTTTTTATTACAGCGGCTTTATAAAAGCCGCTGTTTTATTTTAAATTTAAATGGGAGTAAAAATAGATGCCTCTTAAAACAACTACAATAGGTGCTTATCCAAAACCGAAACAAACACCTATTCAAGATTGGTTTTTAGGGACAAAATCAGAAGAAGAGAGAAAAGCGTCAAAAGGATTATTATCAAATTGGTCACCTGGCGCATATGAAAAAGCATTAGAGTCTGCAGGTGCAGATGCTGAAAAATTATTTTTAGCAGCAATTAAAGAAGTTATAACTGATCAAGTAAATGCGGGTATTGATGTTCCAACAGATGGAGAAGTCAGACGTGAGAGTTACGTATTATATCAATGTCGATTTTTAAATGGTGTAAGTTTTAAGGAAGTTACACATAAGTCAGTAAGACAAGGCGCGTTCGAAGCTGACCTTCCAACTATTGTTGCACCAATTTCAAGTAAAGAAATACGTATGTATTTAGACTGGAAGAGTGCACAACAATTTACAAAAAACCCAGTTAAAATTACGCTACCTGGACCAATGACAATTACAGATTCAATTGCTAACAATTACTATGATGACATGAAAAAACTTGGTTTTGATTTAGCATTAGCTCTCAATAAAGAAATTAAGGCACTTGTGGATGCAGGTTGTCAGTATATTCAAATTGATGAACCAGTATTTGCTAGAAAACCCGATGAAGCTCATTCATATGGTATGGAAAATTTAGAAAGAATGATGCATGGTATTCCTAAAGAAGTGCAACGCGTTTGCCATATTTGTTGTGGTTATCCTAACTCATTAGACTCAGAAGGGTATAAAAAGGCTGATCTAGATGCTTATGATAGAATTGCATCACTGGTAGATGATTCAACTATTGATGAAGTATCTTTAGAAGATTCACATAGGCATAATGATTTAAATCTTTTAGAAAAATTTACTAAAACAAAAGTAATTTTTGGATTTATTGATATTGCAAAAAGTAGAATGGAGTCTGTTGAAGAGGTAAGAGTTCGTATCAAAGATTCACTTGAACATATTGATGAACACCGCTTAATAGCTGCACCAGATTGTGGTTTAGGTTTCTTTACACGAGAACAAGCAATTGAGAAAATGACAATTCTAACTAAAGCGGCAAAATCAATTTAAGGTAATGTGGAATTATTTTAATCCTGTTGAAATTATCTTTGGAGAAAATAGATTTACAGAAGTACATGATGCTCTTAAAAATAAGAACTACATCATAATCACTCATCCAGAGGAAATTTTTAAAAAATATAGCGATGAATTAAAATCTTCTTCAAATCCACCTTTATCCATTATGACCGATGTTCAGCCTAATCCAGATTATAAGGATATTTTAGAACTACAAAATAAATTTTCTTCAATCAATGAATCGGTAGATTATATTTTAGCTATAGGTGGTGGCTCTGTTACAGACACAGCTAAAGCAATTGCTGCATTTAAAGATAAACAAGAATATCTAACAGATTTCGTTCGTAATAAGAAAAATCCAAGAGTCGAAAATCCAATCAAGATTATTGCAATACCTACAACTTCAGGAACATCAAGTGAGCTTACGTGTTGGGCCACAATTTGGGATAAAGAAAAAAACAATAAATTATCTTTGGCGCATAAATCTCTTTATGCAGAAAAAGCAATTATCGATCCATCTATTATGGTTGATAAACCTTTAGGCTTGACCATTTCAACAGGTTTAGATGCTCTCTCTCATTCAATGGAAAGTATTTGGAATATTAATGCAAACCCAATTTCTGCTTCTCATGCAATACAAGCATCAAAATTAGTATTAGAAAATTTACCACTTCTCGCTAAAGATTTAAGAAGCGTTGAATTACGTTCAAACATTGCACTGGCATGCGTTCATGCTGGCTTAGCGTTTTCCAATACAAAAACTGCTATTGCGCACAATCTATCATACCCTGTGACGCTCAATTACGGCATTCAACATGGTATTGCTTGTTCATTTACTTTACCCATGATTACTAAAAGTATGGTTGGAATTGATAGTGTCGCTGAAGAAAGACTAAAGTTAATTTTTAACGATAACCTTGAAAATGCCGCAAATCATCTGAGTGAATTTATGCGTTCTTTAGAGGTTCCTCTTAACTTAAATGAAATAAAAGTTCCTGTTCAAGAATGGAATAATATAGTAGATGATGCGTTTTTAGGGGAACGAGGTAAAAACTTTATTGGCAATAAAGAAGCCTTCATCTCTTCTGCTAAATCAATGGGACTTTATTAGTAATGAAAAAAAATTTCAGGTTTTATGATAACAGACAAAAATACTTATTATTTGTCACAACAACAAATGAAAAAAATCAAATTGCTGATGCGATACGCCCTCACATAAATAAAATTAAACCTCAAAAACCTGGCATAAAAATATTTGATGCTGGTATGGGTGATGGTTCCTTACTTATGAATGTTATGCGTCAGTGCCACGAGGCTAAGCCTAACGTACCTTTATTAGTTTGCACAAAAGAAATAAGCATAGAAGATGTAAGATTAGGTTTAGAAAAATTACCCGATAGGTTTGTTGAACATAAGAATACGGTTTTTGTCATTTCAAATCTACACTACGCTGAAGCTGCAAACCTAAAATCAAAAAATGAAGTTAAACAGAAAAAAATTAATTGGAATATTATTAAATTAAAAGGAGATACCTCTCTTGAATTTGCCCAACAATTAAGAAAACAAAATGAATTTTTAGAAAAAAAATGGAATATAGAAATTAATAAAAAGTCAGGTAACCATACTTATAAAGAGCCTTCAGTCATGGTTATCTACCGCGAAGATCAAGAATTTAATGTAAATGAATTAATACCTACCAAAAAAAAATCAGATAATAAATTTGATCTTATTATTGCTTCACAGCCTTATCGTTCAAGAATCACAGCAGAAAAGAAATCAAAATATGTCATCGAACCAATGATTAGAGCGTTAAAATCAAAAGGGAAATTATTAACTATTCATGCTTCAGGAAAAGATCCTGCTAATGAAATAATTCGTAAAATTTGGCCAAAAGAGGACCCATTTCCTTCTCTTGGAAATAGTATCATTTCTTATCTTAAGAAAAATTTAGATAAAGATTTATTAAGAAGATTATCTTTTGGAGAAAAAAGAATTATTAAATGTAAATTGAGAGCTCTACCAACAGAAATCAGCGGAGGTATAGCGACATCATTAGTTTTTTCTGCTTGGAATGCCTCCATATATGTCAATCAAATGGATGACGACAAAGTAATGAAAGTAGAAAAAACTAAAAACTATGAAAAAATTGTTCAAAACATTGTTGCTAAAAATAAAGGTCTTTATTTTAACAATGAAATATTTGTAATCGAAAAAAAATAATTTTTTATTTAAACCAATTAACTTCTGTTTTTAAAAAATCCTCTGTATGAATAATTAAGGCGTCAGATCGAATTATTGCAACATTATAATTTGTATCTGTATTAGCCGTTCCTAAACGATATTCATTTGAAAAGTTAGGTATTAGAGGAGACCAAGTACTTCTTGGGGAGGAAAAAGTAATACCACAATAAGAGCCAGAACTTGTAATGTGTTGATGACCAAAAAAAATATGTTTTATTATATTATTATTTTTAGTTAAAATTTGTTGAAACTCTTTTTTTTGTTGTAATCCTATTCCATCACTTTCCTCTTTTACTAATGCCAGTGGATTATGATGCATAAAGATGTACGTATCCGTATTAGTCTTACTTAAAATATTATTTAACCATTCTTGCCTCTCTTCACAATAATGTCCTTGGTGAGTGTTAATCAGATTAGTATCTATAAAAATTAAACGTTTATTATCTATATCCTTAAAGTATTGAATAAATCCATTTGGATCGGTTTCAATATCAGGAAAGTTTATTTTAAATTCATCTCTGTTATCATGATTACCTATAATTAGTTGAGGATTTAAATTCTTCGGCAGACCTGCTTCATCAATTATTTTTAAAAATAACTGATAAGAATCTTTATCACCTAAGTCTGTAATATCACCTGTGATGGCAAATAAATCTGCATCACCATGATTATTTTTTATATGAGTTAATGCTTTTTTAAATTTACTGACAGGATCTATGCCATGAATCTTATCAATATAAATATGAGGGTCTGAAAGGTGAATAATTTTCATTATTAAATATAAATTTATAATTAGATCGCAGTTTTAAAATAAATATACTTATTAAATTCCTCTTTTAAGTCGATGCTAACTCTTGCATGTACTTTACCTTGTTTTCCTTGAAACGATTGTTTTTCTGTAACTGGAAACACCCCTTCATGCCAAATATTTGGATGAATATACAAACCTTTTGATCCGTCACAATAAAATGCTTTAAAATGTTCTGGTTCAATGTCGTCTGTAGGTAAGGCTAAAGGACAAATAAATGGTTTATTTTCTTCAGGAAAGAAAAGCTGACCTCCATCAGGATGATAATTTGCATGCCATAAAAAAATTTTTGTTGGATCTGAATATTTATCTTTTTGTAATTCTTGATCAGGATTATTGGCATAACCCAGTATATATTTTCCATCTACCTCATAATCGCTCTTATGTTGAACAGCATTATTTTGTCCATAAAGAACATCACCTTGCCACCAGGTATCAAAAGAACCTTCGGTAGTTCCACCTTCATTACCAGTTCCCTCTTCTATGTCGCGCCATCCTTGTTTTGGCCAAGTAACAATTTCAATATCACTATTTTCAAAACTATCGATTAAATATCCGTATCCCTTAAGATTTTCATTTGTTGCTTTAACTAATGGTATTTCAATTTCTTTTGTCATTATTTTGTTAGTTTAATGTTAATCCCAATTCAGTAACGACTTCTTTTACAGCTTTTATCGTATCCATCATGTCTTGTTCATCTAAATTACCAATACACCCAATTCTAAAAGTTTCTGCCACTGTTAGTTTTCCTGGATAAATTAAAAAATCTTTTTCACTAAGAGCATTATAAAATTTCTCAAAGTTAAATTTAGGATCATTAGGTTGTTTAAACGTAATAATAATTGGTGCTTGTAAATTATCAGGAAGTAGTTGCTCAAATCCCAACTCTTTCATTCCATTACAAATAATTTCACAATTTTTTTTATATCTTTTACCTCTTCCTTTTACACCGCCTTGTTCTTTATGTTCTTCAATAGCTTGGTTGAATGCAGCTAATACGTGTGTTGGAGGTGTAAATCGCCATTGTTTATTTTTTTCCATTGCTTGCCATTGATCATACAAGTCTAGACTTAGTGAGTGACTATTGCCTTTTGCATTTTGAATAACTTCATTTTTAACAAGAATGAAACCAACACCTGGCACACCTTCTAAGCATTTGTTTGATGAAGCGGCTACAGCATCAAAAGTAATTGTTTTAGAACTTAAGGGTAATGCACCAAAGGCACTCATTGCATCGATGAATAACGATAAATTTTTCCCCTCAACCAATTTTGCAATGTCTTCAATAGGATTTAAAATACCCGATGTCGTTTCACAATATACAGCAAAGACGTGTGTTAAGTTGTTGCTATCAATTAAGTCTTCAATTTTATTGATGTCATGTACTTCATTTTCAGCAACTTCATATTCAATAAAATCTCTCCCTAAATATGTGCACATTTTTTTCATTCTTTGTCCGTAAGCACCATTGATCAGAATCAGAATTTTAGAATCTTTTTGAGTAAGAGAGCTTACCATCGACTCTACGGCAAAAGTTCCACTTCCCTGCATTGGAACACATTGATATTTATCTTCACCGTCTATTAATTTAACAAGGGAATCTCTAATTGATGCATTGAGATCAATAAATTTTGTATCTCTCGAACCCCAATCATGAAGCATAGCCTCTTTTGTTGACATCGATGTCGTGAGAGGACCAGGGGTTAATAATTTTTTATCCATTAAATATTTACTTAATAAATATTATTATAAATTTGATCAATCTTATTAAAGTTGGAATTGAATTTATTTTCTAATAAGTTAATTATAAATGAAAATGGAAGAAAATATTGTAGACTATCTCTTACATCTTTTGAAAACAAAAGGTGCTGATATTCAATATGGTAATGAGGATGTGACACAGCTTGAGCACGCACTCCAATGCGCTGAACTTGCTGAAAAAAATAAATTACCAGGACCAACAATTGCTGCAGCATTACTGCATGATGTTGGCCACCTTATCTATGAGGACGGCGATCCCATTCATGAAGGGAAAGATGGTCATCATGAAAATTTAGGTGCTGATTTTTTAAAAAAATATTTTGGTGAGGATGTTATTTTACCAATTAGAGCACATGTTGACTCAAAAAGATATTTATCAAGTGTTGAAGAAGGTTATTATGATAGTCTATCAGAAGCATCGAAACTTTCGTTAAAAGTTCAAGGTGGTCCTTTCACAAAAGAAGAAGCAGATGCGTTTATAAGCAAACCTTTTATGGATGAAGCAGTAGAGCTTAGAAGATTTGATGATTTAGCAAAAATTCTAGATAAAAAAACTCCCGATGTTGAACATTTCCGTCCCTATTTAGAAGAAGCAAGAGAGTCTTTTTTAGCTAAACAAGCGTAAATGCAATTAAGCAACTATGATTTTATTGACTCTAAGTCATTTGCAGGAAAAATTATATTAACTTCTTTCCCAGGTCTTAACTCTAATGGTTTATTTGAAGAAACAATTTTAGCAAACGAATTAGAAATATTTAAAAATAATAATTGTAGTTCTATTACTTCTTTTGTTGAAGATAGCGAATTTGAAAAATTGTGTGATAAAACTTTGTTTGTCAAAAATATTTATGAACATAAATTACATTGGTACCATTTACCCATTTATGACATGGGAGCACCAGATAAAGATTTTAAATATAAATGGGAAACAACAAAAGTTTTATTAAAGAACGAATTGATAGATGGTAAAAATATAGTCTTACATTGTCGTGGAGGAAAAGGAAGAGCTGGCACTATAGCTGCTATTTTACTTGTTGAATTTAATTATGAAAAACAAGAAGCTATTGATTTAGTGCGATCAAGAAGAAAAGGAGCTATTGAGTCAAAAATCCAAGAAGATTTTATTTTTTCTTATCGAGCAGTTAATTAAAAAGAGACCGTTAAATTAAAAATATTTTCTAGAATAAATAAAACAATTAAAGAAATTAAAGCTGCAATTATAGGTAGCGTCATCCAACCCAAAGAAATTCTACCTGCAATTGACCATTGAACCTCTTTTCCTCCTTTTAAAAGACCAATTCCAATTACGCCGCCGACAACAGCTTGGGAACTTGATACTGGTACCAAAGGTATAGAGGGAAGATTTATAGATTGTAAAAAAGCACTTATACCCTGGGATGCAAATAAAAATAAAACAATAGAATGCGATATAACAACAATAAATGCTGCCACTGGTGTCATTTTTAAGAGATCATTACCCACGGTAAACATAACTCTTTTCGAGTAAGTAAAAACACCAACAGCTATTGCTAAACCACCCAGCAGAAATAATTGTTCTTTTGAGGAAAAGACAAATAAATTTCCAATAGTAACATCAGTAAACGGTGATATAGGTACGAAGACACCCATTACATTGGCAATATTGTTTGCACCTAAACTATAAGCACCAAAAGCACCCGCTAAAAGTAAAGCTGTTCTTGTATAGGCATCAAGTCTGAGAATATGTAACTTTCTATTGAGTATAACTCTTTTTGTAAAAGTAAATAAACCCATTGCAATAACTCCTGCAATGATAGGGCAGAGTATCCATGTTCCTAAAATAGTAATTAAAACTTGAAGATTAGTTGAAGATCCCGTGTATAAATTCCAACCAACAATTGCTCCAACAATCGCTTGCGTTGTTGAAACAGGCAAGCCAACTTTGGTCATTAAATAAACGGATATGCCTGCAGCCACACATGCTGCAAAGGCACCAGGTAATGCATTAATAGCACCTAACTTACCTAAAGTTTCTGTTGTTCCTGCTCCACTAATAATTGCACCTAGAATAACAAAGACACTACAAATTATTGCTGCACTTGTGAAACTAACCATTCGTGTTCCAACTGCAGTTCCAAAAACATTTGCTGCATCATTGGCACCAAGTGACCAACCTAAAAAAAAACCACCAAATAAAAAAATTAGAATTGTAATTTCCATTGAAAATTAAACGGAACGTTTAATAGCGTAAATTTGAACCTCGTCAGCTATGTCTTCTGCTTGATCACAAATACGATCAATTTTTTCTACAAAATATCGAAGATGCATTTTTTGATCTAGAGGTAATTCAGAATCAAAAATTCTTCTTGCAAGTGAACTAAATTTTATATCAGATTCTTTTTCATAAAAAGTTACTTTATGAGCATTATCTCTAACAGATTTAATATCTCTAAAAAATGATCGGACAGTCAAACAAAGTGACTCAACACAATTTACAACAGTCTCTGTTAACTCAATAAGATCTTCATGAAATTCTTTTGGAAAATTAGGTTTTTGAATAGAGAAGTGATAGCAATTTCCTTGGTACATTCCAATTAATTCGTCGATGTGTTCTAGAAGTCGTAACACATCACTTCTTGCATCTGGGATTAGTGTTTCTTCATAAAGAGTATGCTCAACATCTTTTGTAATTTTGTCGGCCTTACTTTCCATTTCTTTAACTTTTTCAACCATTTCCTCAAATTTACCATTGGCGGAATGATTGAGATAAGTTGGAACTATCGATTTAAATACCAAACCTACTTCAGAGACAATATCAACAAACTCATCAATTTCTCTTTCAAGCTTTTTGGTATCACCAAATAATGATGCACTTTTTAATCCAAACATGGCGTGCTTATAGAACTTTTCAAAAAAAAAGAAAGAAATGTTAAATTTTTGTTACAATTTGATTAATATCTTTATCTTTAAGTAAAGTGTAATATTCGCAATCTATAGAATTTAGGAGAAGATATGACAGATTTATCAATTAATAGAATTAAGTGGTTTAGCACCGCGTTAATTTTATCAGGAATATTATTAACCAATTTAAATGCGTATCCAATTAACATAATTATTCACGGTACAGGTGCTGTTGGTTGGTCAATTGTTGGTTATATGACAAAAGATAGAGCTCTGCTCACAAACTTTGGTTTACAACTCCCACTATTTATTTTTGGATATATTTATTTGCTAACATGAAAAATAAAAATATTCTTTTTATGTGTGTTGCTAATTCAGCAAGAAGTCAAATGGCTGAAGGAATTGCAAAAAAATTATATCCTAATTGCATTATTCAAAGTGCAGGATCAGTGCCCAAAGAAGTTAATCCTAATGCTATCGAGGTTATGGGTGAAATCGATATTGATATATCAAAACATTATTCAAAAGATTTTGAAAGCTTAGACAACAAATTTAGAGATGAATTAAATACCGTTTTTACGCTTTGTAAAGAAGAGGTATGTCCAGTTTTAAATTCCAAAGCTCAGATATTTTCAATACCATTTGATGATCCGGCATCAGATCATTTTAGTTCAAACCAATTAGATAAATTTAGAGAAGTAAGAGATTCAATTTTTGATAAATTGAAAGAACTAAAAAATTTATTTGAGAATTAATGAAGTTAAAAATTAATTAAATTTATAAAAATTTAATATTCCATTAATCTATTTGTAAACAATAAAATTTAAATGTTTCTTACCACTCACAGTATTATTTCCTCCTGCTAATTACCAATAATTGTGAGTGGGATTAATTTTTTATTTCTCCTTTTTCGAGTACTTTAACAATTGTTTAACATTATAAAATTAAGAATTTAAAGTAAATTTTATGAAAATTAATAAACCAGCGCTTACCTTTTCTAACTCCGAAGTTAATCCTGTTGGAAAGATTATTATTCAATTAACCGAATTGGGAACGGGTAAAATTAAGTTACGTAAGTTGTATGAGGATTATTTAAGAGAAAATTTACCTCCAGAGAATTTTTGGCATGATGCAATTGAAAGATTAGGTCTCCGTATTCAGACACATTATCATTCTAAAAGTAATATTCCTAAAAATGGCAAACTTGTCGTAATCGCTAACCATGCATTTGGAATAGCTGATGGTCTTACAATATGCTCTTTAATTAGTAAAATTAGACAAGATTACAAAATTATTACGCATAAAGTTTTACAAGGAGCAGATCTTATTAAGAATAAAATTATTCCTCTTGATTTTTCAAAAAATAGAAATGCTTTAATAAATAATATCGCTGCACGTAAAGAATGCGAAGAACACTTAAGAAATAATGGGGCACTAATCATTTTTCCATCAGGATCAGTTTCAACGAAACCAAAATTAAAAAAAGGAATCAAAGCAATAGATCGTGAATGGAAACAATTTACTTCAAAAATAATAATGAAAACTCAATCACCTGTCCTCCCAATTTTTTTTGAAGGACAAAATAGCGAACTTTTTCATGTTGCTGATAAAATTGGGCAAGTCTTTCGATATTCTTTAATGATATATGAACTTAAAAGAAGAATGGGAAAAAAAATTGATGTTCATATTGGACAAAGAATACCCTTTGAAACCATAAAAGAAATTGGCAATCTTATTGAGATTACAAAATTTTTAAGGAATAGCACTTATAGATTAGATCCAAGTAATAAAAACTCAATATTTAATTAATACTTCTGTAAAAAAAAAATTTAGTTAATGTAATTGAAATAAAATTTTAACAAATTCTTTCTATTATTTATTAATAAAATGAAAGATCAGCAATCAGTTTCATATTATAGAACTATATGGATATCTGATCTTCATCTTGGAACAGAAAATAGCAAGAGTGAAATGCTTCTTGAATTTTTGAGATCAACAGATTCAAAATATTTATTTTTAGTTGGCGATATTATTGATGCATGGAGAATGAAAAAAAAAATTTATTGGCATCAAACTCATAATGACATTATCCAGAAGATTTTGCGTAAAGCAAGAAAAGGTACAAAAGTAATATTTATCCCAGGTAATCATGACGAACTTGTGAAAAGTTACACAAGTTTTTCACTAGGGAATATATCAATAAAAAATAAGTTTACACACAAATTAGCTGATGGAAGAAATGCCCTTGTTTTACATGGTGATGAATTTGATGCAGTTATATTAAACGCTAAATGGCTGGCAAGTATTGGGTCATCTCTATACGAATTTATATTAAAGTTGAATAACTATCTAAATTTTGTCAGAAGAAAACTAGGTCTATCTTATTGGTCATTATCTCAATTTCTCAAACATCAAACAAAAAGAGCCACGAATTTTATTTCTAACTTTGAGTTTGCCGTATCTGATAGTGCTAAAAGAGCAAATGCTGATGTTGTTGTGTGCGGCCATATTCATAAGCCCATTATAAAAAAATTAAATGGAGTTTTATATTGCAATGATGGTGATTGGGTTGAGAGTTGTTCTGCGCTAGTGGAAAATAATGAGGGACAATTATCCCTTATTGACTGGTCAATTGAAAGAGAAAAAATTTTTCAACATAAACATAACAAACTAGCAGAAAGTGTATTAGTGTGAAAAAATTAGCGATCATTACCGATGCTTGGCTTCCCCAAGTTAATGGTGTGGTAAATACATACCAACATATTAATCCATTTTTAAAACAAAAGTATCAAATTGAAGTACTCCACCCAATGATGTTTACTAATTTTAGTTATCCTTGGTATAAGGAAATAAAAATAGCAATTAATACAAAAAAAATAACAGAAAAATTTTTTGGTGATTATGATCCAGATGTTATACATATTGCCACTGAAGGACCAGTTGGAATTGCGGGGAAAAAATTCTGTGAGAATAATAAGTTGAGATATACAACCTCTTTTCATACGAGATTTCCAGAATATATAGAGCAAAGAATAATGATACCAAAAATAATTGGGTACTCTTTTTTAAAAAATTTTCATAAAAATGCATGTAATGTATTGGTCCCAACAATATCTATGCGTAACGAATTAACTAAATATCAATTTCAAAATCTTAAAATTTGGTCAAGGGGAGTTAATACTGAATTATTTAATCCTTTAAAAAGAAAAAAGGGAATGAAAAAGTATATTGTTTACATTGGTAGGGTTTCATTAGAAAAAAACATCGAAGCGTTTTTAGAAATAAGAACTAAGATGCATAAAATTGTTGTTGGAGATGGTCCAGAAAAGCAACGATTACAAAATAAATATCCACATGTGTCTTTCGTTGGGATGAAAAAAGGTCAAGACCTAGCAAACTATTATGCAAATGCTGAAGCATTGGTATTCCCATCCAAAACAGATACATTTGGAAATGTAATTTTAGAGTCTTTAGCCTCTGGCACACCAGTGGCTGCTTACCCAGTAACAGGTCCTAAAGATATTTTAAAAAACTCATTAATTGATAGCCTTGATAATAATATTGAAAACTCACTTAATAAAGCCTTAAAGATTGATAGAAAAGATTGTAGAAAATTTGCAATGCAATTTACTTGGGATAAATGTGCAAATCAATTTCTATCAAATGTTGTAAATGCAAAAAATTAATTTTAAAATTATAGTTACTAAGAAGTAAGAGATTCAATTTTCAAAAATTGAAGGAACTAAAAAATTTATTTGAAAACCAATAAATTAAAAAATTAGTTTAATTTATAAAAATTTAATATTCTATTAACACGTCTGTAAAAAATAAAATTTAATTACATCTTACCACTCGCAGTATTATTTCTTCCTGCTTATGTCCAATTATTGTGAGTGGGATTAAATTCCATTTTCAAATTTTTAAATTAGACTTAGCTCTAGATTTGAGTTTTGCTGAACCCCTCCCAGACAAGCTTGGATTTTTGATAAAAAAATTGTGAGAGGAAAATTTTTTTTCTTTGCTTGATATTTCTTTTTTCTGATAATTGCCATTACTCAACATTTGCCAAGAATTTGTATTATCTGCCATACTGGCAATTAAGATCTGATTTAATATTTGTTCATGTACAGTTTCATTTTCAATAGGGATGAATGTTTCAACCCGCCTATCTAGATTTCTTTGCATTAAATCGGCAGAAGAAATAAACAAGATATTTTTTCTATGAGGGAATTTATGACCGTTATAAAAACAATATATTCTCGTATGTTCTAAAAAACGACCAATTATACTTTTAACAACTATATTTTCCGATAGATTTTCTTTACCAGGTATTAGAGAGCAAATTCCTCTTATCAACAATTCAATTTTTACATTTTTTTGAGATGCTTTATAAAATTCATCAATAATTTGTTTATCAACAAGAGAATTACACTTACATACTATTCCAGATGGTTTATTTTTTCCAGCATTTGTAATTTCATTTCTAATTAGTTCATTTAATTTGTTTCTTGCAGTTATTGGAGAATATACTATTTTTTTTATTGTGGTTGGTTCTGAATAACTAGTTAAATAATTAAACATTTTTGCAGCATCATTTGTTAATGTTTTGTCACAGGTGAAGTAAGATAAATCCATATAAACTCTTGCATTTCTTGGGTGATAATTACCTGTTCCATAATGTGCGTAATTTACAACAGAATTCATTTGCTTCCTTGTTACAAGTGTAATTTTTGCATGAGTCTTCATATCAATATTGCCAAAAACAACTTGCGCTCCAGCTAATTCTAATTCTTTTGCCCATTTTAAGTTACGCTCTTCATCAAAACGTGCTTGCAACTCTATAATGACAGTTACTAATTTTCCTTTTTGTGCTGCTCTAACTAAACTTGCTTCTATTGGTGAGTCATCAGTAGTTCGGTATAAAGTATGTTTTATTGATAAGACTTTTGGGTCATCTGCAGCTTGATCAATAAACTGAGTCACTACTTCAAAAGATTCAAAAGGGTGATGAATAACAATATCTTTATTTGCTATAGCTTTAAAATAATCATTTTTAAAATCTTTAATTCTTTCAGGAAATCGTACCTTAAATTTTGGAAAAAATAATTTTTTAAAATCTTTCAAAAAAATTGACTCTATACTCGAAAGATTAACGGGTATTGGCAGTTTATATGTATTTACATCCTTATAGTTAAGTTTTTTATTTATGAATTTAATTAAGTGACTAGATATACTTTCATCAAAATCAATTCTTATTACCTCTTGTCTTCTTCTCTCAAAAATAGCTTTTTGAAATACTAAAAATAAATCTTCTCCCTCACCACCTAATTCTAATTCACTATTCCTAATTGGTCTAAAAACACCTTTATCCAAAACCCTATCACACTGGAAAATTTCTTTTAGAGAAATAAGTAGGGCTGTCTCCATAGATACAAAACGTGTTTTTTTACCAGGTAATTTAATAAATTTTTCTAATCCCTCTGGCACTCTCAGTATTCCATAAAAAGTTTTTTTATTATTTATTAAACGACATACTAAGGTTGTTTCTTTATTTGGTATAAAAGGAAATGGGTGAGATGGATCAATAATAATTGGCGTTAAAACTCCCCAATTATTTTCTTCTAAATAATTTTTAATAAATGTTTTATCTTTTGTTTTCAGTGTTTTTTCTACATCTATATGGATTTTGTTTTCTGAAAGCTCTCTTAGTAAATCTATCCATATTGATTTTATATTTGAAATCATCTTCGATGTTTCTTTATCTATCAGCTTGAGTTGTTGTTGTGGTGTTAATCCATCAAAACTTTTATTTCGTGAAAATTTTTGAACATTCAATCCTGCTACTCTAACCATAAAAAATTCATCTAAATTAGAGAATGCTATTGATAAAAATCTAACCCTTTCTAAAAGTGGAATTTTACTATCAGATGTCTGACTTAAGACTCTTTCATTGAATTTTAGCCAAGACAATTCCCTGTTTGCATAGTTATAAGTGGTATTTTTTTTTAACATAATTTTTTTTTATATTTTTTAGGTATAAAAAAAACATGTTCATAAAAAATTCATATTTCTTTAATAATTTTTATTTTTTGGTTTTAAAATTTTATCAATAGTCCAGCTATTTTTAAAGGATATTATAGCAAAAGCACAGGTTGGAAAATGTTCAATATTTGAATTACATAAAATATTAATTGATTCTATCAAACTAGGGTTGTGTCCAATGATAAGAGTATTTTTTTTTAATTTTTTAATTTTTCTTACAAGTATATTTGGTGGGCATTCATAAATATCGTTATCAATTGTAAATTTTACTGAGCGATCAAATGAATTAGAAATTATATCATATGTGCTAGTTGTTCTTTTAGAAGGAGAACATATTATCTGATTAATTTGAAATTTTCTTTTATCTAATATTTTAGAAAATTGTTTTGCGTTTCTCATACCTCTTTTATTCAGCGGCCTATCAATGTCATCAAGTTCTAAATTATCCCAACTAGATTTGGCGTGACGTAATAAATAGACTTGTAGCATTCGAGTTTAATACTTTAGATGTATACATTTCCATGGCTAAAAAGAAAAATAAAAATCCCATAACAGTTATTGATCTAGGCTCTAATACATTTAGACTAGTTATATACGCGCAAGCTATTCATCCTTTTCCAATACTTTATCAAAAAAGAGAATTCTTAAAATTAGGTGAAAGTATTAAAATAGGTAAACTCCCATCGATAAAAATAAAAGAAGCTATAAAATGCTTAGAAGAATATATTAAGATTGCAAAAGATTATGAGTCCTCAGATATTCATATAATTGCAACGGCCGCAATTCGTGAAACAATAAATGGAAAAGAAATTATTGAACCCTTCAAGAAAAAAAAGTCAGTTAGAGTAGAAGTGCTCTCACCAAAAAATGAGGCTAAATGCGGATCCCTAGGTGTAATTAGTTCAATAAAAAATCCAATCGGTTTAGTTGCTGACTTGGGAGGTGGAAGTTTAGAACTTAGTACTATAAAAAATGAAAACATACTTGAAACTAAAAGTTTAAAAATTGGCATCTTAAGAAGTGAATCTGATATGTACAAAACTACTAAAATTAAATTTGATAATTTTTTATTTTCTAAATTTAAAAACCAATCTCTTAAATTTTCTAAAAACGTAGGAAATATTTATGTTATTGGAGGCATGTGGCGCAATCTTGCAAAACTTCATTTGCACCTAAATGGAATCAAGAAAAATAAATTACATGGGTACATGATACCATTTTCAGAGTTAGAAATATTTTATCACAAATTATATTCTATGGAAAAAAAACAAATTCAAAAATTGAATGTTGTCCAACCCAATCGATTAGATAAATTAAAATTATCTACATATATTTTATTTAGCCTTGCTTCATTTTATAACATTAAAAATATTATTTTTGTAAGATATGGAATCCGTGAAGGCTACTTGTACAATATGTTGAACTAATTTTTAAAAAACAATCTAACAATAACTGTAGCAATAAGAGCACCAATAATCTGAGCTAAAATAAAACCTAGAACACTTGATGGACTTATCCCACTAAAGCTATCTGTAAACATTCTTCCTATAGTTACTGCTGGATTTGCAAAACTTGTTGATGAAGTAAACCAATATCCTGCGGTAATAAATAGAGCTACACCAATAGCTATTCTTTCCTTGTTTACCTCTTTTAATATAAAAATAGTTAATAATAATCCAACAGTTGCAATTATTTCTGAAAAGAATTTAAATACCCCAACTCTTTCATTGAGTGACCATTCAATTATAGGATATTCAAAATACCAATTTGCAGTTAAACAACCAAATATAGCAGCAATAATCTGAGTAATAATAAAAATTATTCCGTAATTAATAGGAATATTTTTTTGGATAATATCACTTAATACAACAGCAGGATTAAAGTACGCTCCTGAGATATTAATAAACATAGAAATAATTACATATAAAATGGCACCTGTTGCGATAGTGTTTCCTAGTAATATTATACCAAGGTCATTTGACATTAACTCTCCCATAATTCCACTACCTACAACTGTTAGTACAAGAAAATATGTCCCGATAAATTCTGCTAGTATTTTTTGTCTTAAAGAAAATGTCACTATCAAATTACCCTAAATAACTAAACGTTTACCATGAATTCTAAAAATTCATTCACACATTTGTCCCAAGTTAATTTAAGAGTAAAATTTCTACAATCAACTCTTTTTACTTTAAGTGCCTTCTTAACTGATTGTAACAAGTTATAATCTAAAGTGTTAATCTTTTCATCTGTTAACACATCTATGGGCCCGGTTACTGGATATGCAGCAATTGGTGTTCCACTAGCCAATGCTTCAAGTATTACATTTCCTAAAGTGTCTGTTTTAGAAGGAAAGACAAATACATCTGCGTTTGCATAATATTTCGCTAGTTCATCTCCAGTTTTTACACCGACAAAATTTACTTCAGGATATTTATTAATATATTTTTGTAATTCGGGACCATCACCCACAACAGTTTTATTATAATTTCCTTTAAGTTTTAAAAATTCTTCAATATTTTTTTCAATTGCTACTCTACCAACATAAGTCAGTTGTCTATCTTTACTGTTTGTGTCTCTTTTATTTGGATTAAATAATTCTGTATCAACACCTCTATTCCAAACTACTAAATTTTTAAAATCATATTTTTTTAACTCATTTAGCATTGAAACTGATGGAACAAGAACTCTTTCTGAATCACTATGTAGTCTTCTTAATATGGAGTATGTAAATCTCTTTGGGATAAAAGCTCTTTGCTTCATGTAGTCAGGAAAACGGGTGTGAAAGGAAGAAGTGTATTGTAGTTTATTTTTAAGACAGTACTTACGACCAGCAAAACCTACTGGACCTTCAGTCATTATATGAACAATATCTGGATTAAATTCTTTAAAAAATTTTTCAGTAACTTTTTTAGTATTGTAAGAAATTTTTATTTCTTTGTACCTAGGATAACTAAAATTATTAAACATCTCAGGATGTAATATTTTAATTTCAAAACCTTTTTTTTCTAGAATAGGTATAACGCTTTGAAATGTCGTAACTACGCCATTTACCTGAGGAACCCACGCATCACTAATTAACGCGATTTTTTTAGGCTGCATCCTCTTTTATTTTTCGTCTTTCTTCTAAAGAAATTAATTTTAATTTTTCTCTTTCTTCGGGCCAATTAAGAATTGATAAATTGCCAATTTCATCTTCAACGAGTGCTGTGCAACTTTCAATCCAGTCACCATCATTACAATAGAGAACACCATTTAATTCCTTTATTTCTGGTCTATGTATATGCCCGCACACAACAACATCGGCATTTTCTCTTCTAGCTCTGTCAGATACAGCAAACTCAAAGTTACTAATAAAGTTTGTTGCATGCTTAGTTTTCTTTTTTAAATATTGAGACAGTGACCAATAAGACAAGCCCATCTTTCGTCGAATAAAATTGAATACATTATTTAACTTTAGTAAATATTCATAAAGTGCTGATCCCACTTTGGCTAACCACCTCGCATTAATTATCACAGCATCAAATTCATCTCCGTGTGTAATCAGTACTTTCCTTCCATCAGCTAATTGATGCGTATCTTCATTTTTTATTGAAATTTCTCCAAAGGAAAAATTTGTAAAATCTTTTAATACTTCATCATGATTTCCTGGGATAAGCACTACCCTAGTTCCATTTTTCGCTTTCTTTAAAACTTTTTGAACCACGTCGTTATGTTCTTGTGGCCAATACATTTTCTTACGCATGCGCCATCCATCAACAATATCGCCTACTAAAAATAAATATTCCGAATCTGTTTCTTCTAAGAATTCTAAAAGCATTTTGCTTTTACAACCACTGGTTCCTAGATGGGTATCCGAAATCCAAATTGTGCGGTAAAATTTTTTATTACTTTCAAATTTCATCAATTAAAGATTTTTCTTATACATAAAAGTATCATTTTATAATACAATTTATTATTATATGTGTGTATTGTATAAAAATAACAGTATGACGCAGAAAATTTGGTTTAAAAAAAAATCACCCCTTCACGGTTCTGGATTATTTGCAAAAACTAATATTAAAAAAGGCCAGAAAGTAATCCAATATATTGGTGATAAAGTTACTAAAAGAGAGGGTGACAAAAGAGCAGATAAACAAATCCGCAAAGCAAAAAAAGATAAAAATAACGGCATGGTCTATGTTTTTGAACTAAACAAGCGATACGACATAGACGGTGATGTTGATTATAACTTTGCAAAATTTATTAATCACTCATGTAATCCGAATTGTGAAGTAGACATCATAGATAATGAGATTTGGATTTCTTCTATTAAACGAATAAAAAAAGGAGACGAACTTTTCTATAACTATGGTTATCCTTTTGATACAGATTTTGTGGATCACATTTGTAAGTGTGGTTCTAGAAATTGTGTAGGTTATATTTTAAGTGACAATGATTGGCCAAAATTAAAAAAATATGAAAAAAAAACTAAGACTAAGTCTAAGTAAGATACCTTCGATTATTATTGCAATTGATACAAATAAGGAAATAATTTTTTACAATAATGCAGCTAAACAAAAATTTTTATTTATAGATGAAGGAAGAGATCTCAATAATATTATTAGATCAACAGAGTTAAATACTTTTATTGATAAAGCCTTTGGGGAGAAAGAAGATTTTAGGTTTGAATTCACTCCATCTAATTTTAGTGATATGTATTTTATTGCTGACTTAATATTTGTTGAAAAAGATTATGAAGAATTATTAATATCACTAAACGATCAAAGTCTTCTTAAAAACTACGAACAAATGCGAACAGATTTTGTGGCTAATGTAAGTCATGAATTGAGAACTCCTCTTTCCTCAATTCTAGGCTATGTTGAAACAATTAAAAATTCACTCAATGAAGATAAGAACAAAGACAAAACGGTTGGTAAATTTTTAGACACAATGGAAGATCAGGCTTGGCGTATGACTAGATTAGTCGAAGATTTATTATTACTAAGTAAATATGAGACTGAAGATAAGCCGATAGAATTTCAAGAAGCGAATATAAGGCAATTAATTGATGGCGTAGTAGATAATTTACAAAACAAGTTAATGGCAAAAAAAATTGAAGTTCAAATCAAGGATGATTTTGATAAGTCTACAATATCAGCAAACAAAGATGCTTTGATCCAAGTTTTTTTAAATCTAACTGATAATGCAATCAAATATAGCAAAGAAAATTCTACTATTGAAATTGAGCTTGAGAGTGTAATTGATGACAATACCACCTTTTGCCAAATAAGTTTTATAGATAAGGGAGAAGGCATATCGAAAGAGCATTTAACTAGACTTACTGAAAGATTTTATAGAGTAGATAAAAATAGATCTCGAAATCAAGGCGGTACGGGTTTGGGTTTATCTATTGTTAAACATATAACTAATAGGCATAATGGTAAATTATCGATAAAAAGCAAGGTGGATAAGGGTTCAACATTTACTATTTCTTTACCAGTATTTCAGCAAACTGTAATAAATCCTTAATATATATTCTGTAGGACAACCTTATTTTAAATGAGGCTTAATATGAAAAATGTAATCAAATTAATTGCTGTCCTTGCTTTATTTGGAACTACTTCAGTTTCAGCAAGAGACTATATTTCAATTGTAGGATCTTCTACAGTTTATCCTTTCGCTACTTTAGTTGCTGAAAAAATGGCATCTCAAGGAATGAAAGCACCCGTAATTGAATCAACTGGTTCTGGTGGAGGACACAAATTATTTTGTGCAGGTGTTGGAGTTGAACATCCAGATATCACTAACTCTTCAAGAGCACAAAAAGATAAAGAATTCAAACTTTGTCAAGATGGTGGTGTAACCGATATCATCGAAGTTAGAGTTGGTAATGATGGTATAGCTTTTGCATACGCTGCAGATTATGAATGGAAATATACTAACGGTGCTACAATGAAAGGTGGCATTGATTTAAGTAAAGAAGAAATCTGGCAGGCAATGGCTAGAGATAATGCAAATGCTCCAACAACTTGGTATGAAATAGATAAAAGATTACCAAAAGTTGAAATTTCTATCATGGCACCTCCTCCAACTTCTGGAACAAGAGATGCATTTGACTCACTTGTAATGAAAAAGGGTTGTGTTAAAGATATGTTAGTTGCTGACGGTGATTGTCAAGCGTATCGTGAAGATGGCCATGTTATTGAAGGTGGTGAAAATGATGAACTGTATGTTGAGCATATAACTAAAGAACAAGGTGCATTCGGTATCTTTGGTTATAGTTTTGTATCTAATAATTCTGATAAAGTTAAAGCGTCAATGATTAACGGTGTTGAAATCTCTATGGAAGGTATCCAAGATTATTCATATCCAATAGCAAGACCTTTATTCTTCTACATTAAAAAAGCACACATTGGTGTTATTCCTGGTTTAATGGATTATGTTAATGAGTTTGTAAGTGAAGAAGCAACAGAAGGTTACTTACTAGATGCTGGACTTGTTCAACTAAGTCCTGCGGATAGAGCAGCTGTTCTTGATGCTATTTCTAATCAAACAAATTATAAATAAAAATCTTAAATTTTTATAAAATGGGGGCATACAAGCCCCCTTTTTTTTAATACTAAGTTATAAATGTTTTTTTGGTCTTTAGTTTTAATTGCAGTCGGAATTTTCTCATCCTTTATATACGGAAGATCAAGAATTAAATTAAACTCTAAAAAACAAGGTACGAAAAGCAAATCTCTTCCCAATTATTACGCACAATACGTTTTAATGTGGTGTTTGTTTCCTGCACTAATTGTTTATTTTTCATGGGCTATTTTTCAAGAACAGATTATTCAAAACATAGTTATTAGTAACTTTGAATATATTGAGGGCGCAGTTTACAACGAAGGATTATTGTTAGCAGAGATTAGAAATGTTGCTAATAACCCTTCTTTTGCTGATGGTAAATCTATAGAAATAATTAATGCTGCAGCTCATTATTCTTCCTTAAGACAAATAAGTCAAATATCTTTTTATACCTCAATAATCATTATAATGTTACTTGGAGCCTTATACGCTTCACAAAAATTAAAACCAGAATTTCATGCTCAACATACAATTGAAAAATATATTCAATATATACTTATATTTTGTTCATCTGTTGCTATTTTCACTACAATAGGAATAGTTTTTTCACTAATATTTGAAAGCCTTCGCTTTTTTGCAGAAGTATCAATCTTCGAATTTTTATTTAGTACTGAGTGGTATCCTTTTATTCCAATTAGAGAAGGTCAAACAGCTGCAGAGGGATCCTTTGGTGCAGTACCAATATTTGCTGGAACATTTTTAGTAATGGTAGTAGCCATGTGTGTTGCGGCACCTCTTGGATTATTAACAGCAATTTATTTAGCAGAATACGCAAGTCAAAGAGTTAGAAAAATAGTTAAACCTCTTCTCGAAATTTTGGCAGGGATACCAACAATAGTTTACGGGTTCTTTGCTTTTGTTAGTGTTGCACCTTTCGTTAAAGCATTTGGACAATCAATTGGAATTGATGCTTCACCAACAAGCGCTCTTGCAGCCGGCATGGTAATGGGGGTTATGATTATTCCTTTTATTTCTTCTTTATCTGATGATGTAATAAACTCTGTTCCACAAAGTCTAAGGGAAGCATCTCTTGGTATTGGCGCTAATAAAGCAGAAACTATTAAAAAAGTAATTTTACCAGCAGCTTTACCTGGAATTGTAGGAGCATTTTTATTAGCAATATCCAGAGCGATAGGGGAGACTATGATTGTTGTAGTTGCAGCAGGCACAGCCCCCAATCTTACGGGCAATCCTTTTGAAAACGTAACAACAGTTACAGTTCAAATTGTTGTGGCCTTAATAGGTGATCAAGAATTTGATAACCCAAGAACATTATCAGCATTTGCTTTAGGATTAGTTTTATTTGTTATTACATTATTTCTTAACATTATAGCTCTACAAATAGTAAAGAGATACAGGGAGCGTTATGAATAATTCTATTGCTAAAGAAAAAATTGTTTCTTTGAGAAAAAAGAGAAGCTTAGAAGATATGCGATTTAAGTATTACGGCTTTACAGCTATGTGTTTATCTTTAGCAGTTTTAGTTTTTCTTTTGTATACAATATTTTCTAAAGGATACACTGCTTTTCAAAAAACAATTGTTCTCCTAGAAGTTGATTATAATCAAGAGGTTTTAAAACTAACACCTGACTCTTCAGATGAAGATATGGAAAAAGGAAAATTTTTTAGAGTTAAAAAACAGGCTATTGAAAATTTTTTCCCTGATCTCTCAAAATCAGATATTAAATTAGTAAAAAAATTATTTTCTATAAATGTAGATAAGGAAATTAAAGACTACTTCTTAGATAATCCTGAAGTTATTAATACTAAGCAACAAATTTGGGTAACCGCCCATAGTGATGTGGATCAACTATTAAAAGGTAATTCAAGAAGGGATGTGCCAGAAGATAGAAGAAAATTAAATGATATTCAATTAAGTTATGTTGATCAATTAGTTGAAGAAAATAGAGTTAAACAAGTTTTTAATAATTTCTTTTTTACTAAAGCAGATTCAAGGCATCCTGAAATTGCTGGTGTAGCTGGTTCATTTATGGGATCATTATTTACTCTTTTTACTGTTTTTATTTTATCTTTTCCAATTGCTATAGGAGCGTCTGTTTATCTTGAGGAATTTGCTCCAAAAAATAGAATAACTGAATTAATAGAAGTAAATATTTCAAATCTAGCAGCAGTCCCATCAATAGTTTTTGGACTACTTGGGTTGGGGGTATTGCTTAATGTTTTTGGTCTTCCAAGGAGTACACCGTTAGTTGGAGGGTCCGTATTAGCCTTAATGACGTTACCAACCATTATCATTGCCTGTCGAGCTTCATTGAAAGCTGTTCCTCCTTCAATTAAAGAAGGAGCACTTGCAGTTGGAGCAACAAAAACACAAGCGGTATTTCATCATGTCGTACCCCTTGCACTACCAGGGACTTTAACAGGGACTATTATTGGATTAGCACAAGCATTAGGAGAAACAGCACCACTAATAATGATTGGCATGATTGCATTTATTCCTAATATTCCAACTGGTTTAACAGAACCTTCAGCAGCACTACCTGTTCAAATATATCTTTGGGTGGAAAGTGCAGAAAGAGGTTTTCAAGAAAAATCAGCCGCAGCAATAATGGTAATTTTAATATTTTTGTTTATGATGAATGCCATTGCAGTGTTCTTAAGAAATAGATTTGAAAGGAAGTGGTAAAACATGAGTAACTCTAAAATATTGGCAAATGGTGTAGATGTATATTATGGATCCAAACAAGCTCTTTTTGGAATCTCAATGGATATCAAGGAGAAAGAAGTTACGGCATTAATCGGTCCTTCAGGATGTGGTAAATCAACTTTCTTAAGATGTATAAACAGAATGAATGATTTAATTGAAATATGTAAAGTATCGGGATCAATAAAAGTAGATAACGAAGAAATTATTAGTGAAAAAACCGATGTTGTAAGTCTAAGATCTAAAATTGGAATGGTATTTCAAAAACCAAATCCTTTTCCTAAATCTATTTTTGATAATGTTGCTTATGGCCCAACTATACATGGTTTAGTTGACTCAAAAAATGAATTAGAAGAAATTGTACATTCATCATTAAAAAAGGCAGGTCTATTTGATGAAGTAAAAGATCGATTAAATGAACCTGGAACAAGTTTATCAGGCGGTCAACAACAACGATTATGTATTGCAAGAGCAATTGCTGTTAATCCTGAAATAATCCTAATGGATGAACCTTGCTCTGCTTTAGATCCAATAGCAACTGCTATTATAGAAGAATTAATTGATGAGTTAAGATTAAACTATACAATTATTATAGTAACTCATTCTATGCAACAGGCAGCCAGGGTTTCGCAGAAAACATGTTTCTTCCATTTAGGAGAATTAATAGAAACGGGTGAGACAAACAAAATTTTTACAAATCCTGATAATACAAAAACACAGGATTACATTACAGGGAGATTTGGTTGATGAAACAAGAAGGACATATTGTAAAATCATATGATGAAGAAATTAGAGACATTAAAAATAATATTGTTGATATGGGCAGTTTAGTTGAAAATCAACTAAAAGACTCACTTCAATGTTTAAAGGATAAAGATACAGAATTTGCAGAAAAAATTATAGAAAACGATGATGTAATTGATAAAGCATATAATACTCTTGATCAAAGCTTAGTTGAAATACTTGGCAAAAGACAACCTATGGCTGCAGACTTACGAACAATTTTTTCAGCAATTAAAATCAATAAAGATCTAGAAAGAATAGGAGATCATGCAACAAATATTGCCAAAAGAGTAGCAGTAGCAGAAATAGTTTTGCCAGAAAAACCTTCGAGAGATATTATTAATATGGGTGCACAAGTAAATATAATGATTAGTGAAGTAATAAAAGCTTTTTTAGAATTTTCAGATCAAGCCGCAAAAAAAGTTTGGTTAATGGATAGACAAATTGATGAAGAATATCTTGGAATATTAAGACAACTATTAACCTACATGATGGAAGAACCAAAAAGAATCACAGCATGTACAAGTCTTTTATATATGGTTAAAGACCTAGAGCGAATTGGTGATTATGTACAAAATATAGCTGAAGATATTTATTATGCAGTTTCTGGTGAGCCCCTATTTGATGGTAATCCAGACCCAACCTGGGAAGCAATTCTTCCAAAGAAAAAATAAATTGTAATAGAATTGTAACAAAAATTTAATAGTAGAGATTCATGAAACTAAAAATGCTTATCGTCGAAGATGAAGAAGCATTACTAGATCTTCTTAAATTTAATTTTAATAAAGAAGGATATAAAATAGATACTGCAACGGACGGTGAAACTGCTTTAGAAAAAATATTGTATAAACCACCTGACATAATTATTCTTGATTGGATGTTACCTAAACTATCAGGAATTGAACTTTGTAGAAGAATTAGAAAAAATAAAGAACATAAGAATATTCCTATCATAATGTTAACAGCAAAAGGCGAAGAAGAAGATAAACTTCGTGGCTTAGAAACTGGAGCAGATGATTACATAACAAAACCTTTTTCGGTTAACGAATTAGTGGCAAGAGTAAAAGCTGTTCTTCGACGAATTAGACCAATGTTTGTAGATGAAGTTTTAACTTATAAAGGAATAGTAATTGACCTTGTATCTCACTCAGCATCACGAGATGGAGAAACTCTTCATCTTGGTCCAACAGAATTTAATTTATTAGCTTTCTTCATGGAAAATATTGGTCGTGTCTTTAGCCGTGAACAATTACTTAATCATGTTTGGAAAAATGATGCCTATGTAGAACCTCGAACAGTTGATGTTCATATAAGAAGACTGCGAAAGGCTATTAATAATGACGTAAAAGAAGATTTTATAAGAACCGTGAGATCAGCAGGATATTGTTTTGGCTCGTAATTAAGCCATAAATTTCACTTATACAAATCACTTACCAAACTATAAAACCACCATATGAAGAGTCTTTTTAGATCATTCTTTACTGTCAGCTTTTATACATTTTTAAGTCGAGTATTAGGTTTTATTCGAGACATATTAATAGCAAGATATCTTGGATCGACAGTCATTGCTGATGCATTCTTCGTAGCATTTCGTATTCCTAATTTCTTTCGCCGTGTCCTAGCAGAAGGAGCATACAGTGCTGCATTAATCCCTGTTTTCTCTGGTGTTGTTCTTAATCCAAAAGATGAACGTGAGGCTTCTGATTTTGTTGAAAACACAACCTCAATGTTACTATTTGCTACGGTCGTTTTAACGATCATTTTCTTCTTTGGGATGCCTTATATCATTCAAGTTTTAGCACCAGGTTTTACTGATAATAAAGAAGCCTACGAACTTGCTGTGCATTTTGGAAAAATAATTTTCCCCTATATTATTTTTATTTCCTTAGCTGCTCACTTTGCCTCAATTAATAATGTTCATGAACGTTTTGCGGCTGGTGCATTTGCTCCTGCCATTTTGAATATAAGTTTTATTCTGTCATTATACTTTTTAACACCTTTTGTAACTACTGCAGGTCACGCATTATCGTACGGTGTATTAATAGGAGGAGTTTTACAATTTTTATATTTATACAGAGCGGTTTTAAACTTTTATCGACCACGTATTATCCTTCCAGTTTTAAACGAAAAGTTAAAAAAGTTTTTCAAATTATTTTTACCAGGTGTTGTTGGCTCAGGTGTTATTCAATTAAATATTGTCATTGGAACTATTATAGCTTCTTTTTTACCCGTTGGTGCAATCAGTCATATTTATTATGCGGATCGTCTTAACCAATTACCACTTGCGATATTTGGAATAGCACTTGGGATTGTTCTTTTACCAAGTTTATCAAAAGCAATTAAACAATCAGATCAAGAAACAACAAATAATATTCAAAATAGATCTATTGAATTTTCGTTATTAATTTCTTTACCATCAGCCATAGGATTATTTATTTTAGCGGAACCCATTATACAAATTTTATTTGAACGAGGTGCATTTGTAGCAGAAGATACTTTTTATACTGCTAAAGTATTAAGTTACTTTGCCTTAGGTTTACCTGCTTACATTATAATTAAAGTTTTAGTTTCTTGTTTCTTTGCAAGAGAAGATACTAAAACACCACTATACATATCGATTGTCAGTGTGATTACTAACGTTGTCTTATCGCTTCTTTTAATTGGATCAATGAGAGAAATGGGCATTGCTGTTGCAACAGCAATTAGTGCATGGGTAAATGCATTATTACTATACCTCTTTTTAGCTATTAGGAATCATATGAAATTTGATGATCTATTAGTAAAGAATTCCATTAAAATTTTACTAAGTTCATTTCTATTATTTTTAGGAATCTACGTATTAAATGGACTATTCTTTACAAATATTAGTGGTAATTCAGTGTTATTAAACTCGGCACTTTTACTTCTGATGATCTTTTTAGCTATAATTATTTATTTTGGATTAGTAATTGTGTTAAAAGTCCTATCGGTAAATCAGTTAAGAGAATATTTAAAAAAATAATATGGAAAAACCATCAAAAAGAATTTTATCTGGCGTTCAACCATCTGGTGATCTTCATTTAGGAAATTATCTTGGTGCAATTAAGAATTTTGTTTCTCTTCAAAAAGAATACGAATGTTTTTTTTGTGTTGTTGATTTACATGCCATTACCGTTTGGCAAGATCCAAAAGTTTTAGCAAATAAAACACGTGAAGTAACTGCTGCCTTTATTGCATCAGGGATTGATCCAAACCAAAATAATATTTTTGTTCAATCACAAGTACCTCAACATGCACAGCTTGGATGGTTATTCAATTGTGTTGCTCGAATGGGATGGTTAAATCGGATGACGCAATTTAAAGATAAGGCTGGTAAAAATAGTGAGAATGTATCTGTTGGTTTATTTTCTTATCCAACGTTAATGGCAGCAGATATATTAATTTATTTGGCAACGCACGTTCCTGTAGGTGATGATCAAAAACAACATTTGGAATTAACAAGAGATATAGCACAAAAATTTAATAATGATTTTAAGACAGATTTTTTTCCTATTCCTGAACCGTTAATTTTAGGGGAGGCTACAAGGGTTATGAGTCTGCGTGATGGGTCAAAAAAAATGAGTAAATCAGATCCTTCTGATTATTCGAGAATAATGTTAACTGATACAGCTGAAAATATTACACAAAAGATTAAAAAAGCAAAAACAGATCCTGAACCACTACCTCAAGATAAAACTGATTTAGAAAAAAGACCAGAAGCAGAAAACCTAATCTCGATATTCGCTTCTTTGCAAGATACAACCATTGAAAGTGTTATTAAAGATTATGCAGGGAAAGAATTTTCTACCTTTAAAAAAGATTTGGCAGATTTATCTGTATCTAAATTAGAGCCAATTACGAGTGAAATGAATAAACTTATGAATGATGTTTCTTACATCGATTCTATTTTAAAACAGGGTCAAGATAATGCTATTGCAGTAGCAGAACCAGTTTTACAGAAAACAAAAGAAATTATTGGCTTTTTAACATAAAAAATTCCCCAAAATTTGTATTTTTTCACAGAATATTCATACTAAAGACATATTAATAACTATATATAAGCCATATGTTTATACAAACAGAACAAACGCCTAATCCTCAAACTTTAAAGTTTTTACCAGGCAAAGTTGTTATGGATGATGGGACAGCTTTCTTTCAAAATATAGGAGAGGCAGCTAACTCACCATTTGCAAAACGATTATTTGACGTAGAAGGAGTGGAGGGAGTATTTTTTGGCAGTGATTTTATTACTATTACAAAAGGACAATCCTTAAATTGGCAAGTTATGAAGCCATTAATATTAGGCTCGATCATGGATCATTATAATTCAGGCGAAGAAACAATTACCGCTGTTAAGAAAAGTGATGACTCTTTAAAAGTTGATGAAGAAAATGATACCGATATTGTTAAACAAATTAAAGAGCTTCTTGATACAAGAGTAAGACCCGCAGTAGCGATGGATGGTGGTGACATTATATATGATAGTTTTAAGGACGGCGTCGTCTATCTTCATATGCAAGGTGCATGTTCAGGATGCCCTAGTTCGACAGCTACACTTAAAATGGGAATAGAAAATATGCTTAAGCATTATGTTCCTGAGGTACAAGAAGTTAGACCTATTGATGCATAAAATTTTTTTATATCCATTTGTGGTTATTGGTTTAGCAATTACAATTCCAACTATTGCCTTTGAAGAAAAACCTTCATCATTGGATATTAAATATAAATTAAATGCTGAACTAGATGAGCTTGTTTTAAATTATTGTAAGACTTATGATTCATATACTATCAACAAACTTTATTCAGAAAAAGATATCTTAAAAAATGATATTCTAAATAAACTAAAGAAAAAGAAATTTTTAGTTAATGTTAAAAGTAAACCTTTAAATCCAAAGTCATATTCAGGTATTGAAAATAATGAAAGAGTTAATCTTGTCACAAATTTATCCGAAACAGACTTTCTGCATTTAAATGAACAAAAACAACAATTTGTTAAAACAGTTCTACCCTTAATAATAAATGAGAACCAAAAAATCTTATCAAACAGAAATGATCTAATCATTTTACGTGCTAAGCTTACTGAAAACAATTCACTAAATAATTATGAACTAAATAAATTAAGCAAAATTTCTAAAAAATATAAAATAGAATTTGATAATGAACATAAAATGGAAATTATTGATAAACTTCTTTTAAGAGTCGAAATAATTCCAAATTCTATTGTTTTAGCTCAAGCTGCAATCGAAAGTGGTTGGGGATCGTCTAGATTTGCGCAGGAATATAATGCATTATTTGGTGAATACACATATGACAATTCCAAAGGAGTTGTTCCACTGGAAAGAGAAAACGGTGATACTCATTTAATCAAAGCATTTAATTCTTATAATAATAGTGTTACCTCATACTTCAATAATATTAATTCTCATTATGCATATGAAGATTTTCGTGAAATTCGAAATATAATGAGAGAAAGAAATAATTTCTCAAATGTTAACCTACTTGTTGAAAGATTATCTACTTATGCAGAAGATGAAAACTATATTAGAACAATTAAACAAGTAATTAAAACTAATAACTTTAGTATTTTTGATCAAAAAATTATTTCTTATTAATTAAAAATAGAATTGGTGCCCAAACCATCTCCAATTTCCATCACTATCTTTAACAGTACAATTCATTCTTGATCTTCCAGGAGACAATTCTCTAGCGAGTCTTATCTCAATCCTTTCATTAAATTTATATATTTCCCTATCAACTTGACCTTTACTATCAAATACAAAACAATCTAGAGATTGGGCCTTCTTATCATCAAGAAGAGAAAAACCAATGAATGGTGGGTTTTGCTTAATTGTTGGATTTTGAGGTATAAAATCATAAACTCCTAAACCCTTCGATGATGCAGCAAACTTAACTCTATCTATTTCACCATATCTTTCGTTTAAGGAAAACCTTGGCAGGTAATACATATTTGAAGTTTCATTAATTATTCCAGAATGCTGACCAAATGCAACTTTAAACTTATATTCTTTTACTAATTCAATAATTTCATCTGTTGTCTCACCATAAGGAAATGCAAATAAAGTTGGTATTTCTCCAAGCTCTTTTAAAAAAATTTTATTAGATGTTTCTATTTCATTTCTTACTTCTTCAATACTAATATCTGGCATATGAGCATGGGTATGTGAGTGTGCCCCAATTACCACACCCTCTTCTTTAAGTTTTCTTATTTGATCCCAATTAATGTATTTTTGATTATTTGAAATTGTTCCTGTTGTTACAAATAAGGTTACGGGAATATTGTTTCTTTTAAATAAAGGCCATCCAACTTCTAAAAAAGACTTATCAGCATCATCCACACTTATACCAATAGTATTTTCTGGGAGATCTCCGTCATTAAGAATCGTATCAATTATAAAATCCAATGATTTAATTATATATTTTTCTTTAGTTAGTTCTTCAATGTGACTGTTAAGTTGATCAATTGTAACACTAGTTGAAGGATATTTTGAAACTCCAAATTTATGATACATAAATACTGTAGCTGAATTTTTTACCTCATTTGCAAAAGTTCCACTTACTAATAAAAAAGCTAAAGAAATACTTTTTAAAAATAGTAATAGAATGTAATTATGTAATTTCATATGTTATTGTTTCTAGATGTTATATCACCATTACCAGAGTTTTGTGTAATTGATGACAATAAAGTAATATTACAGGAGAAAATTATTCAAAACGAAACAGATAGGTTGAGTGATAATATAATTCAATCTTATATAGCAATAGATAAACGTTTAAATTTAACACAAAATCTTAAAAAAATTTCCACAACAATTGGTCCTGGGTCTTATACAAGTTTAAGAGTCGGTTCAGCATTTGTATCTGGTCTCATGATATCTCGTAAAATCCCTTATTATCCATTATCTATAGATGACATTTTAAACTTTAATTCAAAAAAATATTACAAAAAAAATCTAGGAGTTTTTATAACATCATCTAATGATCAGAAATTTTTATGTTATAAAAATAAAGATAACGTAATGGAATACAATAAAATTGAAAATAATAAATCCTCAATTCCAAAACATATTGAGCTAATTCTTTTTAATAAGACTGAAATTAATGAAAATAATAAATTACAACAAATTCAGTTTTCTTTCTTTGAAGAATTTTACAAAAATTATAATAATTTAAACTTTAAAAAAAATGTTATCATTAATCCAATTTATATATCAAATAATCAATTGCTAAATTGAACAATATTAGTCTAATAAATAAAGAGAAGCTAACTTCTATCATTAAGTTTATTGATGATAATAGTGATGAATATAGTTATTTTAAAAAGATAGGCTGGAATCTAAAAAATATTGAAAGTCAATTTAACAAAGTTAATAATTACTCTCTTGGATATTTTAAGGCTAATAACCTAGTAGGACTTTTAATTGGCGATGCAATAAAAAGTGATACAGATTACGACTTAGAATTACATATTTTATTTGTATCAAAAGATCAAAGAAGAAAACAAATTGCGACAAAATTATTGAATTATGTTGAAACAAATATAATTAAATTTTCACAGATTTTCATTGAAGTTGCTGAAGATAATTTAGATGCAATAAGTTTTTATAAAAAAAACAACTTTGTTTTTTTAAATTTTAGACATAATTATTATAGATATAATGATAAAAATGTTCATGCTAAATGCTTTATAAAAAAAATCAATCATGAATGATAAGTATATTTATATAAAATCATACGGTTGTCAGATGAATGTATACGACAGTAACCGTATTAAAGATTTATTTTCAAATAAAGGATATAAAGTCACTGATGATATTTCAAAGGCAGATTTAACTATATTGAACACCTGTCATATTAGAGAAAAGGCGGTTGAGAAAGTTTACTCTGATATTGGTAGGGTTAAAAAAATTAAAGATCAAAAACAGAATATGAAATTAGTAGTTGCTGGTTGTGTAGCTCAAGCAGAGGGTCTTGAGATAAAAAAAAGATCTCCATCAGTTGATTATGTTGTAGGACCACAATCTTATCACAAACTTCCTGACATGATCAATAGAGTAGACGAAGTAGAAAATAGTGAATTTTTACAAAATGAAAAATTTAAAAACTTAATTTTTAAATCTTCAAATTTATCATCTGAATTTTTATCTATTCAAGAAGGATGTGACAAATTCTGTTCTTTTTGCGTAGTGCCATACACCAGGGGACCAGAATTTTCTAGACCAGTTAATGATATTGTAGAGGAGACAAAAAAATATGTTTCAAATGGAATTAAAGAAATAATTTTACTAGGTCAAAATGTTAATGCCTATCATGGCATTGCCTCTGATGGAAAATCAAAAGATCTAGCTTATTTGATAAATAAAATAGGTGAAATTGAAGAAATTAAGAGGATTAGATATATGACATCTCATCCTATAGATATGAAAGATTCTTTAATTAAAGCTCATGCCGATAATACTAAACTAATGCCATTTCTTCATCTACCTATTCAATCTGGCTCCGATAAAATTTTAAAAAAAATGAACAGAAAACATACAGTTGATGATTATTTAAAAATTGTAGAAAAAATAAGAAATGTCCGTCCAGATATTGCTCTTTCATCCGATTTCATTGTTGGCTTTCCAGAAGAAACAGATAAAGATTTTGAAGATACAATGAAATTTATTGAAAAAGTTAATTTTGTTATTGCTTACTCATTTATTTATAGTCCGAGACCAGGAACACCTGCTCAAAATAAAGATAATATTAGTATATTAGATAAAAAAGCGCGTTTGAGTGCGTTACAATCTTTGCTTACGCAACAACAAATAAATTTTAATAAGTCATTTATAAATAAAGGCATGGAAGTATTATTTGAAAAAATTGGAAGACATAAAGACCAATTTATAGGCCGTACAATTTATAATCAAAGTACATTTGTTAATTCTAAAGAAAATTTATTAAATCAAATTATGAATGTTAAAATCATAAACTCAACTAATTTTGCTCTTGAATGTCAGATATAGTAAGTAAGAACGAAAATCTAGAATTGGAATTAGATGATAATACAATTCTAAGTAATTTATTTGGAATTAATGATAGAAATTTATCTCTTATAGAGCAGATTAATCAAGTTAAAATTCAATATCGTGGAAATAAAATTAAAATTTCAGGTAATAAAAAGTCAATTTTTGAAACTAAGAAAACTATTCTCAATTTATTTAAAGAAGCACAAAATGGTGCTGAAATAGATGAGGATAGAATAAGAGATAATAAAAGCTTAATATCGATGAATTTAAAAACAGACAAACAGATGGATTTATTTATTCAAACTAAAAAAAGAAAAATTATACCAAGAACTGAAATACAAAATAAATATCTTCAACTACTAAATACTAAAAATATTACATTTGCTATTGGTCCAGCTGGAACTGGAAAAACTTATTTGGCTGTTGCGAAAGCAGTTTCAGCCCTTCAAGATGGGAAAGTAAATAAAATTATTCTATCAAGACCAGCAGTTGAGGCCGGTGAAAAGTTAGGTTTTTTACCAGGAGACTTAAAAGAGAAAGTAGATCCTTTTTTGAGACCAATTTACGATGCTTTATATTCAATGTTACCTTATGAACAAGTAGAAAAAAAGTTGCTTAACAACACAATAGAAATAGCTCCTATTGCTTTTATGAGAGGCAGAACCCTTGAAGATTGTTTTATAATTTTAGATGAAGCTCAAAATACAACAAAAACACAAATGAAAATGTTTTTAACAAGATTAGGTAAAAATAGTCAAATGGTAGTTGTAGGAGATATTACCCAAATTGATCTTGTAAGTGAAAAAGACTCAGGCCTTAAAGATGCATTAAAAAAGTTAAACAAAGTTGATGATATAGGTTTTATTGAATTATCAGAAAAAGATGTTGTACGACATGATTTAGTCAAAAAAATTATTAATGCATATGAAAAAAATAAAAGTTGATTTTTTTTCTGAATCAAAAAAATGGCCAAGGCGAATACCTAAAATTAAGACTATTACAAAAAAAACTATAAATAAAATGAGCTCCTATTTTAAAAGAGATCATAAATTTGAACTGAATATAATTTTAACAGATAAATCAAAAATGATAAAACTTAATAAAACCTATAAAAATAAACGAACAGATACTGATGTTCTTACTTTTATTACGAAGAACTCAAATAAAAATGTTGGAAAAATTTTATATTGTGATATTTTTTTCTCAATTGATACTATTGAAAAATATATACGTAGGAATAAAATTAGCATATATGATCATTTTAACCATCTATTAATCCATAGTTTATTGCATATTAACGGATATAATCATAAAAAAAATTTAGAATTTAAAAAAATGAAAAGAGAGGAGATAAAAATTTTAGGATTGTTTGGAATTAACAATCCTTACAAAATTTAATGAACACAAATAACGCTGATAAATCATCGAGTTGGAAAAATTGGATAATTAAAAAATTATTATCTAATGATTCAACAAAAGAAGATATTTTAAATTTTATAGCTAATGATGAAGATAATAAAAACATTGATGATCTAAATGATAATAATGAGAAAAATCTAATTAAAAACATCGTAAATTTGAATGAAAAAAGTGTTGAAGATTTAATGATACCTAGAAGTGAAATAGTAGCCTTAGATCATGATAAATCTTACAACGAAATTTTAGAAGTTATTAAGGAAGAGGGACACTCTAGAATTCCAGTATTTAAAAAAAATATTGATAATGTAATTGGCTTTTTTCACATTAAAGATTTTATTAAATCTTCACAGGATACATTTCAGATGAGTGAAATTATAAGAGATGTACTATATGTTGCTCCCAAATCCCCGATTTTAGATTTACTGAAAACCATGAGATCATCTAGGATTCATATAGGGCTAGTTGTTGATGGAGTTGGAGGTGTTGATGGATTGGTGACGATTGAAGATTTAGTTGAAGAAATTGTTGGTGAAATTGAAGATGAACATGACGCAGAAGATGATGAAGAATTAGTTTATAAAAAATCAGATAATTCAATAACTGTAGATGCTAGTTATAGAGTGGAAGATTTGGAAGAATTTTTTTCAATTAATATTCCCAGGAATGAAGATGATGAAACTTCTTCTGTAGGTGGTCTTGTATATGAAAAAATAAATAGGATACCAAAAAATAATGAAGTAATTGTTTTTAATGATGAACTTAGGATCAAGATTGTTAAATCAAACAATAGAAAAATTGAAATTGTTGAAGTAAATAAAAATAATTGAGTATTTTAATTTATTTTATCTTAGGACTTTTAACCTCACTTTTATTTCCTCCATATTTTTTTTTACCATTAGGATTTATTATTTTTCCATTCCTTTGTTTTTTATTAGAATCAGATAAAGAAAATTACAGTGATAAAAATATTTTTAATAAATTCTCAATATTTGGGTTTGGTTTTTTTATTAGTTATTTATTTTGGATCAAAAATCCTTTTTTTGTTTTTGAAGAAACTAAAATTTTTTTTCTAGTTTTTTTATTACTGATAATATTCTTATCTGTAATTTTAGGTTTAATCTTTACAATAATTTATAAATTAGGAAAAAAAATTCCAATAATCATTCTTATCCCAGTTATGTTCACATCTAGTGAATATATAATATCAATATTTTTTTACGGATTTCCTTGGTTCACATTTTCGTTATTACTTTCTAGTAATGAATATTTACTATTTTCACTAAAATCATTTGGAACATTATTTTCAAGTTATTTAATTATTCAGATATTTTGCATACCTTTTATTTTTTTAACTAAAGAAAAATTTAAACAAGAATTGAAATATCTAACACTGTTTATTTCTTTGCCAATTATTAGTTTATTAATTGCAAATTTTAACCTAGAAAAAAATAATTCTAAAATTAAAACAATTAATATGGAAATTTTCCAATTAAATTTTAAAAATAATGACCAATATTTGACACCTGAAAAAAAACTTCAAAGAATAATTAAACATATAGATGAAAGTACCGCAGAATTGCTTATCTTTGGTGAAAATAATTTTCCTTATCTTTTAGATGATCTTGAACTAAAAATCATAAAAGATTCTTTAAAAGAAAATCAAACAATAATTATTGGAGCTACAAGATATGAAAATAGTAAATATTATAATAGTTTAATAAATATTAATTTAGTAAATGTAACTTACTTTGATAAAAAAATACTTGTTCCCTTTGGAGAGTTTCTACCATTAAGAGATTCACTTACCTTTTTAGAAAGTATTGTGGGTCAAAATGATTATTCAGAAGGTAAAGTTGAAAGAATAATTAATCTATCTGATAATATAAGTTTTATTCCTGTAATTTGTTATGAAATTGTTTTTTATTGGAGGCTTTTAAATAAATTTAATAATACAGGCAATTTTATTGTAAATATTACAAATGATTTTTGGTTTGGTGATTATCTCGGTCCTTATCAACATTTCTATCTCACTAAAATTAGAGCTGCAGAGTTTAATAAGCCAATTATTCGTGTTTCTAATAATGGAATATCTGCTGTGATAGATAATAATGGTGCTTTATTAAATAAAACTGAATTTAACAAAACTGACAATTTTAAACACAAATTATTATTCAAAGAAAATAATAATTTTGTATATTTTCATTCAATATTTAAAATTTATCTCTTTATTATTTTTACACTTACTACTTTCTATTATTTAAGAAAAAATGATTAGTAATAATTATAGTAATCGCTTATTTGGAAGAACAAGAGGAAGAAGCAATAAAAAAATTGATTTAAAAAAATATCATCAAACAGTCGACAAATACAAGTTTCAAAATTGTGATAAAAAAATAAATTATATTTTAGATATTGGCACTGGATATGGCGAAACTAGTATATTTCTTGCAAATCAATTTTTAGATAAAGTTATTATATCTTGTGAAAAATACATTGATGGAAATATAATTTTACTTAAAAATATTGAAAAGAATAAAATAAAAAATATTCTATTACATAACGGAAATGTATATGATGTTTTAGAGAGTATACATAGAGAATGTTTTGACCTTGTATGGATATTTTTTCCTGACCCATGGCCAAAAAATAGACACGCAAAGCGTAGATTGGTAACTAGTGATTTTTTAATAAAACTTCATAATACTTTAAAAGAGAATAGCGAGATCCATATAGCTACAGATTCAACAATATATGTAAGATTTATTTTAAACTCAATTTATAATTGTAAGGATTATTTTGTCTGGTTGAACCAGTCCAAAATGAATCTGCATATAAAAGATTATTTCGATATTGAGACAAAATATTATAAAAAAGCAATTAATTCTCAAAGAAAACCATCTTTATTCATTTTGAGAAAATTATAGGCTTGAAATTCTGCAAAATATTAATATACGCAGTATTAATAAGGTGGGTTATCCCACCTTTTTTTTATAACTATGGCTAAAAAAAAATTTAATGTAATTAGAGAAGAGATGCTTCAAGTTGCATCTAATGTAGCGCAAGAAAAAAATATTGATCAAGATTCAGTTTTTTCTGCAATGGAACAAGCATTAGAAAAAGCTGCAAGAGTAAAATATGGCCAAGAGATAGATATAAGAATATCAATTGATAGAAGCACAGGAGATATTAAACTTAATTCTTATTTGGAAGTTGTGGAAAATATTGAAGAAGAGTTTCAATCTAGGCAAATTCTTTTAGAAGAAGCAAAAAAAACCAATCCCGATATCGGTTTAGGAGAGTTCATTATCAAAGAACTTCCACCTATTGAACTAGGAAGAGTTGCAGCACAAAATGCTAAAGGAGTAATAATTCAAAAAGTTAGAGAAGCTGATAAATCTAATCAATATGAAGAATATAAAGATAAAGTTGGTGAAATAGCAGTCGGTATAGTTAAAAGAACTGAATTTGGAAATTTAATTATAGATTTAGGTAAGAGCGAAGCAATAATTAAAAGAGAAGAACTTATTCCAAGAGAAACATTTAAAAATGGAGATAGAGTTAGAGCTTATATTTATGAAGTAAAGAATGATGTAAAAGGCTACCAAGTTTTCTTATCAAGAACGCATCCTCAATTTTTATCAAAACTATTTTTTCAAGAAGTACCAGAAATATACGAAGGGGTTATTACTGTTAAAAGTGTTGCAAGAGATCCTGGTTCAAGAGCTAAGATTAGTGTTTTTACAGAAGACTCTACTATAGATCCAGTAGGGGCTTGTGTTGGAATGAGAGGTTCAAGAGTACAGGCTGTTGTAAATGAATTGCAAGGAGAGAAAATTGATATTGTTACATGGTCAGATAATCAAGCTACTTTTTTGGCAAATGCTCTTGCTCCAGCAGAAGTTAGTAAGATTTTCTTGTATGAAGAAAAAAATAAAGTTGAAGTTGTAATACCTGATGATCAATTAAGTTTAGCAATTGGAAGAAAAGGTCAAAATGTAAAATTAGCTTCTAACTTAACTAGTTTAGAAATAGATATATTAACTGAAGATGAAGAATCAGAAAGAAGGCAGCAAGAATTTAAAGAAAAAAGTATTTTATTAGCTGAGACACTTGATGTTGAAGACGTTATAGCTCAACTACTTGTTACTGATGGTTATACAACCGTTGAGTCTATTGCTACTGAAACATTAGAAAATTTAGAAAAAATAGAAGGTTTTGATACTACTTTAGCCCAAGAAATAATTGATAGATCAAAAGGCTATGTAAAGGATAAAGAAGAGTCGGACAAAAAACTCATAGATGAAAATATTACTGATGAAAATTTAAAAAATTTGAAGGGTATGAATAACAGTATTTTAGCAAAATTAGCAAAATCAAATATTCTCAATGTTAATGATTTTGCTGATTTAGCTACATTCGAACTTATAGACAAAGAAGAGGGTATCTTAAGAGAATTAGATATTGATGAAGAAATAGCTAACAATATGATAATGGAAGCAAGAAGTTTCTGGTCTGAAGAACAAAATAAGGATTAAAATTGGATAAGGAAAAAGGTAATAAAAAAAAGCCATTAAAACTATCTTCATCAGGAAGACTTCAAATAAGAAAAAATCTTGGCCCAGCAGGTGATAAAGCGAGAACTAGCGGTAGTAAAAAAACAATACAAATTGTTTTTAAAAATAAAAATAATCAACAGAAAAGTTCATCTACAACCCAATCTAATTTCAGAGGATCATCTAGCCTAAGAACACCTAGGCCAGGAATTAATTCATCACCACAACCAAACTTCTCCTCACCAAATAAATCTAGAAACTTCGATAATAAAAATAAAAAAACTACAGATAAAAAAACCCAACAAAAAAATCAACTCTTAGACCAATTGAAGATGATTTTAGTAAATCTGATGCTAAAAAAATACTAGAACAGGAAGAACAAGAATTTGATAAATTTCCAAGTTTAGCTAAAATAAAAAGAGCTAGAGAAAAAGAAAGACTAAAATCAGCAACTGACGAAGATGATGCTAAAATCTCAAGAGAAGTTTCTATTCCTGATTTTATTACTGTGCAAGATTTAGCTAACAGAATGGCTGAGAAAACAGCAGATGTAGTTAAAGCCCTAATGAAAATGGGTGTTATGGCAAATGCTACTCAATCATTGGAATCTGATACAGCTCAACTAGTTGCAGAAGAATTGGGCCACAAAGTAACAGTAGTTAAAGATGATGATGTTTTAAATGACATTAAAGATTTTGAAGACCCAGATGGAAGTCTTATTCAAAGAGCTCCTGTAGTAACGATCATGGGTCATGTTGACCATGGTAAAACCTCTTTACTTGATGCATTCAGAAAAAGTAATGTAGTGTCTGGTGAGGCAGGAGGAATTACACAGCATATTGGTGCTTATCAAATTAATAATAATAATAAAAAAATTACATTTATTGATACACCTGGTCATGCAGCTTTCTCAAATATGAGAGCTAGAGGATCTAAAACTACTGATATCGTTATACTTGTTGTGGCAGCAGATGATGGAATAAAACCTCAGACAATTGAATCAATTGCACACGCTAAAACTGCTGAAGTCCCTATTATTGTTGCTATTAATAAAATTGATTTACCAGGAGCTGATCCTGATAAAGTTAGAAACGAATTATTAAGTCATGAAGTTATTGTTGAAAAACTAAGTGGTGAAGTTTTAGATATCGAAGTATCTGCAACTGAAGGAACTAATTTAGATAAACTTGAAGAAGCTATTCATTTACAGGCAGATCTTCTTAATCTTAAAGCAAACCCTCACAGAAAGGCTAGGGGGTCAGTTATTGAGTCAAAACTAGAAAAAGGAAGAGGTTCAGTTGCTACAGTTTTAGTACAAAAAGGAACTTTGAAAGTTAGTGATATTTTTGTATCAGGTTCAGAGTGGGGTAAAGTTAAAGCTTTGATTGATGACAAGGGTAAAAATATCAAGCAAGCTGAACCATCTGTACCTGTTGAAGTTCTAGGATTTGATTCTAATCCATTAGCTGGCGATGATTTTATTGTGGTTGAAAATGAAAGTATTGCAAGAAAAATTGCAGAATTTAGATCAAGCAAACTACAAATTCAAAAAAATACAGTTGCTAAATCTAATGTTGAAGAGATGTTTGCTCAAATTAATAAAGGTGAAGCAACAAGCCTTCCTGTGGTAATTAAAACTGATGTTCAAGGTTCTGCTGAAGCTATTGAAAATTCAATAACCAAACTTTCTACTGATGAAGTTAAAGTAAATGTTATCTATAAAGGAGTAGGTGCAATTACTGAAAGCGATGTTACTTTAGCTAGCTCTGGAAAAGGTTTTATCGTTGGATTTAATGTTAGAGCACTACCTCACGCAAGAGATATAGCAAAAAGAGATGGAGTAGATATAAAATATTATTCAATTATTTATGAGCTTATTGATGATGTAAAAAATCTCTTAACTGGTTTACTAAAACCTGATATTTCTGAAAATATTACTGGAAATGTAGAAATAAGAGAAGTATTTAATATTTCCAAAGTTGGAAATATTGCAGGGTGTATGGTTAAGGATGGGCTTATTTCTAGAAAATCACAGATTAGAATTCTAAGAGACAACATAGTTATTCATAAAGGACAAATTAGTAGTCTTAAAAGATTCAAAGAAGAAGTATCTGAGGTTAAGTCTGGTTTTGAGTGTGGTGTAATGCTTGATAACTATAGTGATATTAAAGTGGGTGATATTATTGAAACATTTGAAGAAGTTTCTACTAGTAGAAAGTTATAATGTTTTTTTTACAATGGATACACAGAGGCAAATTAGATTTGGTGAACTAATAAGATCAATATTAAGTGATTGTTTACTAAAAGAAGATTTTTTTGACAAAAATATTAACTCTTCATCCATTACAATATCATTTGTTAGAATGTCCAAGGATTTAAAGATAGCAAATGTATATTTTATGCCTCTTGGTGGTAAAGACAAATCACAAATTTTAGAAGTTTTAAAAGATAGAAAATATATTTTTCAAAAATTTCTATCAAAAGCAAAAATAAATTCAAAATTTACACCAAAGCTCTCTTTTTATTTAGATGATACATTTGACGAGGCAGAAAAAATTGAAAATCTATTATTAAACAAAAATGTCCTTAGAGATATTAAGTAATGATTTCAAAACAAGGTTGGATAAATTTATATAAACCCAAAGATATTACATCTTTTAAAGCCATTAATTCTATCAAAAAAAAATTTTCAATCAAAAAAATTGGTCATGCAGGTACTTTAGACCCCATGGCAGAAGGTGTTTTACCAATTGCTATAGGAAAAGCAACAAAACTAATTCCATATATTAGTACTATGAATAAAGAATATGAGTTTGTAGTAACATGGGGAGCTCAAACCACAACAGATGATGCTGAGGGTAAAATTTTATTTGAATCAAATTACAGACCTAAAAGAAAAGAAATAGAAAAAAAAATAATTAAGTATATTGGTTATGTAAATCAGATACCTCCAAAAGTTTCGGCAGTTAAAATTAATGGCAAAAGAGCTTATAAATTATTTAGAGAAAATAAAAAATTTACAATTCAACCAAAAAAAGTTTTTATCGAAGATTTGTATATTACTGACCATAGTATAAACAAAACATCATTTAAAATTTTATGTGGTCAGGGCTTTTATGTCAGAAGCCTAGCTCGTGATTTAGCCATTGATCTTAAAACATATGGTCACATTTCCTCATTGAAAAGGACAAAAGTAGGTAAATTCAGTGAAAAAAATTCGATTTTACTGGACGATCTTATAAAAATAGGACAAACGCACGAAGAAATTAATTGTATCTCCACTACAATTTCTATGCTGGACGACATCTTGGCTTATGAAATTGAAGAAAAATTAGATATTGAAAATTTATCTTTTGGAAGATCTATTAAAATTGATGAGAGAAAAATTATAAATTTTTCGTCAATAAACTTAGATAAAAAAAATATTTTTTTATTTAGGAAAGGAGACATTGTCTCAATAGGCAAATTAGATGGTAATTTGTTTAAACCAAATAAAATATTAATATAGGAGAACCGATGTCGATAACAAAAGATAATAAAAAAAATCTTATTAATGAATTTTCTAAAAATGAAAATGATACTGGATCAGCAGGTGTTCAGATAGCAGTTTTAACAGAAAGAATAAAAAATTTAACTGAACATTTTAAGACTCACAATAAAGATAATCATTCAAAAAGAGGACTAGTATTATTAGTTAATAAAAGAAAAAAATTATTAAACTACTTATCTAAAAAAAATAAATCTGAATATTCAGATTTAATAAAAAAATTAAATATTAGAGGTTAAAAAAAGAGGAAAAATAAAAATTATGTTTGATGTTAAAAATGTTGAAATTGAATGGGCTGGAAGAAAACTTAAATTAGAAACAGGAAAAATAGCAAGACAAGCTGACTCAACAGTTATAGCCACTTATGGTGGTACGACAGTTATGTGTAATGTAGTTGCTGCAAAAGAAGCAAATCCTGATATGGATTTTTTCCCCTTAACAGTAAATTATCAAGAAAAATATTATTCTGTAGGAAAAATACCTGGTGGTTTTTTTAAAAGAGAGGCTAGACCAACTGAAAAAGAAACATTAGTTTCTCGATTAATTGATAGGCCAGTTAGACCTCTATTTCATAAAGATTTTAAAAATGAGACTCAAGTTACTTGTACTGTATTATCACACGATCAAGAAAATGACTCAGATGTTGTAGCAATGGTAGCTGCAAGTGCTGCATTAACTTTATCTGGTTTGCCATTTTTAGGCCCACTCGGAGCAATTAAGATTGGTTTTATAGACAATGAGTTTGTTGTTAACCCAAGTAAGAGTCAATTATCAAATTCTAAATTAGAATTAGTATTAGCTGGGACTAAGGAAGGCGTACTAATGATCGAGTCTGAAGCTCACGAGCTTTCAGAAAAACAAATGCTAGATGCAGTAGTTCTTGGTCAGGAAAATTATAAAACAGTGATTGAAGCAATAATTTCCTTAGCTAAAAAAGCTGCAAAAGAACCTTGGGATCTTAAAGAAAAAGATGAAGAAATTAAAAGTTTACCATCTAAGATCAACAAAGACTTTGGTAAAGAGTTTATAGATGCTTATAAAATAACTGAAAAACAAAAAAGATCAGAAAAATTATCCTCACTAAGAAACGAAATTTCTGAAAAATTTGTAAGTGAAACACTCTCACCAGTATTAGTTTCAGACGCAATAAAAAATGTTGAAAAAGACATAGTTAGAGGAGAATTAATTAATACCGGTAATAGAATTGATGGAAGAGATACTAAAACAGTTCGTCCAATTGTTTGTGAAACTGGTGTTTTAGAAAGAACTCATGGGTCCGCATTATTTACAAGAGGAGAAACACAAGCTCTTGTAGTTTCAACTTTAGGAACAGGACAGGACGAGCAAAGAATAGATGCAATTGATGGTGAATATACAGAGAATTTTATGTTGCATTACAATTTTCCACCTTACTCTGTCGGAGAAGTTGGAAGAATAGGTTCTACTAGTAGAAGAGAAATAGGACATGGAAAATTAGCCTGGAGAGCTATTCACCCAATGTTACCCTCTAAAGAAAAGTTTCCTTACACTTATAGAGTTGTATCTGAAATTACAGAATCTAATGGTTCTAGCTCTATGGCAACTGTCTGTGGTACCTCTATGTCTTTAATGGATGCAGGAGTGCCTTTAGAAAGACCAGTAGCAGGTATAGCAATGGGTTTAATTAAAGAGAATGATAAATATGTAATATTATCAGACATACTTGGTGATGAAGACCATCTTGGTGATATGGATTTTAAAGTTGCTGGAACTTCTGAAGGAATAACATCACTACAAATGGATATTAAAATAACTAGTATTACAGCTGAAATTATGGAAGAAGCATTAGCGCAAGCTAAAGATGGACGATTCCATATACTTGGTGAAATGGCTAAAGCAATTGATAAACCTAATCAATCGATTTCCCAATACGCACCAACAATAACTAACCTACAAATAAACAAAGATAAAATTAGAGAAGTTATTGGTAAAGGAGGAGCAGTTATTAGAGAAATATCTGAAACAACTGGAGCTAAAATTGAAATTAATGATGAAGGTTTGGTGAGTATTGCAGCAGTAGATCAAAAATCTGGAAATGATGCATTAGAATGGATAAAAGGTATTGTCGAAGAGCCAGAGATTGGAAAAATTTATGACGGTAAAGTTATTAAGATAATGGACTTTGGTGCTTTTGTTAATTTCATGGGATCAACAGATGGACTTGTTCATATTAGTCAATTAAAAAATGAAAGAGTAGAGAAAGTTGAAGATGTTATTAGTGAAGGAGATATGGTTAAAGTAAAAGTACTTGATATCGACTCAAGAGGAAAGATAAAACTTTCTATGAAAGCAGTTGACGCAGAAGAAAACGCTTAAATTACCCAAACTAATTGGGCACAGAGGTGTAAAAGATCTGTGTCCAGAAAACACTTTAGAGTCTATCTTAAAGGCATTCGATTTAGGTTTAAGTTTTGTAGAAATAGACGTTAAGATCTCTAAAGACAGAGTTCCAATATTATTACATGATGACACACTTGATAGAACTACTAATGGAAGTGGGCTTGCAATTGATTATGATTATGAGAACATAAAAAAACTTGATGCGGGAAAATTTTTTTATAAAGAAAATACAAATATTTTTATTCCAAAGTTAGAAGATATTCTTGATTTGTGTACTAACAATAATGGTAATTTAAATATCGAATTAAAACCCAATAAAAATTTTGAAAAAGAAAATGTTTACCAAATATATAAAATTACAAAAAATATTAATCAGATGGATATTTTTTTCTCCTCATTTGATATGATTTCTATTTTAGAAATTTCAAAACTTTACCCTCAATCTATACGTAGTTTTTTATTAGATGATTTTAAAGAATATAATATTGATGATTTGATTAGCATATCAATTAATCATGATTTTAAAATTTGTGGATTAAATATAGATCTTGTTACTGCTGATATTATAAAAAAAATTAAAGAATCCAATATGGTAATAACTGTTTATTCAGATAAAAATATAAATTTATCTAGCGCCAAAGATATTTTCTCCATAGGTGTTGATAGTATTTTTGTTGATAATCCTTTAGATTTATTGGAAAAACTTTAGAACTTATTGGGCATTCCAATAATATTGTAACCACAGTCAACATAATGTACTTCACCAGTAACTGCAGAAGATAAATCACTAACAAAATATAAAGCTGATTTTCCAATTTCATCTAGTTTTGCATTTCTTTTTAATGCTGAATGTTCTTCTGTAAATTTAAACACTTCCCTAGCATTATTTATTGCTGCACCAGCAATTGTTCTCATAGGTCCTGCTGAGATTGCATTAACACGAATATTTTTTATGCCTAAATCCACACTCAAGTATTTTACACTTGTTTCTAAAGCGGCTTTTGCAATTCCCATTAAATTGTAATTTGGTATTACTTTATTTGAGCCGTAAAAAGTAAGGGTGAGAATACTCCCTCCATCATTCATTATAGGTTCAAAATTTCTTGCAAGACTTGTTAAAGAAAAACATGATATTTCCAAACAATTAATAAAATTATCCTTCGTAGTATCAACATATCTACCATTTAACTCTGACTTATCTGCAAATGCAACAGCATGAATTATAAAATCAATTGTGCCCCATTCTTTTTTTATAATTTCTACAGATTTCTTTATTGAGTCATTATTATTAAAATCACATTCTATTAATATTTTTGAATTAATTTCTTCAGAAAGTGGTTTCACCCTCTTCAATAATATTTCATTTTGATAACCAATGGCTATTTCAGCACCATTTTCAGCTAGTTGTTTTGCTATTCCCCATGCAATTGAATGATTATTTGCAATACCAAATACTAAACCTTTTTTATTTTTAAGCATGATATTTTGAAAATACTAATGTTGCATTTGTACCGCCAAAACCAAAACTATTCGACATTACATGCTCAATTTCAACTTCATTTTCCGTTTTTAAAAGAATATTACAATCTTTGGCGCTATCATCGAGATTTTCAATATTAGCAGAACCACTTATAAAATTATTTTTCATCATCAATAAACTATAAATTGCTTCATGCACACCAGTTGCCCCTAAAGAATGACCAGTCAAAGATTTTGTTGAGCTCATTTTAGGAATATTTGTACCAAAAACATTTTTGATTGCTTCTAATTCTTTTACATCTCCTATTGGAGTGCTTGTTCCATGTGTATTTATATAATCAATCTTACCATTAATATTTTTTAATGCTTGCTTCATGCATCTTTCTGCTCCTTCTCCAGAAGGCTGTACCATATCGTATCCATCTGATGTTGCTCCATATCCTGTTATTTCACCATATATTTTAGCACCTCTAGCTTTTGCATGCTCTAATTCTTCAAGTACTAAAGTTCCACCCCCACCAGCAATTACAAATCCATCTCTATCTGCATCATATGCCCTTGAAGACTTGTTTGGAGTAGAGTTATATTTAGATGATAAAGCACCCATTGCATCAAATAAAATTGATAAAGTCCAATGGAGCTCTTCACCTCCTCCAGCAAAAACAATATTTTGTTTTCCCATCTGAATTAGTTCGTACGCATTACCAATACAATGTGAACTTGTAGAACATGCTGAAGTAATTGAATAGTTAACTCCTTTAATTTTAAAAGGAGTCGCAAGAGTTGCAGAATTTGTACTAGACATTGCTCTTGGCACCATAAATGGTCCAATTTTTTTTGAACCCGAACTTTTCCCAATTTCAGAAGATTTAAATAAATTTTGAGTAGATGGACCACCTGAACCAACAATTATACCAGTCATTTCATTTGAAATATCACTATCCTCCAGCCCTGAGTCGTCTATAGCATCTTTCATCGCAATATAGTTGTATGCAGCTCCATCACCCATAAACCTTAGTAATCTTCTATCAATTTCGTTACTAATATCTATATTTGGTTTACCGTGTACAAGACTTCTAAAAGAAAACTCCTCATACTCTTCTGCACTTGTTATCCCAGATTTCAAATTTTTAAGACTGTCTATAACATCCGATTGATTATTACCAATACATGATACTATACCTAAACCTGTTACTACTACTCTATTCATTACTTATTTCTCAGGTGAAAATAAACCGACTTTCATATCTTTAGCTTCATAAATTGTTTCACCATCAGCTTTTAAAACACCATCTCCAACTCCTAAAATCAATTTTCTTAGTATAAGTCTTTTAAGAGATATATGATAAGTTACTTTTTTGACTTTTTGTAATACCTGACCAGTAAACTTAACTTCACCAACTCCTAAAGCTCTGCCCTTTCCTGGTTGACCAAGCCATCCTAAATAAAAACCGAGTAATTGCCACATAGCATCTAAACCTAAACAACCCGGCATTACTGGATCATCTTTAAAATGACATTCAAAAAACCATAAGTCTTCTTTAATATCTAATTCCGCAATAACCTCACCTTTAGCGAATACTCCTCCATTCTCATTTATTGAAGTAATTCTGTCAAACATTAACATAGGAGGCATTGGAAGTTGTGCATTCCCTTTTCCAAAAAGAACACCTTTTGCACAATCAATTAATTGATCGTAGGTAAATGAATTTTGTTTCATAATTTTAATTAAACTTTTTTTATATATTTATCAATTAACTTAAACTGATTTTAAATAACAATCATGTTTACTTTTAATAACAATATTATCAATGCTTAATTTTTTTCCATCAGAAATTGTCATTATATTAGTTTCATCCTTTAAATTTAAATAGAAATTAATTATTTTTTGAGCAGTAATCAAACCTGCTAACCCTGCAGAAATACCTGAAATACCCACTACATCACATCTGGGAAGATCAACTTCATCTTTATTAGGAAAGATACAATTTAAACATAGATGATTATTTTTATCTGAATTATTGAAAAGAATTATTTGTAAATCGTGTCTTAATGCAGAGGAGTATAAAAAATTTATTGAGTTTTTAAGACAATATTCATTTAATAATTTAGAACTTACCCAATCATCAGTTGCATCAACAATTATAGAACATTCTTTTAAAGAATTTAAATTTAAAGAATTAATATTTTCGTCAATAGTATGAATTTTACATTCAGTATTGATTAACTGTAATTTATTTTTTGCTATATCAACCTTTTTTCTTCCAATATCATTTAAATTAAACAAAATTTGTCTATTAAGATTACTTTTTTCAACAATGTCTCCATCTACTATTAACAATTCTTTTATTCCAGAGTTGACTAAATATTGACTTAAAGGACATCCTATACCTCCCATACCCACAATACCAATTTTTATATTTGATAATTTTTTTAGGTTCTCTTCAGAAAATTCTTTTAAAATAAATAATCTGCTGAAAATTTTATATTCTTCTTCAGAGTAATTATTCATAATTCTATATAGAATTATAAATTTGTTTTATAATTTGCTTTGCACAATTTACCTTTGTCATTTTCTTAAATTTTTTTATCTGGTTTTTTGTAATTATTGATATTCGATTATAATCTGAACCAAAAACTTTATTTTTACTATCGATTTTATTGTAGACCATCATATCGCAATTTTTATCAACTAATTTTTTTTTGGCATTATCAACGCCCCCCGTTTCTGCGGCAAAACCAACTAAAAATTTAGGCCTTTTAGTTTTGCTTTTTCCAATTTTTTCTAAAATATCAATATTCTTATAAAGATTAATATTTAATTTTTCATTTTTTTTAATCTTGGATTTATTTATTTTTTTATTTTTGAAATCAGATACTGCAGCAGTAAAAATTCCAATATCAATTTTAGAAATTTTTCTAATTTTTTGATACATTTCGTTTGCTGTTTTTATTTCAATAAATTTCAAATTTGGCGGAGGATCTAAATTTGTCGGTCCAGATATCAAGGTCACATTCGCTCCATATAAAACTAATTGTGAAGCAATTTCATAGCCTTGTTTCCCAGAAGATTGATTTGAAATAAACCTAATTGGATCAATCATTTCAATTGTTGGTCCTGCAGTTACCAGGCATTTTTTATTTTTTAACAAATTAACATTTTCTAGTCTGTTTAAAATTCTATTTACTATATTTTTTGATTTATCAATTCTGCCTAAACCAAATTCTCCACATTTTAGATTTCCTACTGTAGGGCCAATAAACTCATGACCACTATCTTTTAATAATCTCACATTTTTTTGATTAATTTTATTATGCCACATAAAACTATTCATTGCGGGGACAAACAAAATTTTTTTATTTGAAGCAAGTAACGTATTAGAAGCTAAATTATCTCCATATCCATTTGCAAACTTTGCAATAGAATTAGCTGTAGTTGGGCATACAACTATTATGTCACTATCTCTTGATAAATTAATATGAAGCATCTTATTTTTTTTCTCATCTTCATCAGTAAATATTCTATCTTTAAGTAATTTTTTTATATCTGATATTTTTACGTACTTTTTCGCTTCTTTAGTTAGTATGCAGCTAATATTAACTTCTTTATTATTAAGTAAAGTAATAATTTCTTTACATCTAGACGCTGCTATAGATCCAGTTATTATTAATAAAATTTTATTCATTATATTTTATAGCCAGTATGTATTGCTACAATTCCATTAAATAAATTAATAGTCTCAACTTTTGTAAATCCGCAATCACGAAGATTTTTGCTAAGCTCTTCTTGTGATGGAAATAAATCAATGCTTTCACTTAAATACTCATAAGCATTTTTATCTTTGGCTATTATCTCCCCTAAAAGAGGTAAAATTCTTGATTTATAAATTTTATATGAACTTGATATCAAAGATGATTTAGGTGTACTAAATTCTAAGCAACAATATTTACCACCAGGTTTAAGAACTCTGTAAGCTTCTTTTATAGATAATAAATACTCTGTCACATTCCTTAAGCAAAAAGAAATGGTATATTTGTCAAAAAAATTATTTTCAAAATTTAACCTTTCAGCATTGCCAATAAAATATTTTATATTTTTTTCTTTTTTTAATCTTTTTCTTCCTTCTAATAACATTTCTTCATTTAGATCTAAAAGATAAAGACTGGTTGGCAAATTTTCTTTCAAAATTTCACTGGCAATATCACCAGAGCCAGAACCAACATCCAAGATTATTTCATTTTCTTTTAGATCCACTGTCTCTACAAATCTTTTTTTCCATAATCGATGCATACCTAAACTCATTAAATCATTCATTATATCGTAGCTAGGAGCTACACTTGAAAATACATTCTGAACAAGTTTAGTCTTTTGTTTTGAATTTACTTTTGTATAACCAAAATTATAATCTTTGTTCATTATGCCAGAATTACCTGAAGTTGAGACTACAGTTAAAGGACTTACTGTAATATTGAATCAAAAAATATCTAATGTTAAAATTCATACACCAAAACTTCGTTTTAAAATTCCTAATAATATAATTAATATACTACGTAACTCCAAGATATCCAACCTAAGACGTATAGCAAAATTTATTATTATAGATTTAGATACAGATTATTCTCTAGTAATACATCTAGGTATGTCAGGAAGATTAAAAACTGTCAATAAAAGCTACAAAAGAATAAAACATGATCATTTTGTAATGTACTTTTTAAGTAAGAGGATACTCGTTTATCATGATCCAAGGAGATTTGGATTCATAGATATAGTAGAAACAAAAAATCTACGAAAAAAAAAGTATATATTGAATTTGGGTGTAGATGCACTGAGTCCAGAACTTAGTGCACAAATGATTTTTGAAAAAATTTCAAAGTCTGAGGTTCCAATAAAGCAGATTTTACTCAATCAAAAACTAATTGCTGGTATAGGTAATATTTACGCATCAGAAATTCTGTTTGATTCTAAAATTTCACCACTTACTTTAGGTAAAGATTTAGAAATTAGTCTCATTATGAAACTAATTAAGTCTACCAGAAAAATTTTAAAGAAGGCAGTTAAATATGGGGGTTCAAGTATAAGAGATTTTAGGTCCACTGATGGAACATTAGGAAATTTTCAGTCCGATTTTAAGGTTTATAATAAAGAAGGAAAAAAAATACGTGGTGATGAGGTTAGAAAGATCATTCAATATGGAAGATCTACATTTTATTGCCCAAAACTTCAAAATAATAAGTAAATCTATATTAAATATTAATTGACTTAATTTATTTTGAATTTATAGCACGTATATGGCTAACCACGTTTCGGCAAAAAAAAGATCAAGACAGAACAAAACTAGAAATACTATTAATTCTCAATACCTATCTAAGTTTAGAAACGCTCTAAATAAATTTAAGACATCAGTTGAAGCAAAAAATGAGCAAGAAATTCAAAAATCCTTTAGCAATGTCAACTCAATAATGGCTAAAGCATCAAAAAAAGGTATTTTTAAAAAAGAATACATATCCAGAAAGTTATCCTCCTTATCAAAACAAATTTCAAAAAAATAATTTTTTTTTAATTTTTTTCACTTTTCTTCTTGCTAAAAATACTTAAAGAGTATTGATTAAGAAATTAATTTGGTGATTAAATTTTACGACTTTAGATTTTTTGCGTAAAATTAATTAAGTTATAAAATCGTCATGTTGGGGGAAAATGGATAATACATCTACTATATTTGACGAAAGTAAATGGTTATCCTTTAAAAAAAATCTTAGAAAAAATGCTGGTGAATCTGCTTTTAATAATTGGCTAAAGCACTTGCAGTATGTTTCATTAGAGGAAACTACAATTACCTTTTCGGTTCCTACTAAATTTTTAAGAGATTGGATTGTAAACAATTATTCAGATAAAATAAAAAGTGAAGCGAAAAATCATGTTGAAAAGGTTGATACAATAAAATTTGTAGTAAAGCCATCTGGGGGTAGAATAGTTCCTGGCACAACACGAACTATTAAAAGTAATGATAATCATTGGAAATCCTCAATGGATTTAAGATTTAATCAATCTTCAACATATCCTAATGAATTTGGCGCTCCATTAGATCCTAGATTTACATTTGAAAATTTTGTCGTTGGAAAGCCTAATGAATTAGCTTTTGCTGCTTCCCAAAGAGTCTCTGAAGCAAACAAGATTACATTTAATCCACTTTTTTTATGTGGTGGTGTTGGTTTAGGTAAAACACATTTAATGCACGCAATAGGGTGGAAAATAAAACAACAACAACCTGAAAGGAAAGTTATTTATCTTTCTGCTGAAAAATTTATGTATCAATTTGTAAGAGCACTTAGATATAAAGATACATCTGCATTTAAGGAACAGTTTAGATCCATTGATGTACTTATGATTGATGATGTGCAATTTATTAGTGGAAAAGATAATACTCAAGAGGAATTCTTTCATACTTTCAACGCTTTAATTGAACAAAATAAACAAATAGTAATATCAGCAGACAAAACGCCAACTGACCTTGATGGTGTTCAAGAAAGATTAAAATCTAGATTAGGCTGTGGTCTAGTAGCTGATATTCACCCAACAACATACGAACTTAGACTTGGTATATTAATAGAAAAAGCGCATAAGAGAGGTGTTGAAATACCTCCAAAAGTTTTAGAATTCATATCTCATAGAATAATTTCAAATGTAAGAGAAATGGAAGGTGCACTAAACAGACTAGTTGCTCATGCAACATTAGTAGGAACAGCTATTACAGTTGAAACTGCTCAATTAGTACTCCAAGACTTATTAAAATCTTCTAATAAAAAAATAACAATAGAAGAGATTCAAAGGAAAGTAGCAGAACACTTCAATATTAGAATTACAGACATGCATTCACCAAGAAGATCACGATCTGTTGCAAGACCTAGACAGATTGCAATGTACTTAGCAAAATCTATAACATCAAGATCATTACCTGAGATTGGAAGGAAATTTGGTGGAAGAGATCACACTACTGTGATGCATGCTGTTAAAAAAATTGAAGAACTTAAGTTATCTGATGTTAATTTTAATGAAGATTTGGAATTGTTAAAAAGACTTATAGATTCTTAATTTTTTTTATCATATGCTTAATTATGAAATTTAAAATATTTCGTTCTAATTTTTTTAAAACCTTATCTCATCTACAGGGAATAGTTGATAAAAAAAATTCATTACCAATACTTTCCAATATATTAATTGAGGCTACAGATAATGCATTAACACTATCATCAACGGATATGGATATTTCAATAATTGAAAAAATTGATTGTAATGTATTAGAAGAAGGATCCACCACAATTAATTCACAGATTTTATATGATATAGTTAGAAAAATTGATGATAATAGTGAAATAGAAATTATTTCAAATGATGGAAAGTTGTTAACTTTAAGAGCAGATGGCTCAAGATTTTCCTTAGCTTGTTTACCTAAAGAAGATTACCCAATAATTGATCAAGATAATTCGGGAAATACAATCAAAATAAACTCAAAAATTATTTTTAAATTAATTGATAAAACTAAGTTTGCTATATCAAATGAAGAAACAAGATATTTTTTAAATGGCTTATATTTTAATATAACTAAAGATCAAAGTAATAGCATTCTTACTCTTGTGGGTACTGATGGTCACCGATTAGCAAAATTTAGTCATAATATAGAAGATAATATTGATCAAGTATCAGGTGTGATAATTCCAAAAAAAACCATCTTCGAATTATGTAAATTATTATCAGAGATAGATAAGGATGTTTATATATCTATTAGTTCAACCAAAATTGTATTTACTATAGAAAATATAATGTTCATTTCAAAGTTAATAGATGGAAGTTTTCCAGATTATAAAAGAGTTATTCCGAAAGATAATTCAAATATTTTAAAAATAAATAGAGAGATATTATTATCAGCTGTAGATAGAGTAAGTACTATAGCTAATGAAAAATCACCAGTAGTTAAATTTAAATTACTACAAAATATTCTTAATTTAAATACTATAAATAATGAAAGCAGTACAGCCTCAGAGGATTTAAAAATAAATTACAATGGTGATGAAATTGAAATTGGCTTTAACTCAAAATATATTATGGACATAGTTAATAATCTTGAAGATGAAGAAATTTCAATTAATTTGAAAGATAATACATCTCCAATTATAGCACTTGAAAATTCAAATAGTAATTTAGTATACGTTTTAATGCCAATGAGAGTCTAAAATTTGGCAATAATAAAAAATATTAATTTAATTAATTATAGAAATTTTAGTAATTTAAATCTATCTTTTGATAAAAAACTAAATATTTTTTTTGGGAAAAATGGTTGTGGGAAGACTAATATTTTAGAAGCCATATCTCTAATTGCCAAAGGAAAAGGAATTAGAAATTCATCCATCTTTAACTTGATAAAAAAAAATAAAGATAATTTCTTAATAAAAAATAATTTAGAAATAAAATATAATAATTTTAATATTGAAATTTCTTCAGTAAATAAAAATGATAAATTCAAAAAAATTATTAAAATTAATGATGACTTATCAAAGGATTCTTTGGATTTTTTAAATCAGTCTGTATCATATATCATCTTCCTACCTGAAATGGAAAGATTATTCCAAACCTCTCCCTCTCAAAGAAGAAATTTTCTAGATAGATTAATTTTTTCAAGTAGAAATAATTATAATAAATTAATTAATAAATATAAAAAATTTTTACTTGAGAGAAGTAAAATACTTCAAGGTAATATTATTGATGATGAATGGTTAGACAATGTTGAAACAGAAATATGTAATTTAGGAATGGAAATATACAAAGAAAGATTTGCGCAAGTAGGTTTATTAAACAGTAATTTTATGACTTTAAAAAATGATCATAAATTTGAATTTAATGTAGAATTAAAAATTATAGATGATTTTTTCAACGATAAGATTAGTTTTGAAGAATATTTACTTAATTTAAAAGAATCGCGCATTTTTGATAAGAAATATGGAGGGACTAAAGTAGGTCCTCACAAATCTGATCTAATAGCAATAATAAATGATGATTTTGAGGCCTCATTACTATCCACAGGACAACAAAAAACTGTTATTCTTATGATTTTGCTTTCTCAATGTAATTTTTTAGTAAATTATAAAAATATAAATCCAATTTTATTATTTGATGAAATTGGATCACATTTAGATTCAAACAATCGTCAAATATTATTAGACATGATTAATAGATTTAAAATTCAGTTTTTTCTTACTGGTACTGATAAAAATTTATTTTCTTTTGTATCAACAAATGCGCAATTTTATAATATAACTAATATATGAGTACTGAATATTCTTCTGATTCTATCAAAATATTAAAAGGCCTTGAGGCTGTGAGAAAAAGACCAGGAATGTATATAGGTGATACAGATGATGGATCAGGTCTGCATCAAATGATATATGAAGTACTAGATAATTCTATTGATGAAGCATTGGGAGGCTTTTGTAACAAAATAGATGTAATTTTAAATGCAGATGGAACTGCAACTATAACTGATAATGGTAGAGGAATACCAGTTGATCTTCACAAAACAGAAAAGATACCCGCAGCTGAACTTATAATGACAGAATTACATGCCGGCGGTAAATTTGATCAGAATAGCTATAAAGTTTCTGGAGGTTTACATGGAGTTGGAGTATCAGTAGTTAATGCTTTATCAGAAAATTTAATTTTAGAAATTAATAGAGACGGTAAGATATATAATATTGAGTTCGAAAATGGACGAGTAAGTAAAGAATTGAAAATAACTGGTGAGTCTGAAAAAATTAATAATGAATATTTTACTGGCACTAAGATTACATTTCTTCCTACTACAAAAATTTTTAAAGATATTAATTTTAATTTTAAAGTAATAGAAAAGAGACTTAGAGAACTAGCATTTTTAAATACTGGTATAAGTATTTTTTTAACAGATAAGAGAAAATCTGAAGATAAAAAAATAAATTTCAAATATGAGGGAGGTATTAAAGAATACGTAAAGTATTTAAATGAAGGAAAAAATTTAATTAATCCAACCCCAATATTTTTCAATGGTGAAAAAAATAATATTTCAATCGAATGTTCTTTACAATGGACTGATAGTTATCACGAAAATACAATTTGTTTTACTAATAATATTATTCAGAGAGATGGTGGTACGCATCTTGCTGGTTTTAGAGGCGCACTCACAAGATCAATTGTAAATTATGTAAATAAAAACACTAAAAATTCTAATAATATTACTGGCGAAGACGCAAGAGAAGGGTTAACATGTATTATATCAGTAAAACTTCCAGATCCTAAATTTTCAAGTCAAACTAAAGATAAGCTAGTTTCCTCCGAAGTTAGACCAGTAATAGAGTCAACTAGTTTAGACAAATTAGAACAATGGATTGAGGAAAATCCTTCAGAAATAAAAAAAGTAATTGATAAAATAATTGATGCTTCTAACGCAAGAGAGGCTGCTAGAAAAGCAAGAGAACTCACTAGAAGAAAAACTGGCTTGGAAAATACTTCACTTCCAGGCAAGCTTGCAGATTGCCAAGAGAAGAATCCTGAATTGTCAGAATTATTTATTGTTGAAGGAGACTCAGCTGGTGGATCTGCAAAACAAGGAAGAGATAGAAAAAATCAAGCAATTCTTCCACTGAGGGGTAAAATTCTTAACGTTGAAAGGGCAAATGATAAACAAGTTTTAACAAGTAATGAAATTGGAGCCTTGATTACAGCGATAGGAGCAGGCGTAGGAAATCCAACTGATGAAATAGATCAAAATAAATTGGAAGGAAAGTTTGATGTTTCTAAAATGAGATATCATAAAATAATTATTATGACAGATGCAGATGTTGATGGCAGTCATATAAGAACCCTTCTTCTAACATTTTTTTACAGACATATGAAACCAATTATTGATTCAGGCAGATTATATATTGCTCAACCCCCTTTATATAGACTCAAAAAAGGAAACTCCACAGTTTACAAAAAAGATGATACCGATTTAGAAGATTACTTAATTGAAGAGGGGTTAAAAAACACTACTTTTGAAAATACCCAAAAATCACAGGTTGCTGGAGAAGAATTAAAACAAATAATATATCTTTCAAAAAAAACTAAAAACTTAGTTGTTCCATTATTAAGAAGAGTTGATAATACAGATATAATTGAACATACAGCAATTGTAAGAGGTTTAGATCTAAGGAATTTAAAGGATAAAATAATTGGTCAAGAAATTGCAAAATATCTTCAACAAAGATTAAATTTGATTTCTAATATTTCACAAAAAAATTGGAAAGTATCTTATTTGAATGAAAGTATTTTATTTGAAAGAACTATTAGAGGATTTACAGAAAAATACATCATAGATGAAAATTTTGTTGTTACACCTGAAGCAAAGGCATTAAATCAACTTAAAGATAATTTAATGGAGAATTTCTACCGTATTAAAGAAACAGGTTGTGGAGTATTAAATCATAAGAGTGAAAAGTTTAATATCTTTGGACCTTTAAATTTAATCGATAAAATTCTGGATATTGGAAAATCTGGTTTACAAATAAATAGATATAAGGGTCTAGGTGAAATGAATCCTGAACAATTATGGGAAACAACCCTAGATCAAAATGAAAGAATATTATTATCTGTTAAAATTAATGAAATCGATGCTGCGAACAAAGCCTTTGAAGATCTTATGGGTGATGAAACGGATGCTAGAAAAAAATTTATTGCAGAAAATTCATTAAAAGTAGCAAATCTTGATATTTAAATTTAATGAATACAATTTTACTAGGTAATTTAATAAAAATTAGATGGATTGCTATATTCGGACAAATTTTAGCTATATTTTTTGTTACTTACGTAATTAATATACAAATTCCTTTGTATGAAACATTATCAATAATTCTACTTTCAGTAATTATTAATTTCTATTCATATTTTGAAGAAAGAAAAAATAAAACAATTAGCAATATTAAAGCATTTTTATTTTTACTTTTTGATACATTACAATTGGGGTTTTTACTATTTTTAACAGGTGGTATAATTAATCCATTCTCAATATTAATTTTAGCGCCAGTAATCACATCAGCATCATATCTTCCCGCTTTGATGACAGTAATTTTATCGACAATATCAATAATTATTATTTTCTTATTAAACTTTTATTTTATTCCTCTTGATCTAGGACAGCAATTTTATTTGCCAGACATATATAGTTTTGGATTGGTTTCATCATTAATTATAACTGTAATTTTTATAGCAATTTACGCATACCTTTTTGCTAGTTCATCAAGAAAGATATCAAATGCTTTATCAGTTTCAAAATTACAAATTTTAAATCAAAAAAAAATTACTGAAGTTGGTTCACTGAGTGCAGCTACTGCACATGAACTGGGCACTCCACTAAATACTATATTTTTAATTATAAATGATTTACTTAAAGAAAAAAAGTTAACTGAGGATAAAAATATTGTTAAAGATATAATGTTATTAAAATCTCAAGCCGAACGGTGTAAAGAAATTTTACAACGTCTTTCAAAAAATCCTTTAAAAATTAAAGATAAATTTCTTAATAAAATTAAGCTTACCGATCTAATTAAAATAAATTTTGAAAAATTTAATAAAGGTAAATTTTTAAACTTGAAACAAACACTTGTTACTGATGAGCCTGAAATTATTTATAAAGATGAAATAATGTATGCTTTGGGAAATATTATTCAGAATGCAATATTTCATTCCAAATCTATTGTCTCAGTAAATATCATTTATTCTGATTTAAAAGTAAAAATTATTATTACTGATGATGGAAATGGATTTTCAAAAGAGATAATAGATAAGTTAGGTGAACCTTATATCTCTAAAAACACTGAAGGTATGGGGCTGGGTATATTTATATCAAAAAATTTGATAGAAAATATGGGAGGAAAACTCTCTTTTTATAACTCAATTGATGAAAATGCTGTTGTTGAAATTGTATTTGATAACTCTATCTTAAACATATGAGTATGAAACTTTTAATTGTAGATGATGATTTACCTTTTAGGGAGAGATTATCCAGATCAATGGAAAAAAAAGGCTTTGATGTAATATCTTCCCCAGGATTTAAAGATTCTTTAACTAAAGTATCTAAAAATAACTTTGACTATGCCGTTGTGGATATGCGATTAGAGGATGGTTCAGGGTTAGAACTAGTAAAAGAACTTCAGAAAATTAGTCCTCAAACTAAATCACTCTTACTAACTGGTTATGGAAACATTGCAACAGCAGTAGCTGCAATTAAATCAGGAGCGATCGACTATCTACCAAAACCAGCAGAAATTGATCAAATTTATGATGCGCTTACTAATTCAAAGGAAGTACTACCGCCACCACCTGAAAATCCAATGACAGCAGATCGAATTAGGTGGGAACACATTCAAAGAGTGTTTATACAGTGTAATAGAAATGTATCTGAAACTGCTAGAAGATTAAGAATGCATAGACGCACGTTACAAAGAATACTGAATAAACATGCCCCAAGAGAATAGTAAAACTTTATCCATAGTAATACCTGTTTTTAATGAAGTTAACTTTCTTAAAGAACTCTTTGAAGAAATAAAAAAATTTTTTAATAATAAAAATACTGAAATTATTGTAGTTGATGACGGCTCAACTGATGGCTCTTCTAATTTACTAGTAGAATTAAAAGAAAACAATAATTATAATTTTTCATTTAAAATAA
>CACBLW010000002.1 GCA_902540265.1 uncultured Alphaproteobacteria bacterium
TTTAAATTACGAAAATGAGGACACAAATTATACACACTAGAATGCGAGGCTATAAAAGGTTTTGTGCTTATTGATGCAATATCCCAAAAACTTTTCTCTCCAATGTGAGAAACATCAACTAACACATTATTTTCTTGGCAAATAGAAATAACTTCTTTCCCAAATTCATTTAAGCCGTGGCTTTTCAGATTCGAAGAATTGTATGTCTCATCATAATTTGATGAAACCCATTCCAAAGAATGATTCCAAGTTGGGCCGAAATAGAAAAGACCCCTTTCAATAAAATGATATAAATTATTAATATTATTTTCTAAACCCTCTCCACCTTCCATTGAAATTGGAAGTATTAACTTATTTTTATCCATTGCTTCATTAATATCTGAGAGTTTTTTGGTAATTATAATTTCTTCATGAGATGAAATTCTTTCAATCTCATCATACATTTTATTTGCTCTCTTAAAAAAATTTGGCTCTTTAGCTTTGCTTGAGACCCAAATGATTAAAATTTGTAGATCAATTTCTGATTTTAGTAATCTAGGTATGTCTGTATGTCCATGCGGAGTAAGTTTTGTAACATCTTCACCTTCAATAACTCTTTGCACAAGATCATTATGCAAGTCAGCAACAAACATCTAATTATTTTACAATCTCCATTTTAATAATTTTATCTGGATCAGCAGGCGGCTCACCTCTTGTGATATTATCAACATATTCCATACCTTCAGTAACTTGAGCCCAAACAGTATATTGACCGTCTAAAAATGAACAATCATCAAAACAAATAAAAAATTGGCTATTTGCACTATTAGGATTTTGTGCTCTAGCCATTGATACTGCTCCTCTTCCATGATTTTCTGAAGAAAATTCTGCTTCTATATCAGGAAGATTTGATCCACCAGTTCCTGCTCTTGATAAATTGAAGTCATCTTTATTTGAATTTCCAAATTCTACGTCTCCAGTTTGAGCCATAAATCCATCAATTACTCTATGAAAAACGACACCATCATACTGTCCCTCTTCTATAAGTTGTTTAATTTGATTTACATGTTTTGGTGCCACGTCTGGTTTTGTCTCTATAACAACAATACCATCTTTAAGCGTCATATGAATAATATCCTTATTTTCATCTGCCATTGAAATCCCCCCTTTTAATAATAATGAGAATATAAATATGAAAATAAATAATTTTTGAAATTTATTCATATTTGTTTTCTTTACCTTCACTCAAAATGTTTTATATATATATTAATGCACATCTTTGAAGAAAATATCAAGAAATTAGATTTAATAATACCAGAAATGCCAACGCCAATGGCAAATTATTTGCCCTTTAAAGTTGCCGATAATACAGTTTATGTATCAGGACAGGGACCAGTAGTTGATGGAAAAATAGTTTACAGTGGAAAAGTGGGCAAAGAAATATCAGAGGAAGAAGGAATTAAAGCAGCAGAACTTTGCTGTATTAATATTGTTTCAGCATTAAAAACATCTTTAAACGGGGATTGGGATAGGCTAGACACCTTCTTAAAGCTTGGAGCTTTTGTAAATTGTGACGAAAACTTTACTGATCAACCTAAAATTATAAACGGAGCATCAGATTTATTAGTTAGCATTTTCGGTGATAAGGGAAGACATGCTCGTTTTGCAGTTGGTTCAAACTCACTTCCTTTTAATATTTCTGTAGAAATCGACGCGATAATAAAAATTAAATAAAATATTCAACATGAGTGAACATTTTTTTTGCTCTTCATTAAGTGATATTAGCAAATCAAAGTGGAATGAATGTGTTGGCAATGATCATCCATTCTTACAATATGAATTTCTTCACGCATTAGAAAAAAGTAAAAGTGCAAATACCAAAACAGGTTGGCAACCATATCATTACATAGAGCAAGAAAATGATAAAATTATCTCACTATGTCCTCTTTATATAAAGAACCATTCGTTCGGAGAATATATTTTTGATCATTCTTGGGCTGATGCTTATCATCGATATGGAATAAACTATTACCCTAAACTTCAATCTGCAATACCGTTTACACCAGTTACTGGTGATAGAATTGTTTTAAATAGATCAGTTAATGATAAAAAGAAAAAAAAAGTTAAAGTAATTAGCAATATTATAGAAGAAGCAAAAAAAATAAATGTTTCTTCATTGCATTTTAATTTTATTAATGATGCTTCTAATTGGAAAAATGTTGACAATATTATGATTAGATCAGGGATACAGTTTCATTGGAATAATAATGAATATAAAAATTTTGATGAATTCTTAAAAGATTTATCTTCACGAAAAAGAAAAATCATAAAAAGAGAAAGACTATGTATTGAAAATAATAATTTAACTGTAAAATTACTTAATGGAGATGATATTAAAGAAGAGCATATAAATTTTTTTTATGATTGTTATTTGGATACAACTGGAAGAAAATGGGGTTCTACCTATTTAACTAAAGAATTTTTCTTTGAAATATTTCAGAATTTTAAAAATAAAATATTGCTTATAATGGCTTATCAAGAAGATAAAATGGTTGCTTCTGCAATTAATTTTCTAAGTAAAACTCATTTGTACGGACGATTATGGGGATCAAAATATGAAGTGCCATTTTTACATTTTGAACTCTGTTATTATCAAGCAATTGAATACGCAATTCAAAATAAAATACGAATTGTAGAAGCAGGCGCTCAAGGTGAGCATAAATTACAAAGAGGCTATGCGCCTACAAAAACATGGAGTGCTCATTGGATTAAAGATCAAGAATTTAGCAAAGCTATTCAAAATTTTCTTGATAATGAAAGTCAGCTTATTGATAACCAAAAAGAAAAATTAGAGGATTATCTTCCTTTCAAAAATTAGGCTAATTCTTTTTTTGCTTCTTGTTTATTAGAAAATTCAAAGTTAATTTTTTTATCTTTACATGTAATTTCAACATGCCCACCTTTAGCTAGTTTACCAAAGATAAGTTCTTCAGCCATTGGTTTTTTAACTTTTTCTTGTATTACTCTACCTAATTCTCTAGCACCATAAACTTCATCATAACCCTCTTCAGCTAAAAATTCTTTTGCTTCTTTATTAATTGATAATGAAACTCCCTTATCTTCGAGTTGTGCTTCAATCTCTATAATAAATTTATCTACTATCGAGAGTACAATATTTTTAGATAAATGATTAAAATGAATAATTGAGTCGATACGATTTCTAAATTCTGGTGAAAAAATTCTATTTATTGCATCACTACTATCATCGTTAGATCTTTTTGCATTAAAACCAATTTTGTTTTTAGATACATCAATTGCACCAGCATTAGTTGTCATAATTAATATAACGTTTCTGAAATCTATCGACTTACCATTATGATCGGTTAGTTTTCCATAATCCATTACTTGTAAAAGAATGTTAAATAAATCATAGTGGGCTTTTTCAATTTCATCCAATAACAATACACAATGAGGATTTTGATCGACTCCATCAGTTAATAATCCACCTTGGTCGAAACCCACGTAACCAGGAGGTGCTCCAATAAGTCTGCTCACTGTATGACGCTCCATATATTCTGACATATCAAATCTAAGAAGTTTAATACCAAGTGTATTACTTAATTGTTTAGCTACCTCAGTCTTCCCTACTCCTGTAGGCCCGGAAAATAAATATGAGCCAATTGGCTTTCCATCTTCTCTTAGTCCTGCTCTTGCCAGCTTAATGGAAGATGATAATTCTTCGATGGCTTTGTCTTGACCAAAGACGAAATTTTTCAAATCTCTTTCTAAATTTTTTAAACTGTTCTTATCACTTTGATTAACAGATTTTGTTGGAATTCTTGCCATTAAAGCAACTACTGCTTCAATATCTTTAGAAAGAATAATTTTTTTTCTCTTTTCTTCTGGTAATAAATATTGAGATGCTCCTGCTTCGTCGATAACATCAATAGCTTTATCTGGAAGCTTTCTATCACCTATGTATTTATTTGATAACTCAACTGCACTAATAATTGCTTCCGGTGAATATTTAATATTATGGTGTTCTTCATAGTACGTTTTTAAACCCTCAAGAATTTTTACAGTCTCATCTTTCGATGGTTCCTTAACATCAATTTTTTGAAACCTTCTTACTAAAGCTCTATCTTTCTCAAAATAATTTTTAAATTCCTTATATGTTGTTGATCCAATACATTTAAGAGTGCCATTTCCTAGAGATGGTTTTAATAAATTACTTGCATCCATTGAGCCTCCACTCGTTGCTCCTGCCCCGATAACTGTGTGTATTTCATCGATAAATAAAACAGCTTTGTCTTTCTTTTGTAATTCTTTAAGAACTGCTTTCAATCTTTCTTCAAAATCACCTCTGTATCTAGTACCTGCTAATAATGCACCCATATCTAAAGAATAAATTACGGCATCCTCCATTATTTTAGGTACTTTTTTTTCTGTAATTCTTTTTGCTAAACCTTCAGCAATAGCTGTTTTTCCAACACCTGGGTCTCCAACGAATAAAGGATTGTTTTTTTGTCTTCTACATAAAATTTGAATTGTCCTATCTAATTCTTTGCTTCTACCAATGAGCTTATCAATTTTACCATCTTTTGATTTTTCATTAAGATTTATACAAAATTGACCTAAAGCACTTTTTGGTTTTTGTTGTGTATTATTATCATTTGTTTGACTATCTACAAATTCTTCATTTTCAAAACTTTCGTTAGCTTTTGAAATACCATGTGAAATATATTGAACCGCGTCTAATCTACTCATATTTTGTTGATGAAGAAAATATACAGCATGGCTTTCTTTCTCAGAAAATAATGCTACAATCATGTTAGCTCCTGTAACACTCTCTCTTCCACTCGATTGCACGTGTATAGCAGCTCTTTGTAAAACTCTTTGAAAACCATTTGTTAATTTTGGCTCGCCTGTAAAATTTTCTTTGAGATTTTCTAAATCGTTAATGATAAATTTTTCAACGTTTTCTTTTAAATTTGATATATCAACTGCGCATGCTTTAAGCACACTAATTGCATCTTGATCTTCCAAAAGAGAAAATAATAGATGCTCTAGAGTGACATACTCATGCTTATAGTTAGTTGCTAGTTGATAGGCTTCTCTTAATGTTTTTTCTAAATTTTGTGACAACATTAACTTTTTTCCATTGTACATTGTAAGGGATGTTCATTTTTTTTTGCCATATCCATTACCGATTTACATTTAGACTCAGCTACTTCATAAGTAAATGTTCCACATACTCCTATACCGTTTTTGTGAACATGTAACATAATTTGTGTAGCCTCTTCTTGTTTTTTATTAAATATTTTTTCTAAAACCATTACAACAAATTCCATTGGAGTATAATCATCATTTAATAATAAGACATTATACATAGAGGGTTTTTTTGTTTTTGGTTTAGTATCTAATAATATACCTCTTTGAAAATCCTCATTATTATTGTTATTTTGATTTTCATTTGCCATATTCATTAAATAATATGTTTTAAAATATTTTAAAGTATTTTTATGTTTGAAAGCATCGAAAATCATATGTTAATCAATAAAAAATGAAAAAAAATTTATTATTAATCATAATTTTAAATAGTTTTTTAATATTAAGTTTTTCATCAAATCTATTTGCTAAAAAAGCAGCGATAGTAATAGATTTTGATACCGAAGAAGTATTATTTGAGGTGAATGCTGATACAAGAAATTACCCAGCATCTCTAACAAAAATAATGACTCTATACATTGTATTTGATTATATAAAAAAAGGAAAACTTAGCTACGATAGTCAATTAAATGTATCAAGTATTGCTGCATCAAGATCGCCAAGTAAGTTATATTTAAAGGAAGGTTCAAGTATTAAAGTTAGAGATGCTGTAAATGCACTTATTATTAAATCTGCAAATGATGTAGCTACTGTAGTAGCAGAAAATATAGCAGGAACTGAAAAAGAATTTGCGAAACTTATGACTCAATATGCAAAAAATCTAGGTATGAAAAGTACAACATTCAAGAATGCATCTGGTCTTCCTAATAGAGCGCAATTAACAACTGCAAGAGATATAGCAAAACTTTCATATGCACTAATTTCAAATTTTCCAGAAGAGTATAAATTGTTTAGTAATACAAAATTTACGTATCAGGGTAAGACTTACAAAACACATAATAAATTAATGTTAAGCTACGATGGTGCTGATGGAATTAAAACTGGATATATAAAAGCATCTGGTTTTCAGTTAGCTTTTTCAGCTGTCAGAGATGATAAGAGATTAATAGGAATTATTTTTGGAGGTGATACAGGAAGCCAACGGAACAAATCTTTAAAAATAATAATGGATAAAGAATTTGCTGAATTAAATATTAAGATAAAAAGTAGTAATAAAAAAATAGTTAAAAAAGAGGAGACTGCAAACCAAAAAATTGAAAAGAAAAAAAATGCTTATTCCATTGTTGTTGGAACATTTAAGTATAGAAATAATGCAGAAAAACAAATCAAATTAATTAAAAGTAAATATCCAGTTTCTACTAAAGATAAAATTTCAAATGTTGTGCTGATAAAAGTTAGCGGTAAACAACTTTATGAATCTAGATTTGAAAATTTTTCTAAAAAAGAAGCGTATACAGCATGTAAAAGACTGAAAAAATATAATCGTGATTGTTTTGTTAGATTATAAATTTATAATTTACACCGCTTATAGATAATTGGTTTTCGATAATTGCTATCAAAGACTTGAGGCCTTCTTGAGAAGTAGACTCTGCTCTACAAGTTAGTTGATTTTGAGTATTACTAGCTCTCATTAAAAACCATCCATCATTATTTTCAACTCTTATTCCGTCAATATCTATTATTCTACCTTCTGTATTTTTTATTCTTTCTTTTATTTCTTCAATAATTAAAAATTTTTTTGTTTCATCTACATCAAACCTTGTTTCAGGGGTTGAATAAGTTTTTGGATATATATTTATTAACTCATTCAAGGATTTTTCTTGAGTACATAATATTCGCAATAAACGTAAGGCTACATACATTGCATCATCGTAACCATAAAAATCATCTGCATAACACACATGACCACTCATTTCTCCTGATAAAGGCGATTTTAATTCTTTCATTTTTTCTTTTATTGGAGAGTGACCAGTTTTAGACATAATAGGATCACAATAAAGCTTTTTTGCTTCATCAAAAAAAACTTTACTACATTTAACATCCATAATTATTTTTGGATTATCGTATAAGTTAGCAATTTCTGTGCATAGTAGTAACATGTATTGATCTGCCCAAACTAAATTCCCTAAGTTGTCTACAACACCTAAACGATCTCCATCTCCATCAAAAGCCAGACCTATGTCACATTTGTTCTCTTTGACTGACTTTATCAATTGCTCCATATTTTTTGGAACAGTTGGATCTGGATGATGATTAGGGAAATTTCCATCAACTTCTTCATTAATTAATATGTTTTCAGAATTATTTAAATTATTTGTAACTTCCTTAATCACAGCTCCCATCGCGCCATTACCAATATCCCAAGCAATTTTTATTTTTTTATTGAGATTAATATTTTGTAATAATCTTTCGGTATAATCTTTTTTAATATCTTGATTGATGATTTCACCTTCGATTAATTTTAAATCATTTTGATCAATTAATTTTTGAAGGCTTTGGATATCTTCAGCATAAAAAGAATGTTTAGCTAAAACCATTTTGAAACCATTATATTCTGAAGGGTTGTGTGATCCAGTAACCATAATAACAGCATCAGTTTCAAGATGATAATGAGCAAAATAAGTCATTGGAGTTGGCCCCATACCAATATTGATAACTTTTGCTCCTGCATCCTTTAAACCTTTGCAAAGAGCTTGATGTAAATCTGGTGATGTTAATCTTCCATCATAGCCGGTGGCTATTATGTTAGATTTTAATCTATTAATTACAGTGTATCCAAACGTTCTACCTATCGTATAGGCTGTATTTTGATTAATATTTTCTCCAACTACTCCTCTGATATCGTACTCTCTAAGAACCTCTTTATCAAAATTTTCTATTTTCAATTTATTTTCCTGTACCATAGTATTTAAATCCCAATTCTTTTAAATCTTCTGGGATATAAATATTTCTTAAATCAAATATTATTTTTTCTTTTAACAGTTTCGATATTTTTTTGAAATTTAATGCTCTAAATTCATTCCATTCTGTTCCAATAATAATTGCAGAAGCTCCTTCACAAGCATCATAAGCAGAATTAAAATAAATAAGATTAGAATTTTCTATTTTAGCATTATGCATTGCTTCAGGATCATAAGATTGAACTTTATATCCATTTTCAAATAAATTAGATGCAATTTTCATAGAAGTAGAATCTCTTACATCATCAGTGTTGGGTTTAAAGCTTAGACCTAAAAAACAAATTGTAGATTTATTCTCAATATTAGAAATAATTTTATCTGAAATTTTTATTATACGTTCTTCGTTAGATTTATTAACTGCATCGATGATTGATAAATCAATATTTTTCTTTTTAGCAGTTGAAGCAAATGCCTTAACATCCTTTGGAAAACATGAACCACCAAATCCAGGTCCAGCATTCAAAAATTTAGATCCAATTCTTTTATCTATACCCATTGCATACGCAACTTGCTGAACATCAGCTCCAACAACTTCACACAAATCAGCAACCTCGTTAATAAAAGCTATTTTAGTTGCTAGAAAACTATTAGATGCATATTTAATGATCTCTGAAGTCTCAATGGATGTAGCTACAATTGGAGTTTCTTTAAGGAATAAAGGTCTGTAAAGCTCCTTCATAATATTTTCAGATTTTTTATTTTCTGTTCCTATAACTACTCTATCTGGCCTAATAAAATCATTAATTGCAGATCCCTCTCGAAGAAATTCTGGGTTGGATACTACATCAAAAAGTTTTTGATCAATTTTATTTGAAATAATTTTTTGTACTTCTCTTGTAGTTCCAACTGGAACAGTAGACTTAGTTACAACTAAACAATATTTTTTTATATTTTCTGCAATTTCTTCAGCAACTTGCCAGACAAAACTTAAATCAGCCTCATCCTCTAATCTTCTTGTTGGAGTTCCCACAGTAATAAAAATTATATCTGTATTATCTAAGTTATTTTTAATGGTTGATTCAAAAGTTATTAATTTTGTTTTGTTAATATGCTTATCCAAAAGCTCATCCATACCAGGTTCAAAAAATGGACACTTACCTGATTTAAGTATTTCAAGGCGTTTAATATCGTTGTCTACACATGTTACAGAATAACCAAATTCGGCAAAGCATGCTCCAGTTACTAACCCAACATAGCCTGTTCCAACGATAGTAAGATTCATTATTTTAAGATTTTTATCTTTTTCTAAATAAACTAAATATACTGATTGTTATAAAATAATATTGATAAAATTACTGGAAAAATATTAATTTTTTATTAATTATAATGAAAAATATGACTAAAGAACAAAAAGTACAAACTGGTATCAATAATATTTCAAATGAATGGTTCAGAGCAAATATTGACCGTAAAACTCTTAAAAATCTATCAAAAAGAACTGATTACGAGGGATGGAAACATATTATAATCTTTACTTTATCCCTTTCAGTATTAGGTACCCTATCAGCTTACTTTTGGCAAACTTGGTGGTTTATTCCATTCTATCTAGCGTACTGCATGTTCTGGGGTGGTGCAGATGCTATTTGGCATGAGTGTGGCCACAGAACAGCTTTTAAAACACGAAAGTTAAATGATTTCTTTTATCATATTGCAAGCTTTATGAATAACTTTGAGCCTGTTAGATGGAGATGGAGTCATTCTCTGCATCATAGTTATACCGCCTCAGTTGATCCTCACGATTACGAAGCTGATGGTAGTATTTTTTCTAAACACACACTTTTAAGTTTTTTAATAAATTTTATTCCTGGAATTGGATTTTTTACTATACACAAATCATTATATATTGAAATTATCAAACATGCTCTTGGAATTAAAACAAATGTTATGAGAGATTGCATACCTCAAGATAAGATTCAAGATTGTATTAATAGTTCAAGAATTTTTGTTTTTCTTTGGATATCAATAATTGCTTCTTCAATTTACTTTAGCTCATTACTTCCTATATTATTATTTCTAGTTCCAAAATTTTTTGCAACTTTCAATGGTATATGGGGCATCACTCAACATATGGGTTTGCAAGAAAATACAAAAGATCATCGCCTATCTACTAGGTCTGTAAGATTAAACCCTGTATTTAGTTTTATATATTGGAAAATGGAATATCATATTGAACATCATATGTTTCCAATGGTCCCATCTTACAACCTTCCAAAATTGTATGAAATAATAAAAGATCAGTTACCAGAACCACAAACTCTATATTCTGCATATAAAGATATAATTCCAGCTGTAATTAAAAAATCAAAAAATCCAGATTATTATATACCCGTACAAGTTCCAAATAATTAAACTATACTTGACACTTCCTGAACTTTAGTTTTATTGATAATATATATGGAGTTAAGAAATTTTATTGATGGTAAATTTATTGATTCAATATCAAAAAAAAATATTCCTGTTTTAAATCCAGCAAATCAAAAAATTGTGGGAAATATTGATGAAGCTATGGATGAAGAAATAGATTTAGCCTTCCAAGCAGCTAAAAGAGCTTTCGATAAAAGAATTTTAGTTGATATGGACTCAAAAGAAAAATCAAATATGATGAGAGCTATTGCTCAAAAATTAAGGGAACGAAAAGATGAAGGTGGTAAACTTTTAAGTCAAGAAAATGGTAAAACAATCAAACAATGCGTAGATGAATTTAAAGGGGCAGCAGATACATTTGACTTCTACGCTGGACTAACAGATAAAATAGAAAATAAATTAATCCCATCAGGAAATGATACTTTAAATTATGTGGTCTTAGAACCTTTTGGAGTAGCACTACAAATTGTTCCATGGAATTATCCTGTTTCTTTGTTTTCTGGAATGGTTGCGCAAAACTGGATTGTTGGCAATACTATTGTAATCAAACCTCCTGAGTTATGTCCTATTTCTTCAAATTTTTACGGTCAAATATTTGAAGAAGTTGGCGTCCCTAAAGGAATTATTAATATTATTCATGGTTACGGTGAAACCACTGGAAGAAAGCTAGTTCAACATTCAGGTTGTGACTATATCGTTTTCACTGGATCTCCAGAAGTTGCATCAGAAATTTTAAAAGAAACTGCTGATAGAATTATACCTACGCATTTTGAATTAGGTGGTAAGTCTGCAGCTATTATTTATCCTGACGCGGATATTGATAAAGCTGTTGATAGTACTGTTAAAGGAATTTTTAAACCTAATGCAGGACAAATATGTGTAGCAATGTCGAGGGTAATTGTTCATCCTAAAATAAAAGATGAATATATGACAAAGCTTGTAGCTAAAACTCAAAAATTAAAAGTTGGTGCTGGTGACGAAGATGGTACGCAAGTAACACCACTTATTTCAACTGATCAAATGCAAAGAGTTTCGAATTATGTAAAATCAGGAATACAATCTGGTGCCACCCTAACATTAGGGGGAGATAAAGCTGATAGAGATGATGGTAATTTTTATCAACCAACAATTTTTGATAATGTTAAAGTTGAAGCAACAATTGCGCAGGAGGAAATCTTTGGTCCAGTTACATCTATTTTTGATTTTGAAGATGAAGAAGAAGCTATAAATATTGCAAATTCAACAAAATATGGATTAGCCTCTGGTGTGTTTACTGCTGATGATCAAAAAGCAAAATGGACAGCAGATAGGATTCAGGCTGGTATCATTTGGCATAATGACTGGTTTGTTGATGGTAAAAATTTACCTGGAGGTGGTTATAAAAGATCAGGCTACGGAAGAGATGGTGGAGTAGATGGTGTATATAGCCATGGACAAACGAAAAGAATCAGTAAAAGACTCTACTAGTTGACATTTGCAACTAATTTTAGTTTAAACTTTATTATTATTAATTAATATTATTTATTAATTACCAGGGAGGAATTATGAAAATTATTAAAATATTACTTATTACTTTATTTCTTTTTCCAGTTTCTATGCAAGCTTATGCTGCACCAACTGGACAAGATCTAGGTGATAAATGGTGCTCAGATGTAAAAATGCATTTTTATGCTGGCGGTCCTGAGGCTGGTGGCTTTGCTGGAATAGTTGCAGCAGGAGCAATGAATGCAATAAGAGATACGGGCGCAGATGCTGAAATTATTTACTCAGAATGGGATTTTGAAAAAATGGTTCGTCAACTTAGAGAATCAGTTGGACTTGGAGTAGATGCTATTGCAATGATGGGACATCCGGGAGATGAAGCTCTAATGCCTTTAGCAAAACAAGCTGCTGAAAAAGGTATTCTAATGACATATCAAAACGTTGATCCATCAGGTGTAAGAGCAAAATTTGGTGGTGGATACGTAGGAGCAAATTTAGCAACTCAAGGTAAAGCTCTTGCAAGAGAAGCAATTAGACAATTTGGCTTCAAAGCTGGAGATCACGCTATAGTGATGGTTCCTATTGGAGATTACGCTAGAGCCCAAAGAGAAGATGGTGCAAGAATCATATTTGAAGAACACGGAATGACAGTTACTGTTCTTGATGGACAACCAGCTTATGCTTCAGATCCGAATATGACTATCCCAGTTTTCTCAGCAGCGTTAAATGCAAATCCTGAAACAAAAGTAATTGTTCACTCTGGAAGTGATGTGATGAATGTTGCAGAAGGTATTGCCAAAGCTGCTGGTTATGGACCAAATGAGTTACTTCAAATTGGATTTGATACTAGCCCACAAATTATGTCGGCATTTGAAAAAGGATATGTTCATCTAACATCTGATCAACAACCTTTCCTTCAAGGGTATCTTCCAGTGTTATCACTTTGTCAAACAGCTGTACTTGGTACTGGTGCAATAAACCAAGATACTGGTGCAGGATTTGTTGATACAAATAACTATCAAGCTGTTAAAGCTCTTGCTGATGCAGGCTTAAGATAGATAAATATATTGCTAACCCATTTTAATGGGTTAGCATTTCAAAATTTATGGAAAATATCATTGAATTAGATAATGTTACAAAAAGATTTGGCGGTATTACTGCTCTAAACAAAGCATCATTAAAAGTAACCAGGGGTGAAGTTGTAGGTTTAATTGGTGATAATGGCGCAGGTAAATCAACATTAATTAAAACACTAGTAGGCGTTTATAGTCCTGACGAAGGTGACATACTTATAAGAGGAAAAAAAGTAAATGCTTGGAATGCACTCAAGGCTAGAGAGTCTGGTATAGAAACTGTTTTTCAAGATAGAGCTTTAACTCCACAACAATCGATAGTTAAAAATATTTTTATGGGTAAGGAACTTCGGTATCCATTTGGTTTTATAAAAGAAAAAGAGCAAATTTTTGAAGCAAATAGATTAATAAGAGAAATAGGTTTTACATCAAAATTAATAAACGCTGAATCTCCAGTTGGAAATTTATCCGGAGGTGAAAGACAAGGCGTAGCAATTGCAAGAGCAATTTATAATAAAGCAGAATTAATTGTTCTTGATGAGCCAACAAATAACTTATCTCTTAATGAAACACAGAAAGTTTTTGATTTTGTCTTAAATGTAAAAAAATCAAATAGATCTGTTCTATTTATTGGTCATAATATTTATCATGTATACGACATATCAGATAGATTTGTAATTTTAGATAGAGGAGAAGTCGTTCATCAACTCAATAAGAATGACATATCAACTCCTGAAGAACTCATGAAAATAATGAGGAATACTATAGGGGCACACTAATGAGCAATAATAATTCATATTTAAGTAATTACTTTCACAGAAATGGAAGAGCTTTAGGAAGCATTGGATACTTTGTACTTTTAATGGTAATTTTTTTAATAGGTGCACCAGAAGCTTGGATAAGACCTAACCTTCATCAATCAGTATTTGTCATGATGCCAACTTTGATATTTTTAACTATACCATTAGTTTTTTTAGTTGCATCTGGTGAAATAGATCTTTCTTTTGCCTCTACTTATGCTGTAGCAGCTTATGTATTTGCTTTACTTGTTAAAAATGGAGTTGATCCAGCTATTTGTTTAGCTCTTGGTATTTTTACTGGAGCAGCTATTGGTGCTCTTGTTGGAACATTAATTGTTGTATTTAGACTTTCCTCTCTTGTTGCGTCACTTGGAGTATTATTTTTACTAAGAGGTGTAATTCTCTTATTATCTAACAGCAGATCAATTACGATTATGGAAGTAGAGAACCACTGGATCTACCCTCTTTTAGTTGGAAATTTTTATGGCTTCCCAATGCAAATTTTTTGGGCAGCAATATTTGTGATTTTTTGCTATTATTTTTTTAATAAACATGTTTTTGGTATTCATATTCAGCATGTAGGAGATAATTCTGTTAGTGCAGAACAAATGGGTATAAATGTAAATGCTGTTAAAATAAAAGCTTTTATGTTTGTTGGTGTTGGTGCAGCAATAGGTGGAATTTTTACAACGATGATTACTTATACATTTTTTCCTACTCAAGGATTTGGTTATTTATTGCTTGCTCTAGCTGCTGTTTTTGTTGGCGGCACTCCTTACTGGGGAGGATTAGGAACTATTATTGGCGCAGTATTTGGCGTTGGTATAATTGCCTATATGGAAATAGGAATTATTGCCATTGGTTGGAGTGGTGAGTGGAGACAATTCTTTAACGGATTAATCATATTGCTAGCATTACTAGGACATCGGTTGCACGGAGAAAGAGTTAGATAGTATTAGATGACTAATGTTATAATTTGGAATGAAAATATTCATGAAGTAGAAAATGAAGAAGTTAAAAAAATTTATCCTAAGGGAATACATGGATGCATAAAAGATTTTTTATCAACTGATAATAGTTTAAAAATTAAAACGGCTACGCTCAAAGAAGATCAAAATGGATTAAGTGAGGAATTATTAAAAAATTCTGATGTTGTTATTTGGTGGGGTCACAAAGCACATGACGAAGTATTAGATAAAACAGTTGATTTAGTACAACGACGAGTTCTTGAAGGAATGGGCTTGATAGTATTACATTCCGGACATCATTCTAAGATATTTAAAAGATTAATGGGTACTAATTGTAATTTAACCTGGAGAGAATACGGTGAAAAAGAAAGATTGTGGATATGCAATCCTGGCCATCCTATCTGTGAGGGTTTAGAGCCACATTTTGAACTTGAAATGGAAGAAATGTATGGTGAGCCTTTTCAGGTTCCATCTCCAGATGAAACACTTTTTACTAGTTGGTTTGAAGGAGGAGAAACTTTTAGATCAGGATTATTATACAGAAGAGGAAATGGTCAAATATTTTATTTTCGACCAGGTCATGAAGCATATCCAACTTATCATAATATTAATGTGCAAATTGTAATTAGAAATGCAATACATTTTGTAAAACAGAAAAATAAAGTTTTGTGGGAAGATATACATTCTCCTACTCCGAAAAGTAATAGACCAAAACCTCTTGAAAAGATTAGTAAGAAAGGTTTTAGTGTAGGACATCCAACAGAAGAAAAATAAAATGAAAATTGGTATTGTTGGAACAGGAAATATCTCTTCAAGGCATCTTGATGAATTTAACAATATGCCAAATGTCAATGTTGAAGCTGTTTGTGATACAAATCAAAAAAATTTAGAAATATTTTTATCAAATAACAAAAATTCAGATATCAGAGGTTATTTGAGTTTAGAAGAAATGCTTGAAAAAGAAAAAACTTTTGATGGTATTAGCAACACAACGCCTGATAAGTTTCATAAAGAGACTACACTGCAAATTTTAAAAAGTGGTTATAATGTTTTTTGTGAAAAACCACTTGCGGAAAATTATAGTGATGCAAAAGATATGGTAAATGCAGCAGTTCAATCTAAAAAAATTAATATGGTTAATTTTACATATAGAGAATCAAGTGCGTATCAAAGATTAGTTGAAATATTAAAATCTGGAGCAATAGGAAATCCTAGACATGTTAGTGCTTGTTATTATCAGTCTTGGCTTACAAGTAATAAATGGGGTGATTGGAGAGAAGAAGACAAATGGCTGTGGAGACTATCAACGAAACATGGAAGTAACGGTGCTTTAGGAGATACCGGTGTTCATATTTTTGATTTTGCTGTTAATGCTGTAGGTGACATAAAAGAGATATGTACTGATTTGAAAACTTACTTCGATAAAGGAAATAAAATAAAAGAATATACATTAGATGCTAATGATGGTTTCAATTCATTAGTTAGATTTGAAAATGGAGCTATCGGGACAATAACTAATACAAGATTTGCAACAGGACATGCAAACTCCATAATTCTAGAAGTATTTTGTACAAAAGGTGCTTTAAAAGTTGAACTAGATGAGGAAAGAACTAAATGGTCTACATTGCATATTTGTATTGATGAAAATATCAATAAAATGGCTTGGGATACAATTGAATGTCCAAAAACTCCAAGTAATTATCAAAACTTTATAGAGTCAATAAAAACAAACTTGAATATGCAGCCCGATTTTAATCAAGGTGCAAAAATTCAAAATATTATTGATAAATGTATAGAAAGTAATCTAATTGGTAGTTGGGTTGACGTTTAGTGAGACAAAATAGTTAATATTTGTCTTTTAAATCTCATAATAGTTTTATAAATAAAATCAGATTATGTCAGATAAATTAGATAATGTTGATGACAAATGGTTTAGAGCCGAAATAAGTAAAAAAGATCTTAAAGAGTTATCAAAAAAAAGTGATTTAAAAGGATTACAGCATGTAACTATATATTTTATTCTTTTATTTATTTTTGGATATATGTCCGTAGCTACATGGGGAACTTGGTGGACAGTTTTATGGTTATGGCTTTACGGTGTTCTCTTTTATTCAAGTAACCCAATCTGGCATGAATGTGGACATAGAACTGCATTTAAATCAAAATTTTTAAATGAATTTTTTTATCAAATTGGTTCTTTTATGACTGACTTTGAACCAACAAGATGGACTTGGAGTCATTTTAGACACCATAGCAATACCTCTTCTGTTGCTGACCCTCATGATTTTGAAGCAGCATTGTTCCATGAATATCCAAGTCTAAAAAGTTTCCTATTTAGTTTTGCTCCATTTTATGAACTTATTAAGTTCAAGGACTCCTTTAAATTTGAAACTATAAAGCACGCGTTAGGAATGACGACACCTGTTATGAAGGAATGTATTCCTCAAGATGAGATTTGGAAATGTCGTCTTATTTCAAGAATACATGTTTCTTTATGGATCGCCTCTTTTGCTCTATCATTTTATTTAATGAACCCTCTTCCTGCATTGTTAATTTTTTTTCCTAGGTACTGGGGAAATATAATAAATATATTTAACATGACTCAGCATATTGGACTACCAGAAAATATCAAGGACCACAGGTACACTACAAGATCTGTTCGTTTTAATCCTATATTTAGTTTTCTATATTGGCATATGGAATATCACGTAGAACATCATATGTTTCCTTCTGTTCCCTCTTATAATTTACCTAAGTTAAGTAATTTAATTAAAAATCAATTACCTAAGGCTAACACTAGTCTATACGATGCATATAAGGAAATTATACCAGCAATTATTAGACAACATAAGGATAATTCCTATTATATATCTAAAATTGTACCATCTTAAATACATAATTAAGATATATTTGCAGACAATTATTCATCAAAAATCAACAAATTTAAAACTGTTACAAATTGACAGTAAATATCAACATTAGTAAGTCATTATAAATTGACAATAAGTAATGATCGGATATTTGTTTTTTATAAATTAGGAGGATTAATGAAATACTCAATTAAAAGTCTAATAGTATTTGTTTCTTCATTATTTTTAAGTTTCTCTGCGTTTGCAGGAGGTCATGCTTATACTGGTCCAGATTTAACTGGACAAAAGGTAGTTATGTTTGGTCCTTGGTTGTCACCAGAGCAAGAAACAATGAGAGAAGTAGGTGCTATATTTGAAAAAGCTACTGGAGCTACATTTGAATATGGTGGTTCAGATAGTTTTGAACAACAAGTAATGATCGATTTAAAAGCTGGAAGTGCTGCTGATCTAGTTGTATTTCCACAACCTGGTCTAGCTGCAAACGCAGCAGCCATGGGAGGATTAGTTCCTCTTGGAGATGATATCAAGCAAATGGTTTTAGATAACTATGCTGCTGGTCAATCATGGGTTGATCTTTCAACTTATGCCGATGAAAACGGTAATGATCAGTTTAATGCAATTTTCTTTAGAACAAACGTAAAAAGTTTGGTTTGGTATTCACCAGATAACTTTGAAGATAATGGTTATGAAGTTCCAGGAACAATGGAAGAGTTAATTGCACTAACAAGACAAATGGCATCAGATGGAAATACTCCATGGTGTATTGGTCTAGGTTCAGGTGCAGCAACTGGTTGGCCTGCAACTGACTGGATGGAAGATATCATGTTAAGAACACATACGCCTGATGTCTATGACATGTGGGTATCCAATGAAATGCCTTTTAATGATCCAAGGGTTATTGAAGCAATGAATTTCTTTGGAACTTTTGCGTTGAATGACAAGTTTGTAAATGGTGGATCTAAAGCAGTAGCAACTACTGATTTTAGAGATGCTCCAAATGGACTTTTCACTTCACCTGCAGAATGTATGATGCACAGACAAGCTAGTTTTATACCTGCATTCTTCCCTGAAGGTGTAGAAGCTGGTGTTGACTATGATTTCTTTTATTTCCCTGCATATGCAACTAAAGATTTAGGAACTCCTGTACTTGGAGCTGGTACATTAGTAGCGGCTACTAATGATAACCAAGCAACAATAGAGTTCATTAAATTCTTAATGCATCCTGAAGCTCATGAATATTGGATGGCTAAAGGTGGTTTCCTGACTCCTCACAAAGGTGTTGATGGAAGTAAATATGCTAGTGAAACTTTTAGAAAACTAGGTGAAATTTTAACAGGCGCAACAACGTTTAGATTTGATGCGTCAGACTTAATGCCTGGTGCTATTGGTGCTGGAACTTTCTGGACTGGTATGGTTGACTATACTAACGGAAAATCTGCCCAAGATGTAGCAGATGCGATCCAAGATAGTTGGGACGCAATTAAGTAACTTTTCTATTATGAACAGGCGAACAATTAACTTGTTCGCCTGTTTTTTTTATATATTTAATCACTAATGACCATCCTGAATTTAGTATTTATTGTTTTTTTAGGAATATTATTTTTCATAGCCTACTTTCATATCTCAAATTATATTTTAGATACTTATGGTAACAAAACACTGAAAAGATATAATTTTGAAAATTCTATAAGGGTCATAGTTTTTATAACACCCGCATTTATTGTTTTATTTATTTTTATTTTATATCCAGTGTTTGAAACTGTCAGGCTTAGCTTTTATGATAAATTTGGAAGAGAATTTGTCGGACTATACAATTACAAATGGGCAATTAATGATCCTGAATTTAGAAGAAGTATATTAAATAATTTAGTATGGTTACTTGTAGTCCCAACATTAAGCACTTTTTTTGGATTAGTAATTGCTAACTTAGCTGATAGAATTTGGTGGGGTTCAATTGCAAAATCTATAATATTTATGCCTATGGCAATATCATTTGTAGGAGCTGGTGTAATTTGGAAATTTATTTATGAATATAGAGGACCTGAGAATACACAAATTGGATTACTTAATGCAATAATTGTTTCTCTTGGTTATGAGCCACAAGCATGGTTAACAATACCTATGTGGAATAATTTCTTTTTAATGGCTATTATGATTTGGATACAAACTGGATTAGCTTTAGTTATTTTTAGTGCTGCATTAAGAAGCATACCTAAGGAAATGCTTGAAGCTGCAAGAATTGACGGAGCTAGTGAGTTAAAAATATTTTTTTCAATTATAATTCCTTATTTAGAACAAACGATACTTGTGATTTGGACCTTAATTACAATAATTGTTTTAAGAATATTTGATATTATTTTTGCTATGACTAATGGTGAATGGCAAACCGGAGTCTTAGCAAACTTAATGTACGACTGGATGTTTAGAGGTGGTGGTGACTCGGGAAGAGGAAGTGTTTTAGCAATTGTTATTATGATTGGTGTAATACCAATCTTAGCATGGAATTTGTACAAACATAGACAGGAGCAAAAAATATAATGAAGAAATTTTCAATATCATCTTTATTATCTCAACTATTACTCCTCTTATTTGTTATTATATGGATTATTCCTACATTTGGTCTGTTTATTAGCTCTTTAAGAGATAAAGATTTATTAGCTATAAGTGGATGGTGGACTTCCTTAACTACTACAGAAGTAAATGAAATTTATAGAATGTCAGGAATGGAAAGCCAAATTGAAGAAGATGGTTATTTCAAAATTAAAGGAAAGTTATTTGAAGATAATTCGGGAAAAAAAATAGAAAGTTTTGGAATTACTTCGAAGAAAATTAATGAATTTAATATTGGTGATGTCGCAATTTTTAAAGATGAAAGTGAAGTGCTTCTTGATGAAGATGGAAATTATGAATGGCGATCAAGAACAGAATTTAAAAAGAAAAAAGGTAAGAGATTATTTACTACATCATTAAGTCCTCCTGCATTTACTTTTGAAAATTACAGAGAAGTTTTATTCAAAGAAGGAATTGGCAGAGCTTTTGTTAATACAATGGCAGTAGCATTACCTTCAACACTAATTCCTCTAATAATATGCTCTTTCTTTGCATATTCCTTAACTTGGATGAAATTTTATGGAAGAGATACTTTATTAGCAATAATAATTGCGTCTCTTGTTGTTCCTCTTCAAATGTCTCTAATACCAATACTAACAATCTATAATGATTTTGGAGCATTATTTGGAGTAGCGGCTAAGTCCTATCCCGGTGTTTGGATGGCACATACTGGTTTTGGATTAGCCTCAACTACTTTTCTATTAAGAAATTTTTTAAAAAGCTTACCTAATGAAATGATGGAGGCTGCTAAAGTTGATGGTGCTTCTCATTATGATATTTTTTTACGCATAATTATTCCTCTTTCGATACCAGCTTTTGCTTCAATATTTATTTTACAATTTTTATGGTGTTGGAATGATCTTTTAGTGGGATTAGTATTTTTAGATCAGGTTCCAAGTGAAATAATATTAACTGCAAAATTAAAAGAATTACTTGGATCTAGAGGTGAAAATTGGGAAATTTTAACTACTGGTGCTTTTGTATCAATGACTGTACCTTTATTTATCTTTTTTGCCTTACAGAGATATTTTATACGAGGTTTAGTAGCTGGATCAGTTAAAGGGTAAATTCTAAAAAGTATTGATTTTTAAATAAATATACTTTTAAATGTAAATATATTTGTATGATGATGTATTCATACACTTGAAAGATCGCTCAAAGGAGGATGAAGTGGCAGATATAAATATAAATACTGTTAATAAATATTTTGGAGACGTCCATGTAATAAAGGATGTTTCTCTTGATATAAAAAGCCAATCATTTACAGTTCTAGTTGGTCCAAGTGGTTGTGGTAAATCAACTATGTTAAGAATGATAGCAGGACTGGAAGACATAAATTCAGGTACAATTTCAATTGATGGTCAAATAGTAAATGATTTACCGCCAAAGCAAAGAAATATTGCAATGGTGTTTCAATCGTATGCATTATACCCTCACATGACTGTATTTGATAATATGGCTTTTGGTTTGAAATTAGAAAAAAGATCAAAAGATGAAATTAATGAAAGAGTTAATGAGGCAGCAAGAATTCTTCAAATAGAAGATTATCTTCAAAGAAAACCAAAACAACTTTCAGGTGGTCAAAGACAGCGTGTTGCTATTGGAAGAGCAATTACAAGAAAGCCAAAAGTTTTCTTATTTGATGAACCACTTTCAAACCTTGATGCTGCATTAAGGGTTCAAATGAGAGTTGAGTTAGCAAAACTGCATAATGAACTAGAAGCAACAATGATCTATGTAACACACGATCAGACAGAAGCTATGACTTTAGCTGATGATATTGTTGTACTTGATACAGGTATAGTTTCACAAAAAGGATCACCGCTAGAACTTTATGATAGACCAAATAATATGTTCGTAGGTGGATTTATTGGATCGCCAAAAATGAACTTTATTTCAAGTAAGATATTAAGCAAAAGTTCTGATGCTACAGAAGTTGATATTATGGGAATGTCAAAAATATCAGTCTCTAAAATGTCAGCGTCATCCTCAGAGGGTGATTCGGTAACTTTAGGTATTAGACCTGAGCACTTAGTAGTAAATGGTGATGCGGATGGATCTTGGGAAAGTAAAGTATTTGTTGTCGAAAAGCTTGGTGACGTTTCTTATCTATACCTTGAAAAAGATGGAGAGCCATTAGTTGCTGAAACTGAAGGACATTCTGAAATCAAAGTTGGTGATACTGTAAAAGTAGGATTCCCTGCTGGAAGGTGTCAATTATTTGATAGTTCAGGTGAAGCATTTAAATAATAGAATCGTATTAATTATTGCCCCTAATATAAGGGGCAATACATCCCTTTTTTAAAAATTTTCAATAAATATCATAAATTTAAACTAAAATAAAAACGGGCAGAGGTTTCATATTATTTCCTCCTATAAGAAGTATTCCTCTTATAAAACTTTTCTGCCCACCAAATTTGAAAAGTTGTTTAAGAGGGATACCAATTATAGTTTTTGTTTAGCAGTCCAAGTATTTTCCTTATTTATTGGAATGTGTTTATTAAGAGTTAAAAGAACATTTTCAGCTAATTTCCTGTATGTTGTTAATTTTCCCCCATAAATGCTTAGTAAAGGTGCTTGTGAACCATCCTCATTTAAATCAAATATATAGTCTCTAGTAACTTTTGATGCTTCTTTGAAATCTTCAATAAGTGGTCTAATTCCAGAATAAGAATTTACAATATCATCTCTCGTTATTTGTTTAATGAAATATTTATTTACTGAATTTAATAAATAATCAATTTCACTTTCATCAATTTTTGGGTTTTCTGGTGAAACAACTTCTGTTTCGGTAGTACCAATAAGAGAATATTCATCTTTATAAGGTATGACAAAAATTATTCTGTTATCTTCATTTTGTAAAGTGAAAGCTTTTTTCTGACTATATAGACTTTTAGTTATTATGTGACTACCTTTTACAAGTCGAATTGATTTTTTTGAATTTAATTTAATGACATTGCTTAAGACTTCATTTATCCAAGGCCCGGCAGCATTTATAAGTATTTTAGATTGAAGTATAGTTTTATCATCTAAAGTTATATCCCAAGTATTTTTATTTCGTTTTGCTTCTATTACTTTTCTATTTTGAATAATCCTAGCACCTTTTTTCTTTGCATCTTCAACATTTAACTGAACAAGTTTTTTATCATCAACTTGTAAATCATAATATTGGAAACCAATTTTAAATTGATCTTTTAAAATATTTGGCATTTCCTTTTTAATATTTACAGTTGAAGATTTTGGTATAGTTATTTTACCACCAATATTATCGTATAAAAATAATCCTAATTTAATTAACCATTTAGGTCTTAAAGATTTTTGATAAGGTATAATAAAAGGTAATGGTGTTGTTATATTACTGGCAATTTTTTTAATTACTTCTCTTTCCTTGAGAGATTCACGTACAAGGCGAAATTCATAATTTTCAAGATACCTTAATCCACCATGTATTAATTTTGTAGACCAGGACGAGGTTGCTGAACCAACTTTGTTTTTTTCAACTAAACAAACTTTTAAATTTCTGCCTGATGCATCTCTAACAATTCCAGCACCATTAATCCCTCCGCCAATAACTAAAATATCAAAAGTTTCATTCATGCATATATTAAATAAATCTATTAATTTCGTGGATTATTATTTCAGGGTCAGTTAAATGTATAGTTAAAAAACCAAGTTTCTTTGCAGCCTCAATATTCTCTTTTTTATCATCAATAAACACAGTTTCCTCTGGAATTAGATTAAAACGACTTTTAGCTAACTTATATATTTCAGCATTAGGTTTAACCAATTTTTCTTTTCCAGATATTATTAGGCCATCAAATTTATTTAAGAATGGATATTTTTTATCCATATCTTGAAATGTTTCCCAAGACCAGTTTGACAAAACATAACACTCATATTTTTTATTTTTTAAATCATCTAAAACATCAACTGAATACTGAAAGATTTTTCTAAACATTTTATGATGATTTTTATAATATAATTTAATTTTATCTTCATAATCAGGATAAGTTTTTATTAAATCAGTTTCTGCATCTTTTATAAGTCTTCCAGCATCTTGTTGGATATTCCATTCATCATTGCAAATATTATTGAGAAAATAGTCTCTTTCTTCTTTGTCTTCAATTATATCTTTATAAAAATAATGAGGATCCCAATCAAAAAAAACGCCACCTAAATCAAAAAGAAATTTCATGTATAAGTATTTTGTTTATAAATAAATATTAAATGAGTGCATTAATAGACTATATTCAAATAGAAATACACAAAACATATAATAAAAAATATTCCAAAAAGTACATAGAAGATAAATTAATTCCAATCATAAATTATATTTGCTCTAGTAAATCAAAAAAATTCCTATTTGGAGGCTCTCAAGGTATTGGAAAGTCATCATTTATTAATATTATCTCTAAAACTATAGAAAAATTTTATAATAAGAAAATTCTTTTGCTTAGTTTAGATAATTATTATTTATCAAGAAAACAACGATTACAATTATCAAAAAAAATACATCAATTGTTAATAACTCGAGGTGTTCCAGGAACACATGATATTGAAAAATTATTTAAAAATATAAAACAATTCAATAAAAGTAAATACCCTATCACAACCCCTCTATTTGATAAGTTGATTGATGATACGACAAAATCAACTAAAATAAATAAAACTAAATGTGATATTCTTTTCTTAGAAGGTTGGTGTTGTGGAAGTTCAGAAATTCCAAAAAAGATTCTTCATAAAAATATAAATAATTTAGAAAAAATTAAAGATCCAAAATATCGATGGAGAAATTTCTATAACAATAAATTAAAATTAGAATATAAAAAATTATTTAAATTATTTGATGAACTTATTTTTTTGAAAACATCCTCTTTTGATAATGTTTTCAAATGGCGGTTAAAGCAGGAAAAAACTAATCAATCAAAAAACAAAAAATCAAAAAGAATGACTTCAAATGAAATTAAATATTTTGTTCAACATTATGAGAAAATAACTAAATGGATGATGAAGGATCTAAATAAAAAAGCTCAGATCGTTATTAAATTTGAAAAAAATCATAAAATTTCTTCAATAAATTTTAACTAGAAAAAAATCCATCTTTTAACTGAATTACAATATCTTTCAAATTCATCACCAAATTTATCTTTTAAATATTTTTCCTCTTCATATATTACAAAATTATTTAACCAAAAAAATAATCCTATAGAACAGATAAAATACATAATGTTTTCAAAAGTAAGAAACATACCAAAATGAAATAAAACAAAACATAGATAAATTGGATTTCTAGAGTAAGCATAAATTCCAGTTTTTATAATTCTATTTGTTTCAGTTTGAGGAGGTAATTTTTCTTCATGTGCATTAAATGCATTTCTTGAGGAAAAAAAAACAATTGGCATTAAAATTATAATTAATAATCCAAAAAGATTAAGAATATATAGCAGTGGATATTTAGGAAAGATAAATTCTCCAATAATATAAGCGGCTATCAAAAGATAAACTGAAATATAAAGTGGATTTCCTTTTACATCTGGCCCCATTTAAAGCTCCTCTATTGCCTTACCTAAACATTCAAAATCACTAAATACATTCAAAGCACCATTGTCAAATAATTCATTTGTATCTCTATCTGAATGCCAATGTTTTCCTGCAGTAAGACCAAATACTCTTACTCCTGCTTCAGTTGCTGCTTTAACACCTACGCCACTATCTTCAATAATAACTGACTCTTCTCGAATAAGTGAATTATCATTTAAAACCTTTAAGTATATATCTGGATCAGGTTTTGGTCTTTTAACCATATCGAATGAATAAACCTGATCACTTAAAAAAAATTTATCTAACCCAACAAGCTTCAATCCATCGAGAATTCTATCCTTATTACTGTTAGATCCAATAAAGTGATTTCTATCTGATTTACTAATATAATCTTTTGCTCCATCAACTAGTTTTAAATCCTTGGAATAAACTTCTGAAACAATATCAAATATTTCATTTGTAAATTTTTCTTTGTTTTCAATCTTATATTTAGAAGACAATAAATCTATTACTTCGACTGTTTTTTTTCCAGCATATTTATAAAATTGCTCCTCTTTAATTGATTGATCAAATTTACTAAAATATTTGGAAAATGCCTTAGAAGCTAAGACCTCACTATCAACTATTACTCCATCAAAATCAAAAATTATATTTTTAATCATTATTTTATATTTCTGTCTTTTTATATTCTGATTTCTCTAACCAATCAGGATTAATCTCTATACCCCAACCAGGAGTATCTTCAATTTTAACCATTCCATTAGATATTTTAAAAGGATCACCTAAAAATAAATTCTGTTGCCATGGATAATAATCTTTACCTTCAATTGAAAATTCAAGATAGGGACCTGAATTATTTATTGCTTTTAAAAAATGCATTGTACAAATTGTTACTAAAGATAAATTAGCTGTATGTGGAGTACATATAAAACCACTCTTTTCAATAATTTTTGCAACCTTCAAAGCTTTTGTTAATCCCCCCATGTACATAACATCTGGCTGAAAAATATTTACAATTTTTCTTTTAACCATATCTCTCCAAATTCTCAGATCACAATCTTGTTCTCCCCCAGTAACATCTATCTTCAAACTATCAGTAACTTTTTTAGTTTCTTCTGGTTTCCAGTAAGGGCAAGGTTCTTCAAAATGAGTAACATCATTATCTTCTAAAAGTTTCCCAATTTCTATTGCTTGAACTGAGCTATAACAACTGTTTGCATCGACCATCTTAATTACACTTTGATCTAAAGTCGAATTTATTGTTTTTACTATACTAGGCGTTCTTCCTTCCCATTCGTCAACTCCTCTTCCACATTCAGATCCAACTCTAAATTTAAATGCATTAATACCTTTTTCATCAAAGAGTTTTTTAAATCTATTTGCTTCATCATCTGGCGTAATATCTCTTTTCATTGATGAACCATAAATTCTTAAATTTCCTGGAGATCCTCCTATCAATGAAACGACAGGTTTACTTTCGATTTTACCTTTCAAATCCCACAACGCTGTATCTAAACCAGCTATTGCACGTAAAAGATATGATCCTGGAAATTTATGTTCTCTTTCAAAGATAAAATCTTCTAAATCATCAAAATCAAAATATTCTTTTCCTAAAACCCAAGGTGCTACTTGTTTATGAAAAATTTGAGCTGTAATGTCTGCATGATAGGTTGACATTTGACCATAACCAATTGAGCCATCCTCAACTGTTATTTTTACAAAACTTACATATGGTTTTGTAAATGTTTCAAGTTTTACTATTTTCATAAATTAAATTTTTTTAAATCCTCAATAATAAATTTACTTCCAAGATTAGCAAGCATCATTACAGGAGCATTTATATTGCCCGAAGTAATATTTGGAAAGACAGATGCATCAGCAATCCAAAGATTCTCCATTCCATGAACTTTTAATCTTTCAGAGACAACGCCCTTTTTAGGATCTTCATCCATTTTACATGTACCACATGGGTGATAGATAGAAACTGCATTAGATTTAAAATGATCAATCATTTCTTCTTCAGTAGCATTTAAAAGATCATGCGTAACACTTTCATTTCTTATTTTTTTAATATTATTTGTGTTTGCCAAAACTTTTGAAAAATTAATTGCACATTTAACATCATATATATCTTCTTCATGTGATAGAAAATTTGGATTTATCATTGGAGTATCACCAAAATTAGGAGAATTTAAAGTAACTGTTCCTAAACTTTTTGGCCGACAAGAATTATAACCAATAATAAAACCATTAAATTTGTCAGTTTTTAGTAAAGGTCTTTTATTTTTATGAGTAATTGAATAAGTTAACGGATTAAAATATATCTGTAAATTGGGATAATGATGCTTTGAGTTCCAATTTATATATCCTCCAGACTGATTAATACTAAGAGATAATGGCCCTGTTCTATTATAAAGGTATCTTAATACAGAAGTAATTCTGCCTGACCAAGTTCCTAAGGATTTATTGAGAGAATGATGATGCGTTTTAAATAAATAATCTAAACCAAGATGATCCTGAAGATTTCTTCCAACATTAGAATTATCAATTATTATTTCTTTATCATATTGTTTTAAATGATCTTTATCACCAATACCAGAGTGCATTAACAAGTAAGGTGTCATTATTGAGCCAGAACATAAAATTGCTCCATGGGATAGTTTAAGTATTTGTTCTGTTGATTTATTTTGAATTTTAATACCAGTAATTTTTTTATCTTTAATTATTAAATTTTTTACCTGAGTATTGTCTAACACAGTTAATCTAGGATTTTTTAATACAGGCTTTAAAAATACTTTTGATGATGAATGCCTGGTACCCTTGTAAGTATTAATATTGTAATGACCTACTTGATTTTCAATTGATGTAGTTAAATTTGTATTTTTTTTAATACCAATTTCATTACTAGCATTAAAAAAATATTCTAAAATTGGATGATGATACTTACTTACATTATTTACTGGAATCTTCTCTTTTATAAGAAATTCTTTATCATCATTTATTTGTTGTTCCATAGAGCTGTATACTTTTTTTATATTTTCAAAACTCCATTCCTTGCTGCTACCCCAATTCTCATAATCTGTTTCTAATCCTCTTGCATAGACCATTGCATTTATTGAGCCAGAACCACCTAAAACTTTACCTCTCGGATAATATATGTTCCTATTGAATAAATTATCTTGTTTTTCTGAGTAGAAGTTCCAATTAATTTTTTTATTATAAAATGTCATTCCATAACCAAGAGGAACGTCAATAATAGGATTGTTATCTTTTGGCCCAGCCTCAATAAGGACTATATTAAAATTAGTTTGATTAAGAAGTTTATTTGCTATAATACTTCCTGAAGAACCCGCGCCAACAATTGCTATATCAATATTATTCAAATTAGAATGTTTGTGTTACTTTAGTTAAATATCTAGGATTGTCAGGATCTAATCCCTTTTCAAAAGAGTAATTAATAACCCATGGATAAAATTTTGTTAGTACTATTATTGGATCTAATTCTATCATTTCACTAATGTTATATCTTAATTTTGTATCTGAGTTTTCATCATAGGTAATTTCATAGTGAAGATTAGTTAGTGAAATAATTTGACTAGAATCTTTTGCTACTATCATCCCACTTTTATCTCTAAGCGAGATAGTAAATAACTTGAATGAGTTTTCTATCAAGCTTTTTGGACCATGCATTACTTCAGCGCTACTAAAAGGTTCTATCATTTCTTGACATAACTCTTTAAACTTTAAAGATATTTCATTAGAAATTGCGTACCCAACGCCCCTACTAATTATATATCCATTACTTATCGTTTTATCTAATATATTTGGATTCCATTGATTTTGATTATCTAAAATTAAATGATCACTTAGCTTTTCAATATGCTTATTAATATCTTTTTTATTAAGAGTATTAAAAACAAGTTTTAAAATTATCAATAAAGACAAAACAAAAGTTTTTGTTGCTGCAACACTTTTTTCTTCTCCCGCATTTATATCAAAAAAATAATTGGATGTTTTTATAATGGGGCTATTTAAATTATTACTTATTAATATGGTCTTTGCTCCCATTTTTTGTACCATTTTATGACATTCGACTAAATCTTCACTCTTTCCAGATTGAGAAATAATGAAAACTAATGCTCTCGAAAAATCAAATTTTGATTCCTCTAAAGTTATTATAGATGGAGGCATGCTATATGTTGGTAAACCAAGATATTTTGCAAACATATAAGACAAATAAAGAGCTGCACAATCTGAAGTACCTCTTGCCACAGTAACAACATAATCAATTTTTTTTTCTGATATTAAATTTGATATTTCCTGGTAATTATTTTTATCATTCAAGCAAAAATGATTAATTTTACTTGGAATTGAGAGTGCTTCAGATAAAACTTGAGAACTAGACATTAATTTTTTTTCCTCTTAAATAAACTTCTTTTAGGTTAAATTCTTTATCTAAAATAAGAAAATTACTTAAAAAATTTTTTTGAATTATACCGACATTATCTAGATTCAAATATTTTGAAGCATTATAACTCGTTAAAGCAACTGCTTCTTCTAATGAGAAATCCATTGATATTAAATTTTTAAAAGTTTGATCCATAGTAACAATACTTCCTGCTAAAGTACCATCAGACTTAATTTTTACTGAATGATTTTCTTTTTTTATATTATTTTTTGCAAAAATATATTCTCCATCATTCAATCCACTTGCGTTAATAGAATCTGTTATTGTATACAAACCAGGAATACATTTTTTTGCAATTTTTATTGCTTCTTTACTTACATGAATATTATCACAAATTATTTCAGCATATTTTCCTTTTAAAAGAGCAGCTGATAAAACTCCTGGGGATCTATGATCATTACCAGACATAGCATTATACAAATGTGTAAAACCAATTTCATGATCTTTCATAATTTTTTCACAGCAATTAAAGTCTGCCAAAGTGTGACCAAATTGAATCTTAATATTTAGCTCCACTAAATCATTTATAAATTTTTGCATTCCATCAATTTCTGGAGCTAAAGTAATGATTTTTACATCAGAAATTTCAAGAATTTTTTTTATAAAATCTAAAGATGGTTTCTCAGTTAAATTTGGTTGAGCACCAAGTTTATTAGGATTAATAAAAGGTCCCTCTAAATGTACTCCAAGGATATTATTACCATTATCTCTCTTTATTTCCTTAAATCCTTCTAAAGCTGAAATAGTATTTTCTAAGGTATTTGTCCAAGTAGTTGGCATTATTGAAGTTGTTCCATGCCGTAAATGATATTTTGACATTTCAATAATTGATTGTGTACCCTCCATTACATCAAAACCATTACCACCATGACAATGGAGATCAACAAAACCAGGAATTATAATATTCTCATAATCTTCAGTGTCTTTTATTTTCAAGTCGATAATTTTTTCGTTGAAATATACATCTCCAACATAGGAAGAGTTATGATTTATAATTTTCCCACTAACTTTATTTTGATCAGTCATCTAACTTTAATATCTTATATAGCAATTTCTTGATTTTTAAAAAAATTTAAAAAACTTATAAATGAGGATTAATCTTACTAAATTTTTTCTCTAATATATCATTATTTTTTTTCGCATTTGGCATATTTACACTGATGTAGAATGGGAATAATTTTTCATTTTTTAATATATTTGCAACTTCAATTAAAATTGAATTTAAAATAAAAGATCCTGTAATTGTTGAAGCTGGCCCAACCATATTATCTTTGACATTTATAATCGCATCACCAGGCGGAATCTTATTATCAATAAATATATCTGTTATTTCAAATAATCTTTTATTTAATTTAGATAGAGGAGCTTTTTTAGAAAATTTAACAGATGTTAGTGAAATAGTTTTTATTTTTTTTTTCTTTGCAATTAAAGCTGCTTCAACTGGCGCATGATTAACGCCAGAATTAGACACAATCATTAATACATCTTTGCTGCTAATTTTATATTTAGCGAGAGCTTTTTTTGCAATATTTGGAGTTCTTTCCAGAGCAGTTGCTTTTCTTGCTCCTTTTTTAAAACTGAGATCATCATCTCTTATTGGACAAGCTGCAGCAAAACCTCCTGCTCTGTGAAATGATTCTTCTCCAAGCAATCTAGAATGTCCAGTTCCAAAAATATATAACTGCCCACCTTTTTTATATGATTTGCTAATTAATTTAGCACACTGTAAGAATTTTTTTTCTTCTTCTTTTAATATCTTCTTTAATATTGAATTAATTTTTGAGGAATAAGACCTTGTTAATTTACTCATTTGAATTTTTTATTAGAAGCTAGGGCAAATATTGCCCTAGCAATAATAATATGATTATTTGTATTCTTCTAACTCTTCAGCTGCTTCTGCAACTAAATCAGCAGGATCACCTTCACCAAGAATTGCTCCTTGGATCATGTTATTCATAACTGATTGAAAAGCTTTATAGTCAACAAGTAAAGGTTCTGGTCCACCATCCCCTATTGCATCTATAAACATCATCCAATAATCATCATTGTATGGTTCTTCACTTCCTATAACATCATATTGCATAATTGGAGTTAAGCCCCATTCAGTATCTAGTTTATACTGCCATTCTGGAGATGTAACCATAGCCGCAAACTTATTTGCCATTTCCTCATTTCCAGTATTATTAAATACAGCAATACTATCAGTGATTAATAGAGTTCCTTGTTTACCTTGTGGTCCAGCAGGAATCCTAACAGTTTTCATATTAAGATCTTCATTATGAGTACCTCGACCCCATGGTCCATCAATATACATTGCAATTTTTTTATCATTAAGTAGGTCTCTTAATTGTGATCTCTCATATGCTAACGGACCCTCTTGAGCTACATTTGCTAATTTTCCATAAAATGCTAGAGCCTCAACTGTGTTTGAACTATTCAAAGTAATAGTATTTGTATCAGGATCAATTACTTGACCGCCATTACTATACAAATAATTTAAAAACTGATGCATAGTGTTATCAAAATCTTTACCAGTTAGACCTATTCCAGCAACACCAGGCACATTATTAGTTACAGCTTCTGCCATTGAGTATAATTCATCCCATGTTTCAGGACCCTCACATGCAACACCAGCTTCTTCTAATAAATCACAATTCATAAATAGAGCTTTAGTAGAAAATGCTCTTGGATATCCCCATACTTTACCTAAATGTGAAACAGTGTTTAAAATACCTGGTTGATACATATTAATCTGTGATTGTGGAATATCAACATTAATTATATGACCATTTTCTGCAAGGCCCTTTAAAGTTCTTGAACCAACATATGCTAAGTCAACTGGATCACCAGCAATAGCTAAATTTATAACTTTATCCTGACATGTTCCCCATGGAACTGCTTCCCATTTTATAGTAACACCTGGGTTAGCACTTTCAAATTCAGCTGCTACATCCATATCTGCTTGTCTGATTTCTCCGCCACATAGAATGCCATGTAATTCTTGTGAGTTTGCACTGAAACCATAAGACAGAAAAAATATGAAAGAAGCAATTGAAGTAATTTTTAGAAATTTCATAATTCCTCCGTAAATATAAAAGACCGTAGCATTATTAGATAGGCGCAAGCAAGAGTGTTTTTGCAAAATTTACTAGTTTTTTACAGCTCCAGCAGTTAATCCTTCAACAATATATTTTTGGAGGAACACAAATACTATTAACACAGGGAATACTCCAACTATTGATGCTGCCATCATTTCGTTCCATTTTACAGATTGATATCCTATAAACTCAGTTAATCCTGAAACTATTGGCATATATTCTCTTATTGAATTGAATGTAATGGCAAAAAGAAATTGTTGAGCGTAGGCTTGAATAAATGCGTATATGGCAGTAACAACTATTCCGGGAGTACTTAAGGGCGCAATAATTTTTGTAAGAATATCTATTCTTGAAGCTCCATCAACATAAGCAGCCTCTTCTAACTCAACAGGTATTTTTTCAAAATATGCTTTTAGCAACCAAATTGAAGTAGGAATACAAAAAGCAATACCAGGTACAATCATTGCAAAATAAGTATTTAATAAATCAAAAGTTCTTAATAATTTAAATAATGGAATTAAAAGTACAGCTCCAGAAAACATATTAACAGCAAGTAGAACCCAAAGACTTCCCTGCTTAAAAGGAAAGTTAAATCTTGCATATGAATAAGCTGCTGGAACTACAAATAAGAGTGTAAAAAAAGTAACTGTTACTGCCATAAAAAAGCTATTAAAAATATATCTTCCTAAAAGAGGAACGGTATTCCACATTTCTCTATATGCCCAAAAAGATAAGTCATCAGAATAGAATTGATAAGGTGATCTAAATAAATGTTTTAATGGTCTTAGTGAAGCATAAAACATTTCAATAAATGGAAGTAATATAAAAATAAAAAATATGACAATGCAAAAATACATAAATATTTTTAATGGCAAACTATATTTATCCATGAGATACCTTTTTATTTATTCTTGATAGCAAATAGAAATAAAAAATTGCAAAAGTAGTGATCATTAAGACTATCATTACTGCTCTAGCTGAACCTCTTCCAAATTTGTAATTCCCTAAAGCCATCTTGTAGGTGTCAATGATTAATGTTGTTGTAGCACCTCTAGGTCCGCCTTCAGTCATAATAAAAATAATATCGAATGAGACAAAAGTTGAAACTGCTGAGATTAGAGACATCGAAATTATGACTGGCGTTATTTGAGGAAGTGTTATGTGGTAAAAACGTCTAAATCTTCCTGCTCCATCACAGTACGCAGCTTCATAAAGATCTTTTGGTACTGCTTGCATTCCTGCTAAAAAAAATAAAGTTACGAAAGGAGTACCTACCCAAACATCTGTAACCATTGTAGCAATAAAAGCACTTTGTTTGTAAGCTAAAAAACTAAATGGGCCATCTAGTATGCCAAGCCTAATACCTATTCCTGATAAAATTCCAAAATGACCATTATATACCCACATCCATCCAAGTGCACCAATAGCAATTGGAACTACCCATGGAGGTAAAACTAAAATTCTAAAAATTGTTCTTCCTCTTAAACTAGCATTGAGCAATACAGCACCAATCATTCCAAGAATTAATTTTAATAAAACTGAAAAAAACGTCCAAACAAAAGTTCTTATTGCTATTTTACTAAATTTAGAACTAGCTAATAGTTTTTCATAATTTTCAAAACCAACATAATCCTCTCCAGCAATACTAGCGTTTGTAAATGACAGCCTAAATGTTTCAAAGAGAGGCCATCCTACAATACATAAAAGATAAATAACTGCGGGTGCTATTAATACATATGCTAAAAATGTTGGTGAATTAAAAGATACAAGCTTAGATGTGTTTTTCATTTATTTAATAAGTTGTCTAATTCATTCCATGTGCTAGTCAAATCAATAATTGAATTAGTTTTAATTGATTCATCTAATTTCATAGCAACAATACCAGCCTCCATACACTCAACTACTCCAACAGGTAAATTAAAATTATCACTAATTAAATGTGAGTTAATATCTTTTGCCATCATGCTGTCTGCACCATAATGTCCTTTAATTTCTTGACCAAATGCTGATCCATAATTTTCATCTAAAATTAAATTATTATTTTCATCATGTGCCTTTAAAAATCCTCTTACAAAATCTCCCTCTATCATTCCTTTAGAGCCCATAATTGCAAATCTTCTATATTCATCAGGAACTTTCATATTTGTATGAAAACATAAAACTGCTTTGTTTTCATACTCAATTATTGCAACTTGATGATCAACAATATCAGCATCACTATCAAATACATTAGTTTTCGACTCCCAACCTCTTAATCTATCTTTAGTATATTGTTCATGAGAACCTTCTGGAAGATTATCTGGTATAAAAGATCTTCTAGAACCAAAACTAGCAACTTTAATAGGTCTACTCTTCGTAATCATTGAATAGAAGTCAATGTCATGGCAACATTTTTCCAGCATAAAGCCTCCCGAGTATTTTTGTTTTCTTCTCCAATTTCGCATAAAAAAAGCACCATGCGAGGGCACAATATGTTCTGAAGCTTCAATCGATATTATATTTCCAATAGCATTTTGATCTAATAATTTTCTTACAGATCTTGCTTGTTGCGAATATCTAAGAACTAAACCAACAATAATTCTTTCTTTGCCATATTCTTTTATTAATTTTGCTAATTCAAAAGTTTCTTGTTCATTTATTACTATTGGTTTTTCGGCAAAAATTTGTAATCCAGCTTTTAGTCCAATTTTAATATGATCTAAATGTAAATGATTAGGAGACCCAATCATTAACATATCTAGTTTCTCTCGATCCAACATTTCGTTTAAACTTGAATATGATTTATTTGGAAAAAAATTATTTTTCTCAGCAAAATCTTTACCTATTGGCTGAGGATCTACATAAGCAACCATTTTAAAATTTGGATTAACTTTTGAAAATTCATTATAAACACCTGCTGTCCTACTCCCAAAACCGACTGCACCTATTTTCATATTTATTTTACTTTAACATTAAAAATTGTGATATCGCCAGCCTAATTTTTTTAAAAAATCCATAGAATTTAGAAGGGCTGAACGAAATTCTATCCATTTTCTCGAAATTTTTCCTTTCCATGCAACTTCTGATAAAGTTGCTAATCTTGGGTTGATCATTTGATCAAAAAATTTTTTATCTGTAATTGTCTCTGACCACAGTTGACCTTGTAATCCTTTTATCAATTCTGATTTATTTATATCTTTTATTGGGTCCCATTCATAAATATCTTTTACTTCTATAGTTGCAGCCCAGCAAATACCTCTTTCTTCAGTTGAACTATTATAAGCCATATCAAAATATGTTTTTTGACCGGGACAAAGTATTGTTTCAAATCCCTTATTTGTAGTTTCTTTTGCAACATCTGAATGCTCCCATGAAAAGATCAAACATGATTTATCAATTTTTCCAGCACTTCCACCCACACCATGATTGATATGAGGAGACACTGCCGCCTCATTCCATGCAGCTGTTCTTTTATTTTTTGATTTTAGAAAATCTATTAAAAAATTCATATAGTAATCTTGATATTCTTCTGGTGATTTAATATTATTTTCTTTCATAAACTCGATAATTGCTGGAGAACCTTCCCACGCATTACTTGGTCTTTCATCAACGCCAACATGAATTACATCATATGAGAAAATTTCACTTACTTCATTCAACATATCTTTTAAAAAAGTTACAGTTTTTTCTAAGGAAGGATTGATTGTATTATTCTTATACGAACCAACATCTTCACTAACTATATTTGAAGACTGTTCTCTAAGTTCTGGCATGATTTCTAGTAATGCCCAAGAATGTGCTGGTAAATCAATTTCAGGCATAATCTCGATATTTAATTTTTTTGCATATATAATTAAATCTTTGATGTCTTCCTGTGAGTAATATCCGCCGTATTTATCATAACCACTTCCATACAATGGTGGTATTTTAAAATTATATCCTCTGTATCCTCCATTTAATGCTAGATCTGGATATTTTTTAACTTCAATTCTCCACGCTTCGTTATCTGTTAAATGCCAGTGAAATCTATTAAGCTTAAATAATGCCATGTAATTAAATAAACGTTTGATTTCATCAATAGTATAGAATTGTCTTGCACAATCGAGATGCATTCCTCTCCATTGATATTTTGGATTATCGTGTATTGTACAAATTGGAAGCTTTGTTTGATAGAAATTAATTAAATGAACTAAAGATATAAGACCATATAGCTTTCCACCATAAGTATTGTATTTAATCTCAACATTATCTTCTATTATCTGAATAAAATATTGATCGTTTAATAACTGGTCATCTTTTTTAAAGAAAATTGGAATTCCTTTTTCAGAAGTAAAATTAATATCCAATTTTGAAATAATATTTTGCAAATTAGAAATAATTTCAATTTCAGTATTTAAATTAAATGTTTTATTTTCAATTATTATAAATTTATTTTGTAAATGAATTTTTTCTGGCTCAGGAATAATAGGTATAAAATTTTGTGTTTTTAAATCTTCATAAGTTTTCTTTTTAATTGGTTTTTCAAAAATCAAATCTGAAACATTTATATTTAATTTACTATTGTTCAATTTATCAATAATGAAAATACCTTCAGGACCACACGAAAGGTTGAAGTTACCAATTTTAGGAATTTGTAAATCTAATAAAATTGTATTTTTTTTTATGGATAATTCGTAATAACGTCCAATTTGCTTAGTTATTTCACCTCCTGATATAGATTTTATTGAGTAAACTAATGAGAAACATAATTTTAAATTTGAATCTACTAATTTATCATCAAGAATAATTTTTAATTTATTTTCATTTGTAAAAGATATGTTAATTTGATTATTCATAACTAGTAATTATATGAGTTTTAAAGATATATTTAATATAGACGCAGAAGTAAAGGAAAGTGCTCATGCAAGAGTAAATTTAATTGGTGAACATACCGATTATACTGGTGGATATGTCATGCCTACACTTTTGTCTTTTAAAAATACCATTGAGATATCTAAAAATAATTCTAATGAATTCACAGTTTATTCTCATCATTTTAAAGAAAAAAAAACATTCAATGATTTCAAAAAATCAAGTAGCAATGAGTGGGTTGATTATATAAAAGGTTGTTTGTATATTTTTTTTGATGAAAATAAGATTTCATCTAGATTTTTAAACATTTTTATTTCATCTGATATACCTTTAGAAAGAGGTATTTCATCATCTTCAGCATTGTGTGTTGCTACACTAAAAGCACTTAATACTTTTTTTGAAACAAAAATCAAAGATCCAGAAATTGCAAAATTAGCAAAGAAAGTAGAATTCAACTATATAGGTGTTTCTGGTGGAATAATGGATCAAATGGTTTCTTCTATTGGTATTCATGGCAAAGCATTTTTTATGAATTGTAAGAATTTAGAATACGAACTTATTAATTTTCCAGAAAATTGGAAATTTTGTTTGATTGACTCTGAAGTACAACGAAATTTAAGAGATAGCTCTTATAATGAAAGATTTGCTGAACTCCAAGAGGCTGAAAAAAAACTTGGTGTAGAATATTTAGGTGAAGTTAAAAAAGAAAATTTTCAAACAAATAAATTTGAAAATAATACTATAGCAAAAAGAGCAAAGCATGTAGTTTATGAAAATGATAGAGTGATTAATGCGAAAAAAAATTTAATAGAAAATAATATTCAGGAGTTTGGAAATTTAATGAACGAAAGTCACGTATCATATTCTAAAGATTTTGAAGCATCTACTTTAGATGTTGATTTAATTGTTCAGAGATCGGTTGAATGTGGCGCTCTAGGTGCCAGATTGACTGGTGGTGGATTTGGTGGTTTTACAGTTTCATTAATTGAAAGAAATAATTTTAGTAATTGGTATAGTAAAATATTAAATTTTTATCCTGCTGAAAAGATCTTCGAAGTCAATTAGGGTTTTAATAACCTTCTTAGCTTACCCTCAGTGACATCATGATCAATATAACATCCTTGTAGATGTCTAAAACCAGTATTTGGATCAAATTTAGTTCTTCCATGTAATAATCTCAAGTTATCAAACATTGCAATCATTCCTTTAGATAATCTAAATTTAATTTTGAAATCATCAGAATTACAAAGTTTGAACATATATTTTCTAGCCTTATAAAAAAGATCAAGATTATTTTCGTCTAATAATGGCACATAATCAAGTCTACCACTAAAACGAATTTGTCTAAAATTATTGTAATGATCAAGTTCAATTAATTTTGCTTCGTCAACTAGAATAGTATCAATATCTGTAAACCTAAAAGTAACATTAGTATTAGTTAATACTTTATAGAATTCAGGTTGGTTGTGTTTTAAAAAATTTGCAACGCTAAAACCATCAACCAAACTTGAGTCGCCTCCTGTAGATTCATTCGCAATACAATGAAGTAATTGAATTCCAGGAACAGGCTTTCTATACGGATTATCCGAATGTGATGTTAACTCTAAAGCAGTATAGGCAAGATCATTTGGATTAGGTTTAGAAACGACATTAAATAATTTTCCAAAATTTGTTGATCTGACAGGACCTAATTTTTCAGCAAAATTAATAACTTCATTTTCTTCTGTTTTTGTATTTTTGATTATCACATAACCATATTGATAAAATACTTTAAGCATTTTAATTAGTTCATCATCATTCTCAAAAATTTTATTATTATCAAAAATTTCAAGATTATGATTATTTACGTCCCATATTTTTTTTTCAGGTATGACATCAATATTTTTGATATCATTATAAAGATCGTCGATATTGTAAGACCCTTTTGCTCCATCACTAAATTCAACATTTAATATATTTTTCTCAACACTATGAGTATTGATTAATAAATTATCATCTAAAAGGCTTGGTTCATACAAACGTTGAAGATTATTTTGATCTATAAATTCGCTCCCATTTAATCTTTCTCGAAGCCAAATGCTATGAAGTTTATACTCTGATAATTTTCCATCATTAATACAAATAATTTTTTTTCCCATTTGTTATTTTTTAATTAATTTTTAAATTTGTGTAAATTATAAAATATTGTAAAAATAAAAAAATAGTTGAGAAATAAATTGTTAATTATTCTCCTAATAAAGAGTCGTCCAAAACTCTAGTTTCATATGCTGAATAAGAGTGCCAGCCATGTACTGTTTGATCATAATCAATTACGCTACCTGTCATTAATCCAGATTCTTCTGAGCACATAAAAGCTAATCCTTTTGCTACATCAATAGGCTTAATTAATCTTTTAAATGGAACTTTTTTTTCTTCATCTTGCAGCCAATTAGGATTTTTTTTGTGAACTCTTGTCTGAACATCATGTTCAGCGGGAGTATCTGTCCATCCAATATTTAAGGCGTTTACTCTTATTTGATAACTGGCTACAGAATTTGCAATGTTTTTTGTCATTGTAGCGAGAGCGGCTTTTGAACCGCTATAAGCAACAATAAATGGCATACCACTATACATTGCCATCGATAATACATTTGCAATTGTTCCTTTATTTTTATCTCTAATCATTATTTTAATTGTCTCTTGCATTAATATGAAAGGTGCACGAGTATTGATATTATAATTATTTTCATAATTTTCTAGGGTAGCACTAAGAATTGTTCCTCTTTCCGTATATCCAGCAACGTTAATTAAAGAATTTATCGTTCCAAATTTTTTATCGGTTTCAGAAACAATTTTTTTGCAATCATTAACATTTTTAAGATCTGCCTTTATATATAAACACTCAGTGCCTAATTTTTCAATCTGATTTTTAACTTCAAGACCTTTATTTTCTTGTCTACCACAAATTGTAATAGCTTTGGCACCTCTACTTGCTAATATTCTCGCTGTTTCAGCGCCACTACCCTGTGTGCTTCCTGTAACTATAATCACCTTATTTTTAAATTGTTCATTCATAAAAATTATCTATATCTAAAATTTTGGTTTTACAACTTTGTTTGATTTTACTGATTTAGTGGCTGAATTGGCAAGTATTAAAGCATTCTTCCCATCTTCAAAAGTAACTAATGTATTTTTTTTATTTTTTAATGATTTAATAAATTGATCTAATTGTATTTGATAAGCATCCTCGTATCTTTCAATAAAAAAGTTTTTAATAGGTTTTTTTGCAAATGATAAATTTTGATTATAATAATTAATATCATTATTCGGAACATTATCAGAAATTAACATACCATTACTTCCAAAAACTTCGAGTCTTTGATCATACCCATAGACAGCTCTTCTAGAATTATTTATATGAACTAAAACACCTTTTTTTGATTTCATAAAACACATAGTTGTGTCATAATCTTTTGTAACCTTAAAATCATTTGATACATTTACAGTTCCTTGTGCAAAAACTTCAACAATAGGATCGTTGTTGAGAATAAATCTTGCTAAATCAAAATCATGAATTGAACAATCTCTAAAAATTCCTCCAGATTGTCTTAAATAATCAATGCCAGGTGGGGCAGGATCCCTACTTGTAATTACAATCATTTCAATTTTTCCAATCTTTCCTGATAGCACCTCACTCTGAACTTTATTATGATTAGGATCAAATCTACGATTAAAACCAATTTGAATAGTTGGTTTAAATTTTTTAATTTTTTGCCAACATTTATTTACTTTATTTATATCTAAATCAATTGGCTTTTCACATAATATAGCTTTATTAAATTCTGCTCCTAGAGAAATATAATCTGTATGAGTCGGCGTGGCAGATGCAATTAAAATTGCATTGATTTGATCTGAAGAAATTGCTTCTTTAGCAGTCTTTGCAACTTCACATCCATATTTTTTTGCAATTTTTTTTGCAGAGCTTGTATCAATATCATAAACATATTTAAGTCTTGCCTCAGGATGAGAATTTATGATTTGTGCATGCAATTTCCCAATTCTTCCTATTCCTAATAAAGCAAAATTAATCATTTTAGAGTTTTACCCACCGAGAATTCAAATTAGAAGATTTTTTTGCGGCATAAATAAATTTAATACCAGCAACACCATCATCAATCGTTGGGAAGGAATATTTTTTATTTTTATTGTGAATTTGATCAGCAAATTCTGAATAAATATTTGCAAAAGCTTCAAAAAAACCTTCTGGATGACCAGCAGCTATTCTTGAAGAGGAGAGTGAAAAATTAGATACTAATTTACTTGCTCTTGTAATAACTTTCATTGGCTTATCTATTTCTGTAAACTTTAAATTATTTGGATCGTCCTGTAACCACTCTATTGAACCTTTTGTTCCATAAACTCTTATTTTTAAACCATTTTCTCCACCAGTTGCAGCAGACGATACCCAGATTATACCTCTTGCCTTATTGCGCATTCTTAATAAAACAAAAGCATTATCATCTACTGAAATTTCTGAAGACAATGAATTTACTTCTGCTGAAATTTCATTTACTTCTAATCCAGTCACATATCTCAACAAATGATACGCATGAGTTCCAATCTCAGATAATATCATTGAGGGTCCAGATTGTCTTTTATCTAATCTCCATTTTAATGTTGCCTTTTCATCTTTCTTTTTTACCCCTACTGTATAACCTTGAGGATACTCAACATTAATTAAATTAATTTTTCCTAATTTATTATTAGAAATAATATTTTTTGCTTCTCTTAGCATTGGGTAACTTGAGTAATTGTGTGTTAATGCAAATACAATTTTATTTTTTAAAATAACTTTTTTTAATTTAACAGCATCCTCAACTGTTGCAGTTAAAGGCTTGTCACAAATAATATGTATACCTTTTTCAATAAATTCTTTTGCTATCTTATAATGATCACCCGATGGGGTCATAATTCCAAGAGCTTGAATGCCATCATTTCTTTTTGCTTCAGCTGCAGCCATAGACTTATAATCGTTGTAACAACGATCATTAATTAATCCTAATGATGAACCAAAAGATTTAGATTTTTTTTTATCTTTTGAAAATATTCCAGCAACAAATTCAAATTTATTATCAAATCTTGCTGATAGCCTATGTGTGTATCCAATAAATGAATTAGGACCTCCACCAATAAAACCAATTCGGATTTTGCTTTTATTATTTAAAGTATCATTTCTGAGTAAGTCTAATCTACCAAAAGCAATTTTGGATTTTTTTTTCATTAATTAACTATGCCACCATCAATTACATAATTCTGTGCAGTACAACCAGAGCTTTGATCAGATGCAAAAAACAAAACTGGTTTTGATATATCTTCAGGCATAAGCATTCTCTTAATACATTGTCTCTCAAGTTGGGTTTTTTCAATTTCTGGAGTAAGCCATAATTTTTTTTGCCTCTCCGTAATGATCCAGCCTGGAACAATACAATTTACTCTAATATTATAGATTCCTAAATCTCTTGCTAAAGTTCTTGTTAAACCCATAATGGCGGATTTTGCAGTGGTATATCCAGCCATACCGCCTTGGGAAATCATCCAAGAAAAACTTCCTATATTTACAATGGAACCTTTACCTAAATCTTTCATATCTTTGTAGACAGCTTGAGTTGCAAAAAAATAATGTCTCAAATTAATATTCATTCTATCATCCCAATATTCAGGAGTGACACTATCTAGATCATGCCTCTCATCATTTGCTGCATTGTTTACTAGAATTGAAATTGGCCCAATTTCTTTTTTTACTTTTTCTAATGAACTTTTAAGTTGTTCTATATTTTTTAAATCACACTTTACAAATAAACTATCAATATCATATTTGTTTTTAATTTTTTTTGATAAGTCATTACCTAGATCATCATTTATATCTAAAAATGCAACTTTTGATTTTTGAGAAGCAAATTGTTCAACAATACTTTCCCCAATTCCTGAGGCACCCCCTGTAATAAGCACTACTCTATCTTTTAGTGATGGATAAGTTGCGATTTCGTTCATGATTATTTATGATATATATTAATCTAAAATATGTTTAACATAATCAAATTAAATGAAAAAGATAATATTGGAATTGCTCCAATGGATATTCCTGAGAATATTAATATAAATTATGGAATTAAATCTATAAATAATATTCCTTACGGCCATAAAATTTCTCTAAAAAAAATTAAAAGTGGTGATTTTATTTTTAAGTATGGTCAGATAATTGGAATCTCTAATAAAAATATAGAACCTGGTGAGCATGTCCATTCCCATAATATGGGATATAGTGAATTCAAAAGAGAATATATCCGTAAAGATATTAGAAATGATATTAATAAAAGTGAAAAAACAGAATACTTTAAAGGCTTTAAAAGAAATAATGGATCATCAGGAACTAGGAATTATATAGGTTTAATTAGTACAGTTAATTGTTCAGCAACAGTTGTAAAAAAAATATCAGATAAAATAAATAATTATTTAAAAGATAATAATTTTGAAAATATTGATGGAGCGGTTTGTTTAAAACATTCATCAGGTTGTGGCATGAATACTTCTGGATACGCTATGAGTGTGTTTAACAGAACTATTGAAGGTTTTAAAATTCATCCAAACTTTGGAAAAGTTTTTGTTATCGGACTAGGATGCGAATGTGCCCAAATAAGTTTGTATAATAATGATCAGGAAAAAAGAAATATTGAATATTTGAATATTCAAGACGAAGGTGGAACAAATGAAATAATAACAAAAGTAACTTCAAGAATTATTAATCAACTAAATGAAATTAATGGTATTTCTAGGACAAATATTCCTGTCTCAGAATTAACAGTTGCTTTACAATGTGGAGGTTCAGATTCGTATTCTGGGATAACTGCAAATCCTGCACTAGGCTTTGCTTCAGATTTGATTATTGATCATGGAGGAACAACATTACTATCAGAGACTCCAGAAATATATGGAGCGGAACATTTATTATTTGAAAAATCATCAAATGAAAAAAATATAGAAAAACTAAACAAACAAATTGAATGGTGGAAAGAATATGTAGCTAGCAACGATAGCACATTAGATAATAATCCAAGTCCTGGTAATAAAAAAGGAGGTTTAACTACAATTCTGGAAAAATCATTAGGTGCAGTATCAAAAGCTGGTAATAGAAATATGGTTGATGTCCTCGATTATGCTGAACAGGTAAAAACCAAAGGTTTTAACTTTATGAATTCTCCAGGTTACGATCCTGTATCTGTAACTGGTCAAGTTGCTTCTGGTGCTAATGTTATTTGTTTTACTACTGGTCGAGGTTCTTGCTTTGGATTTAAACCCACTCCAAGTATTAAAATAGCAACAAATACAAATATGTATAATAAACTTAGTGAAGATATGGATATCAATGCTGGTACAATTATGGATAACGTTGCAACCGTTAATGTGGTTGGCAAAGAAATATTTAATAAAATAATTTCAGTTGCATCAGGTGAAAAATCAAAAAGTGAAATAAATGATTATGGTGATGATGAATTTAATCCTTGGATAATTGGTGCAACGCTATAAATTTATAAATCTCCTTTAAAGGCGTTAATATACATTTTTAAAAAATCTTCTGCGTTAACTGGTATAGGATTTGTACTTGTTGATGGATCATTAAAAGCCATTAAACTCATTTTTTCTAAATTTTTGTCATCATCAATTATTTCACTTAAAGTATGAGGAATATTTAAATTAGATCTAAGCTCTAAAATCCAATCCATAAAATTATTAAATGTTGCTGATTTTAAATTTATATATCTTGAAACATCAATAATTTTTTCTTCAATTCCTTTTTTATTATATTGTAAAACATATGGCATAAATACTGCATTGGTTAATCCATGATGTGTATTATAAATTGCACCAACAGGATGACTTAAAGAATGGATAGCACCTAAACCCTTTTGAAAAGCTATTGAGCCCATAGATGAAGATGCTAGCATATGCGATCTAGCTTCTAGATTTGATCCATCTTTAAAAGCAAGAACAAGATTATTTTTTACTAATCTAATTCCTTCTATTGCAATACCTTGCGAATAAGGATGAAAAATATTCGACAAATATGCTTCTAAGCAATGAGCTAGTGCATCCATTCCTGTAAAGGCTGTTAGATTTGCGGGAAGTGGAATAGTCAAATTTGGATCAAGGATAACAATTGATGGAAGCATTTTTGGATGAAAAATTATTTTTTTTTCTTGTGTTTGTTCGTTAGTAAAGACTGATGCTCTCCCAGTTTCAGAACCAGTACCAGCTGTAGTTGGTAAAGCAATTATTGGAAAAATTGAATCTGCATTAGCTCTAGTCCACCAGTCACCAATATCTTCAAAATCCCAGATTGGTCTTTCTTGCTTGGCCATGAATGCAATTGCCTTCCCTGTATCCATACCCGAGCCTCCACCAACAGCTATTACTCCATCATGTTTATTTTCATTAAATGCTTTAACACCATCTTCAACATTCTTACCTGTAGGATTTGATTTAACATCACTATAAACAATTGCCTGTTTATCTAAACAATCATTTAACTTATTAATAATGTTTGTTTTTAAAATTCCATTATCAGTAACAATTAATGGTTTTTGAATATTTAATTCTTCACAGGCTTTTTGTATTTCTTTTATCCTATCAACACCAAACCAGATTGTAGTAGGATAATTCCAATTAATATTTTCCATAATCTTAAATATTTCTTATATGATAGCTTTTTGCTCTTGTTAAATGATCAAATCCTAGAACAGATAAAGTAACGCCAATTCCAGTATCTTTTACACCGGTCCATGCTAAGCCGGGATCTAAGTAATCACATCTATTCATAAAAAAAGTTCCTGTCTCAACATTTTTTCCAAAATTTTCTGCAAAAGACTTATCATTTGTCCAAATACTTGCTGTTAACCCATAAGAACTATCATTCATTAGAGATAAAGCTTCATTTTCATTTTCTACTTTCATTATTCCAACTGAAGGACCAAATATTTCTTCCATCATATATTTCATCGAATGATCGATATTAATGAGTGCACTTGGGCTTACATAACAATTATTACCATCATCTAAATTAAATTTTTTGTTATCTATAATATTCTTTCCACCTTGACTAATTGCGTTGTTAACTTCAGATCTAATATAATTTGCAGCAGATTGCTTCACTACTGGGCCTAAATTTGTCTCCATCTCTAGTGGATTTCCTAAAACATATTTCTCAGTTACATCTTTAAATTTTTCAACAAATGTATTGTATATTTTTTTATCAACATAAATTCTTTCGATACCACAACAAGATTGACCAGAATTGAAGTATGATCCATCAACTAAATTTTCAACAGCATGATCTAAGTCACAATCAGCTCTAACATAAGCAGGATCTTTTCCACCTAACTCTAGACCCGCTCCAATAAATCTAGTGCCTATAGATTTTTTTATTTGTTTTCCACCACTTACAGAACCTGTAAATAAAACATGATTAATTCTTGAATCTGAAATTATTCTTGATGTTTGATCATGATCTAAATGTAAATACTGAAAAATATTTTTTGGTAATGAAGATTGTTTAGCTGCCTCATATAATTCTTCAGCACAGAGTGGAGTTTGAGAAGAATGTTTTAATATAACTGCATTACCTGCAAGTAAACTTGGTACAATTGAATTAACAGAAGTGTTGAAAGGGTAATTCCATGGTGCAATTACAAATATAGTCCCTAGTGGTTCTTTGTTTATATAATTATCAAATTCATCATTTTTAATTGATACAACTCTTGATAGTGCTCTATCAGCATTTTCAATCATATAACGAGCTCTTTCTTCAAAACCTCGCATCTCTCCTGGGCACTGTGCTATAGGTCTTCCTATTTGCTTACATAAATTACTAGAAACATCCTTATTTTTTAAAAATATTTCTACAAAATTTAAAACTGACTTTTTTCTTTCATCTAGAGATATATTCTTCCAATGCTCTCTTACAGCATAGGAATTGCTAAGACTTTTTTCAATATCTTCTTCTGTTGCATATTCTCTTTTAACTAAGACGGAGTTGTCTATTGGAGTAATAGTCTCAAACATTTAGTAAAATTAGCCTCGTTCGAAATATCTTCGTAATTGCCAATCATTAACTGAACCATCATAATCTTTTTGCTCCCATTCAGCAGCATGGATATAATGATCAAGTACATCTTGTGGAAATATCTCTTTTAAAAATTTAGATTTTTTAGCAAGTTGGATTGCTTCGTTAAGTGTTTTAGGAACTTCATTTACTTTTTTCTCATAAATATTCCCTGAATAAGGTTTATCTAATTTAAGTTTATTTTTAATACCGTATAAACCAGCACCAACTAAAGCTGCAAAAGAAAGATAAGGATTCACATCCGCTCCTGGGACTCGACATTCAATTCTTATGGATGATCCATGACCAGCTAGTCTAAACCCAGCAGTACGATTATCAATCCCCCAAACAGATTTTGTAGGAGCAAATGATCCATCTTGAAATCTTTTATAAGAATTAATATTTGGTGCTAAAAAAAATGATATATCTGGCAATAATTTAATTTGTCCCGCAAGATAACTTTTAAAAATATCAGACATGCCATATTTATCCTTAGGGTTATAAAAAATATTTTTCTTTGTTTTCTTATCGAATAAAGAGTTATGAATATGACATGAACTTCCACAAACTTCTTTGTTATATTTAGCCATAAAGGTTACGGCTTTGTTATGTTTATAAGCAATTTCTTTTGTCGCATTTTTAATTAAAATATGATTGTCAGCCATGTTTAATGCATCGGAAAAAACAACATTAATTTCTTCTTGTCCTGGAGCTGCTTCACCCTTTGAACATTCTACATAAATTCCACTATCTAAAAGAGAATTTCTTAATTCCTGCATCACATCCTCTTCTTTCGTAGTTTGGAAAATCATGTAATCTTCAATATACCAAGAAGACTCTTTAAGTTTAGTATAGTTATTATTATGAATTTCTTCATAAGTTTGATTAAAAAGAAAAAACTCTAATTCTGAACCAACCATAGATTGAAATCCCATTTTGTCTGCCTTAGCTAAAACATCTTTTAATATCTGTCTTGTTGAATGAATAAGTGGTTTTTTTCCTGAATGGTCTAAACAATCACATATTACTATAGCTGTTTTATTTAACCAATTTGCTATCTTTATCGTTTTGAGATCTGGAATTACAGTCATATCTCCATAACCCGTCTCCCATGAAGAAGATTTATATCCGGGTACAGTAAACATATCCATATCAACGGTATAGAGATAATCACACATATGCGTTTCTTTATAGACATAATCAATAAAAGCTTTTCCAGTAACTCTTTTACCATTTAGTCTACCTTGCATATCTGATACGCAAACTAAAACTGTATCTATTTCTTTTTTTGTTATTAGTTTTTTTAACTGATTAAATGTAATGCTCATGTTTCTTAAAATTAAATTTGTATCATTTTCATATCCTAAATGATAAAGAATGAAACAAAAATAATTGATTAAAAAACACAGAAAATGGAAAAATATAAGAATTTTATAAATAATAAATGGATTGAAAGTGAGTCCAAAGAAACAATAAAGGTTGATGATCCTTCAAATGGTAAAATCATTGGCGAGATTTCATGTGCAAAAAAAAATGAAGTTGATCTTGCGGTTGAGGCAGCTAAAAATTCTTATAACAGCAGAGTACTTGTAGATATGCCTTTACTTTCAAGAGCGAAACTAATGAGAAAAATTGCAGAAGAAACAAGAAAGGTTTCAAAAGAAGGTGGTGAGCTTCTTTGTTATGAAAATGGAAAAAATATCGCTTCAGCAATTAAAGAATTCAATGATGTAGCAGATATGTTTGATTATTATGCAGGCTTAACAGATAAACTTGAGGGTAAAACAATACCTGTTGCAAAAAATGTTTTTGATTACACAGTTTTAGAACCATTTGGTGTATCAGCACATGTTGTGCCATGGAATTTTCCATTATCAATGATTGGAAGATCACTGTCATGTTCTTTTGCTACAGGAAATTCAACAATTATAAAAACTGCAGAATTAACCCCCTTGTCAGCAACAGTTTTTGCTAAAGCAATACAAAATGCTGGAGTACCTGAAGGATTGATAAACATAATTTGTGGATATGGAAACGAGGCAGGATCTTATCTTGTATCTCATGAAGATGTAAATCATGTAGTATTTACAGGCTCAGTCACAACTGGAAAAAAGATTCTTCATGCTTGTGCTGATAAAGCTATACCTGCTGTAGTTGAATTAGGTGGTAAATCAGCTGGCATAGTGTACCCTGACGCAGATCTAAATGAAGTTTTAGAAAGTGCACGTTCAGGAATATTTAGCGTTGCAGGACAAATTTGTACAGCGATGTCTAGATTGGTAGTTCATAAATCAATCAAAGATGAATTAGTAGATAAACTTGTTGATATGAGTAAATCTTTAAAAATTGGACCTGGTATAGAAAAAGATACTGACCTAACTCCAGTTATATCAGAAAATCAACTTCAAAAAGTTGAAGGTTATGCAAGATCAGGAATCCAAGAAGGCGCAGAAGCAGCATATGGTGGAAAAAGATTAGAACGTGAGGGATATTTTATGGAACCAACAGTTCTAAACAATGTAAAACAAAGTATGACTGTAGCCAGAGAAGAAATTTTTGGTCCAGTACTCTCAGTTCTTGAATATGAAGATCAAGAAGAAGCAATTGATATCGCAAATGATACTGAGTATGGACTAGGTGCTGGTGTTTTTACAAAAGATCTTAAAAAAGCATCTTGGACTGCAAGTAAACTAGAAGCTGGTCAAGTATATGTAAATAAATGGTTCACGGGTAATCATGCAACACCCTTTGGAGGTTATAAACAATCAGGATATAGTCGCGAAAAAGGAGTAGATGGACTTAAATCATACCTTCAAGTCAAAAACGTTGGGATTAGTTTAGTCTAAAATCGATCTGGTGCATAAGCGCTAATATCAATATTTGGCACTTGATCTTTTGATAAACTATCAATAATTTTTCCAGTTACAGCTCCTAATGTCCAACCAACATGTTGATGTCCAAATGCATAAATGACATTATTGTTGTTTTGAGACTTTCCAATAACAGGTAATGAATCTGGTAAAGTTGGCCTTCTACCCATCCATGTTGATTTAACTTCTCGTAATTGAGGCAAAACCTTTCTTGATTGTCTTTCAATCATTGCAAGACGTTTTTTATTTGGAGGTTTTTTTAATCCAGCAATTTCAACAGTACCGGCAGCTCTTATACCATCATGAATTTGGATCAAATAAAATCCAGATTCAGACCATGCCACTGGACGATTAATAAGTTTTTCATTTGTATCAAATAAAATATGATACCCTCTTTCGGTATCGAGTGGGAACTTATCTCCAAATTTATTTGCAATTTGATTTGACCAAGCGCCAGTGCTAACAATTATTTTATCAAAATAAAAATTTTTGTCTTCTAAACGTAATTCTATTTTGTTTTCTTTCTGTATAATATTTTTTACATTTTGATTGATATAAATACCACCTAACTCTAAAAACTTATCAAAAATTTTATTACTTATAGCTAATGGATTTGTTGTATATCTAGATCCTGTAAAAATTTGACCTGCATAATAAACATCAGCAATATTGGGTTCCAATTCTTTAACTTCATTTTTATTCAAATTTCTTACTTTAACATTATTATTTTTCCTTATAACATTTGCATACTCATTATCTTCAAATGATTTTTTAGAATCAAATAGATAAAGATTTTCTTCATGGCTTATATATTCACTAACATCTACATCTTGAAAAATTTCATCATAAGATATTTGAGAATGTTTTAATAAATTGGTGAGCGAGCTTGCAATTTCATTAACCTTTTCTTTGTTACAATTTTTTAAAAAACTTATTGCCCAAGGTAAATTCTTTAAAATATAAAATAAATCTATTGCTAATGGTCCATCTTTTCTAAGTAACATTGAAGGTATATCCCAAATTAATCCTGGATAATTCACAGGGACATTTGCATAATCAGCAAAACTACAGGCATGACCAAAACTTGTCATTGTACCTGGTTTTTCTTTATCAATTAAAGTTACATTAAATCCAGATTTTTTTAAAAAATATGCACTACATATTCCTACAATGCCGGCGCCAATAACAGCAATGTTCTTCACTATTCTATCGAGCTTTAATACCTCTGAGTTTTTCAGACCTTCTTCTAAGTAACTCAACTGTAGTTAATAGGAATATAGAGAGTAGAACTAAACAAGTTGCCATACATAAAATAACAGGGCTAATTTCTTGTCTGATTCCGGCCCACATTTGTTTTGGAATAGTTAACTGATCAATACTTGCCATAAACATAACTATAACGACTTCATCAAACGATGTAATAAAAGCAAATAAAGCTCCTGATATAATACCTGGTAAAATCAACGGCATAATGACTTTAAAAAATGTTCTCATTGGTTTAGCACCTAAGCTTTGTGCTGCTTTTACCATATTCATATCGAAACCAACTAATGTTGCCGTTACAGTGATTACTACAAAAGGTGTAGCAAGAGCGACGTGTGCAAGAATTACACCTGTGAAAGTATAAACAAGATTTATTCTTGCATAAAAGAAGAACATTCCTGCAGCTGTTATAATTAGTGGAACGATCATTGGTGAAATTAAGATTGCCATTATCAAACCTTTGTATGGCATGTGTGGCCTACTTAATCCTAATGCAGCTAATGTTCCCAAAGTTGTAGCAATAATCGTTGCGATAATTCCTATATAAAAACTATTTACCGTACCAATCATCCATTTCTTAGAGCAAGGTACTGTCGAAGAAACAACGTCTGCACTGCAATCACCGATCATGTTTTTATACCATCTTAAAGACCATGCTTCTGGATCTGGAGGCCAAGCAAGCATTCCTTCTGTAAAAACCATAAATGGTGAAACACTAAAAGATATTGGAATAATAGCAAATAAAGGTGCAATTAAAAAAAAGAAAACTACAGCACAAAAAAATAAATAGGCGTAGTAGTAAGTTCTTTGTACTGGAGTTGCGTAACTTGGTAGTGGCATAAATTATCCTAACTTAATATTGTCTATGCCAACTATTTTATTATAAAGCCAATAAAATATTAGCATTACACCAAGAAGAATTGCACCTAAAGCGGCACATAAGCCCCAGTTTAATGTTGTTTTAAGATGATAAGCAATCCAATGACCAATCAATTTTCCATCTTTACCTCCTACTAATTCAGGAGTAATAAAATATCCAATTGCTAAAACAAAAACTAGCAGTCCGCCTGCACTCATGCCAGGTATAGTTTGCGGTAAATATACTCTCCAAAAAGCAGTGGCAGGTTTAGCTCCTAAGTTTTGTGCTGCTCTCATGTGACTTTTTGGGATAACTCTCATCACACTATACAAAGGAAGTATCATAAATGGTAACAATATTTGTGTCATAGCAATTAAAGTTCCTGTTTCATTATAAACTAATTGTAATCGACCATCATCACTCAAAATACCTAACCATACCAATATTCCATTTATTACTCCATTTTGTTGAAGCATTACAATCCAAGCAGTAGTTCGTACTAAAAGTGATGTCCAAAATGGTAGTAAAACAAAAATCATAAGAAGATTACTGTATCTTAATGGTAAATTTGCAAGAAGATGAGCTACGGGAAAACCAAGAATTAAACAAAAAATTGTAACATAAACGCTTATTTTTAAGGTCTTAATCCAAGTTTTTATATAAATTCGTCTTTTTTCATCTTGCATGACAACATTTTGATCTTGGTCATAAGTTCTATCAAGAGCGTTCCAATAATAAATAGGTGTAGTATTGTTCACCATTTGCCCCATCGCATACCAAAAAGTTGGGTCAGCCCATTTATCATTAGCACTAATTAAAAATTCTTTATAATTTTTTGGAAGTTCATCTTTTTTTACAGCTTTTTTAATTTCTCTAGAAGTTGTCTTAATCAGACTTTTCCAACCTGATTTTGAATAATTCATCCTAGTTAAAGCTCTTCCAATTTGTATTTTCTCCCCATAAGCAAGTTCTTCAAAAAGAGCTTTATAAACTTCATCTGGTGGGAGTACGTCTTTTTCTTTATCCCATTTTTTATATTCATTAAAAGTATTTGAAAATACTCCATTGATTTGACTATCATCAACACTTCTAAAAAGCATATCTCCAATTGGCATAACAAACGTAACAATTATAAAAAGTAATAGTGGAAAAACTAATAAGAAAGCTCTTAATTTATTTTTACGCTCAGCTTTTTTTAAACTTTGCTTTAAAGGAACTCCGTCCGTTGTAAGTAATGCAGAAGTAGAAATACAATCCTCCAAAAATAAATAAAGGCGAGAAAAATCTCGCCTTTACTTTAAAATAGTAAATTTAAATTATCAACCTTAGTTACCCATCCAAGCTGAGTAACGTTCACTAATTTCTGCACCATTATCTGACCACCATTGTGGATCATTAACGATAGAAACTTTTAAACGCTCAGGAGTATTAGGCATGTGAGGCATAATATCTACTCCTCCAGGACCCCAAGGTTCGTTTGCTTCAATTATAGGTATACCTGAAGCTCTCATTGGTCCATAAGTAATATATTTTGCCTGTTCAGCTTGTGACTCAGGGCTTGAAGCGTGCATCATGAAATCAATAGCAGCATCTCTGTTAGGAGCTCCAGTTGTTAAACATAAATACTCTTGGTCTAATACTTGACCTTCCCAAATATATTCAAAGTTTTCTCCTTCAGCAAGGTTAGCTGCACCAACACGACCATTATAAGCAACAGCCATTATAACTTCACCACTTTTTACTAATTCAAGTGGTTGTGAGCCTGCAGACCAAAATACTACATGATCTTTAATTTTATCCATTACTTCAAAAGCTCTATCAATTGCACCAGTTTGATTTGCAAAAACCGTTGGTACTGCATTTGGTTCAACTCCATCTGCAACTAAAGCTTTCTGAATAATTCCATCAGCCCAAGTGTGGATACCTCTTTTGCCTGGAAATTTTTCCACATCAAAAAAGTCAGCCATACTATCAGGTTTTTCACCTGGGAAAGCGTCTGGGTCGTAGAATACAACATAAGTCCAGAAAATTTGTGGTACACAACAGTCCCAACCCGAATGGTAATTTAATCCATTATTTTCCATATCTTCTGCAATTGATTCTCCATTAGGTCCCGGTACACCCATTGATGCGATTTCATCTGAAATATCTTCAAATAATCCTTCATCACAACCAGTAATAGCATCAGCTGGTAGTACATCAACTAAGTCCCAAGTCACGTTTCCACTTTCAACTTGAGCTCTTGTTTCACCTAAACCACCGTTATAGTTTTCAAAAATAATTGAACTTGGGTCAGAATAAGTGTCAGCATATGCTTTCTTTTGACTTTCTGTATAAGCACCACCCCATGAAGCAACAGTTACAGCATTAGCTACAAATGGCGCAAAAATGATAGATGCGAATAAGAAGGCTTTTGTAAATTTAGACATATATATCCTCCTATTTTAATTAATTAATCTTAAGATTATGTCTGTAATGATGGTTTAATAACATGTAGAGTAATTAAAAAAAAGCACTAAAAACAAAAAAAAATGGCTGTATGTATGGATAATTTAAAATTTAAATATCTAAAGCTCGAACATCATTAGGATTCCAGCTTAAATTTAGTAAGTCTCCTTCTTTGTGATTAAAACTTCCCTCATTGGGCACTTTTACAATGAATTCATCATTGCCACAAACGTTCAATCTTGCTCTGATATGGTCACCTAAATAAATTAATTCTAATATCTTGCCTTCAAAATTATTTGCTTCTGGGTTTGTGCTATCAATAGTAACTCTCTCTGGTCTTATTGAAAGCTGAGTTTTATCACCTTTTTCGTTTACATTAATTTTTAATGCTTTTACTTTTCCAAATCCATTATCAAGTTCAACTGTACATGTCTCTCCATTTATATCTGTAACCATTCCATTAAGAGTATTATTTTCTCCAATAAATTTAGCAACAAATGAATTTTCAGGTTTTTCATATAAAATATCTGGTGTCGATAATTGTTGAACTACTCCATCATTAAAAACTGCTATTCTGTTAGACATAGTTAATGCCTCACTTTGATCGTGTGTTACATATACAACTGTAATTCCAATTCTATCGTGAATGTGTTTTATTTCATATTGCATTTGTTCACGTAAATTTTTATCTAAAGCTCCAAGTGGTTCATCCATTAAAACTAGTCGAGGTTCAAATACTAATGCTCTTGCTAAAGCTACTCTTTGTTGCTGACCTCCAGATAATTGAGCTGGAAATCTTGTACCAAAATTACCTAGTTCAACCATGTCTAATGCTTTTTGGACTTTTTCTTTTGTTTCAGGTTTTGAAATTTTTCTCACTTCTAAAGGAAAGGATAAATTTTCTTCAACTGTCATATGAGGAAATAGAGCATAATTTTGAAAAACCATTCCAATTTCTCTTTCATAGGGCGGTATTTTACTTATTGGTTTGGTATCTAAAAATATTTCACCGTTTGTAGGTGTTTCAAAACCAGCTAACATCATCAAAGTTGTTGTTTTACCTGATCCTGATGGACCCAACATTGTTACAAACTCACCCTTAGCAATATCCAGGTTTAAGTTTTTTACTACTAGCACTTCTCCATCATAACTTTTATCGATCTTTTCAAATTTAACGAAACTTTGAGATGTAACATTCATAATATATTTTGCAATGAAGCTTGAATAACTGCATGAAAACAAATAGTCAAAAGTTAATTTAAAAAATGTTCATATTTGGAGTTATTTTTGCTTTAGTTGCTGGGATTTTGTTTGGCTTAATTGGCCCTACTACAAAAATAGCATATAATTCTGGTGCTTCTGTGGCATTAACCATTTTTTTACGTTACGCAGTTGCCTCGATCATTATATTACCTTTTATCCCTTATCAAAAAAATCTATTAGAAATTTTTAAAAAAAACCTAATATACTTTTTATCTATATCTGCTGGTTCTATATTATTAACACTTGGGTTATTGACTTCAGTTATATTTATTGAAGTTAGTTTAACAATTCTTATTTTTTGCCTCTATCCATTATATGTTCTTTTATTTTCTATTATCATCGATAAAGAAAAAATTTCATTAACTGTAAAGTTTCTCTTTTTTGTTACATTTTTAGGAATTGTTTTAGTTATAGGACCATCTTTTAAAGTCATAAATATAGTAGGTATTCTTTTAGCTTTTCTTGCATCACTGGGATCAACTAGTATGATTATAGTAAATCAAAAAATGTCTATTAAAGGTATTTCACCAATACCAATTAATATCTTTATAAATGTTTTTAATACTTTTTTCTTCTTTGTAATATTAAAAATATTTTTTTCTTTAAATTTTAACTTTGATATCAAAATTTATCTTTTAATTTTAATTCCTTCGGTATGTTATAGCTTTGCACTTTTATCACAATTAATTGCTATCCCAAAGATTGGACAATCATATACTGCTTTATTTTTGTATTTAGAACCAGTGGTAGGTGTTCTTGGAGCTGTTTTTTTATTAAAAGAAAATTTAGAAACTTATCAAATGATTGGTGCTTCGATTGTAATAATAAGTTTGCTATCAGCTTCTTTTATTAGTCGTAGAAACTAAAATTGATTTTTCATGAAGTTAAACCAATTCTGACCTATTATTTTTGTAGAAACTTTTTCTGGAATATTATTTTCACACATTAAATAAAATAAATTATTTAAGTCACTTGGTTGCTTATACCAACTTGGTAACTTAGGCCATTTTGGATTTTTATCTTTAGATTCTCCATAGTCGATATTTTTGGTCCACTTTCCATTTCTCATCCACATAACTACATCATCAGGCCAATTTAAACAAAGATCAGAACCTATTCCAATATTGTCTTCACCAATTAGGTTTACTAGCTCCTTAATCATTTCACAAAAATCTTCTATAGTACAATCACCTAAATTGTTAAGATGGTAAGGATATAAACTTAACCCAATAAAACCATTTTTTTTAACAAGTTTTTGTAAAATATCAGTATCAATGTTTCTTTTAGATTTATGAAAAAAATTTGGGTTAGCATGAGAAATTGCCACAGGTTTATTTGAGAAATCAATAGCATCAAGACAAGTTTGCTTTCCTGCATGACTTAAATCTACAATCATGCCAAGTCTATTCATTTCTTCAATAACAGCTTTTCCAAATCGTGAAACACCTGAGTCTTTAGGTTCAAAACATCCTCCAGCAAGTGGAGTTTGATTATTATAGGTGAGTTGCATAAATCTCACACCTGCTTCAAAAAATTTTTCAAGTAAAAATATATCATTCGCAATAGGAGCAGAATTTTGAAAACCAAAAATAATTGCAACTTTATTATTTTTTTTAGCATCCAAAATATCTTCGGTTGTTTTTGCGTGAGCAATAATATCATGATGCTCTTTAAAAAGACGGTGCCAATAATTTATTTTTTCAAAAGACTCTTCAGTATTTTCCCAATACACTAATGTCGCATGAATTGCATTTAATCCAGCTTGGTGGGCATTTTCAAATAATTCCCTATTCCAGTTACAATATTCCAATCCATCAATTAGAAGTATATCTTCACTTATTTTTGACATAGATTAATACTTCTATTAATGAAAAAACCAAAATTAACTATAGATATTTAATAAATGTTACAAAAAGTAAGAGAAAACGATAACTACATGAAACTATCAAGAATGGGTTCACGCTATCCTTCTCGGCTTAGTTTTTCTAGAAGTATGTTAAGAAGATTGATCAACGACAACTGGGAAATACATAAATCGAAATTTGATTTAGATAAACATGGTTTCGGCACGGTTGTTTATGAAATAATTATTAATAAGCAAACTTATTCACTTGTATGTTTCTCTGCTTTTCTAGATGATAAGGATAGAAGTGATAGAGTTATCGCTAGTAAATGGGATACAGCCTATACGTTACATGTAGGTAAATTATCTGATCAAGATCTAAATAGATTAAAAAAAACAATTCCTCTTCAAGAAACAGGTCGTAATTCTCCAGATGAGTTAATTCTTAGTAGAGCAAATAAAAGTGTAAGATTGTTTCAGTATGTAGTCAATTGTCTTTCAAATGGTAATCAGCCAGATATTTACGAAATAAATAAAGTTGGCTATTTGTTAAGAACTACTGCTGTATATGGTAGCGGTAAATTTGGATTATCAGATTTTACTAATACAAAAAATACAACTGTTTTCAATCAGCCCTTTAGAGCAGAAATGTTATCAGTTTATTTAATTAGAGAATTCAGTATTGAATTAGTTGAACATGTTGCAAGGCAAATAAACCCAAAAAAAGCAGTAAAGTTAGATAGAAAAATTAAACAACATTTAGGTATTGGTAATTCAACAGGTTTAGGTATGGCACCTTTTATCATTAAACATCCAAAGTTGATTAATAAGTGGATGAAACAGTACACAAAGACATTAGAAGAAATTTCTCAAATTGAGTTAGATAATATAGTTTTCGATAAATATAAAAACCTTTTGAATAAAGCTCTAAATTATCTTGAAGAAGTTAACACAAGTGATGAATTCCAAATTAATAAAAATAAATTAACTACTGAAGATTTAAAAAAATATATTTCTTACATTAATGACCTAGATCTTTCTCAAAAATTTAAATGGTTAGATATTTTAGATTATTGTGATACGAATTTTAATAATGATACTAAGGAAATTGCAAGAGTACAACTAATTGAATTATATCCTCAAATATCAGAAGATTTAGCAGAAGATATGGCAGATGAGGAGATAATGGATATTAATGGAAATCAATCTATTGGAGATTTGAAAAAAATAATCAATGATAAATATTCTTGGATAAAAAATATTGATTTTAATAATAAAGATAGCAATTATTTATTTTGGTATGTTTCAGCAGCTAAGTTAGAACCTAGATTAGGTGAAAGATATAATGAACAAGGAAGTGAATTGGAGCAAAATCTAGGAATTGCAAAAATGGTTAATGATTTATTTAAGCAAATTAAAAATGTAGATGAAAATCAATTAATTTGTGAATTTTTGTTAATGCATCCAGAATACAGAGGAATTGTTAAGAGAATTCAATCTTTAAAAAATTATCCTTTTTCAGAAGTTCAAGATAATGTTCTTGATAAAAAAACAATGCCAATTGATATGTTAAGATTTAAGTTATCTTTTTTTGGAGCTAATCGTTATGATCCTAAGTCAGATAGATGGTTAAGAGTAAGTTTTTTTTCTGGAGCCCCTTATTTATCAGATCTGAATAATAAAAATGTTGATGAATGGGGTTTTGCAACAATGAGTACATATTAATATCTGTGAGTTATTCTTACTATGAAGTCTACACTAATACACAACGAGCTTTTTCAGGATTAGGATTCACTTATGGATCAGATGAGGATGCTGCATATATTACAACATGGCTTGAAATATTTGGTTTGGATGGGATCAAATTATTAAAATTAAAAATTGAAGAATTAGATAACACTTTTAATGCCAGTATAGATCCGTCAAAAATAAATGATGAGTTTGATTGTGAAAATAAATCTTTTTTGGTGATAGGCCCAGGATTGATTGATTATTTAGTTGCAAAAATAGATAAAAGGGATGATTTTAAATTAACTTTTAAAAATTGTAGTGACCCCATATTCCTAATACCTTTGCTTTATAAGTATGCCAAAAAAAATATCTATTCACAGTTTTTGTTAGATCAAAAAATTGATGTACAAATAACAAATGAAAATATTAGAGTTAATAGAGAAATTATCTCTACAAATTATCAAAGAAATTTTGATCTTTTACTTACAAAGAAAATTTTTGATGAACAAAAATTAGATATTAATATTTCATCATCAAATATAAATAATATGCTCTCTAAGGGTATTAATCCTGATAAAAAATCTTGGGATCAAATATCTAAAATAGCTTTTAGAACTTTTGTTCCTGAGTCAGAGGAATCTAGAGCAAAAGGTGCCGGAGGTGGTGATGCAAATGATTAATTTACTATATGCAAATCGCTAATTACATTAGTAATTAGTTTATAACCAGTTTCCGTTACTCTAAGATAATCTATCTATCTCTCTAATACTTCGTATCCAAACTGATCCGCTGTTTCAAGAAGGATCTCCCAAATTGATAAAGCAAAACCTCTTGGTATATATAGACAGTAGCTATTGGAAGTTATTTTAAATAGCTTAACACTTACATGATGAATAGCTGTGCTAGCAGAAGATAAATCTGGAAAATTCCTAGCTCTTAAATCAATTGGAAGATGTCTATTTAAAAATAATGATGAATTATCTCCTGTAATTTCAATACCTGTGAAAGCATGCGAGATGTCTAAAATTGTTGCGATTTGCTCACTTATTTCAATTTCTTTATTAAATAGCCACCATTTCAAAGGTTCCATTCTCCATAATGATTTATTTTCAAAAATTATCCCTTTATTAAAACTAGGAATATTTTTAATTTTTAGTTCTTTTGATAGTAAATTATTCATTTCATAAATTTTGTCAGGCCAACAAGCAATTTGCAAAATTTCTAAACTTTTTAATTCTTTAAATGTTAGGGATTGTTTCTCACTTGATGAATATTTTCCAACCTTATAAATTGTTTCTAGTGCAGAATGTCTATGCATACATTCGTTCTCCTTTAGGATCAATCATATGTGGTGAAACAACTTTTAAATTCATTTGTTTATTTCTTACAGGATCTGCCCCAACTAAATTGGTATCTTTCCATTTATCTAAACCACCCTTGACAAAACCTAATCCAATCCAATGTCCAAGTTCAGGAGAATAAGTAACTGAAGTAATTCTTCCGATACCCTGTCCTTTAATATTATTTTTTTCACAGACAATAGTTCCAGCATTAAAAGTTTCCTTTAAGTTTGTAGGAAAGAAACCTACTAGAATTTCTCGATCATTATTTTTTAATACTCCTCGTTTTCTCATTGCGCTTCCAATATATGATTTTTTTGTAGAAGCCATTTTGCTTAAACCTGCATCATCAATTGTTACCCTTCCATCAAGCTCAGCGGCTGTTACATGACCTTTTTCAACTCTAAGTGCGCCTAAAGCTTCTAATCCATATAAACATCCATCATATTTTTTTGCATTTACCCAAAGTAGGTCCATCATTGTATTAGCAAAATCTGATTTGACATAAACTTCAAAAGCTAATTCACCTGAAAAACTAATTCTTGCAATTCTACAAGGAATATTACCTTTAAGAAATGTTGAAGTAACACCCATAAAAGGTAAGTTATTATTAGTTACAACCAAAGAATCATCGACACAATTATTGAGAACTTCTCTAGATTTAGGTCCTGCAACTGATACGCCTGCCCATTGTTCAGAAACACTAGTCACATTAACATTAAGATCTGTCCATCTAGTTTGAAGTAATTCTTCTAACCATGACAACACTTTTGCAGCTTCACCTGTAGACGTCGTCATAAAATATTCATTTTCTGCTAATCTCCAAGATGTGCCATCATCCATTACAATACCGTCATCACGCAACATGATACCGTATCTAGCTCTTCCAACTTGTAGTTTTGAAAAACCATTCGAATAAATTCTATTTAAAAATTCTGTAGAGTCTGGTCCTTGAATAGCTATTTTGCCTAATGATGTTACATCACAAATTCCAACTGTTTTTCTTACTGTTGATGCTTCTCTTATATAAGAGTCACTTAAAGTTTCATTTTCTTTGGGATAATACCAAGGTCTTTGATACAATCCAACTTCAATCATTTTTGCACCATGATCAATATTCCATTGATGCATTGGCGTTACTCTTAACGGCCTAAAATGTTTTCCAACATTTCTTCCGCTTAAGGCACCTATAGATACAGGAGTATAAGGAGGTCTAAAAACAGTAGTTCCAACTTCTGGAATTTCTTTATTTAAAAGTTCAGCCATTAAAGACAATCCAATGATATTTCCCATTTTTCCTTGATCGTTTGCCATACCTAAAGTTGTGTATCTTTTAAGATGCTCTACCGAAATGAAACCTTCACGATGTGCGAGTCTTACGTCATCTGTTGTTACATCATGTTGATAATCTACAAAACTTTTTGATCTAGATTTTTTATATTTTACTTCATAAAGTGGTTGTATGGGATTTTTCCATCCACCAGGTTTTGGGAAAAAATAATTTGTTTTAGAAATACCTAAACGGTTCAAGGCATCAGTAGTTCCTGCTATCCCAGAAGCAATACAATCATTTTTATTCCATAAACCTCTAGAAGAACCTACCATTGTAATATTTTCTTTTGTGTCACTTGGTAAAAAACAAGCATTGTTATAATCCCATTTAGGCTTTACGCCTCTGTGAGATAACAAATGTACAGCAGGTGACCAGCCACCTGATAATAGAACCTGATCACAATTTATAGTTTCAGATTTATTAATAATTTCAATTTTTGATATATCTAAACTATCAATTTTTTTTGAACCATTAATATTGTAAGGTACATACCCTTTTCTAATTTCAAAACTTTTATTTGTCTCAATTTCAAAATTAGTTCGTGAATCAAGAACAGTTACATTGGCCCCAGCTTCTGATAATTGATGTGCTGTTTCATAAACAGAATCATTATTTGTAGCTATCACAATTCTTTTTCCAGTGAGTACACCATATCTATTCAAATAATGCTTTGATGCATTTACGGTCATTACACCAGGAATATCATTATTATTAAATGCAATGTGCCTTTCAATTGCTCCAGCACCAACAATTATATGCTTTGCTCTAATGGTCCAAAATCTTTGGCGTGGAATGTTTACATTTGGTGCTGATATATGGTCTGTTACTCTCTCTAATAAACCAACAACGCAATTATCATATAATCCGAATGCAGTAGTTCTAGTCATTATTTTTATGCCTAGATTTTCAAGTTGATTTTTAATTTGTGAGTTATCAAAATCATTTTCTGCAAGTTGATTTCCTCCAATAAGACTATCTTGCTCAACTAAAATAACATCTAATTTTTTTTCTGCTGCCTCTATTGCAGCTGCAACACCGGCAGGTCCTGATCCTACAACAATTAAATCACAAAAATCATGAGCATGCTCATAAGCATCTGGATCAGGTAACCCAGAAGCACTTCCCATTCCCGCAGCTTTTCTAATAAACTTTTCAAAAAACATCCATATGGCTGTTCCTTTACCCCATTCAAGTGGAGGTATTCCCATAAAAGTTTTATAATAAAAACCAGCTGCAAAAAATCTACCTAAGTAATTATTTATTCCAGCTAGATCAAAATTTACATTTGGAAATGCATTTTGACCACTTGCTTCCAAACCATTATATAATTCTTGTGTTGTTGCTCTTACATTTGGATCTCTTCTATCTTTTGAACCAATAGTAACTAAAGCACCAGATTCCTCGACTCCACTAGAAAATATTCCCCTTGGTCTATGATATTTAAAACTTCTACCAACTATACCAATATTATTTGCAAGTAATGCTGATGCTAGAGTATCTCCTTCAAAACCTTTGTAACTTTTTTTATCCCACCTAAAGGATAAAATTTTATCTCTATTAATTTTTCCATAGTTATCTATTCTTCTTGTCTTCATTTATTATTTTCTACAACCTTCTGTAAATCCGGATGGCATGGTTTGACACTTTTTATTTCATGAGTGACAGTAGAACGTTCAACTACCAACCACATTCTACATCCATTAGAATGATGCCATGTTTCAAATTGAAAACCTTTTATATTTTTTCTGAAAAATATTGCTTGAGTCCATTCTTTCTCTGATGCATCTAACGAAGGATAATTGATTGTTGCATCTCCTCCATAACTAAATTCACTATGATCTCTTTCACCACAATAAGGACAATTAATTCTAATCATTTAGCCGTGCAATTTCGGATCAGGTCCTGCACCACGTTCATCTATATTGATACCTTTTTCAAATCTTTCTAAATTATGATTTTGCACGTAGTTATGCGGGCTTTCATTTGAAATTAAGTCGGCAAAATACCAACCTGATGCTGGACTTGCTTTAAAACCCCCATAGTTCCAACCAGCATTTAAATAGAGATTAGATATCGGTGTTTTGCAAATAAAAAATGATCCGTCCATTGTCATGTCCATAACACCTGCCCAATGACGAAGTAATCTTATTCTTCCAAGTGAAGGAAATATTGCCATGGCCGCTTCGGCAACATCTTGAACCATAGGAAGATTTCCTCTTTGAGCATATGATTTATACCAGTCAAGATCACCACCAAACACCATACTTCCTTTATCTGACTGCGATATATAGAAATGTGCACCGCCTACACCGTAAACAACAACCTGATCTAGAAGTGGCTTAACAGCCTCAGATACAAATGCTTGTAGTTTATGGGATTCAATTGGCAGGTTGCCTAATTCTGCCATTTGCCATAATACTGAAGTATTGCCTGCAACAGCAAATCCTATTTTCTTTCCTTTTATAATTCCTCTTGAAGTTTGAATACTTTCAATATTTCCATTCTTTCTTGTAAAACCTGTAACTTCACAATTTTGCAGAATGTCTACACCTAATGTATCTGCTGCCCTTGCATAACCCCATGCAACTGCATCGTGTCTTGCATTGCCTGCTCTTTTTTGAACTGCAGCTCCAAGTATTGGAAATCTAGAATTATGATAATTTAAATGCGGAATTTTTTTCATTAAAGTTTTTAAATCCCAAAGTTCTGCATCAGTTCCGTGGAGTCGCATAATATTATAAATCCGTGAAACTGAATCTTTAGCACCAGGGCTATGAAATAACGAGACATGAGCTCGTTGGCTAAACATTACATTATAATTTAATTCGTGACTTAAATTTTCCCATAACTTTAAAGAATGTTCATAAAATTCGTGGTTGCCTGGCATCATATAATTTGATCTTACAATAGTTGTATTACGTCCAGCGTTTCCTCCACCAATCCAGCCTTTTTCTAAGACAGCTACATTTTTTATATTATGATTCTTTGCTAAATAATATGCTGTGGCAAGACCGTGTAAACCTCCCCCGATTATTACAACATCATAAATACTTTTTGGTTCTGGATCACGCCATTGTCTAGTCCAATAAGACTGACCATTTAAACCGTTTTTAATTACATTCCAGGCATTAAATTTTGTCATTTGTTTTATTAATTATTAGAATAGTTGATGAAAGTAAAATGAATTAACTTGCTATGCTAGTGTTATTTAATCACAGTTAGCTTGATGAATCTGGCCATGTGTCATTTAATCTATAACCTTCTGGAAAAGGATCATCCTTATCGATAAATAAACTTTGTTTTCCAGTAATAAATGCACTACCTGTTATTTTTGGAATAATACAATTTTTGTTATTAATTTTAATTTCCTTTTCAATACTTGCTTTAAATGAAGATCCTATAATAGACTTTGATATAAATTCTTCATTTATTTGTATTTCATTTTTTTCTTTCATTACTGCTAATCTTGCTGAAGTGCCTGTACCACAAGGTGAACGATCAAGTTTCCCAGGTCGTATAACAACTGTATTTAATCCTGTAAGTAATGATTGATTATTTTTTTTTAAGGGTTCAATAAATTGGCAAAAGGAAAGATAGTCTAATCCTTTAATAGTAGGATGTTCAAATCCAATAGATACATTTGCTTCTTTCAATAATTCTTTAGCAACATTTACAAATTTATTTGCATTCTTTGGTTCAATTTTAAGATTAAAATCACTAGCATTACAAATTAAAAAACTGTCACCTCCAAAAGCAGTACTTACTTTAATTGTACCATAATTTTTAGTCTTTAAATCTACATCTATTTTATCTGCAAAGCAGGCAAGATTAGTTAAAGTGACACTTTTAACTTTCTTATTTTCACAATCAGCGACAACTTTTATTAAACCACCGGGAGATTCAAGTGTAAGCATGGTTTTAGGATATTTCATTTGAACAATATTTTTTTCTAATAAGACTGTCGTTACACAAATTGCATTTGATCCGCTCATTGGAGGATTATCTTCTGGTTCCATGATTACAAATCCAGCATCTGCATTTTTATTTGAAGGTTCTAAAATAATATTACAATGTTTAAAGACCCCTCCCCGAGGTTCATTTAAAAAAAAATTTCTCCATTTTTTATCTAAAAAAAGTTTTTTAGAAGCTTCCTCGGGTGAATTAAACTTCAAGCCTTTAATTCCAGTTACGACATCCCCAATTTCACCACAGCAATGTGTGTTAAATACCGTGATTTCATCCATGTGGAATTATTAGGTCATCAATATTTTTAGAATGATGTGTAATTTGTTCGTATCCATCTTTTGTTATAATAAAACTATCACCAACTTGTGATCTAAAATTATTTGCACTTGCCCCGCCATCAACGGCAAATACCATTCCAGGCTCCAGTACAGTTTTATTACCAACTACTAATTGTGGTTCCTCTAAAAAGCTAAAGCCTGTACCTCTTCCACATCGAAATGTAGGATAAGGGTATCCCTCAGACTGTATAGTATCTGCATAAGCAGCATGAACTTCTTCAGCTGTTACTCCAGGGCCAAGAATTTCAAGAGCAGCTTTTTGAGATTTTACTGCAGTCTCAAAAGCTTTTATTTGTTCATCGGATTGAATTTCTTCTACCCAAAATATTCTGTCAAAACCTAATTTAAACCTATGGAAGTTTGTAGAACCACAATAACATACGAACACGGGATCACCTTTTTTTATTATTTTGGTTGAAGCACGATGGTGAGTTTTAGGTAAATCATGACCCGATGTCATAACAGGTAAAAAGTGAATATTTGGAGACATATTGATATTATCAGGATAAAATTCTTTTAAAAGATCTGCAGCTTTTCTTGTTCCAGCTTGTGATTGTGCAAGTGCAACCTCATACTCAGGAACATTATGGCCAATTGTTTTTTTTGCTGCCTCCATCATAGCCATAGCAACTTCACCGGCATGACGAGCTATATTCAATTCATGATTAGATTTAATCATTCTTATATTATCTATTAATTTGGTTAAATCCCCAGGATAGTCTTGAAGTAAATCGTCTAAATAAGTCTTAACCATTGGGTTAATTTTAAATTTTTCAATAAAAATATTTTTATGTTGATTGATGATTTGAGGTAATAATTCTCTCCATTCATTTCCAATACCATCATTCCATGTTTCAACTATATCTACAGGACAAGATTCTGGTACTAATAGAACATCAAGAAGAGGTGTAATTAAATAAGTTTTATGATCATTTGAAACAACTAATAATGTTGGTCGATAAAAATCCATATGAAGGAAGTCATGGTATCCTGTGAAATAATATATCGAGTCATCATCAGTTATAATTGAGAGATCAATATTGTTCTCAGACATTTTTTTCTTTAGTTTATTTAAGTTTTCAGAAAACATTTATTTTAATTGTTGTTCTACCAATTCAGTCCAATATGAAGAACCTATGACTAATAATTCGTCATTAAAATCATAATTATCAGCATGTAGAGGTCTAGAATGCTGCTCTGATGTACCGTTACCCATTAAAACAAAGCAGCCAGGTTTTTCATTTGCCATAACAGAAAAATCTTCTGAGAATAAACGTGGTTCAATATCACCATTACATTTATCGTTACCAAGTAATGAAACTGCTGCTTTTGTTGCAGACTCAGTTTGTTTTTTTGAATTAAAGGTTATAGGACAGGCTGTTTCATATTTAACACTTCCATTAACACCATGCGCATTGCAAATGCCTTCGACAATTTGTAACATTTTTGAAGCAATTATTTCATTTGTTTCTTTTGATAAAGCTCTCGCGTCACCAGTCATTTTTACCATACCTGGTAGAACATTTTTTTTACCATCGGTTATAAATTCAGTAATAGAAACTATACCATTGTCTGCTGGATTTAATTTCCTAGACACTATTGATTGAAGTGCTACTGCTATTTGAGAGCCAACAGTTATTGCATCAACCCCCATATGAGGTAATGCGGCATGCCCACCTTTAGCTTTTATTTCAATTTCAAATAAATTTTCACTTGCTGTAATAGCTCCTTTTCTTGTACCAAATGTTCCAATTTCCATGTTAGGAATATTGTGCATAGCGTAAACTTCATCAATGTTAAATTTATCAAACAATCCTTCATCTATCATTGTTCTTGCGCCAAAAGTATTCTCTTCATCAGGTTGAAAAATAAAATATACCGTTCCATTAAAGTTACCTTTTTCTGATAAATATTTTGCTGCACCTAATAACATTGTTGTGTGACCGTCATGTCCACATGCATGCATTCTGTTATCAAACTTGGACTTATAACTAAAATTATTAGTTTCATGTATAGGAAGAGCATCCATGTCAGCTCTTATACCTATTGATTTTGAACTATTTCCTTTTTTTAAAATTCCAACTACTCCAGTTCTGGCAATACCAGAATGAACTTCTATTCCAAACTCTTCTAGAAGTGTTGACACTTTTGCTGCAGCATACTCTTCTTCAAAACTTAATTGTGGATGCATATGAAGATCGTGACGCCATTCTACTAATTGGTTATGTAATGACTGAGTTTTCATAGCTTACATATTATTAAATTCTTTAATCTTATTGTCTAGAGAAAGCATATAATCATAATGTGAATTCCAAAATTTTTGATCTTTTCTTTTTTCAAATTCTTCAAGACTTACACCTTGTTGCTCTACCCAAGTAAAGTAACCTAAATTAAATATTCTTTTCTTGTCCATGTAAGAAAGTTCTAGCATATTATCAGTAGATATTCCTGATAAGTGTTTTCCAAATAGTTCAGCACAAACTATTTCATCATAATTATTCTTAAAATCAGCAATGGTCTTATTTAATTCTGACATATATAAATCTGCACCATCTGTAGCAACTGTTATAATTGCGTCATCACTATTTAAATCCATATATTTAGCTAGTTTTATTGATGCCAATATATTTGCTATTGCTGAAAAGCCAAATTCAGGAAGACGAGAAACAAAATCAGGGTCAAAATTTTTTTTCTTAATTAAAAATTTTTTTCCTATTTCAGTATTAAAAATCATATTTAGATTATTGGTAGCTTGATCAGAAACATCAACAACAAAATCTGTATTCATTACATTATGAATAAGGGGAACATGTTTGTCACCAATTCCTTGTATATTATGTTCACCATAACCTCCATGAAGCAAAGTTGGGCACTCCAAAGCTTCAACAACTGCAATCTTCGTCTGTAATTTATCTTTAAGATAATCTCCTGCTGCTAGAGTACCACTTGATCCTGAAGCACTTACGTAAAACCTAGGAGTTAAATTACTGTTACCTTTAACTTTAAGAAATGATTTTTCAAAAGATGGACCCGTTATAGAACGATGAATACTGTAATTATAATACTCATCAAATTGATTTATGATATCATTTAGATTATCTTTTTTTAATTCATTACAAGCATCGTAAATTTCTTTAACATTACTTTCTGTGCCTTTTGTCTTTATGATATTTTTTTTATCTTCAACCCAATTATTCAACCATTCAAATCTCTCATTACTCATTCCTTCAGGAAGTATTGCAATACTATTAAGACCCATTATCCGAGATATTGCTACTCCGCCCCTACAATAATTTCCTGTAGAAGGCCAAACTGCTTTATGTTTTTCATAATCAAAAGTGCCATTTAAAATTCTTGGAAGCAAACAACCATAAGCTGCCAAAACTTTATGAGCTGTTATTAAGGGAAAATATCGTCCCATATTTACAATTATCTTTGCCTTAACACCTGTAAATTCTGTTGGAAGCACAATATATTCAGGCTCATTTCCAAAACCTGATTGATCTCTTTTATTAAACCAATGAACCCTAAAGAGGTTAAGAGGATTAATATCATTATTATTTATTTTTTTTAGAGAATTTTTAATATCATCATTGATAATTTGAGGGTCTTGAAGTTCACTTATACTTGGCAAGACAACTCCTTTTGATTTGAAGTAATCAGACGTTTTTTTTATTATTGCTTGACTCATAAATTAAATATTGATGCCTAAATTATTTCTTTTACAAAGATTATAAGCAAATCTTGCCATTGCAGTATCTTGTACGCCAGTTCCTGTCAAATCACATATCGTTATATCTTCTTTATTTCTTCTTCCTAAGCTTGGATCGTTAATAATATCGCCAAGTTCATTAAACTTTTCTTTAGAAGAAATTATATTTTGTTTTAAAGCATGATGTAATTCACCCAAAACACTTGTTTGTAATTGATTGTCAGGTACATATTGATTGCAATGTTTTAACATCTGAGGATCTAATTCGTTTTTTTGTTCTGCATCTGATCCCATTGCTGTTATGTGAGTTCCTTTAATTATCCAATCAAATTCCAAAAGTGGTTTTTTACTAGGAGTCGTTGTAACGATTATTTCTGATAAGCTTGCCAACTCCTTGCAGGAAGAAGCTACATGCAAATCTAAATCTAAATCTTTAAAACCTTCGATAAATTGGTTTGCTTTTGTCTCATCTCTTGTCCAGACTATTATTTTTTTTATTTTTCTAACCAACATTATTGCTTGAAGTTGTAATTTGGCTTGAATTCCAGCTCCAATAATACCAACAGAATTAGCATTTTGATTTGATAAATATTTTGTAGCTATTGCTCCTGCTATAGCTGTTCTAGTATCTGTAAGATAACCTTCATCCAATAGAACAGATTTTACAACTCCAGTCTTTGAATCTAATAAAACCATAAGTCCATTACTAGATGGTAGACCAAGTTTTGGATTATCGAAAAAACCTGAAGCGATTTTTATTGCATAACTATCAAGACCCTCAACATATGCAGCTTTAACATCAGATTCACCATGATATTTTTCAATATCAATTCTCATTATAGGTGGCATCATTACCAATCCTTTTGATAAATTTATAAAAGCCTCCTCTATTATTGGTATGAGATTTTTATTCAAATCTACATGTTGAATAATATCATTTTTATTAAGGATGAGCATGATTTAAAACTTTGTTAAACAATTCCGAGTCAATATTTCCACCACAAATTAAACAGATTATATTTTTTCCTAAGTGCGATGTTAGTTTTTCTTTAACAACCATTACACTTGTTGCTGCAGCACCTTCAGATACAATTTTATGTTCTAAAAAATTTATTCTAATTCCCTCAGCTATTTTTTCTTCACTTACTAAAACAAAGTCATCAACAAATTGTTGTACAATATTAAATGTAAATTTATTATCTAAGCCAATACTACCCCCTAGACAATCAGCTAAAGTTTCAGTTTCTTCTACATCAACAGGTCTACCTTTTTTTAGACTTTCAAACATTGAAGGGCCTCTTTCCATAGATACGGCAATAATTTTTGTATCAGGTTTTTGAAGTTTAATAGCTTGTGCTATTCCAGATATAAGACCGCCACCAGATGTTGGTATAATTACAGTATCAACTTCAGGAAATTCAGTAAGCATTTCAAGCCCAACTGTACCTTGGCCTATAATAATGTCTTCATCATCAAAAGGGTGAATTAATGGGATATTTTTTTCTTTCGCAATTTGTTTAGCATGTAAATCAGCTTCATCACTATTCTTTCCAATAATTTCTACTTTTGCTCCTAATTTTTCAATAGCCTCTTTTCTATATTCTGGAACCATTGAAGACATATATATTGTTGATTGAATGCCCAATACCTTTGATGCATAAGCAACGCCTTTGCCATGATTGCCTGTAGAAACTGCGATGACTCCTTTGTTCTTGTCATCTTCACTTAAAGAAAGTAGCTTATTAACAGCACCTCTTAACTTAAAAGAACCAGTGATTTGAAAATTTTCTAACTTTAGTTTTACTGTATTACTTTTTGATAAGAAATTAGAATTAATTAATGGTGTATAATTAACATAAGGTAAAATTTTCTTATGTGCATCTTGTATTTGTTGAAGTGTAATCAATTTAATCCCTATTTAATGTAATTTAAATAGGTTACCATAACCATCAATTTTTTGATTAATATTAGATAATCTTAATGAATCCCAAATAATAGCTTGATTACTTGAAATGACATCCGTGCTTAATTTTGACTCTAATTCTTCGATAATATCAATTACTTTTAATGCAGTACAAGAAACAAAAATACTATCAACATCTGTTAAATCTATTGAGGAAATTGTTTGTATTAAACTATCATGAGTAACTTTGGCAATTTCGGAGTCATAATTTAAATTAAACGAACTAAATGATTTAATTTTAAATCCACTATCAATTAAATATTTATAAACTTTAATATTAACGTCTTTTGGATAAGGGGTAAGAACAGCAATTTTTTTATGATTTAATAATTTAAGTGCTTTTACCGCTGCTGTAATAGGTGTTGTAATTAAAGCATCAGGTTTAGCTTTAAAAATTTCAGCTCTTATTCTTTTTTCACCAATTTCAATAGTACCCGAAGTACATCCATACGCTACAACTTGTATTTTTTCATTGGGTAATATTTGGTTTGCTGTTTCTGAAAGATGATCAGCCATCCTCATGTAATTTTCATGAGTTAGAGGATTTAAAAAAGGTATCCTATTAAAAAATAGATCAACTGGTAAATTATGACAAATTTTTCTAAAATCCTGCTCTATTGTAAAATCAGTTGATAATGTGATTATACCAATTCTAGAAAAGTTTATATTATGTAAATTGGCTTTAACATTATTTTGATTAAAACTATCCATTACTGATTAGGAAAATAATCCTCACACTCACCTTCTCTATGAACATCAGTAGTAGCACAATGTAAACTACCACCAAACGCATAAACGTCTCTAAAAGGAACTGGAATAACTTCCAATCCAAAACTTTCCATTTGTTTAATCATTTTTTCTTCCGTTGCCTCGACGCATATAGTTTTAGGATCAATTATCAAAACGTTCATAGATAACCAGATTGATGAATAACACATAGGTGGTGGACTATTATGAATGGAGGGTGCTGCCTCATGAATTTCCCATTTATTATCATCAAAAATTTTTCTTTGCTCTGATGATATTTTTCTATTCGGATTAATGATTATTACTCCTGGTTTAATAGGAGTAAAACATGCATCAATGTGAGTTGGAATTAAATCACCTGGTAAATTAATTTGATGAACGCGATGATTTGGATAATGTCTTCTTAACCAATCTAAACCGTTTAAATTTGATGTGAAATTGTTATGATAAAAAAGATCTTTTCCAAAGCGTAAAATTTCTGCAGCATCAAAAAGTGGTTCTTTTTCTGTCAATATCATGTCTCTATTTTCGATTTTTTTGTATCGTTCTTCTTCCGTTATGCCTTCAGGAAGATAATTGGACTTATAAGATTGATTTGTTAATCTTGGTTTAGGTGCCGACTCCCATCTCATATTTTTATCTTCTGAATAATATTTTTCAAGTAGTGGTCTATAAGCAAGGTACTCAAACCATCTACATCTGTAAGACATGGGCGCCTCTAGCATTTCATTTCCTACAGTAAGAATAACATCTCTGGGAGGCATACAACCAAACATACCATCATTAGACCAATCGGGTGTCTCAATACTCTGAGAAAAGTCAATAGGTGTTGGTCTATCAACTTTTATATTTAAGGAATTTAAAATTTTAACAAAGTTTTCTAATTGTATGTTTGCTTTATCAATTGACTCTTTTGAACGTGGTCCGTGAGATCCTGCCATACCACTATCTTTACTAATTTTTGGTTCAAGTGCTGGTTCCATTGGAGGTATGTTGGCATTTTCAACCGCTCCAACTATAACATGCTTTAATGGATCCCATTCATTCCAAGAATTAACTATTGTCATTATATTTTCCTTAATTTAAAACTATGCATTATAATTAAAACTTATGGAATTAAATAACAAATCACTCTTTAAACAAAAATGTTTTATAAATGGGGAATGGGTTGGCAGTTCTTCAGGTGAAACTCTTGAGGTAAATAATCCAGCATCTCTTGAAATTATTGGTAACGTCCCAAAATGCTCAGTTTCAGAAACTAAAAAAGCCGTAGATGATGCAAATACTGCTTTCCAAACTTGGAAAGAAACTACTGCTAAAGAAAGATCAATTATTCTTAAAAAATGGGGGGAGCTCATCACAGAAAATGCAGATGATTTAGCTAAAATAATGACTATTGAGCAAGGTAAACCTCTGGCTGAAGCAAAGGGCGAAATACTAATGGGTGCTTCATATATTGAGTTCTATGCTGAAGAAGGAAAAAGAGTGTATGGTGATATAGTTCCTGATCCAAGACCTGGAAAAAGAATTGTAATAATTAAACAACCTGTTGGTGTTGTTGGAGCAATAACTCCATGGAATTTTCCAAATTCAATGATCACAAGAAAATGTGCAGCGGCTTTAGCAGTTGGTTGTACTACTGTTGTTAAACCAGCAAGCCAAACACCCTATTCAGCATTAGCTGTAGCAGTGCTTGCTAAAGAAGCTGGTTTTCCAGACGGTGTATTTAATGTAATAACTGGATCGGCAAGTGAAATTGGTAAAGAACTAACAAGTAACCCTATTGTTAGAAAAATTTCTTTTACTGGATCTACGGAGGTTGGAAAAATACTTTTAGAGCAAAGTGCCTCAACAGTAAAAAAAGTTTCTATGGAACTTGGTGGTCACGCACCATTTATTGTCTTTGATGATGCAGATATGGATGAAGCTGTTGCAGGAGCTCTTCAAAGTAAATTTAGAAATAGTGGTCAAACATGTATTTGTTCAAATAGAATTTTTGTCCATGAAAATATTTATGATGAATTCCTAGAAAAATTTACAAATGAAGTCAGTAAAATAACAGTGGGCAATGGACTTGAAGATGGAATTACATCTGGTCCTTTAATTGATCAGTCCTCTTTAGAAAAAGTAGTTGATCATGTACAAGACGCAGTGAATACAGGAGCTAAAATAGCAATTGGTGGAGATGTGCATTCGCTTGGTGGAAATTTCTATCAACCAACTGTTCTTTCAAATGTATCTACAAAGGCAAAAATAACTTTTGAAGAAACTTTTGGACCTGTTGCTCCTCTTTATAAATTTTCAAGTGATGATGAAGTCATTAAAATGGCTAATGATACACCATATGGACTAGCTTCATATTTCTATTCTAGAGACATAGGAAGAATTTGGAGAGTTGCTGAAGCACTTGAATATGGAATTGTATCTATTAATAATGGACTACCAACAATTGCAGAAGTTCCTTTTGGAGGTGTAAAAGAATCAGGAATGGGAAGAGAAGGTTCTAGATATGGTCTTGATGACTATTTAACTATAAAATATATTTCAATGGGCGGTATTTAAGAAAGCCAAGCAGCTCCTCTTACACCACTGGAATCCCCATAAACATTTTTAACAACTTTAGTTTCTAGCGTGTCAGTAAAAACATATTTTTTTAGAGTATTATTTATATTTTCATAAATAAAATCTATATTGGACATACCACCACCCAAAACTATTACATCTGGATCAAGGATATTACATACAACAGATAAACCTCTAGCTAAATGATCAATGTATTGATTTAGTGCAAAAATACTATTTTCTTCATTATTAATAAAACCCTCTAAGATTTGATGTGAGTTATAATTTTTATTAAAACGCAAGTTATAAGCCGATGAAAAGCCTGGGCCAGATATGTAAGTTTCTAAACAGCCATTTTTCCCACAATAACATTTTTTTACATATTTTTTTTCTTCTTCAGTTCTACCTGGAAGTACTATATGACCCCATTCACCACTTATACTATTACGACCTCTTATAACTTTTTGATTAATGCTAATACCCCCACCAACACCTGTTCCGATAATTACCCCAAAAACAACTTGATAACCTTTACCTGCTCCATCTACTGCTTCAGAAAGTGTGAAACAATTAGCATCATTTTCTATATTTATATTTCTATTAAGAATTTTATCTAAATCTTGCTTAAATGGTTTGCCATTTAACCATATAGAATTAGCATTTTTAATTAAAGCCGTATCATTTGATATGGCCCCTGGCATTCCCATACCAACAGTTTCTGCTTTGCCATACTTATCTTCAAAATGATTTATGATGGAGAGTATTCCGTTAATTGTTCCATCATAATTTTTTTCAGTATTGATTCTTTTTCTATCTATTTCAGTTCCATTTGGATCTAAAAGAATACCTTCAGTTTTGGTACCACCTACATCAATACCAATTTTCATTAATGTTATTTATTTTTTATAAACTGCCAAATTAAAGGTGTTATTGTTGCAGCTAGAGCAATTTTTACTGGTTCTGTAAACTTGTATAATAGCAAACCATTGTTAATAGCTTTTGAATAACTTTGAAAAACATCTACTGAAGCTGCTTCGGTCCACAATATGTTATACCAAAAACCAAGCCATAGTAATCCGGGTACAAAAATAATAATACTACCTAAAAATAATATTAAAAGTGTTTTAAAATAATTCTTGTCATAATTTTTTTCAGCCATCAAACCAACAAAGTAACATGAAAGGAGCATACCGATTAAGTAACCAGCACTTGGCCCAATAAAATAAGCTGGTCCTCCAAATGGTGAAGAAGCAAATACAGGAATGCCAACAAAACCCTGAAACAAGTAAAATGAGAATGTAGCTACTGATAATTTCCAACCAACAGTAAGAGCAAAAACCAAGACTACTAATGTCTGCATTGTTATTGGAACAGGAGGTATATCAATTTTAACTCTGGCAGATATTGTTAATAGTAAGCTACCAATAATAATTATAAATATATTTCTAATTAATTTCTGAGTTTTTAAATTAGCAAATAGTGCATCAATCAGTAATGTTTTATTCATATTTTGTGTTTAGACTATTTTATATTTAGCTTCAAGCTTATCCCAAAAATCTTTCTCTAATTTTACATTGTTTAATGCATTAATTTGCTTCAATCCTGTAGGTGAAGTTACATTTATTTCTGTTAGATAATTTCCAATTATATCAATTCCAACAAAAAACAGATTATGTTCTTTTAGTTTTGGTCCCAAATTTTTGATAATTTCTTGGTCCCTATAAACTAGGTCAGTTTTACTTGCCTTACCGCCAGCATGAAAATTTGCCTTTAAATTACCTTCTTGTGGTATTCTGGCAACTGAACCAAAATATTCACCATCGAAAAAAATAATTCTCCTGTCACCATGCTCTATCTCATTGATAAATTTTTGCACCATTATTGGAAGGTGTAAATATTCTTCTAATATTTCAGTATTGAAATTACTTTTATCAAATCTATGTATACCCTCTCCACCATTACCATAAAGTGGTTTGGTTATAATATCTTCTTCTTTATCTAAAAATTCTTCAATAATTTTTAAATCTTTTGTTACTAAAGTGGGTGGCATAAATTCTTTAAAATTAAATGTAAATAATTTTTCAGTAGAATTTCTAACTGCTGTTGGATCATTTACAACAATTGTTGAAGATGGAAGTAAGTCCAAAATATAAGTCGATGTAATATAATTCATATCAAAAGGAGGGTCCTGTCTTAAAAAGACAAATTGAAAATCCTCTAATTTGGCAATTATTTTATTAGATTTAAAATTAAAATAATTTTTTTCGTCTAACTGTAGCTCTAAATAATATCCAGATGCTTGAATAGTATTTTCTTTTATGAATAAATCTTTTGGATTGTAATAAAAAATATCATAACCTCTTTCTTGTGCCTCATAACCTATTAAAAAAGATGTATCGAATTCATAATCAATCGTTTCAATATTATCCATTTGGATTGCTATATTTTTTTTCATTAGAAAATTTCTTCCTCATATATTTTTTTTATATTTTTTTTCCATTTACCATTATATTTATTTATTAATAAATCAGCTGGTGAATGACCATTTGATAGATTTTGTTCTAAATCTTTTAGATAAAATGTTTCGTTATATTTTTCATTTTTTACTAGAATATTTCTTTTATCTAAACCTGATTTTGAAATTTCAAACAATTTTTGAGCAATATCTAAAAGATCACTATTTTTGAATTTTGTTTGTAAACCTTCTAGTGGGGCTAAATTATTTATTAAATTTCTATCATTTTGAGTCCAACCTTCAACAATTTCATTTGTTTTATCAATAGCTTCATCATTGTATAAAATACCAATCCAAAAAGCAGGCTGAGAACATATTAAATCCCATGAACATGCGTCCATAGAACGAATTTCAAGGAATTGCTTTAATCTAACTTGAGGAAATAGAGTTGATAAATGGTTTACCCAATCTTCTATAGTAGGTTCAATTTTTAAATCTTTAGAAATGTTATTTTTCATAAAATCTCTAAAAGTATAATTGGTCATATTTATATATTTATGATTTTTAATTACAAAATACATTGGTACATCTAGAGCATACTCCGCATATTTTTCAAAATTAAAATCTTTATCAAAAACAAATGGCAATAAACCTGTTCTATCTTTGTCTGTGTGATGCCAAAAATGAGATCTTAAACTCTTATATTTAGAAACTTGTTTTTGATCAAAAGGTGAGTTAGCAAATATTGCAGTTGCTATACCTTCAAGATTTAACATTAATCGATACTTAGCAATCATATCTTCTTCGGAATGATAATCCAAATTTACTTGGTTTGTACATGTGCGTTTCATCATGTGATGTCCAAGAGTGCCAACTTTGGGCATATATTTTTTCATTATTGAATATCTTTGTTTTGGCATCCAAGGAAATTCATCAAGAGATAAACTTGGCTCAACTCCTAATCCTAATAATATAAAGCCAAATTCTTCACCAATATCTTTTAATTCTTTTAAATGTCTATTAGTTTCAGTACAGGTTTGATGGATATTTTTTAATTTTGCTCCAGATAATTCGATCTGACCACCTGGTTCTAAAGTTATACTTTCACCAAATCTTTCTAGCGCAATTATTGTAGCATTTTTATCATCATACTTTGGTTTCCATCCCTTATTCAAAAATTTTAAAAGAATATCTTTTATGCCATTGGGCTCTTCATAAGACAATTGATGTAAACTATCTTTTTTTAGAACAAATTTCTCGTGTTCTACTCCTATGCGTAAATCATTCTTATTTTTGATTCCTTTATAAAAGTAATCTATCAGATCATTTTTTTTAAGCATTGATTTAACTTAAATAGCTCAGATCAAATTAAAAATAAAGTTGCTAATCCAAGAAAAGAAAGAAAGCCAAATACATCTGTTATTGTAGTCAAAATTACTGCAGATGCTAAAGCAGGATCAATTTTAAGTTTATCTAAAACTAGTGGTATTACAATTCCTGAAAAACCAGCAATTAGTAAGTTTAATATCATAGCAAGACCTATTATTAAACCCAACAGCAAATTATCGAACCAATAAATAGAAATTAAAGATATTATAACGGCAAATATGATACCATTTATACCACCAATGAAAGTTTCTTTGATTATTATTTTTATCGCATTACTAGTTGTTAATTCTTTCACAGCAATGGCTCTTACTGCAACTGTTAAAGTTTGAGTGCCAGCATTAGCGCCCATAGAGGATACTATTGGCATTAAAATTGCTAAAGCTACTACTTTTTCTATAGCAGCTTCAAAAAAACCAATAACTATTGAAGCTACCACCGCTGTCATTAGATTTACGATTAACCACGAAATTCTTGATTTTGTTGTAGAAATAACTGACTCATATAAATCTGTATGATCAACACCTCCAAGCTTTAAAATGTCTTCCTCTCTTTCTTCTTCTATAACCTCAACAACATCATCAACTGTAATAGATCCAATAATTCTTTTTCGATTATTGATAACAGGTGCACTGACCAATCCGTATTTATTAAATAATAAGGCTACATCTTCCTGATCTGTATTTACATCAATTAATCTTAATTCTTTATTTGTTATCGAATTTAATTCTACTAATCTTTTTGAACCCATTAACCTTCCTAATGGAACAACACCTTTTGCTTCTTGTTTATTATTAATTAAATAAATATCATAGAAATCTTCAGGTAGTTTAGCTTTATTGTTTCTCAAATAATCAATTGCTTGACCAACATTCCATGATTGGTTAACAGCAACAAATTGTCTTTGCATTAATCTTCCGGCAGAATCTTCAGGATACTTTAATCCTTCCTCAACTAATGTACGTTCTTCTTTATCTAAGTTTTCTAAGAATATAGTCTGATCTTTTTCTTCTAAATCTTCTGCTAAGTCTACAGCATCATCAGTATCTAAACTTTTAGCATTATTAGCTAATTGTTTTATATCCAAAGTTTCTATTATTTCTTCTCTAACACTATCATTTAAATAAGTTAATATTTCAGGATCAAAATCTCTATCAATTATATTCAAAAGACTTAGTCGTAAAACTGGATCTAAATTTTGAAGAATATATGCAATATCAGCATTATGAATATCTTTTAAATAAGATAAAACTTTATCATATTTATAATTTTCTAAATAATCAGATACTAATTCAACAGATTTAGATGAAGAATCCTGATCTTTTTTTATAATAATTTCTTCCATAAAAATTGGTGCGGCTGAGAAGACTTGAACTTCCACAGGATAAATCCCACAGCGACCTCAACGCTGCGCGTATACCAATTCCGCCACAGCCGCATATATAGTAGAATTAAATATCAGATAGGATATTAACTATCAATAAAGTTAACACAGATGAAACAGTTTGAAATTAAAATATCAAATAGTGAAGTAAATTATGAAGATGCTTTAATGTATATGGAGTCCAGAGTTGATGGCATAATTAATAATAAATCCGAAGAATTAATATGGTTTCTAAATCATAATCATATTTTTACTCAAGGAACAAGTGCTTCAAAAAAAGAGATATTAAATTCGGATATTATTGATATAATAAAATCTAATCGCGGAGGCAAAACAACCTATCACGGTCCTGGTCAAAGAATTGTTTATTTTATGTTAAATTTAAATAACAAAAATAAAGATATTAGAAAATTTATTACAATAATTGAAAATTCACTTATTTCCTTTTTAGCAAACTATAATATTGAAGCTCAAACCTTCAAAGACAGGGTAGGTGTTTGGGTAACTAAAAGTAATAATATTTCATTTGATAAAGAAAAAAAAATTGGTGCAATTGGATTACGAATTAAAAAATGGATTACATACCATGGGTTAAGTTTTAATATTAATCCTGATCTTAAATATTATAATTATATTCATTCCTGTGGCTTAAAAGAGTATAAAAATACATCAATGGAAGAATTAGGTATTAAATTAGAACAATCTGAATTTGATAATAAATTTAAAAAAATTTTTTTAGAAAAATTAAAAACTATTTAAATATTCTTTAAAATCTTTACTAATTTTTAAGTTATTTTTTTTTACAAAGCTTAGAAAGTGATCCGGTAATTTTGAAATAAATTCAAACTTCTTTGTATTCACTTCAAATTTTAGTGCAATTGCATGTAACATCAACTTTTCCCTTAAATACTTAGAATGAATATTATATTTTTGATCCCCAACTATTGGACATCCAAGATTTTTAGAAACTATTCTAAGTTGATGAGTTTTTCCAGTTTGAGGATTAAATAAAATTGAAGATATATCTTTATTTTTATTTAACAATTTATAATTTGTTAGAGTATTTTCAATTTTAAGTTTTTTATTTTTAATTTCTAATTTGACTTGAGAATAATTATTTTTTGGATGTCCTTCACATAAAGCAATATAATATTTAGTAATTTCTTTTTGTTTGAAAAGATAAGATAGCTTTTTGGCATAATTAAGATTTTTAGCAATTAAAAGAAGTCCTGAAGTTTCTTTATCTAGTCTATGTACTAATCTATATTGTGAATTAATATTTTTGATTATATGATCTATTGAAATATTTATTTTACTTCCTCCTTGAGTAGCTATTTGTGGCCATTTATCTAAAACAATAAAATCGTTGTTTTCAAATTTTATTGCTCTTTTAAATTGATTTAAAATTTCTTTGGATATTTTAATATTTTTTTTAAAAATTATTTTATTTTTATATAGTGTCTCATGAAAATTTAATATTTTAAGGTCATCATTAAGTTTAACTAGATAGTTTGCTTTAGTTTTTGAGTTATTAATTAAAATATTTTTTTTTCTTATATTTTTTTTCAATAAACCCTTGTGTCAAAGACGTGTATTTATTTTTAAGATATTTATCTAGCCTTTGATTCAAATTATTCAAAATTTTAATATTTTTAATCAAATCACAATTTATTTAACAAGGTTCCTAAATATGCAGAAATTACACAAATAAAAATTGAAATAAAAATATAAGTAAAAGATGAAATATATTTTTTTGAATTTATTAAATCTACAACCTCATAAGAAAATGCAGAAAAAGTTGTAAAAGATCCTAAAAGACCAATAATTAAAAAAAATTTAATAAAATTTTCAGATAAATTGTTTCCTGTATTAGATGTTATAAAATATCCTATTAAAAAAGAACCCAAAATATTCACAGAAATGGTTCCATAAATACTGGATGTAAATATTGATTTGCTAATATTTGTTAAAAAATATCTGAGTACTGCTCCCAATGCACCACCAGTGGCGACTAACATTAAGTTAAACAATATATTTAAGCTTGAGGTTGTTCCTCTACTTCTTCAGTAGATTTTTTTTTCTAAAATTGGTCCACTATCAAGACCTTTGGCATTTTCATCTCGATCGACAAATTCAATAACAGCTGTAGGTGCATTATCACCAAATCTATTACCTAATTTAATAATTCGAGTATACCCCCCAGATCTATTTTTGTATCTATCAGCTAATATATCAAAAAACTTTTTGTGTCATTTTATTATCTTGAAGGGTTGAAATTGTTTTTCTTCTAGAAATTAAATCACCCTTTTTTCCTAATGTAACAATTTTCTCAACAAATCTCCTTAGTTCTTTAGCTTTTGCAAGAGTGGTAGTTATCTGTTCATGCTTTATAAGAGCATTGGACATATTCATAAACATTGCTTTTCTATGTGAAGATGTTTTATTAAGTTTTTTATTTTTAATATTGTGTTTCATTTATTTTACTTATTAAAAGGATCCTCATATTTTTTAGCTAAATCATCAATATTTTCTGGTGGCCAATCAGGTACCGACATACCTAAATTAAGTTCCATTTGTTGAAGGACTTCTTTAATTTCATTTAATGATTTTCTACCAAAGTTAGGAGTTCTCAGCATTTCTGATTCAGATTTTTGGACAAGATCACCGATATAAATTATATTATCATTTTTTAAACAGTTTGCTGATCTTACAGATAACTCTAACTCTTCTACTTTCTTTAGTAGATTTGAATTAAATGATAAACTTTCTGTTGAAGATTGATCAGGGAGTACTTCGGGTTCGTCAAAATTGATAAATGGTTGTAATTGATCCTGTAATATTCTGGCTGCTAGAGCTATGGCATCATCAGGTGAAATTGCACCATTTGTTTCAACGTCAAAAACCAGCTTGTCAAAATCAGTTACTTGACCCACTCTACTATTTTCAATTTTATAAGAAGCTTTCACAACAGGGCTAAACATTGCGTCTAACTTAATTTCTCCAATTATTTTGTTTTCATCTTCGGCAACTTCTGCAGTCACATAACCTTTGCCTGTTTCAATATTTGCTTCAATTTCTACATCAGCATTAGAGTCAAGTGTCATAATTAACTGATCTGGATTCATAATCTCAGTTTCTGAGTCAGTTTCAAAATTACCTGCTCTAATTTCACCAGACCCTGATGATTTAATGTACATTTTTTTTAAACCAGGTGAGTGTACTTTTACGGCTATTGATTTTAAGTTTAAAAGTATGTCGGTTAAGTCTTCTTTAACCCCTGGGATTGTTGAAAATTCATGAACTACACCTTTAATTTTTACTGAAGTAATAGCTGCTCCTTGTAAAGAAGAGAGTAAAATCCTTCTAATTGAGTTACCTAATGTTAAACCAAATCCTCTTTCCAAGGGTTCAGCTATAAGCTTACCAATTCTTCCATTACTTTCATCTACATTAACTTCCATCTTTGTAGGTTTAATTAATTCACTCCAGTTTTTTTGTAACACTTAAATGCTCCTTTTTTAAACTCTTCTTCTTTTTCTTGGTCTACAACCATTATGAGGTATTGGAGTTACATCTTTAATTGAAGTAATCACATAACCTATAGATTGTAATGATCTTAAAGCAGACTCTCTTCCCGAACCTGGTCCTGATACTTCTATCTTAAGATTTTTTAAACCATAATCTTTTGCTTTATTACCTACATCTTCTGCTGCTATTTGGGCCGCATAAGGTGTAGACTTTCTTGATCCTTTAAAACCTTTATGTCCTGAAGATGACCATGCTAATGCATTGCCTTTATCATCGGTAATTGTAATAATTGTATTATTAAATGAAGAAACTATATGCGCTACACCAGAAGAGATTTTCTTTTTAATTTTTGATTTTTTTTTCTCTGCCATTTTATCCTTTTGTAACTTTTTTCTTTCCAGCGATAGCTACTGCCTTACCTTTTCTTGTTCTAGCATTTGTATGTGTTCTTTGACCTCTAACTGGTAATTTTTTTCTATGACGAAGTCCCCTATAACAACCTAAATCGTTAAGTCTTTTTATGTCTAAAGATATTTTTCGCCTTAGATCACCTTCTACAGAATAATCTTTATCAATTAAATCTCTTATCTTATTTACCTCTTCTTCATTCAATTCACTTACACGTTTAGAAATATCTATTGATGCATTATTACAAATATCCAAAGCTATTTTATTCCCTATCCCAAATATATAAGTAAGCGCTATGTTTACTTTTTTATTTGTAGGAATATTGACACCTGATATTCTAGCCATAAAGAAATCCAAAAAAAATGAATGAGGGTGAATACATGATAATCATGTAATTAGTCAAGAAAAGATATGTGAAAATTCGGCTGTTTTTCATGATTTTTTTAAAATATCTTTAATTTTACTGGTTATTTCTTCAATTTGAAGAGATCCATCTATTTTATAAAAAATAGATGAATAATTATCCATGTAAAAATTCGAAACTTTCTGAGTAGAATTAAGATATTCATTATATCTTGTTTCTATGACATTTATATTATCGTCTTCCCTTCCTTCTTCTGAAGATCTTTTTATAATTCTGTTTTTAAGGATTTCAAAATTTATTTGGATATCAAATATACAATCTAAAGATGAAGCAGTATCTAAAAAAAAATTATTTAGGAATTCTGCTTGTGTCATAGTTCGTGGATAGCCATCTAATATAAAACCTTTCTTTGTTTCATTTTTTAATCTTGCAGATACAATGGAATTAAGAATATTATCTGAAACTAAATTACCTGAAGACATGATTAATTTTAATTGCTTTGCTAAATCATCATTATCTAATAATTTTTTTCTTAAAATATCACCTGTTGAAAGATGGGAAACGTTTAAATAATTTGAAATTATTTTAGCCTGTGTGCCTTTTCCTGCTCCAGGAGGACCAAAAAAAATTATTTTTTTTCAATCTACCTTCTACCCTTTAACTTAGTTTTTTTAAGCAAGCCTTCATATTGGTGTTGGAAAAGATGTGATTGTACTTGAGTAATAAAATCTATCATTACTACGACTACAATTAATAATGCCGTTCCGCCAAGATAAAATGGGATTGATGTTCTTGATAAAAGGAACTCTGGCAACAGTGCTACAAATGTTAAATAAATAGTTCCTATAGTGGTTAGTCTTACCAATACAAACTCTATATATTTTGCAGTATTTTCTCCTGGTCTTATACCTGGAATAAAACCTCCATATTTTCTAAGATTTTCTGCTTGCTCATCTGGATTAAAAACAATAGATGTATAGAAAAATCCAAAAAATATTATCATTCCTGCATACAATGCCAGATAAAGTGGCTGACCTCTTCCTAAATAGCTTGAGATTAAAATAAAAATATCACTAGATGATCCAGCGCCAAATCCAGACATAGTATTTGGGAGAAGAAGAATAGATGATGCAAAAATAACAGGAATCACACCTGCAGTATTGATCTTTAATGGTAAATGTGAGCTTTGGCCACCATAAATTTTATTTCCAACTTGTCTTTTTGGATATTGAACTGGTAAACGCCTTTGAGCTTTTTCAACGTAAACTATGAAAATTATTAATAGCAGTATAAGAATTAATATTCCCAAAATAAATGCAATACTTAATTCTCCTGTTCTACCTAGTTGTAAAGTACTAACAAATGCACTTGGAAGATTAGCAATTATTCCTGCAGTTATAATTAATGAAATTCCATTACCTACACCCCTTGAAGTAATTTGTTCTCCCAGCCACATAAGAAAAACAGTTCCACCCACAAGTGTTATTACTGTTGTCAATCTAAAAAATAATCCTGGTTCAAAAACAATATTTCCATATGTTGTTTGCATCGATTCTAAACCAATAGAGACTCCATATCCCTGAACTGCTGCAATTAAGACCGTAACATATCTAGTAAATTGTAGAAGTTGCCTTCTTCCTTTTGATCCCTGTTCTTTTAAAGATTTTAAATATGGAATTGCTGATTGCATCAATGTCATGATTATTGATGATGATATATAAGGCATAACACCAAGTGCAAAAATTCCCATTCTACCTAGCGCACCTCCTGAGAATGTATCAAAAATACCTAGAATACCAGAGGATTGTTGTTCAAAAAATTGTTGTAAAGCTAATGGATTAATACCAGGTATGGGTAGAAATGTACCTAAGCGAAAGACGATTAACGCACCTAAAGTAAATAAAAGTCTTTGCCTTAATTCTGTTGCTTTTCCCAAAGCACCAAAGTTTAAGTTATTTGCTAATCTGTCTGCAGCTGTTGCCATTTATTTCTTTGTAAGTTTAATTTTACCACCTAATTTTTCTAAAACTTCAACAGCCTTTTTAGAAGCGTAAGAAATCTCTAAATTAGTTAATTTATTTGGCTCTCCTATATTAAGAAGTTTTAAACTTCCTTTCGATCTTTTAAAAATTTTTTTATTAAATAGCTCATCTTCCTTAATTACAGAAGGATCAAGGCTATATTTTTTAATTATATTATTTATCATTGTAAAACTAATACTTTGAGTTTTTATTTTAAAATGGTTTTTAAAACCTCTTTTAGGTAAACGTCTATAAATAGGCATTTGTCCACCTTCAAAGCCATTAATAGATACTCCTGATCTTGATTTTTGACCTTTAACACCTCTTCCAGCTGTTTTTCCCAAACCAGAGCCTGAGCCTCTTCCTCTTCTCTTATTCTGCTTGCTTGAGCTTAGTGGTGATTTTAATTCATTAATTTTCATATTTAACTATTCTTACTAAAAGTTATATCGTTTATTTTTTTTGATCTTTTTGCAGCAACTGATTTTGGAGATTCAGATATCTTAAAAGCATTTAATGTTGCTTTTAACATGTTATGTGGATTTGATGTTCCAGTAGATTTAGCAACAACATCTTTAATACCCAGAGATTCAAAGAGTGCTCTCATAGGACCTCCGGCGATAATACCAGTTCCTGGTGCAGCTGCTCTTAATATTACCTTTCCAGCTCCAAAACGTCCGACAATATCGTGATGAATAGTTCTGTTTTCTTTCAAATGAACTCTAATCATTTTAGTTTTTGCATTTTCTGTAGCTTTTCTAACGGCTTCAGGTACTTCTTTTGCCTTACCTGTTCCTATTCCTACTCTACCTTTGTTATCACCAACTATCATTATTGCGGCAAATCCAAACCTTCTCCCACCTTTTACAACTTTAGCTACCCTGTTAATTGTTACCAGATGTTCAGTAAATTCATTTTTATCATTTTCAAACATACGTACCTCTAAAAATTAAGACCTTCAGATCTTGCTGCTTCTGCAAGTATTTTAATTAAACCATGATATTTATATTTACCTCTATCAAAGGCTACTTTATCAATTCCTTTAGAAATTATTTTTTTTGCTATATTTTTGCCAATAAGTTCTGCAATTTCTTTTCTTTGTAATTTTTTATCTTTAATTGATTTTTCGAGAGATGAAGCACTTGCAAGTGTTATACCATTACTATCATCTATAAGTTGTGCATACAAATGGTTATTGGATCTAAAAACACTTAGTCTATTTCTTTTAGAAACTTTCTTAGATTTGAACCTTACTCTTTCTTTTCTATCTTTCATAAATTATTTCTTTTTACCTTCTTTTCTAAAAATATATTCATCAATATATTTTATTCCTTTACCCTTAAATGGCTCTGGTTTTCTAAACGATCTAATTTTTGCAGCAGCAGCACCTAACTTCTCCTTATTTATACTAAATAATTTAATCAAATTTTGTTTTGGGCATTCAATTTTTATATCTGCAGGAATATCAAAATTAATATCATGACTATAACCTAGTTCTAATTTTAATTTGGAACCAGAAACACTAGCTCTGTATCCAGTGCCATTTAATTCTAAAGTTTTAGTAAATCCCTTTGTTACTCCATTAATAATATTTGCAATGATAGCTCTAGTAGTTCCCCAGTTTGGATCTTTATTACTTTCAATATTAGGCATAACTTTAATTTCATCATTATTTATATTTATTTTGTAATTAGCATTTACTGTAGTTTGCATTTGCCCAAGTTTACCTTTGGCTGAAAAAATTCCATCTCTAAAAGTACATTCTACTTCTTTAGAAATTTTTATTGGGTTATTTGCGACTCTTGACATTAGAAAACCTCACACAAAATTTCACCACCAACATTATTTTTTTTTGCTTGATGATCTGACATAACTCCTTTTGGGGTTGAAAGGATAGATATTCCTAAACCTCCATATGGTTTATTAAGCTCACTAATTTTAGAATATATTCTGATACCAGGTTTAGAAATTCTTTTTATTTTCTTAATTACTGGGGTTCCATTATAATATTTTAATTCAATTTTTATTGAATTTACTCCCTTTCTCTCTTCGATATTTTTAAAATCTCTTATATAACCTTCATCTTTTAGAACACTTAAAACATTCATGTTTAATTTTGATTTAAGACATAAAGTTGATACTTTATTTGCTTGATGAGCATTTTTAATTCTTGCTAGCATATCTGAAAGTGAATCATTTAAAGCCATGTTAACCCTTTCTACCAACTTGACTTAACAACACCTGGCAAATCTCCAGTCATTGAAAGCTCTCTTAGTTTTATTCTGGATAAACCAAATTTTCTATAATTTCCTCTTGGTCTACCAGTTATTTCACATCTGTTCCTATGTCTAATAGAAGAACCATTTCTAGGAAGATCGTTTAGTTTATTTTGATAAGAAATTCTCTCTTCCAAAGAAATGTTTTTATTTTTTATTTTAGCCTTAAGGCTCTCTCTCTTAGATTTATATTTTTTGATTAATTTTTGTCTAAAAAGATTTTTTTGAACTGAGCTAAGTTTTGCCATGTTACTCCTTAATTTACCTGTTTGTCTATAAAAGGCATATTAAAACTTTTTAGCAATTCTAAAGCCTCTTTATTATTTTTTGCAGATGTACATATAGTAATATCCATACCTCTGACTTTATCTACCTTATCAAAATTTATCTCTGGAAATATTACATGCTCCTTTACTCCCATAGAAAAATTTCCATTCCCATCAAAACTTTTCAAATTTAGACCTCTAAAGTCTCTTATTCTTGGAAATGCAATATTTACTAATCTATCAAGAAATTCATACATAATTTTATTACGTAGTGTTACTTTCACCCCTAAAGGCATGCCAGCCCTTATTTTAAAACCTGAAATTGCTTTTTTTGAAATTGTTTTAACTGCTTTTTGGCCAGATATGAGGGTTAAGTCTTCTAAAGCCTTATCAATTAATTTTGAGTCTTCTTTTCCTTCTCCAACACCTATATTCAGGATTATCTTTTTTATTTTTGGAACTTCAAAAATATTTTTGAGTCCAAGTTTAGACTTTAATTCTTGCTTAATCTGGTTGTTGTATTCTTCTAAGAGTCTACTCATTAGATTTCCTTACCTGTAGATTTATTAATTCTTACTTTCTTGTTCTTATCAAATTTATAACCAATTCTTGTACCTTTTTTTAATTCAGGATCATAAAATGAAAGATTTGAAATATGTATAGGCATTTCTTTATCAATAATTCCACCCGGTTGATTATTGTCAGGTTTTTGATTCTTTTTAACTTTATTGATTTCTGAAACAATAGCTTTCATTTGTTTAGTTACAATCTTTATAATTTTTCCAGTTTTGCCTTTATCTTTACCGGCAAGCACTATTACTTCATCACCTTTTTTTAATTTAAATTTTTTATTCATTAAATTACCTCAGGTGCTAGACTAATTATTTTCATAAATTTTTTACTTCTTAATTCTCTTGTTACTGGACCAAAAATTCTTGTTGCTATTGGTTCTTCTTGTTTATCTAGAAGAACTGCAGCGTTTTTATCAAATCTAATTGCGGATCCGTCAGATCTTTTAAAATCCTTTGAAGTTCTGACTATTACTGCTTTATACACATCACCTTTTTTTACTTTTGCTCTAGGTAAAGCATCTTTAATTGAAACAACAATTATGTCTCCAATTGAAGCAGATCTTCTTTTAGAACCTCCAAGTACTTTAATACATTGTATAGTTCTTGCCCCTGAATTATCTGCAACAAATAATTTTGATTGCATTTGAATCACAATTTTTCTCCTGTGTTTGAGACAACTGTCCATTTTTTTAACTTTGATATAGGTTTAGACTCAATTATAGATACTGTATCCCCGACCTTAAACTCGTTATTCTCATCGTGAGCATGATATTTTTTTGTTTGTCTAATTATTTTTTTGTACAATTTGTGTTTAATTCTTCTAGTTACATCAACAGTAATGGTTTTATTTGAATTTGATGAGACTACTACACCTGATAAAATTCTTTTAGGCATTTTTCTCTCCATTTATAACTGATAATTTTGTATTTAATCTAGCAATTTGTTTTTTTGTATCTTTAATCTGAGATGTTTTTTCTAATTGACCAGAAGATTTTTGAAAATTTAAATTCATTAGTGCTTTCTTTAAGCTCAATATTTCATCTTTTATTTTTTTATCGTCTATATTAATTTTTTTATTCATTTTAGATATTTCTTTCTACAAATTTACATTTAATAGGCAGTTTTGCAGCAGCTAAAGTCATGGCTTTTCTTGCATCATTTACATTTACACCATCAACTTCAAACATAATTCTTCCAGGTTTTACTCTACAAGCCCAGAATTCAATTGAACCTTTGCCTTTACCCATCCTTACTTCAGCTGGTTTCTTTGATACTGGAACATCTGGAAATATTCTAATCCACATTCTACCAGCTCTTTTTAAATATCTAGTTATTGCTTTTCTTGCAGCTTCAATTTGTCTTGAAGTAACTCTTTCTGGCTCCATAGCCTTTAAACCATAACTACCATAATTAAGAGCGTAATTACCTTTAGAATTACCATGAATTCTACCTTTAAATTGTTTTCTAAATTTAGTTTTTTTAGGTGATAACATATTCATTATCTAACACTCCCTTGATCAATTTGTTTTCTTTCACTTGCATATGGGTCTTTTAATAGTATTTCGCCTTTATTGATCCAAACTTTTATTCCACAAATCCCATAGGTTGTCTCTGCTTCTGCAGTTGCATAATCTATATCACCTCTTAATGTATGTAATGGAACACTACCCTCATGATACTTTTCAGTTCTAGCAATCTCTGCGCCACCTAATCTTCCACTACAAACAACTTTAACTCCCTTAGCTCCCAATCGCATTGCTGATTGCACAGCTTTCTTCATTGCTCTTCTAAATGATATTCTTTTTTCTAACTGTGATGCGATATTTTCTGCAACTAATCTAGCTTCTACCTCTGGTTTCCTAACCTCTTTAATGTCAAGAAATACTTCAAGATTTGACATTTTTGAAAGATCATTTTTTAATGTTTCAATATCTGCGCCTTTTTTTCCAATAATAATACCAGGTCTTGAACTATATATTGAAAGTCTTAATTTTTTGGCAGCCCTTTCAATATTTATTTTAGATATACTTGCATTCTTTAATTTTTTTTCTACATATTTTTTAATTTTCAAATCTTGATGCAACAACTTTGTATATTCACTTTTAGAAAACCATCTTGATGACCAGGTTTTATTGATACCAAGTCTAATGCCATATGGATTTACTTTTTGTCCCATTATTTCTTTTCCTTTTTTATTTCTGTTCTTTCTTCAACTACGATTGTCACTTTGCTAAATGGTTTAATAATTGAAGCAGCCCTACCTTTTGCTCGAGGTCGCCATCTTTTCATTCTTAAGCTTTTACCTACAAAAGCTTCTTTAACAAAAAGTTTGTCTATATCTAATTGCTTATTGTTTTCTGCATTTGCAATAGCAGCGTTAAGTACTTTTAAAATTGTTTTAGATACTCTTTTAGAAGAAAATTTTAATTGATTTATTGCAGAGCTAACCTTTAAATTTACAATACTATTAACCAGAATAGATAGTTTAGTGGGACTTATCCTTACCATATTATCTCTTGCTAAAGCTGTCAGATTTTCATTCATTTCTGTTCTGCTTTCTTATCTGCAGCTGTATGCCCTTTAAATGATCTCGTAGGAGAAAATTCACCTAATTTGTGGCCTACCATTTGCTCATTAATCGTTACTGGAACAAACTTTTGCCCATTATACACACCAAAAGTTAGTCCAACGAACTGTGGAAGAATAGTCGATCTTCTTGACCAAGTTTTTAATACCTCTTTTCTTCCAGACTGAGATAACCTTTCAGCTTTCTTTATTAATGTAATATCCACAAAAGGCCCTTTCCAAACTGATCTTGTCATTATTTCTTTTTCCTTCTAATTATAAACATGTCCGTCTTTTTATTGTTTCTTGTCTTTTTACCTTTAGTCGAAACACCCCAAGGAGTAACAGGATCTCTACCTCCAGATGTTCTACCTTCTCCTCCACCATGAGGATGATCAACAGGATTCATAACAACACCTCTTACTTTTGGTCTAAATCCTAGATATCTTTTTCTACCTGCCTTACCAAGTTTAATATTTTTTTGATCAGAATTTGAGACTTCACCTATTGTAGCTCTGCAGTTTTTATTAATATGTCTAATTTCACCTGAAATTAATTTTATTTGAACGTAAGGAGGTTCTTTAGATACAATCTGCGCAGAAGAACCAGCAGATCTAATTAACTGACCCCCTGCTCCAGGTTTTAATTCAATGTTATGAATACTGGTACCAACAGGTATATTATTTAAAGGTAAAGAGTTTCCATTTTTAATTGCAACATTTTCACCAGAAATTATTTTTTCACCAATTTTGATATTCTTAGGAGATATAATATAACTATGTTCCCCATCTTCATATTTTAACAAAGATATAAAAGCTGATCTATTAGGATCATATTCATTTCTAATTACTTCAGCAATGATATCGGTTTTTGATCTTTTAAAATCTATGACTCTATATTTTCTTTTAACACCACCACCCATTCTTCTTGAAGTGATTCTACCTTGGTTATTTCTTCCTCCTGTAGATTTAAATTTTTTTGTGAGTGATTTATGAGGTTTTTCTCTAGATAGTTCCTTTTTAGAAACAAGAACGGTACCTCTTAATCCAGGTGTTGTTGGTTTAAATTTTAACAGCATTATTTAATCTCCAATGATGAGTCTATTGTATTACCCTCAATAAGTGTCACTATTGCTCTTTTGGTATCTTTTCTAAAACCATATTGACCCTTAAATGTTTTACCTTTGCCTCTTAAAATTGAGGTATTTACTTTGCTTACCTTAACTTTAAATATAACTTCAATTGCTTTTTTAATTTCAAATGTATTTGAATTTTTAGACACAATAAATGAATATTGATTAAACTGCTGTAAGTTAGTTGATTTTTCAGTTGTAATTGGTTTTTTGATAATATCATAAGCTTGATCAAGAGAAATTTGTTTAAATTTATTTTTCATGAAAGCCTCTTAGTAATTTCGTTTATAGATTTTTGTTCAATAAATATTTTATCAAAACTAATCAGATCTTTAACATTAATGCCTTTTTGATTTAGTATTGATACTTTAGGTATGTTGGCAGATGCTAATTTAAAGTTTTTATCTATTCCACTTTCAGAATGAATAAACAATGCAGATTTATAATTAAATTGTTTTAAATCTGAGTACAATTCTTTTGTTTTAAAACTTTTAATTTCAAAGGTATCAATAATTACAATTTTATTATCTATAAATTTTGTAGATAGAGCTGACTTTAAAGCTAACTTTTTTTCTTTTTTATTTAAATTAAAAGAATGATCTCTATTTTGAGGGCCCATTGAAACAGCTCCACCTCTAAAGTTAGGGGGTTTGTTGCTACCCTGTCTAGCATTGCCAGTACCTTTTTGTGAGAAAGGTTTTTTACTGCGCCCACTAACTTCGGACCTGGTCTTAGTTTTGTGCGAGCCCTGTCTTGACTTTGCATTTTGATATCTAATGTATTGATGAATTAAATCAGGAAAAGTTTTTATTGCAAATATATTTGCATTTAAGTCAATATCTCCAACAGATTTATTTTTTAAATTAAGAACTGATATTTTCATGATGATTTTTTAACTGAATCTTTTAGATATACAATTGAGTTTTTTTTACCTGGTACTGAGCCTTTAACCATTAAAAGGTTATTTTCACTATCAACATCGATGACTTTTAAATTTTGTTTGGTTACTTTTTTATTTCCCATTCTACCAGCCATCTTCTTACCCTTAAAAACTCTACCCGGATCTTGGTTTTGACCTGTTGATCCGTGAGATCTATGTGAAATAGACACACCATGTGAAGCCCTAAGGCCACCAAAATTATGTCTTTTCATTACACCAGCAAAACCTTTTCCTATTGAAATACTGCTTGCATCAACAAACTGATCTATTTTAAAGTGGTTTACATCAAGCTTAGTTCCAACCTCTAAAATGTTATCATTATCAACTCTAAATTCTTTTACAATTTTTTTTGGTTTGATGTTAACTGATGAAAACATTTTTCTTTGCGGCTTATTTATATGTGATATGTCTTTATTAGTCTCAATTGACGCAAGCTGAATAGCATTATAGCCATCTTTATCTGAAGTTTTAACACTAGCTACTATACATTCATCAACTTTCAAAACTGTAACATGAGTATTCTTACCATCTTCATGGTAGTATGAACTGTTTCCAATTTTAGTTGCTATTAAACCTGATCTGAGCATTTTAAATTTTTATATCAACTTCTACCCCTGCAGATAAGTCAAGTTTCATTAGAGCGTCAACAGTCTGAGGTGTAGGATCTATTATATCTAGAAGACGATTGTGTGTTCTAATTTCTAATTGGTCTCTACTTTTTTTATCAATGTGTGGTGATTTATTTACGGTAAATCTTTCAAATCTTGTAGGAAGTGGAATAGGGCCTTTAACTTTTGCACCAGTTCTCTTCGCAGTGTTAATTATATCTTGTGTACTTGTATCTAACAGAGAGTTATCATAACCTCTTAGTCTAATTCTAATATTTTGATTTTCCATTATGCTAACTTTGCCTTTACTTCCTCAGCAACATTTGAAGGAACCTCTTCATAATGATCAAACTGCATTGTATAATTTGCTCTACCTTGAGATAAAGATCTCAGATTATTTACATAACCAAACATATTGGCTAATGGGACCATTGCATCTACAACATTTGCATTACCTCTAGTCGACATCTCTTGAACTTGACCTCTTCGACTGTTTAGGTCTCCTATTACATCACCCATATACTCTTCAGGAGTAACAACCTCGACCTTCATCATAGGCTCAAGTAAAACTGGTTTGGCTTTGGCAATACCTTCTCTAAAAGCAGCTCTTGAGGCAATTTCAAAAGCGAGTACGCTTGAGTCTACATCGTGATAAGCACCGTCATAAAGAGTAGCTTTGAAGTCTATACATGGGAATCCGGCAATAACACCAGTTTGTTGTTGAGCTATAAGGCCTTTTTCAACTCCAGGAATATGCTCTGTAGGTATATTTCCACCTTTAATTTGATTTATGAATTTATAACCACTTCCTGGTTCTCCAGGTTCAAATTTAATTTTTACCCTTGCAAATTGACCAGCACCACCAGATTGCTTTTTATGAGTATAATCGACGTCGTATGAATTTGATATTGTTTCACGATATGCAACTTGAGGAGCTCCAACGTTAGCTTCTACTTTAAACTCTCTTTTCATCCTATCAACCAGGATTTCAAGATGAAGTTCGCCCATACCCTTAATTATAGTTTGACCACTTTCGTGATCAGTTGTGACTCTAAAACTTGGATCCTCTTGAGCTAATCTTCCCAAAGCTTGACCCATTTTTTCGTGATCAACCTTAGTTTTAGGCTCAACAGCAACTTCAATTACAGGGTCAGGAAAATCCATTTTTTCTAGGACTATTGGATTATCAGATGAGCATAAAGTCTCACCTGTTGTAACATCTTTGAGCCCAACTAATGCAACTATATCACCTGCGTTAGCTGTTTTAATTTCTTCTCTGTTATTTGCATGCATCAATAGCATCCTACCTATATTTTCTTTTTTTCCTGAATTAGAATTTAAGACACTGTCTTTAGTACTTATTGAACCTGAATAAATTCTAGCAAATGTTAAACTTCCAACAAATGGGTCAGTCATTATTTTAAAAGCTAAGGCACTAAAAGGTTCATTATCTTCACATTTTCTAGTTAATTCTTTGGCGTCATCATTAACATCAACACCCTTTACGTTTGCAACATCTGTGGGTGATGGCATATAGTCAATAACTGCATCTAAAAGAGGTTGAACACCTTTATTTTTAAAAGCTGAGCCAGTTAAAACAGGAACAAATGAACCATTTAATGTTCCTTTTCTAATGCATAACTTTAGCTCTTCAATTGTTGGTTCATTGCCTTCTAGATAATTCTCCATTATTGAATCATCTTCCTCTACAACTTTTTCAATTAATTTTATTCTATACTCTTCAGATTGTTCTCTTAGATCATCAGGTATTTCAACTATATCAAATTTAGCTCCCAAGCTTTCGTCATGCCAAACGATAGCATTGTTAGACACTAAATCAACAACACCTTTTAAATTACTTTCAATTCCAATAGGTAACTGTGTAACTAAAGGATAAGAACCCAAACGTTCTGAAATCATATCAACACACATGAAAAAATTAGCGCCTGTTCTGTCTAGTTTGTTTACAAAACACATTCTAGGAACTTTATATTTATCTGCTTGTCTCCAGACAGTTTCAGATTGAGGCTCCACACCCGCAACTCCATCAAAAACAGCTACTGCTCCATCTAAAACTTTTAGAGATCGTTCAACTTCAATAGTAAAATCTACATGCCCTGGTGTATCAATTATATTTATCCTATGGTCTTTCCAAAAACATGTAGTAGCAGCAGAAGTAATAGTTATACCTCTTTCTTGTTCTTGTTCCATCCAATCCATTGTTGCAGCACCATCATGCACTTCACCAATTTTGTGTGATTTACCTGTATAGTATAAAATTCTTTCAGTAGTTGTTGTTTTGCCAGCGTCAATATGAGCCATGATGCCAATATTTCTGTATTTAGATAATGGATGCGATCTATTCATATCTTTTTACCATCTAAAGTGAGAAAAAGCCCTGTTTGCATCAGCCATTTTATGAGTCTCTTCTCTTTTTTTTACTGCATTTCCTTTATTATTAAATGCATCAATTATTTCATTTGCAACTCTTTCTTTCATAGTTTTTTCATTTCTTTTTATTGCAGAGTCAACGATCCATTTCATTGCAAGCGTTTGTGCTCTTTTTGGTCTAACTTCCATAGGCACTTGATATGTTGCTCCACCAACTCTTCTGGATCTAACTTCTAAGGTTGGTTTTACATTATTTAGTGCTTCGTGAAAAAATTCGATAGCTTCTTTATCTGTTTTTTTTGATACTAGGTCAAAAGCGCCATAGACAATTTTTTCTGAAGTAGACTTTTTACCATCAACCATTATTCTGTTCATAAATTTGGCTAAGACCAAGTCCTTAAATTTATGATCAGGAAGTATAGTTCTTTTTTCTGCTGCTCTTCTTCTAGACATAATTATTTAGGTCTTTTAGCTCCGTAAAGTGATCTTCTTTGTTTTCTTGAAGAAACTCCTTGTGTATCAAGTGTACCTCTAAGTATATGATATCTAACTCCTGGTAGATCTTTAACTCTACCACCTCTTATCAATACTACCGAATGCTCTTGTAAATTGTGACCTTCACCAGGTATGTATGCTGAAACTTCTTGGCCATTAGTTAGTTTTACTCTAGCTACTTTCCTGAGAGCAGAATTCGGTTTTTTTGGGGTGGTAGTATAAACCCTTGTACAAACACCTCTTTTTTGAGGACTTTTATCTAATGCTGGTACCTTATTTCTTTTTTTAACAGTAGAGCGACCTTTTCTAACAAGTTGATTTATTGTTGGCATTTTATCCTTTAGTTAAGTGTTTGGATTTTACTCCACGACCTTTAACAAATCGTAGGGGTCTTTATAAATTGATTACAGTAAAGTCAAGCAGATATACCAAAAAATTGCTATTTTTCTATATTTTCTGACTGATTCTTGTCGATTATTTCCTGATCTCTTTCAAAAGCGATGTTTTCATAATCTGATGTCATTTTTCCAGTACCAGCTGGAATTAACCTACCAACTATTACGTTCTCCTTAAGACCATTTAATGTATCAACTTTTCCAAGAGTAGCTGCATCGGTTAATACCTTGGTAGTTTCTTGAAATGAAGCTGCAGATATAAAAGAATTTGTTTGCAAACTTGCTTTAGTGATACCAAGAAGTACTGGCTCATACACAACTTCTTTTTTACTATCTTTAGATAGAGTATTATTTATTTTTAAGACATCTCTTTTCTGAATTTGCTCACCTTCTATCAAATTTGAGTCACCAGGATCCTTAATAAGAACTTTTTGTAACATTTGTCTTGCAATGGTTTCAATATGTTTATCATTTATATAAACACCTTGAAGTTTATAAACAGACTGAACTTCTCTTACAAGATATCTTGCCAATTCTTCAACGCCCAAGATTCTTAAAATATCATGAGGTACTGGAGTTCCCTCTACAAGAATATCACCTTTGTTAACAAAGTCATCTTCTTGAACATTTAAATATTTTGATCTAGGTATCAAAGTTTCAAAAGTTTCTTTTTCATCCAAAGAAGTAATAATTACTCTTCTTTTATTTTTGTAATCTTTACCAAATGAAATTTTACCGTCGATTTCACACATAATAGCGGGATCTTTTGGTTTTCTAGCTTCAAACAGTTCAGCTACTCTTGGTAAACCTCCGGTAATGTCTTTTGTTTTAGAAGATTCTTTTGGTATTCTCGCTATAACTTGACCAGCATATACTTCGTGACCATCCTCTACACTTAAGATAGAATCAATTGACATTGGATAGTTTGATAAATTCGCTTCTGCTATTTTATCATCCGATAGATTATCAACTATATTTATAGCAGGTTTAAAATTTTTACTCTTCTGATTCTGACTCCAGTCAATAACTATTTTACTAGAAATTCCAGTAGTATCATCAATTGATTCTCTGAATGATATTCCTTGTTTCAAATCAAGATATTTTACATATCCATTTCTTTCAGCAATTATAGGTAATGTGTAAGGATCCCATTCTGCTAACAGTTGGTTAATTTCTACATTATCACCATCGTTAACAAGTATCTTTGAACCAAATGGTATATTAAAGGAATATTTTTCATCTTTTTCATTTAAGATTTTTATATTTGCATTTCTACTTAATACAATTTTATTTTTAAATTTATCTTCAATAATTTTAATATTATCTAATTTAACAGTTCCTGATACAGCTGCAGTTGCATTAGATTGCTCAACAGACGAGCTCGCTGCACCACCAATATGAAATGTTCTCATAGTTAATTGAGTACCAGGTTCTCCAATTGATTGTGCAGCTATAATACCCACAGCTTCACCAACGTTAACAGGAGTACCTCTTGCAAGATCTCTTCCATAACAAACTGAGCAAATTCCGTCTTCTGTTTCACAAGTAAGTACTGATCTAATTTTTAATGATCTAATTCCTAACTTTGAAATTGACTCTAAGTGTTTTTCAGAGATAATATCTCCTGCCTTAACAATAGTATCTTCATTTTCATCAATAATGTTTTCAACAGGTGTTCTCCCTAATATTCTTTCACTCAAAGGTGATGTTATGTTACCTGATTCAACTATTTCTTCAACCAATACACCTTTTTTGGTATTGCAATCTAATTCTCTAATGACTGCATCTTGGGCTACATCTACTAATCTTCTTGTTAAGTATCCACTACTAGCTGTCTTAAGAGCTGTATCTGCAAGGCCTTTACGAGCTCCATGAGTTGAAGTAAAGTATTCTAGAACCGATAGACCCTCTTTAAAATTTGATTTAATTGGATTCTCGATAATTTCCCCAGAAGGTTTAGCCATTAACCCTCTCATTCCTGATAATTGTTTAAGTTGGGCTGCAGATCCTCGAGCTCCTGAGTGTGCCATCATATAAACAGAGTTAATAGGTTGATCATCAGAAGGACTAGAAATTACATCTAGCATTTTGTCAGCAACTCTATTTGTACACTCTGACCAAGCATCAACTACTTTATTATACTTTTCTCCTTGAGTAATTAATCCATCTTGATATTGATCTTCATATTCTTGAACTTTTAACTGCGTGGTATTTAAAAGGTCATTTTTATCAGATGGAATAATAAGATCATCTTTACCAAATGAAATACCAGCTATAGCAGCATATTTAAATCCGATTTGCATAATGTGATCGGCAAATAAGACAGTCTCTTTTTGTCCACAGAATCTATAAACTGTGTCAATTATGTTACTAACTTCTTTTTTTGTAAGAACTTTATTTATTAATTCAAACTTTATATTTTGATTCTTAGGTAAGATATTTCCTAGTATCATTCTTCCAGGAGTTGTTTCAACTTTAGATAAATTACCTTCATATGTTTCTATTCTTGCAATTATTTTTGTATGAAGTGTAATGTCATTATTTTCTAAAGCTTTTAATATTTCATTTAAATCAACAAAACTTCGTCCCTCTCCAATTTGTTTTTCTCTCATTATTGATAAATAATAAATTCCTAAAATAATATCTTGAGAAGGAACAATAATTGGTTTTCCACTTGCTGGATGTAAAATGTTATTTGTACTCATCATCAGTACTCTTGCTTCAAGCTGAGCTTCGAGACTTAAAGGAACATGAACAGCCATTTGGTCTCCATCAAAGTCAGCATTAAAAGCTGTACATACCAATGGATGTAATTGGATTGATTTACCCTCGATTAAAATTGGTTCAAAAGCTTGAATACCAAGTCTATGTAAAGTTGGCGCTCTATTTAAAAGAATAGGATGTTCTCTAATAACTTCTTCTAAAATATCCCATACTCTAGGATCTTCTTTTTCAACAAGTTTTTTTGCTGCTTTAATTGTATTTGCCCAACCGTAAATATCAAGTTTATGAAAGATAAATGGTTTAAAAAGCTCAAGAGCCATTTTTTTTGGAATTCCACATTGGTGAAGTTTAAGATTTGGGCCTACTACAATTACAGACCTTCCTGAATAATCAACTCTTTTTCCTAATAAATTTTGTCTAAATCTTCCTTGTTTACCCTTAAGCATATCAGACAGTGACTTAAGAGGTCTTTTATTTGTAGATGTTATTACTCTACCTCTTCTTCCGTTATCAAATAATGCATCAACAGACTCTTGAAGCATTCTTTTTTCATTCCTTATTATTATGTCGGGAGCTCTTAAATCAATTAATCTTTTTAATCTGTTATTTCTGTTAATTACTCTTCTATATAAGTCGTTTAAATCACTAGTTGCAAATCTACCTCCATCAAGTGGAACTAAAGGTCTTAATTCAGGTGGAATTACTGGTAAAACTCTCATGATCATCCATTCTGGTTTGTTTTTTGAAACAATAAAGGACTCTATGAGTTTTAATCTTTTAGTAATTTTAGTTTTTTTAAGTTCTGATTTTGTTTCAGTAAGATCAATTTTTAATTGGTTGTAATCAGCTTCTAGGTCAATACTAAGAAGCATTTGTTCAATAGCTTCAGCTCCAATTGCTGCACTAAATGAGTCTTCTCCATATTCATCTTGATAGTCAATGTATTGTTCTTCTGAAATTATTTCCCCCTTCTTTAAATCGGTTAGACCTGGCTCAACAACGATAAACTGTTCAAAATAAAGTACTTTCTCTAGATTTTTGATTGTCATATCCAAAAGTGTAGCAATCCTACTAGGTAAAGACTTCATGAACCAGATATGAGAAACTGGTGCAGCTAACTCGATATGACCCATTCTATCTCTTCTTACTTTAGATAATGTAACTTCAACTCCACATTTTTCACAGATAATGCCTCTAAACTTCATTCTTTTATATTTACCGCATAGACATTCATAGTCTTTTACTGGTCCAAAAATTCTGGAGCAAAATAAACCATCTTTTTCTGGTTTAAATGTTCTATAATTAATTGTTTCAGGTTTTTTAATTTCACCAAATGACCATGATCTAATATCATCTGGGCTAGCTATAGATATTTTAAGGCTATTAAAATTTTGGACACCTTGATTCTGATTAAAAATATTTGTAAGTTCTTTATTCATTTGTTCCTATTAAGTTGGTTAAATTATTTTCCTTTAAATTTTCTTTAAAATCTAAGTTTAAGCCAAGAGATCTAAGCTCTTTTACCATAACATTAAAAGATTCTGGGGTTCCTGATTCAAAATTATTATCACCCTTAACTATTGATTCATAAACTTTAGTTCTTCCCGCAACATCATCTGATTTAATAGTTAAAATTTCCTGTAATGTATATGCAGCTCCATAAGCCTCTAATGCCCATACTTCCATTTCTCCGAATCTTTGCCCACCAAACTGCGCCTTACCACCTAGTGGTTGTTGAGTAACTAAGCTATATGGCCCAATTGATCTAGCATGAATTTTTTCATCAACTAGATGATGTAATTTTAACATATACATGTAACCAACAGTTACTGGTCTTTCAAATTTTTGACCGGTAATACCATCATATAGAATTTCTTGACCAGTATCAGAGACACCTGAAATGTCTAGTAATTTTGTAATATCCTTCTCTTTAGCTCCATCAAAAACTGGAGTAGCAAATGGAATACCCTCTTTTAGGTTATTGCCTAACTCTATAATTTCATCATCATTCATGTCTTTAATAATTTTTTGATGACTTTCTAAGTCATAAATTTCTAGAAGTTTATTTCTTAAATTATTAGTTTGACCTTCTGATTGTATTTTTGTTAGCATTTCTTTGACTTGTTTACCTAATGATGCAGATGCCCATCCAAGGTGTGTTTCTAAAATTTGACCAATATTCATTCTACTTGGAACTCCTAATGGATTTAAGACAATGTCCACAGGTGTTCCGTCTTCAAGATATGGCATATCTTCGACAGGACATATTTTAGAAATTACTCCTTTATTTCCATGTCTTCCTGCCATTTTATCACCCGGTTGGAGTTTACGTTTTACTGAAATGAACACTTTAATTAACTTTAGTACCCCAGGTAGTAACTCGTCACCACTTTGAATTTTGTCAATTTTATTTTCAAATTTTTGATTTATGTTTCCCAATTGATTTTCATAATTTTTTACTAATAGTTCAATCTGATCATTTTTTTTCTCATCCAATATATTTATTTTTAAAAGTTCACTTAAACTTAGATTTTCTAGTTGCTCATATTTAATCTGAGTATTTTTTTTGAAACTATCAAATCCAGATAAATAAGTTTGATTGTTAAGCAATTCTCTAAGATGATTTCCAAAACTTTTTTCTAAAATCTTTAACTCATCATCTCTATCACGAGCAATAACCTCAATTTGATTATTTTCAATACTGATTGCTCTTTCATCTTTCTCAATACCTCTTCTAGAAAAGACTCTTATTTCAACTACAGTTCCTTTAACTCCTGGAGGAACTCTCAAACTAGTATCTTTTACGTCTGCTGCTTTTTCACCAAATATAGCTCTAAGTAATTTTTCCTCAGGAGTCATTGGGGACTCACCCTTTGGTGTAACTTTACCAACAAGTATATCTCCAGAGTTAACCTCCGCTCCTACATAAACAATACCTGTCTCATCAAGATTCACGAGCATCTCCTCGCTTGCGTTTGGAATATCTCTAGTAATTTCCTCGGGACCTAATTTTGTGTCCCTAGACATTACTTCAAATTCCTCAACATGAATTGAGGTAAATACATCATCTTGCACAACTTTCTCAGATATTAGAATTGAATCTTCAAAGTTGTAACCGTTCCAAGGCATAAATGCTGCTAATACATTTCTACCGAGTGCAAGTTCACCTAAATCTGTTGCAGGGCCATCAGCTATTACTTGGTTTTTACTTACTTTGTCTCCAACACTTACAAGTGGACGTTGGGTGATGCATGTATTTTGATTAGATCTCTGAAACTTAGATAAATTGTAGATATCAATTTTATTTAAAGTCTTATCATTTTTATCAGTTATTCGAATTACTATTCTGTTGGCATCAAGTTGATCTACTATGCCTTCTCTTTTTGCTACAATAGTTGATCCGCTGTCATTAGCTACTGTATATTCCATTCCAGTACCAACCAATGGAGCCTTTGGTTTTATTAATGGAACTGCTTGTCTCATCATGTTTGAGCCCATTAGAGCTCTATTTGCATCATCGTTTTCCAAGAAAGGAATTAGAGAAGAAGCAACAGAAACCAATTGTTGAGGAGATACATCCATTAAGTCTATAGCATCAACATCTACATTAATAAACTCTCCATTTTTTCTACAACTAACAATCTGATTTGCGAACTTACCTTTATTGTCAACTTCTGCGTTAGCTTGCGCTATTACGAAGTCCTCTTCATCTATAGCACTTAAATAAATTACTTTATCTGAAACTTTACCAGAATTTACAATTCTATATGGGGTTTCAATAAAGCCATATTTATTAATTCTAGAGTATGATGCTAAACTATTAATTAAGCCAATGTTGGCTCCTTCAGGTGTTTCAATTGGGCAAATTCTTCCATAATGAGTTTGGTGCACATCTCTAACCTCAAATCCAGCTCGTTCCCTGTTTAATCCACCTGGACCAAGTGCAGATACTCTTCGTTTATGTGTAATTTCACTTAATGGATTAGTTTGATCCATAAACTGACTTAGCTGACTAAGTCCAAAAAATTCTTTTATTGAAGCAACTACTGGTTTTGCATTAACTATATCTTGAGGCATAATATTATCTACCTCTAATGAGCTTAATCTCTCTTTAATTGCTCTATCCATTTTTAGTAAACCGATACGATATTGATTCTCTAAAAGCTCACCTACTGAACGAACTCTTCGATTAGCTAAATGATCAATATCATCAATTTCACCTTTTCCATCAATGAGATTGTGCATATGTTTTACTACATCTAAAATATCACCTTTATCTAAAATTCTTTGTTCTATTTGAGTTTTCTTTTTAAATTTGGCGTTTATTTTTAACCTGCCTACTGAAGACAAATCGTACCTGTCTGAGTTAAAAAAAAGATTATTGAAGAGGTTTTCTGCAGTTTCTATAGTAGGTGGTTCGCCTGGTCTTAATATTTTAAAAATTTCAAATAGAGCTTCTTCTCTTGACCTTGCTTTATCTGCTTGAAGTGTATTTCTAATATATGAACCAATTTCAATATTATCAGATTTAAGAATATCAATTTTGCTAATTTTATTTTCATTTAAAAATTGCAAAAATACTTCGTCAATTTCATATCCTGCTTCAAAATAGATTTTACCGGTTTTTTCATCAATTATGTCTGAGGATATAAATAAGCCTATCAAAGATTCTTCATTAATAGTTACTTGTGTGATCTTCTTCTTTTTTAAATCATTGATAATTTTTTGATTAACTTTTGTACCTTTAGAAATAACAATTTTTCCATTTTTTGAATCAAGTAAATCAAAGTTTAAAATTTTACCTTTAAAAAAGGATAGGTCATCTTTAAATGACCATCCATAAATATTTTTTTTATAAACAATATTATTATAAAAAATCGATAGAATTTCCTCTCCAGTCATACCAAGAACTCTTTTTGGATCAGGTTCAATTTTGTTATTTTCACATTCTTCAATGTATTTTTCTGACAAACCGCTAAGAAGACACTTAAATAAGGTAGTAACAGGAAACTTTCTTTTTCTATCTATTCTTGCGTGAATATTATTTTTTGCATCATGTTCAAAATCAAGCCATGATCCTCTATATGGAATTATTCTTGCATTAAATAGGTACTTACCGCTAGTATGTGTTTTACCAAAATCATGATCAAAAAAGACACCAGGTGAACGATGCATTTGACTTACAACAACTCTCTCAGTGCCATTAACTACAAAGGTGGCGTTCTTTGTCATTAGAGGAATATCACCCATATAGACTTCTTGTTCTTTAATATCTCTGACAGACTTAGTTCCTGCAATTTCATCAATATCCCATATAATTAGTCGAAAGTTAACTAATAATGGAGTTCCATATGTCAGACCTCTTTGTGCACACTCATCGACATCATATTTTGGTACTCCAAGATTATAACTTACATAATCAACAGTGGCTCTTTCTGCATAATCATGTATTGGGAATACCGATTTAAAAATTGAGTGAAGACCAGTATTTTCTCTTTTGTCTGGATCAGTTCTTAATTGTAAAAAATTGTCAAATGATCTTTTTTGAACCTCTACTAGATTTGGTAAAGATGTAACAAGGGGTATTTTTCCAAAAGATTTTCTTATTTTTTTAGAATTAATATGATCTAAGCTCATTTTTCTCCTTTATTTATTAACAAATTATAGTAGGCCTTTAAAAAGGCCTTCTATTTATTTTAATGTAACTTTAGCTCCAGCTGCTTCTAATGCTTTTTTCATTTCATCAGCTTCTTCTTTTTTCACACCCTGCTTAAGTGGTTTAGGTGCGCCTTCAACTAAATCTTTTGCCTCTTTTAAGCCAAGACCAGTAATGGTTCTCACTTCTTTAATAACAGCAATTTTGTTAGATCCAGATTCAGATAGCTCAATATCAAATTCTGTTTTCTCTTCAGCTGCGGCTTCACCTCCGCCAGCAGCTGGTGCAGCAGCTACCGCTACTGGTGCAGCGGCAGATACACCCCACTTTTCTTCAAGCAATTTACTTAATTCTGCTGCCTCAAGAACAGTTAGGGAAGACAGATCTTCAACAATTTTATTCAAATCAGCCATTTATTTCTCCTTATTTACCTAGTTCGACTCTTGTTCATTGCTACTGTTAGAACTAATTAATCTTGCAATTTGTGCACCAGGTTCAATTGTAATTGAAGCTATTTTTTGAGCAGGTGCTGAGATTAATCCTATTATTTTTCCTCTTAACTCGTCTAAAGAAGGTAATTTTGCAAGAAAATCAATTTTTTCTTTATCAATTTTCTCACCATTATAACCACCACCAATTATTTTAAACTTTTCAAATTTTTTCTCAAAATTAATTGCTACTTTAGCTGGTGCTATTGCATCATTAGAATAAGCAATTGCTGTTGGTCCTTTAAAAAGCTCAGAAATATCTTTAAATTGAGTTTCAGATATAGCAAGTTTAGTGAGTCTGTTCTTAGTTACTTTAAATTTTGCACCATTATCTCTCATTTCTTTTCTGAGCTGCTCTGTTTCATTAACTGTTAACCCAGAATATTCAGCAACAATTACAGAAGTAGCATTTGAAAAATCTTCTTTAAGATTACTTACAAAATCTTTTTTTTCAGAACGTTTCACGTCAACCTCGGTTTTAATTGGATTCAAACAATCCAATATTAGCTAAAATTAGTTTGCCCACCAAACTAATTTAAAGCCTGTCAAGAAGCAAATCAATGACTCGCTTCAGTCTATGCAGGATATTAAGCACAAAGCTCCTGCAGTCTTTGACAGGTGATGATCAAAGATCATCTATTGGATTAGTTAACGCAAGCTCGCTTGGTTAATATTTAATCCAACTCCCATAGTTGAAGCTATGGTAACCTTTTTTATAAAAGAACCCTTAATAGCATCGGGTTTACTTTTACTAACTGAAGAATAGAATTTTTTAATGTTTTCTAACAAATCTTCTTCACTAAAATCTAATTTGCCTACACCGGCATGAACAATACCGGATTTATCATTTTTGAATTTAACCTGACCTGATTTAGCATCTTTTACTGATTGCGAAATTTCATTAGTTACAGTTCCAAGTTTAGGATTTGGCATTAAACCTTTTGGGCCTAGTATTTTTGCAACTTTACCTAATTTAGGCATCATATCTGGAGTCGCAATGAGAACATCAAATTCTATTTTTGATTTAGAAATAGTTTCAATCAAATCATCACTTCCTACCAAATCGGCACCATTATTTTTTGCATCTTTTTGTTTTTCGTCATTTGCAATTACTGCAACTTTAACAGTTTTTCCTGTTCCATTGGGAAGATTTACGACACCCTTAATATTTTGATCAGTTTTGTTGCTATCAATTCCGAGATTGATAGAAATATCGATAGTTTCTTTAAACTTAACGAAAGATTTTTCTTTTAAAATTTTAATGGCTTCTAACGGTTCGTAAATCTTTGAAGTGTCAAAATTATTTAACATTTGTTTTCTATTTTTTGTTATTTTCATTAACCAACTACCTCCATACCCATTGAAACGGCAGAACCTTTAACCATATTCATTGCTCCATCTAGATCAATAGCATTTAAATCTTGCATTTTTTCTTTGGCAATTTTTTCAATATCTTGCATTGAGACTTTACCTACTAATGATCTTCCAGGAGTTGAGTTTCCTTTTTTTATTTTTGCTGCTTTTTTAAGATAAAAACTTACTGGAGGTAATTTTGTAGTAAAGTCGAAACTTCTGTCTTTATATGCTGTTATAATAACTGGGATTGGAGCACCCTTTTCTAAATCTTTTGTTTTATCATTAAATGCTTTACAAAAATCCATTATGTTCAGACCTCTTTGTCCAAGAGCAGGACCAACAGGAGGTGATGGGTTAGCTCCTCCAGCCGGAATTTGTAATTTAATTAAACCTAAAATTTCTTTAGCCATAGTTTATACCTTTTCTACCTGAGAATATTCTAAATCAACAGGTGTTGATCTTCCAAAAATTGAAACAGCCACTCTTAATCTTGCTTTATCTTCATCTATACGTTCAACCTCGCCATTAAATGATGCAAACGGTCCATCAATTACTTTAACTTGTTCTCCAACATCATACATTACCGCAGGTCTAGATTTTTCTACACCATCAATTACTTGTTCAGATATTCTTTTAGCTTCAGCATTACTAATCGGAACTGGTTTACCTTTATTACCTAAAAAACCACTTAACTTTGGAGTTGTCTTAATGATATGCCAAGTATCATCATTTAAGCTCATTTTAATAAGTATATAGCCTGGAAATATTTTCCTTTCAGTATTGACCCTAACACCTCTTTTTACTTCAACAATATTTTGAACTGGAACTGATATTTCTTCAATATGATCTTTAACACCAAGTTTTGTTGCTTGATCTAAAATACTGTCAGCAACTTTTTTTTCATAACCTGAATAGGCGTGAAGAACATACCATCTTGCTTTATTCATTAAAAACCTGAGCCTATTTCAATTATTTTTCTTATTGAAAAAGACCAAATTTGATCAGTCAAAAGAAAAAATAAAGAGAATAATATTATTAATAATATGACTATTGCAGAAGAAATAAAAGTATCTCTCCTTTGAGGCCAGGTTACTTTTTGTAATTCTTGTCTAACTTGTCTTACAAAAAGAGCTGGTGATGTTTTCTTTTTTTCAATATTCATGTTTTCGTTTCTCTTGGCAGGAGTGGCAGGACTTGAACCCGCAGCCCCCGGTTTTGGAGACCGGTGCTCTACCAGTTGAGCTACACTCCTAATAAGTATTGGCTAACTGATAGAGCAGTCTCTAAAACTATTCAATAATTTCAGCAACAACTCCAGCGCCAACTGTTCTTCCACCTTCCCTGATTGCAAATTTTAAACCTTTATCCATTGCAATCGGAGACAAAAGAGTAACTTCCATAGCAATATTATCACCTGGCATTACCATTTCGGTTCCTTCTGGTAATTTAATTGTTCCAGTCACATCAGTTGTTCTAAAGTAGAATTGAGGTCTGTAGTTTGAAAAGAATGGAGTATGCCTTCCACCCTCTTCTTTTTTTAATACATATGCTTCTGCTTTAAATTTTGTGTGTGGTTTTATTGAGCCTGGTTTTGCTAATACTTGACCACGTTCAACTTCTTCTCTTTTTGTTCCACGAAGAAGAACACCAACGTTATCTCCGGCTTCACCAGAATCTAAAAGTTTTCTAAACATCTCAACTCCAGTACAGGTAGTTTTTTGAGGTTCTCTTATTCCTAAGATCTCGATTTCCTCTCCAACTTTAACCTGACCTTGTTCAATTCTTCCAGTTACAACGGTACCTCTACCAGAAATTGAAAATACATCCTCAACTGGCATTAAGAAAGGCTGATCTACAGGTCGGCTAGGTTGTGGTATATGTTCATCAACTGCTTTCATTAATTCCATAATTGAATTTTTTCCAATTTCATCATCTCTACCTTCAAGAGCTGCTAAAGCTGAACCCTTAATGATTGGGATAGTATCACCTGGGAATTCATATGAAGTAAGAAGTTCTCTAATTTCCATTTCAACTAGATCTATTAATTCTTTGTCATCTACTTGATCAACTTTGTTCATGTATACTACAAGAGCAGGCACGCCTACCTGTCTAGCTAAAAGTATGTGTTCTCTTGTTTGAGGCATTGGGCCGTCAGCTGCATTAACAACTAAGATACCTCCATCCATTTGTGCAGCACCAGTGATCATGTTTTTTACATAATCGGCGTGTCCAGGACAGTCAACGTGTGCATAGTGTCTTGCTTCAGTTTCATATTCAACGTGTGCAGTTGAAATAGTTATTCCACGCTCTCTCTCTTCAGGTGCTTTGTCAATGTTTGCATAATCTGTAAATTCTGCTCCACCTGTCTCTGCTAATATTTTTGTTATAGCAGCAGTTAATGTTGTTTTACCATGGTCAACGTGACCAACGGTTCCTATGTTACAATGCGGTTTATTTCTTTCGAATTTTGCTTTAGCCATTTTTTTACCCCAATAATATTTTGTTATGGAGCGGGTGAAGGGAATCGAACCCTCGTAGCCAGCTTGGAAGGCTGGAGCTTTACCACTAAGCTACACCCGCAACTAAACTGACTGCTTCACACACTCACTTTAATGCTTTCATCCCATTACCTCCATAATGGTGGAGGGGGTAGGATTCGAACCTACGTACGCTCACGCGGGCGGATTTACAGTCCGCTGCCTTTAACCACTCGACCACCCCTCCGTTTGAAGAAATTGGCCAATACTAATAAACTAGTATATATGTCAATCTAAAACAGCAGCTTCACCTTTGCAAAATACGTATACTCGTAAAAGCAACGGCCTTTTAGACAAAAAATGCCTTTTTGTACATATCTAGATTGTATTAATTAGACAAATCTGTGATATTAAACCATGAGTAAGTTTAGAAATAATAAATCTAATAAAAACCACGGAATTCATACAATTTTTGGTCAACATTCTGTTAAGGCAGCTCTTCAAAATGATAAAAGAGAGAATATTGAGCTTATAATTAGTAAAAATCAGATTAATTTTGCCAAAAAATATGAATCTAATATACAAAAAATTACCATTCTTCCTCAAAATGAATTCACAAGAAAATTTGGAAATGAAAACACAACGCAGGGAGTAGTTCTAAAAACAAAAGATCTTACTTGGCCAGGTTTAGAAGAATTTGTAAAATTAGAAAGTAAAAAATCAAAATCAGTCATTTTAATTTTAGATCAAGTAACTGACCCTCAAAATATTGGATCAATAATGAGATCATGTGCATTATTTGATTGTGGAGGAATTATAGTTGGGAAAGATAATTCACCGGAATTGACCTCATCGCTTTATAAATCTGCTTCTGGTGCAGCAGAAATTGTAAATTATATTAGAGTGACAAATATTAGAAGAGCTATTTCTTTTCTTAAAAAAAATAATTATTGGATTTATGGCTTTGACAGTTCAAAAAATAAACATTCAAAATTAAATTTTTCACAAAAATCAGTATTAGTATTTGGCTCTGAAGGAAAAGGTATTAGAGAATTAGTAAAAAAGGAATGCGATGAAATTATGCAGATAAGTATGAAAAATAATTTAAAATTTGAAATTGATAGCTTGAATGTTTCTAATGCAACATCGATTGCTTTATATCAGTTTTACTCAACTTAAATATTTTTAAGGTGGTGCCGCGTGTCGGAATCGAACTGACTACCTGATGATTACAAATCAACTGCTCTACCAAATGAGCTAACGCGGCATTATTTTTGCATTTATATTAAATTATAAATTCGACAAGATTTTTATAAATTAAATTCCAGGAATATAAGGAACCCCATCACCCTTTACCCTTTCGTTTAATTCACTTAATGTAGAGCATGCTGTAATTGGACTAAATACAAGAAATAAAATTATTAATGTCTTTTTAATCATAGAATTTTTATAACTTCTCAATTTTTGCTGCACAATACTTAAATTCAGGAATTTTTCCATATGGATCTAAAGCTGGATTAGTTAAAAGATTAGCAGCAGATTCATTATAACAAAATGGAATAAATATGACTCCATCAGGAATCGCCCTGTCTTGCCTTACTCTAATATCTATTGAGCCTCTTCTAGTTGTCACTTTTATTTTATCACCAGCTTTCATGTTATTTTTAATTATATCTTTAGGTGATATTGAAACTGAAGGTTCTGGTTCGATAGCATCTAAATTTGATGCCTTTCTAGTCATAGCACCTGTATGCCAATGTTCTAATTGTCTTCCTGTAGTTAGTATCATTTCAAATTCTTTATCAGGTACCTCATCTGGTGCAGTAACACTAGCTGGAACAAATTTACCTTTACCATTTTCGTTTGGAAATTTATCACCAAAAACAATTTCATCTCCTGGTGTAGTTGGAGATTTACTTGGATAAGTTACAGAGTTTTCATTTTCTAATCTTTCCCAAGAAATATTGTTTAAAGAAGGCATTGTTAGTGACATTTCTTCATAAATTTCCTTGGGATGATTATATTTCCAATTTAAACCCATTCTTTTTCCAAGTTCATTGGTTATCCACCAATCTTCTTTAGCTTCACCTGGAGAGTCTAAGGCTTTTCTTCCCATCTGTACTTGTCTATTAGTATTAGTAACTGTTCCATTTTTTTCAGGCCATGCTGAAGCAGGGAAAATAACATCTGCATATGTTGCTGTTTCAGTTAAAAAAATATCTTGAACAACTAAATGCTCTAACATTTGTAGAGCTTCTCTTGCATGATTTAGATCAGGGTCAGACATTGCTGGATTTTCACCAAGTATATACATCCCTTTAATTGTATTCTCGTGAATAGCATCCATAATTTCAACAACAGTTAGACCTTTTTTATCATCTAGAGGAGTGTTCCAAAGTTTTTCAAAGAAATCTTTATTATTGTTTTTATCAACTAATTGGTAATCAGGATACATCATTGGTATAAGACCGGCATCAGAAGCTCCTTGAACATTATTTTGTCCTCTCAAAGGATGTAAACCAGATCCTCTTTTTCCAACATTCCCTGTCATCAAAGCTAGAGAAATTAAACATCTAGCATTATCCGTACCATGTGTGTGTTGAGAAACCCCCATCCCCCAAAAAATTATTCCTTTATTTGTATTGGCATATAAGCGTGCTACTTCTCTTATAAGTTCTGGAGTGATACCTGTTTCGTTTTCCATTATATCAGGTGAATAATTTATTAAATGTTTTCTTAATTTTTCAAATCCTTCAGTGTGTTTTTTAATATATTCGGAATTAAATAAATTTTCTTCGACAATAACATTCATTATTGAGTTTAAGAGAGCAACATCAGATCCTGGTTTAAATTGTAACATATGAGTTGCATGTTTTTTTAATGAATGACCTCTAGGATCCATGACAATTAATTTAGAACCATTTTTAGCAGCATTCTTAAAAAAAGTTGCTGCAACAGGATGGTTTTCAGTTGGATTTGCTCCAATGACTATTATCACATCTGAATGTTCAACTTCATAAAATGGAGCAGTAACAGCTCCTGAACCAATAGTTTCCAATAAAGCAGCTACAGAAGACGCATGACAAAGTCTTGTACAATGATCAACATTATTTGTATTAAAACCAGTTCTGATTAATTTTTGAAATAAATAAGCTTCTTCATTTGAACATTTAGCTGATCCAAAACCTGCAAGATTACTCTTACCATTTCTTTGTTTATTAAGTTTTAAAAATCCTTGTGCAGCAAAATCTAGAGCTTCATCCCAAGATGCTTCTCTAAAATATTCATGAATATTTGAAAAATTAATACTTGGGTGTAAATCTTTTGTTTTACCTTTAATTCTAATCAATGGCTTTGTAAGTCTTTCTGGATTATTTACATAATCAAAACCAAACCTTCCTTTTACACATAATCTATTCTTGTTTGCGGGACCATCAACACCATTAACGTATTTAATTTTATTATCTTTTACATTGTATTCTATCTGACAACCCACACCACAATAAGGACAAACGCTATCAATTTTTTTATCTACTTTACTATGACCAACACCATCTTTATCTACAATGGATGCTGGCATTAATGCTCCAGTCGGACAAGCCTGTACACATTCACCACATGCCACACATGTGCTATCACCCATTGGATCATCAAAATCAAATACAATTTTAGAATTTTCTCCTCGATATGCCATTCCGATGACATCGTTGACCTGAACTTCTCTACATGCTCTTACACAAAGATTACATTGGATGCATGCATCTAGATTTACAGCCATACTTGGATGAGAAACATCTGCCTGACATGAAGTTTTTTTTGGAAATCTACTTTCTTTAACTTCAACTTTTTCTATCCATTTCCAAAAGTCAGAATTATTATCATGAGCAATTTCTTTTTTTGGCTGGTCAGCTAGAAGTAATTCAAAAACTAACTCTCTAGATTTTTTAGCCTTTTCTGAAGAAGTTTTTACTTTCATACTTTTAATTGGCTTTCTAATACAAGATGCTGCCAACACACGCTCTCCTTCAATTTCAACCATACATGCTCTACAATTTCCATCTGCTCTATAGCCAGGTTTATCGGAATAACATAAATGTGGGATTTCTGTTCCAAGTCTATTTGCAACTTGCCAAATAGTTTCATCAGCATTTGCTTCAACTAACTTTTCATTTAAATAAAATTTTATTTTTTCTTTAGTCATAAGTTATTTCATTGCTAAAATATTTTAAAACAGAATTTAATGGGTTTGTTGCAGCTTGTCCTAAACCACATATCGATGCTTGAGCCATAACTTCACTTAAATCTTTTAATTTTTCCTTGTTCCAATTTTTTTCTTGCATTAATTTTACAGTTTTCTCAGTACCTGAACGGCATGGTGTACATTGACCGCAACTTTCTTCTTCAAAAAATTTTAGTAAATTAAGTGCAACATGTTTCATATTATCATGATCCGATAATACAACTACTGCCGCTGAACCTAAAAAACATCCAGCATCCATTAATTCTTTCGATCCATAATCAAGCGGAATATCATTCATAGTTGCGGGAAGAATACCGCCAGATGCACCTCCCGGAAGATATCCTTTAAAAGTATGTCCATCTGCCATACCATCGCAATACTCATCAATTAATTCTTGAATGGTTATCCCAGCTGGGGCAACTTTTACTCCAGGGCTTTTTACTCTTCCAGAAACTGAAAAACTATGAAAACCCTTATTTCCATTTGACCCTTTTTCAGCAAACCACTTTGCTCCTTTTTCAATTATATCTCTTACCCAAAAAAGAGTTTCTAAATTATTTGTTAAAGTAGGACATCCAAATAAACCGATTTCAGCCACATATGGCGGTCTATGCCTTGGCAATCCTCTCTTACCTTCAATACTTTCTATCATTGCTGACTCTTCTCCACAAATATAGGCTCCGGCTCCTCTTCTAACTACGAAAAAGTCTTTTGGAATTATTTCTTCATCTTCCATTTTATTTATTTCATCAAGTAAAATTTTTATAACTGCTGGGTATTCATCTCTCATATAAATGTAAACTTTATGAGCATTTATAAAATAGGAGGCAATTAAAGCTCCTTCTAAAAATCTATGTGGATCGCTTTCTAAATATGACCTATCCTTAAATGTTCCTGGCTCACCTTCATCACCATTAACAGCAATATATTTTTTACCATTGAAATTTGAAACAATTTCCCATTTTTTTCCTGTAGGAAATCCGGCGCCACCCTTACCCTTCAATCCGCTTTCATTTAATGAATCCAAAACTTGTTTTTTTGAGATCAAACCATTGTTTATTTTATTCGCAATTTCATAACCGCCATTTTTTTTATAAGAAGATAAATTTATATAATCTGGAATGAAGGGTTCAAAAGTTTTTTCATCGATTGTTTTTTTAACTTTATCAAAATTAGCAAGATCAACATAATTTTTTCCTACGCAGACAGTAGGAGCAACGTTGCATCTTCCCATACAAGGCCCAGGTACAACTTTTATATTTTTATTTTCTAATTTTTTTATATCTTGAAGTAATTTGTGTGCGCCAAATAATTCACAAGTTAAACTTTCACACACCCTTACAACATTCACTGGGTTATAATCTTTACTATCTTTGACAATATTAAAGTGAGCATAAAAAGTTGCAACTTCATAAATTTCAGAAAGTGGTAAGTTAATAATAGTTGATAAAGCTACCAGATGCTTATCGTACAAAACACCAAATTTATCCTGTAATATATGCAAATACTCTATTAATTCATCTCGCTTAAATATTAATCCTGAAAACAATTTAGAAACTTCATCTAAATATTTATCTTCGACTTGTCTTCCTTTTGGGGTCCAACGTCTTTTCTTCTTTTTTAAAGAAGTTTCTGTTTGAGAAACAAATTTATCCATTCCAATTAATATTATACTATATATTAAGTATCAGAAAACTATGAAAGATTCAGTTGAAAATGAAGAATTAGTTCTTGATACTAGTGGTACAGAATGTCCTATACCAGTACTTAAGGCTAGAAAACTTGCTTCAGAATTAAACAAAGATACAATTATTAAAATTATTGCAACTGATCCTTTGGCTGAAGCAGATTTTGAACATTATTGTGATCAATCTAATTATGAATATTTAAGTTGTGAAAAAATAAAAAATAAAATTGTAATTCGTTATAGGTTTAAAATTAAAAATTAAAATAGACTTTCATAATTATAAAAATCAAATATATCTCCTTTGTTTACTTGAGAAACATTTTCATCAATTTCAATTATACCATCTGAATAGGATATAGAACTAATCATACCAGAACCTTGTTTAGGAAATTTATTTGCAATATTTTTATTATTTATAGTTTCTTTATTTACACGTAACCACTCCATTCTTTTTGTTTTTTTCTTCATAGAAAAATTTGCTGTAATTTTACTTGAAGATGGGAGCTTAAAATTTCCACCAGATAGTTTTTCTATTAATGGTTTTATTAACATTGCGAATAGTAATTGAACAGAAACTGGATTACCTGGTAAGCAAATTATGTAGCACTTATTTATTTTTCCAACTGCAATTGGTCTTCCTGGTTTTATTGCTGCTCTCCAAAAATATACCTGACCTAATTCAGATAAAACTTTAATTAAATGATCTTCATCACCAACAGATGCGCCACCGGCAGTTATTATTACATTAAATTTTTTGGAAGTATTAAAAATTTTGTTTTTAATAGATTTAAAATTATCTTTAAGATTGCCACAATATTTTTTTTCTATAAAATTCTTATCAAGTAAATTATTTAAACTATAATAATTTGAATTATTAATTTCAGAATTTTTTAAATTTTTAGTTGGTTTTCGTAATTCATTACCACTTGTAAAGAAACCAATTTTAATTTTTTTAAATACTTTTATTTTACTAATACCAGTAGCAGCAATTAAATTTATATTTTGTTGATTTAATTTAGAACCCTTGTCCAAAATTTTTTGGTATTTTTTAATATCTTCACCCTTTAATCTATAATTATCTCCAAATTTTGGAATTTTAATTAAATGAATTTTATTTCCTTTCTTGTATGTATTTTCCTGCATAACTATAGTTGATGAATTCGTAGGCATTTTTGCGCCAGTAAAAATTCTAACTGCTTCACCAGGTTTTACTTTTATATTTTTATTATCTCCAGCAGCTATTCGCCTGTTACAAAAAAAAATTTTTTTTGTTTTTAAATCTGCTTTTAAAATAGCGTAACCGTCTACAGCAGAGTTATTAAAAGGAGGTAAATTAATTTTACTTTTTATATTTTCATAAAGAAATCTATCCTCTGAATTTTCTAAATTAACTTTTTCAGAATTAACAATAACAATCTTTTGTTTTTTAAATAAATTAACAATTTGTTTTTTGGTTAAAGGTGATTTATTCATTAAAATTCTCTCAAAATAAAATCGACTATATTATCAATTTCCTCATTTTTAAAAATTCTCAAGTCAGTTTCAAGTTTATTATTAGTAATAATAGCTTTTACATTTTTAATTTTGCTGAATAAGTAATTATCATTATCATTTTTAATAATTTCAATTTTTGGGTGATTGTCATTTTTAAACCCTTCCACTATTACAATATCAATTTCTGAAAGTTGATTAATTAATTCATCTAATGTTTTTTCTTTTGAATTTTTTAACTCTGATATTTTAACCCATCGCTTCGATGAACTAACTATTACTTGAGATGATCCCGCAAATCTATGCTTAAAACTATCGGTATTCTCATGATCTATATCAAATTCGTGATGTGCATGTTTGATTGAAGCAACACGAAAATTTTTATAGCTAAGTTTATTTATAATTTTAGTTGCAATAGTCGTTTTCCCTGAATTCTTCCGGCCAACAATTCCTACTATTTTCATTTAATAGATCTATTATTTAGCAAATATACAAGAGAGTAAATAATTATTGTTGTTGATATTAAAACTAAACCTAATGCCATAGCGTATTCTAAATTTCCCATTCTAGTTTCTAACGAAATAGCAGTGGTCATTACTCGTGTATAATGATCAATATTACCACCCACAATCATAACGGCACCAACTTCTGAAATTGCTCTTCCAAAAGCAGATAATAATGTTGTTATTAATAAAAAATAACTATGGTTAAATAAAAGTTTTACAGAACCCCAAAAAGGAATATTTAAGGATCTTATCTGATCTTTAAATTCAAACCAATTTTTAGAAAATATCTCATGAGATAATGAAGTAATTATTGGAAAAATTATTATAGTTTGAGCAATAATCATCGCAGAAGGTGTGTATAGAAGCTGTAAGATACCTAAAGGTCCACCTGATGCAAAAATAAAATAAACAATTAAACCAACTACAACTGGAGGAATTCCCATCAATGAGTTTAAAATTATTAAAATAATTTTTTTAAAATAAAAATTATAAATTGCAAAATAATACCCCACTATAAAACCAAATAATGATGCAATAATTAGGGCAGTAAAACTTACAAATAATGATAAAAATATAATATCCCATAGTTCATTATCTAAAGTAATAATTAATAGTATGGAATTTGTGAAAATTTCTAATATGTTCATTTATATTATTAGTTTAATTACAACATATGGCAAAAAAAGAGAAATATTTAGTCTCACCTGATATTAATAATAAGTCCTTAATTACAAAACTAAATGGTTTTGATGAAAAAGGTAATAAAATAATTTCTAAAGTTATTAATGAAAAAGCTCTTACAATTTTTCTTAATAATCAAGAGATTGTAACGTTAATGTCTATTAGTGATCATCCAAAATATCTTGCAGTTGGGTATTTATTAAATCAAAATATGCTTAAGAAAAATGACATAATTACAAAAGTTGAAATTGATAAAGATTTAGGTGTGGTTGTTGTACGAACAAAACGTAGAACAAATTATGAAAATAAATTAAGAAAAAAAATAACGACTAGTGGTTGTGCAATAGGTACGGTATTTGGAGATATATATGCAGAAATAAAAAAATCAAAATTAAAATCCAAAAAGAAAATTAAACATAAATGGATTTATGAAATTTCAAAAAAAATTACATTAACACCGAGCTTATATTTAGAAACAGGAGCAATACATGGTTGCGCTATTATTCATAATAATAAACCATTGATTTATATGGAAGACGTAGGGAGACATAATGCTGTCGATAAAATTGCTGGTTTTATGTTTTTAAAAAAAATTAGCTCTTCAAATAAAATTTTTTACACTACAGGAAGACTAACTAGTGAAATGGTTATTAAAACTATAAAAATGGGTATTCCAATATTAATTTCTAGATCAGGATTTACGGCATGGGGTGTTGAGTTGGCTAGAGGTTCAAATTTAACACTTATTGGACGAGCAAAAGGAAAAAGATATTTAGCACTTTCTGGGGAACAAAGAATTGATCATAAATAAGAAAAAAATTTTGTTTGCAATACTTGCTGGTGGTCAGTCAAAAAGATTTGGAGGTGGATTTAAAACTTTTGCTAAAATAAATGGAATTACAATCTTAGATAAAACAATAAACAAGCTTAAAAAATACAATAATGAAATAATAATAAAT
>CACBLW010000003.1 GCA_902540265.1 uncultured Alphaproteobacteria bacterium
CGATGATGAATTTTATGTTTCTTTATTAAACAATCTTAAGTGGTTTATATTTAGCTTACTTGCAATTCCATTAGGCTTATTGTTGGCCCTATTCTTAAATCAAAATATTTTTGGGATGAGGTACATTAAATCCTTTTTTTATTTCCCCTTTGTAATTAATGCTGTTGTTATAGGTGTAATATTTTCATGGTTTTATAATCCTAAATATGGTTCGTTAGCTTACCTACTAAATATTTTCGGATTAGATCCGATACCTGTTCTCTCAGATGAAGTTTTAGCAACCTACGGAATAATTGCTGCATCATTTTTCCCAGGAATAGCATATACAATGATATTATACATAACTGGTTTGACATCTGTAAGTAAGGAGATGGTAGAAGCAGGAAGAATAGACGGTGCTTCAGGCTTAACAATGTTATGGCACATAATTATACCTCAGTTAAGGCCAGCAACTTTAATTGCCGTTGTTGTTACTATTGTTGGAGCTTTAAGAAGTTTTGATTTAATTGCTGTAATGACGCTTGGAGGTCCCTGGGGTAGTACTAAAGTTTTAGCATACAAAATGTATGAAGAAGCATTATTTAATTTTCGTATGGGATATGGTGCTGCAATAGCAGTAATACTTTTTTTATTAATGAGTATTTATATAGCTTGGTTTTTATATAGATTGTTTAAACAAGAAAAAGGTGAAAAATAATGTTTCCAACACCTATTCAAAACTATTCATTAACAACAAATATAATTTATAGAATTTTACTAGGAGTTACACTTTTCATATGGCTGCTTCCACTAATAGCCGTGATGTTAACTTCAATTAGAACATTTGAAGATATTTTGGTTGGAGATTATTGGAGTTGGCCAGAAGAAACTGCAATAATTTCAAATTATACTGCTATTTTTGAAAGTGGTAAAATGTCGAGATTTTTTTTGAATAGTGTCATAATAACCTTACCAACAGTTTTTGGTACTCTGTTTCTTAGTTCTATGGCAGGATATTCACTAGCAGTTCATAAATTTAAATTAAATCTTCTTCTTTTTTGTATGTTTATAGCTGGTAATTTTGTTCCATTTCAAATTTTAATGATACCTGTAAGAATGCTTACAATAGATTTAGGCATTTATAACTCACACTTTGGGTTAATTATTTTTCATATTGCTTTTCAGACTGGATTTTGTACATTCTTCTTAAGAAATTTTATTAAAGAGTTACCATTTGAATTAATTGAAGCTGCTAGAGCTGATGGTGCTTCAGAGTGGCTAATTTATAGAAAAATAATTTTACCTTTACTGACTCCTTCTTTAGCGGCTCTTGGAGTTCTTGAATTTACTTTTATTTGGAATGATTATTTTTGGGCATTAATATTAACACAAGGTGATAATGTTAAGCCGATCACTATTGGATTAGATATGCTTAGAGGACAATGGGTTGCTACATACAATTTAATTGCGGCAGGTTCAGTTTTAGCAGCCTTACCTCCAGTAATAATGTTTTTTGCAATGCAAAGACATTTTATAATGGGTTTAACTTTTGGTGCAGTTAAAGGATAATTAGTTGCATTTGAATTGTTAAAATATAAAAGAACTCAATGTCTTTAATTTCTCTTAGACAACTCTTAGATCACGCAGCTGAAAATGATTATGGTGTACCTGCATTCAATGTAAATAATTTAGAAGCAATTAGAGCAATAATGGAAGGGGCTAAAGAATTGAATAGTCCCGTAATACTTCAAGCTTCAGGTGCTGCAAGGAAATATGCTGGACCAATCTTTGTGAAAAAACTAGTTGAAGCAGCAATGGATGAATTTTCAGAAATTCCAACAGTTTTGCACCAAGACCATGGTGGTTCTCCAAAAGATTGTAAAAATTGCATAGAACTCGGTTTTACATCTGTGATGATGGATGGTTCGCTATTAGATGACCAAAAAACTCCTTCAGATTTTGAATATAATGTAAGAGTTACAAAAGAAACAACTGATATGGCTCATGCATTAGGAGTTTCAGTAGAAGGGGAGATAGGCTGTTTAGGTTCTTTAGAGACTGGAACAGGTGAAAAAGAAGATGGGGTTGGTGCTGAAGGTAAACTTGATCATGATCAACTATTAACTGATCCTGATGAAGCTTCAGATTTCGTTAAAGCTACAAATGTTGATGCATTAGCTATTGCTATTGGTACTAGCCACGGTGCTTATAAATTTTCTAGACCACCAACTGGAGATATTTTAGCAATAGATAGAATAAAAGAAATACATTCAAGACTTCCAAACACACATTTAGTTATGCATGGCTCATCTTCGGTTCCACAAGATTTAATAAAAAAAATTAATGAATATGGTGGAAAAATTAAAGAGACATACGGTGTTCCAGTTTCTGAAATTCAAGAAGGCATAAAACATGGCGTAAGAAAAGTTAACGTTGATACTGATTTAAGATTAGCTGCTACTGCTGCAGTAAGAAAATACTTCCATGAGAATCCTTCACAATTCGATCCTCGTAAATATTTATTACTCTCTAAGGATGCTATGAAAGAAGTTGTTAAAAGTAGATTGCAAGAATTTGGAACTGCAGGAAATGCTTCTTCTATTAATGCAATTTCTCTGGGCGCAATGGCTACAAAATATAAATCTGGAGAGTTTACAGCAGTCATAAATTAAAATTTTTTTATTGAAAAAATAAATTTTTTATTTCACAATATTTTAATGAAAAAAATTTCAAAACTTGATGAATATCTTTTTGATTTAAATGGATACCTTATTATAAATAATGCATTAAATAAAAAAGAACTAAAAGATCTTAATAATATTCTTGATAAGTTAAAAAATATTAAAAACGATGAATGGGCAGGCCATGTTCATGGTCATAATTATGGTGGAAAAGAGGGTTTAAATCTTCAGCAAATATATGAAGCTGGAAAACCATTTGAAAAATTAATTGATCATCCATCATGGATAAATCATATGTTACATTTTGTTGGAGGAAAGGGTACTTTTGATCATCTTCATGGACCCCTTTTTATTGATGAAAACTTTGCCAATATTCGTGGACCTGGTGAAGCTATTGGTATTCATTCCGGCAATCCTGAGGGTTTGCAAAGAAATCATTATAGGTATCAAAATGGAAAATTTCATTGTTCACAAGTCAATATTCTTCTTGCACTAACAAATATTGGTCCAGGTGATGGTGGAACTGTTATAATTCCATCTTCACATAAATCAAATATTGTACATCCAGAATTTAAAGATAATAAAATGTTAAAAGGAGGCAAAGTATCTTCAGCAGAAGGAATGACAGGAGCTAAAGAAGTTTATATGAAAGCTGGAGATGCTCTTTTATTTGTTGATTCACTCTGTCATGGATCAGCAAAAAGAATAAATAAAGGTGAAAGAAGAATAGTTGTTTATAGATATGGACCTTCTTGGGGTTTCTTTAGACATCCATACAGACCATCTAAAGACCTTCTATCAAGACTATCAAAATTTCAAAAAAAAATAGTTATGCCTCATCAAAATGTGTTAACACCTAATTATAAATAAAATGGAAAAAATTAAATGGGGTATCATTGGCCCTGGAAATATTGCAAATAATTTTGCTGATGGATTAAAAGGTTCCTATTCTGGACAATTAGTTAGCATAGCGAGTAAAAGTGAAGATCGCAGGAAAAATTTTGGGGATAAATATGATATTCATCCTGATTTTAGATTTGATTCTTATGAAGATATAATAAATTCAGAACATATAGATGCTATATATATTTCCACACCTCATACTCTACATGCTGAATGGACATTAAAAGCTGCCGGTAAAGGCAAACACATTCTTTGTGAGAAACCAGGAGCTTTAAATTTTAATGAAGGAAAGGAAGTTATTGATGAGGTAAGAGAAGCCGGTGTTTTTTATATGGAGGGTTTTATGTATCGTTGCCATCCACAAATTCCAAAACTAGTTGATATAATTAAAAACAAAATGATAGGAGATGTCATATCTATTGAAACCTCTTTTGGTTTTGATATGGGTAAGACAATACCTCATCACAGGTTATTTAATAAAAATTTAGCAGGTGGAGGCATACTCGATGTTGGCCTATATCCAATTTCCTTTTCTAGACTAATAGCAGGAGTAGCAACAGGAGATAAATTTTCAGAACCAAAATTTTTAGATGCTGAAGCAACAATAGGAGAAACAGGTGTTGATGAAATTGCTCATGCAAATTTAGAATTTAAAAATGGTATTAAAGCAAAAGTATCTACGGCTATTAGAGAAACTATGAAAAATAATGCTATTATTATAGGCTCAGAGGGAGAAATTGAATTACCAGATCCATGGATACCAGGTAGAGATGGTGGTCCATACCATGCAAAAATTATTATTAATAAAAATGGAAATGAAGAAATAGTTGATGTCAAAGGACCTGAACATCTCTTTTTCTTTGAGGGAGAACTTGCGAGTCAATGTATTGCAAAAGAAAAAACTGAACCTCCTCATCCAGCAATGACTTGGGAAGATACATTAGGAAATCTTAAAGCTCTTGATACTTGGAGAGAGAAAGTAAATTATAAACTACCACAGGATGAAATATGAAGTACGATAGAATAGAAGGAATAGACAAAGACATATCTAAACTTGTAATGGGATGTGATAATCAAGATGACATCAGTGAGGCTTCAAAGTTATGGGATCATTGGATTGAAGTTGGTGGAAACATGTTTGATACAGCTTTTATTTATGGCGGTGGTAACCATGAAAAAGTTTTAGGACAATGGCTAACAAATAATAATAATAGAGATGATGTTCTAATTTTGGGTAAAGGTGCTCACACACCTGACTGTAACCCTGAAGCTATCTCAAAACAGTTAACTATATCTCTTGAAAGAATGAATACAGATTATGTGGACATTTATATTATGCATCGAGATAATAATGAATATCCAGTTGATGAGTTTATTGATGTTTTAAATGAAGAAAAAGAAAAGGGAAGAATTAAAATATTTGGAGGTTCTAATTGGACTATTGAAAGATTCAAAAAGGGAAATGAATGGGCACAAAAAAATAATAAACAAGAAATGTCTATATTAAATAATAATTTAGCTCTTGCTAAAATGATTAATCCACTTTGGAATGGATGTTTATCATCAAATGATAATGAAATTTTGGATTATCTAAATACTACTCAAAAATCCCATATGTCATGGTCAAGCCAAGCAAGAGGCTATTTTTTAGATGATAATCTTACCAATGAAATAGAAAGAAAAATTACAAAGGCTGAGTCATCCTGGAGAAAACCAGGTGAAAATTCTAGTGGACCTATTAGTTGTTATGATAGCGACGATAATAAGGAGAGAAAAAAAAGAGCTAGAGAATTAGCAGAAAAAAAAGGATGCTCTGCAAATAATATTGCAGCAAGTTGGACTTTAAGCCAATCTTTTCCATCTTTTGCTTTAATAGGCCCTAGATCAATTAGTGAGTTGGATACCACTCTTCCTTGTTTAGATATAGAATTAAATAAAGAAGAGATAAACTGGTTAAATTTAAATTAATGGAGAAAATTTAAAATGGAAAAAAAAGAAATATCAATGCAACTCTTTACTACAAGACACTTTCAACCTTATGAACCAATACTAAAATTTTTATCAGATTCAGGTATTGTTAATATTGAACTTTTTGGTTTAGAATTGATGAAAATAGATGAATTTAAATCAATGATGGATCAATCAAATATAACATCTAAGTCTACTCATGTTAGTTATGAATCTTTAACTGATCCAAGTGATATCATTGATCGTGCAAAAAAAATGAATATCAAACATATTATTGTACCAGCTCCTCCAGCTAGAAAAGATACTGAATTTAAAAATACATTTAATATGAATGAAGAAGAGTGGATGGATTTTGGAACAAAATTATCTTCGTATGTAAGTATTTTTGAAGATTCTGGATTGACACTTGGTTATCATAATCATTCTTATGAATTTAAAGCACTGCCGAGTGGAAAGTTACCTATTGAATGTATGATGGATCATAATGAAAATTTGAAGTTAGAAATTGATCTGGGATGGACAATTGCAGGTGGTGCAGATCCTGTTCCCTGGATACAAAAATATTCAAATAAAATCATCGGATGTCACTTAAAAGATTTTTACGATAAAAGTAAAAATTTATTAGAACATGATGAGCAATCTCCTGTTGGAGAAGGTTTTATAGATTGGCCAACAATAATTTCAGAAGTTAAAAAAACACCATGTGATGTATTTATTTTAGAACATGATGATCCAAAAGATTATAAAGAATACACGAGAAAATCTTTAGAATATTTAGAGACAATTTAATGAATATTGGTATTGTAGGTTGTGGAAATATTTCTGAGACTTATTTTGAGTGTCAAAAAATATTTAATAATTTTAAGATAGTTGCTTGTGCAGATATAAATAAAGAAGCTGCATCCAGTACTGCATCTAAATTTAAAGTTAAAGCTTTATCAGTAGAGGAAATCTTTGATAATAATGAAATTGATTTAATAATTAATTTAACAATTCCTGCAGCTCATAAAGAAATTATTGCAAAATCACTACAAAATGGAAAGCACTGTTTTAGTGAAAAGCCATTAGCAATGAACTTTCAAGAGGGTTTAGAAATACAAAAACTAGCAAATGAAAAAGGGTTGTATGTTGGTTGTGCTCCAGATACATTTTTAGGAGCGGCAGGGCAAAGAGCTAGAAAATTAATTGAAGATAATAAAATAGGTAAAATTGTTCTGGGAACTTTTAATTTAATGTCTCATGGAATGGAGCATTGGCACCCTAATCCAGATTTTTTCTTTAAACCTGGTGCTGGACCAGTTTTTGATCTTGGTGTTTATTATATTACTCAATTAGTTAACTTAATTGGACCAGTTAAACAAATAAATGCAATCAGTGGAACTGCTACAAATGAGAGAACAATAACTAGTCAGCCAAGATATGGTGATAAAATTAAGGTTGAAACACCAACAACCCTTATGGGTTCTTTAGAGTTCATAAATAATGCTAAGATCCAGTTTTTTTGTACCTGGGATGTCTGGAAAAATAACCATTCAACAATTGAACTTTATGGACTTGATGGCTCAATGATTGTTCCTGATCCTAATTTTTTTAGTGGTGATTTATTAATTTCTCAAAAAGATAGTGATTGGGAAACAATTAATAATGATAAAATGTTGTTAGGTATTCCTAATAAAAGTGATGGAGAAGGTAATAAAAAAGCAAATTATAGAGGAATAGGTCTCTCAGAAATGATTGATTCTATAACCAATAATCGTAAAGCAAGATGTTCTCTTGAATTATCTCTTCATGTTCTTGAGATAATGGATGGAATTATAAAATCTGCTGAAGAAAATAAATCTTATCAATTATCTACTACTCCCAATCAGCCTGAAATATTGACAGAAGAAGAAATAAAAAATCTAAAATCATAATTACAAATAAAATTTAATATGATGTTATTCAGTAATTTTTTGATAACTTAATTGATTTTGATCAAATAAAACTTCATTAAATTTTGTAAGATCATTATCAACTTTTTTTAACATTGAGTTAAACTCCGATCTTTTTGTTACTACTAATGAAATATCAGCAACAATTAAATCAATAACAAAAAATCTATCTTTTGATTCTTTTACCCTCCATGTTACAACAACTGAACCAGTGTCTGAAAAGATCTCCATATCAATTAGAGTAACTTGATTTTTTTGATCGTATTTTGATTTTGTTAATTCATAGGTCTGGTCTGAATATCCTTGCATCATTGAAGCTATATTTAAAGCTAGATGTCTTTTAAAATTTTCGATGTAGATCTTTTTTGTATTTTTATCTGATTTTTTCCAAGCTTCTCCTGCAACAAATTTAGCAATACCTGTACCAGCAAAATTATTATTTATTGTTTTTTCAATTAGAAGAAATCTTTTTTCATTTGAGAGATTTTGATTTTTATAAGCTTCAAGAATAATATCTATTTCTCTTTTTAGCCATTCTGAAGTTTCACCAGAATATAAATTTTTTGAAATAAAGATTATAAAAAAAAATACAATTAACTTAAACTTCATTATTCGAATTCAATACTAATTAGAGGTAGGGGTGTTAATTCTGAGTCATCTACATTGTTTATTGCTGCCTTTCGGTTTTGATAATAAGAACTTCTTACTGCTGCATAATAATCTACTGAATTATCTCTTAATGCATTAACTTCATCAATTATTTGTGATCTTGTATCAACTGCATTAACTGCAGTTCTCATTGGCACTAGCCAAGCTTCTCCTTCACTTACTGCATATGCATTAATTGGATCTGTTAACATTGTTAATACCATGCCTGATGTGTCTCTTAGATTTGAAGGCCCAAATAATGGAAGTACAATATAAAAACCATCTCCAACACCCCAAGTTGCAAGTGTTTGCCCATAATCTTCTTCTTTTTCTTCAAGTCCAATCTTTTCAGCAATATCAAATAAACCAAATACACCTACGGTACTATTAACAATAAATCTTCCTGAAGATTGAACAGCGTTTTCAGATTGACCTTGTAATATTTGATTAATTACAACTAATGGAGCTCTTAAATTACTTAAAAAATTATTTATTCCACTTTGTACTGGAGAAGGTAATTTTTTGTATCCTTTTGCAATTGGTTCTAAAACAATTCTATCGGCTACATTATTAAAACTAAATATAGCTCTATTTAATGGTTCAAAAGGATCATATATTTCATCTTCTATAGTGGTTGTTTCAAAGTCCTCAGAATCAGTATTTACCTGATCTGCATCACTGGCAACTACCTTATATGATAGTAAACTAAAAAATAGAAAAAACAGAATTATAATTTTTTTGCTCATAGGCTAACAACTAATATCTAAACTATTATTTAATATAGTTTATAAATTACATTATATATATCTCTATTATAGCAAAAAAATGACAGAAAATTCGCAAAATTATCTTGATTTATTGAATAAAGAGCAAAGAACTGCTGTACAACAAACCAATGGATCTTTACTTGTTTTAGCGGGCGCTGGTAGTGGAAAAACCAGGGTATTAACGTTCAGAATCTTAAATATATTAATTAAAAAACTAGCCACTCCAAGGCAAATATTGGCTGTAACTTTTACAAATAAAGCGGCAAGTGAAATGAAGTCACGAATCGGAGATGCATTAAATTTTCCTATAGATAATATGTGGGTAGGAACATTTCACTCTTTATCACTAAGAATACTAAGACAACATTATGAAGTAGTAGGATTAAGAAAAAATTTTTTAATTATTGATGTAGATGATCAGTTAAAATTAATAAAAAATATTTGTGAAATTGAAAAAATAGATACAAAAGAAACTTCACCTAAATATTATTTATCAGCAATAGATAATTTAAAAAATAAAGGAATAAGCCCTAATGAATTAAGTGAAAATAAATATCGGAAAAATGATAAAGAAATTCGAAAAATATATAGTATTTATCAGTCTGAACTTCTTCGATTAAATAGTGTTGATTTTGGTGATTTAATTTTATTTTGTATAAAAATTTTTCAAAAAAATAATAGTATATTATCAAAATATCAAAATATTTTTAAATATATTCATGTAGATGAATATCAAGATATTAACCCTATACAGCAACAGTGGATTCAATTTTTATATAAAGGAAACAAAAATATATGTTGTGTTGGTGATGATGATCAATCAATATATTCTTGGAGAGGAGCAGATGTCACAAATCTATTGAATTTTGAAAAAAACTTTGAGAATGTAACAATAGTGAGATTAGAGCAAAATTATCGATCGACAAGAAATATATTAAGCTGTGCATCAACTCTTATTGCTAAAAATAAAGGAAGATATGGAAAAGAATTATGGAGTAAAAATCAGATTGGTGAAAAAATTACTATTAATGGTTTTTGGGAAACAAAAGAAGAGTCTATTTTTGTAACAGACAAAATAGAAAATATAATAAAAGAGAAAAAAAATTTAAGCGAGATCTCAATTTTGTTTCGTGTTGCTGCACACACTAGATCTTTTGAAGAAAGACTAATCAATCTTGGGCTCCCATATAAAATAATTGGAGGATTACGATTTTATGAAAGAAAGGAAATTAAAGATATTATTGCATATTTAAGATTAACAAATAACCTATCTGATGATTTAGCTTTTGAAAGAATAATTAATGTACCTAAAAGAGGCATAGGAAAATCCACTGTTAGTAAAATTAGTAGTTATGCAAGAATGAATAATATTTCTCTATTTGAATCTGCACAACAGCTGACATTTAAGAGCAATTCAAAGGCCAAGGGAGAATTATATAATTTTACTGACAATATTTTAAAATGGCAAAAGGTTAAGAAGAAATTTGATCATATTGAATTAGCTAAAGTAATAATAGAAGACTCTGGTTATTTAGATTACTTAAAAAAAGAGGAGGAGAACTCAAATAAACCTGACAGTCTATCAAGAATAGATAATTTAAATGAATTTATAGAAAGCTTAAAAGAATTTGAGAATATAGAAGGTTTTTTGGAACATGTATCTTTAGTTATGGAAAACATAACAAATACTTCTGAAGAAACACTAACACTTATGACAATGCATGCTGCTAAAGGATTAGAGTTTGATTATGTATTTCTAGCTGGTTGGGAGGAAGGCGTTTTTCCAAGTCAGAGATCAATAGAGGAATCAGGTAATCAGGGATTAGAAGAAGAAAGAAGGCTGGCTTATGTTGCCTTAACAAGAGCAAGAAAAAAAATTTATATTACCTACGTAAATCAAAATAGATATTCTTTTGCATCACATGATTATAACTTGCCATCTAGATTTATAAGTGAACTTCCAGAAGATAAAGTAGAGATAAACGATTCTAAATATATACAAGATAATAACTTTTTAGATAATTTTTTAGAAACTGACTCATTCAGTGAAGAAATTATTACACCTGGAAGAAGAAGGTTATTAGAAAATTCCAAAAAAAATAATATTGATTGGGATTTTAATCAAGATTTTGAATTTGAAGTTAATATATCTAAAGGGAAACAAGTTTATCATCAAAAATTTGGTAATGGAAAAATAATAAAATTAGACGGTGACAAAGCTTTGATTGATTTTGAGAATTTTTCTTCAAAAAAGGTATATTTAAAGTTCTTGAAAATTATAGATTAATTTTTTTAAGGAAATCTTTTTCGTTTAAAATCGTTATTCCTAATTTAGTTGCTTTATCTATTTTTGAACCTGCCTTTTCTCCAGCTATTAGAAAATCTGTTTTTTTACTAATACTAGACAATATTTTTGCCCCTTTAGTTTTTGCTAAGTACTTAGCTTCATCTCTTGAAAGTTCAGTTAAAGTGCCAGTAAAAACTAAATGTTTATTTGAAAAAAAATTATCAAATGATTTATTCTCTGTATATGTAATAGATAAGTGATTTTTTAAATTTTTAATAGTTTCATTATTTATATCTTTAGAAAAAAAATCTATTATGGAAGATATTGCTTTTGGTCCTAAACCGTCAATATTTTCTAATAAACTCATATTATTTGAAGATGAAATAAATATATCTAGCTTTTTAAATTCGTTTGCTAAGATTTCAGCATTAACCTCTCCAATAAATCTAATACCAAGTGAATAAATAAATTTATCTAATGAAATTATTTTAGAATTATTAATAGAATTAATTAAATTAGAAAAAGATAATTTACCCCAGCCATCCAACTTAATTATTTCTGATTCAAATTTTTCAAGATTAAATATATCTTCTACTTTATTTATATATTTTAAATTAAATAATTGTTTAACTTGTTTCTCACCAAACCCATCAATATTTAAACTTTTCTTACCAACAAAATGAATTATTCTTCCTATGTTTTGCGAACTACAACCATATGTATTTGAGCATCTTAGTATTGCTTCATCTTTTTCTTTTAAAACATTACTCTTACAGATTGGACAATTCTTAGGAGGTTTTATTTTAGAATTTATTTTACTATTTTTTTTTACTAGTCTAGTAACATACGGAATAACATCTCCTGCTCTTTCAATTTCAACAAGATCTAAAACATTTATATTTTTTTTATTTATTTCATCAAAATTATGTAAAGAAGCATTTGATATAATCACACCACCTAAATTAACAGGTTGCAATCTTGCTACAGGAGTTATTGCACCAGTTCTCCCAACTTGGTAATCAACAGATTGAATTATAGTATTAGCTTTTTCAGCAGAAAACTTTAAAGCAATTGCCCATCTCGGATTTTTTCCAACATAACCTAATCTTTCTTGCAGTTTAAAACTATTTATTTTTACAACTAATCCATCAATATCATAATCAATAGCAGATCGTTTTTGATCTATTTGATTATAAAATTTAATAATTTCTTTAACTGAGTAACAATTTTTTCTTATATTATTTGGCGTAATGTTCCAATTCTTTAGTTGGTCGTAATAATTCTCAATTTTATCAAATTTATCAGAACATTTACCAATGCCATGAGGTATGAATTTTAGAGGTCTATTATGACTAATAGAAGTGTCAAGTTGTCTTAGGCTGCCAGCTGCAGCATTTCTTGGATTTGCAAATTTAGATTTATTTTCTAACTTAGAATTAAGTTGCTCAAAATCACTTTTATTTAAGAATACCTCTCCTCTAATTTCAATAAAAGCTGGAAAGTTTTTTTTTAATTTAGATGGAATATTTTTTATATTTGAAATATTTTCAGTAACATCTTCTCCAACAAACCCATCTCCTCTTGTACCAGCAGAAACTAAATTTCCATTTTTATAGACAAGATTTAAAGATAGTCCATCAATTTTTGGTTCACAGATATATTGAAAATCATCATCATTATCTAATTTTAAAAATTTTACTGAACGTTTTATAAAGTCTTCTATATCATTATTGTCAAAAGCATTTGAAAGTGAGTACATTTGAGAGTCATGTTTTATTTTTTTGAAATTATCTTTTATTTTACTACCATAATTTTTGTTAGGGCTATTTCTTAAAATTAAATTTGGATATTTTTTTTCTAAAACATCATTTTCTTTAACTAATTTATCAAATTCTTGATCAGTTATTTTAGGTTTATCTAATGTGTGATAATTATAATTATGTTTTTTAATTAAATCAGCAAGTTCTTTTAATCTTTTTAAAATTTTCTCTTCTTTATCCATTAAAAAAAATTTCTAATTTTTTTTAAGAATGTTTCTTCACCATCAATTTGTTCAACTAAATTATAGCTTAATTTATACCATTTAGAATCAGGATAATTATAACCTAGTAATGCAGCAGTATTATAGCTATCTTCAAACATCCCCATTTCATAATATGCCTCGACCATTCTGTGCAATGCTTCAGGTGTAAATTTTGTAATTGAAAACTCATTGACCACTATTTTAAATCTATTTAAGGCAGCAATATATTTTTTGTTATTTAAATAAAATCTTCCAATTTCCATGTGTTTTGCAGCTATATTAGAATTAACTAAAATAATTTTTTGTCTACTATCTTTAGCATATTTACTTTCAGGAAATCTTTTAATTACTTGATCAAATGCCTCTAGGGCTAAATTATTAAAATAACCATCTAAGGACTCATTTTGTAACTGTTCATAATTAGATACTGCAATCATATAATAGACATAATCTAGATCTTTGTGTGATGGATATCTATTGATTATTTTTTTAAAATTTAAAATCGCATTATCATAATCCATTTGAATATAACTTATAAATGCAATCATTATTTCTGATTGTATAGCTTCATTAGATAATGGAAAAAGTTTTTTAATTTCTGAAAATTGTTTTCTTGCTAATTCATAGTTTTCCTGATCAAAAGTTATTTTAGCTATTTTATAGAGATTTTCTGGATTATCTAATATAATTTCGTCACTACTTGTATTAGTATCTCTATTAGTACCCGAACAACTAATACATAGTAGTAATAATATTAGACAGCTAAATTTTTTTATCATAACTTATTTATATATTTTAATTAAGAAATTTGAATGAAATATATAACTAAATATAAATCTCCTAATTACAATTCAAGAAAAAAATCTAAAATACAGTTCATAATAATTCATTATACTGCATTAAGAAATACTAAAGAAGCTATTACATATTTGTGTACAAGGGAGAAAAAAGTAAGCGCACATTATTTAATTTCTCAAAATGGTGTAATTTATTGTTTAGTAGATGAAAAATTCAGAGCATGGCACGCAGGTCAATCATACTGGCAAGATATTGTTGATATAAACTCTTTTTCAATAGGAATTGAACTTGATTATAATCCGTATGGAAAAAATAATAAATTTTCTTCTAAAATGATATCTTCATTAAAAAAGTTAATTCTTAAAATAAAAGATAAATATAAGATTAACAAAAAAAATATTTTAGCACATTCTGATGTAGCGCCATTTAGAAAAAAGGATCCTGGCAAATATTTTCCCTGGAAATTATTAGAAAATGAAAATATCATCTTAAACTTTCAAAATATAACAATAAATGAAATAAAAATAATTCAAGATTGGTTTATCAAATATAATATTAGATCAAAAAAAAGAATTATAATTTTTGCACTTTCATTAATTGGGTATGATACGGGTCAAGTTCATAAAAATTTAAAACATTATAATAGGTTAATTACGGCTTATAAAAGTAGACATCTAAATGAATTCACTTATGTAAATCAAGAAATTGTTTATACTAGTATAATTAAGCAATTATTGAAAAATTTATTGACGAAAAATTAAATAGATTTATTACACCACTTGATGGTGCGATGATCGCTTGAGAAATCAAGAGGAAAGTCCGGGCTCCACTGGAAAAAAAACCAGGTAACACCTGGCAAGTGTAAGCTTAGGGAAAGTGCAACAGAAAATATACCGCCTGCAAAGGTAAGGGTGAAATGGTAAGGTAAGAGCTTACCGCTTTTTTGGTAACAAAAAAGGCATTGCAAACCCTTTTTGGAGCAAGGTCAAATAGGAATAGCAATCAGTTCCAGCTGAGTTATTCGGGTAGACTGCTTGAAACAAATGGCAACGTTTGTTCTAGATTAATGATCATCAATTTTTAATAAATTACAGAACCCGGCTTATGCACCATCTATAATTATTGAGAACATACAAAGAACATTTATGAATAATTCATATACCCATTGACGCCCATATAATCCCATGATAACCCATTTTAAATGGATTTATTTGTATCTAAATATTTTAATAAAATAGATAAAAAGGGAAGGATTTCTCTACCTTCTAGTTTTAGAAATGTTCTTCCTAAAGCTAACAGAAATGAAATAATTTTATACAAATCTATAAAATCACCATCTATTGAAGGATGCGGTGTTGGACGATTAAAAGAAATTGCAAAAAGAATTAACAACCTAGATTTTTTCTCGGAAGATTATGATGATTTCTCAACATCAATATTTTCTGAAATAGTCACAACTAATGTTGATAAAGAAGGAAGGTTTTTAATACCTGAAGCATTAAAATTATATGCAGGAATAAAAACAGAAGCCGCTTTTTTTGGTCAAGGACATTTTTTTCAGATATGGGAACCTAAACAAGGTCTAAAAAATACTGAGGATTCAAGAAAACGTTTATTAAAAGAAAAAAAATCATTACGAATGATGTTAACACAACAAAAATGATATGAAAAATTTACATAAGTCAGTAATGATTAATGAAATAATATCTTTTCTACCATTAACAAAATCAATAAATATAATAGATGCAACTTTTGGTGGTGGCGGTTATTCAAAAACTATTCTTGAAAAATTTAATGTAAATCATTTATTAGCAATAGATAGGGATCCAATTTCAAAAATATTTGCAAAAGAATTAGAAATTAAATTTCCAAATTTTACTCTAATAAATGATAAATTTAGTAAAATTGAAGAAATAGTAAATAACACAAAGTTTAAAGATAAAAAATTTGACATTATTCTTTTTGATATAGGCACAAGCTCAAATCAAATAGATAATGCACAAAGAGGTTTTTCATTCAACAAATCCGGACCGCTTGATATGCGAATGGGTGTTTCAGATAAAAATGCTTACGATATAATTAATAATTATGAAGAAAAAAATTTAGCTGATATAATTTATCAATATGGAGAAGAACGTTATTCAAGAGTTATTGCAAAAGAAATAGTAAAAAATAGAAAAATAAAATTTATAAACAATACGATAGAATTATCAAATATTGTTAAAAAATGTTTACCAAAAAAGAATCAATTAAAAAATAAGATTCATCCAGCAACAAAAACATTTCAGGCAATTAGAATTTATGTAAATGATGAGTTAAGTGAACTTAAGATGAGTTTAGAAAAAACTCTAAAAATTTTAAATAAAGATGGTTTAATTTTAGTAGTTTCTTTCCAAAGTCTAGAAGATAGAATTGTGAAAGATTTTTTTAACCACAATAGTGGTAAACGATGGCGTTCCTCCCGCCACTACCCGGAGTTACCTGATAAACTGGCAACTCAACTTAAAATAATCACCAAAAAACCAATATTGCCATCAGCTTCTGAGATTTTAGAAAATCCCAGATCTAGATCAGCAAAACTTCGGGTAGCTCAGAAAATTTAATAATGAAGTATACTAAATCAATTATATTCTTTTTAATTCTTAATTTAATACTAATTTTTTCAATGATTTTTATTGCTAACAATACAAGAGAAATCGAAAAAAATAATCTTAATCTGAAAATGAATATTTCTAAGATTTCAGAAAACTTAAAAATCAATAAGATTGAACTAGCTGCTCATCAAAAAAGCTCATATTTAAAAACACTATATGAATTGTATTTTTATGAAACTCAAAACAATAATGTCCCTCTTATTGTAAAAATGAAAGAACTTTCAAATCAAGATAAAAATATTAAGCTTGTTAGTTCAAATAATTAATTAATGTTAAGTAAACTAAAATTATTTGATAGTGATTCTTTAAAATTACTTCATAGAAGAGTTTTTTTTTCAATTACAATTTTTATCTTTGTCTATTTTATTTCTATTTATAGAATCTCGTCAATTATGCTCTTTCCTGATCTGAATGATGATACCACTAATTATATAAAAAAAGATATTAGGGGCAGTATTTATGACAGGAATGGCACTACAATTGCTACTTCAATTGAAAGTATCTCTTTATCAATTAACCCTAATAAGATAAAAAATAAAAAAGAACTAGCCTATAAATTGGGATTAATTCTTGATTTAGATATAAAAAAAATAGAAAAAAAATTATTATCAACAAGTAAATTTATTTGGATAAAAAGAAATATATCTCCAGTTGAATATCAAGAAATAATTAATCTTGGTGAAATAAACATCAAAGCTCATAAGGAATTTAAAAGAATATATCCTTATAAGAATACGTTGTCACATATTCTTGGATATGTAGATATTGATCAAATTGGTCAGAGTGGAATTGAGAGGTATTTTGAAGATGATCTCGCAAAATCACAGGATATAATTATTAGTATTGATACTAATTTACAGCAGTTGGTTAGAGAAAATCTCTTAAAAACTATAAATAATTATAAAGCTGAATCCGGTTTAGCTATAGTTATGGATATTACTAACGGTCAAATCTTATCATCAGTAAGCTTACCTGATTATAATCCTGAGGACAAATCTTCATATAATAACAATAATTTAATGAATAGAGTTTTTCAGTCTAATTATGAAATGGGATCAACTTTCAAACCAATAACTGCCACTATTGGATTTGATTTAGATATTATAGATCCTCAAATGACTTTTGATGTTACAAAAAAATATTTAAATATAAGTGATCATGATAAATACAAAGATAATGGTATTTATGATGTTGAAAAAATAATTGTTGAATCATCCAATATTGGTACAGCTCAGATTGCTACTTTGATTGGAAAAAAAAACCAAATAGAATTTTTTGAAAAAATAGGTTTCAATAAAAAAATAAATATAGAAAATAAAGAAAGCTCAGCTCCTTTAGGAAATAAATATAATTGGGGTAAGCTAGAAACAGCAACGATAGGATTTGGACATGGATTTGCAATTACACCTCTTCATTTAGTTAAAGCTTATGCTTCATTAGCGAATAATGGAAATGAGGTTTTTCCTACACTTCAATTAAACAAACAATTTGAACAAAATCAAATTTTTAATAATAAAGAATCATCTAAATTCTTTATCAATTTATTAAATTCTGTCGTTCTCAAGACCGAATACACTGGTCCTAGAGTAAAAGTAGATGGTTATTCTGTAGGAGGTAAAACTGGAACATCAGAATTACTAAATCCAAATGGTGGATATTATAAGGATAGAAACTTAACGTCCTTTATTGGAATATTTCCAACAAATAATCCAAAATATGTAGTTTACACTGCTATTGAGTATCCAAAAAAGGAAACAGGAACTAAACAAAGAATGACTGGAGCAAGAGTAAATGCACCCTTGGTAAAAGATATTATTATTAATATTATAAGCCTCTTTAATATTTCAAAAGATAAAAATGATGATCTTCTAAAAGTAGACACAAATTTTTTATATAGAAAATTGAATGCTACTGTCTAATTTATCAAAAGTTATAAGAGTAAATAAATCGTACAACTTTAATAAAAATAAATATTTCTCTGCAATTACCTCTAACTCAAAATTTACTAATAACAAAACGTTGTTTGTTTATGACAAAAATACAAATGTAAAAAAGATTTATTTTGATGAAGTACTTAAGAATAAAACTCCTGCTATAATTTCAAATAAATATATTAAAAACTTAAAAATTCCTCAATTTGTTGTATCTAATATTAATTTTGAGATATATTATTTATTAAATAAACTTCATAGTAATCTTCCCTTTAAAACACTAGCAGTTACAGGCACCAATGGAAAGACATCAGTTGTTTGGTATATTTCAAAGATTCTTAATTCACTAAAATATAATAATACAATAGTTGGTACTTTAGGACATTTTGTAAACGGAAAAAAAATAAATGATATAAATTTAACAACACCTGCCTATGAAGAATTATTTAGATATGGATCTTCAAATAAAAAAGAAAAAAATATTTTCATTTTTGAAGCTTCAAGTCACGCTCTAGAACAAAACAGGTTAAGAAATTATCCTATAAATATTGCAGCTATTACAAACATCTCAAAAGATCATCTTGATTACCATAAAACATTCTCAAATTATAAAAAATCTAAAATTAAACTTTTCTCTAAACATTTAGTAAATTCTGGATCTGCTGTAATTAATTCAAGATTAAAAATCTTATCTGAATTAAAAAAAACATTGATAAAAAAAAACGTAAAATTAAAATATTTCGGAAATAAAAATATAAAATTAATAAAAATAAATGATTTTGTATATTTGAATATTAACAATAATAAATATAAACTAGAAAATCTAAAACTTAAAACAAATATAGAATTAGAAAATTTAGAATGCGCAATTACTTGTTGCTTAGCACTTAATATTGGTCAAAGTAAAATTATAAGAGTATTATCAAAAGTTACAAATCCATCAGGTCGTTTGCAGACAATTGAGTATAAGAAAAAAAAATCAAAAATTATTATTGATTATGCACATACACCTGATGCTTTGAAAAAAATTTTACTTGCTTATAAAATAAAAAAAATGAAACCTTCAATTTTATTTGGTTGTGGCGGTGATAGAGATAAAAGTAAGCGAAAATCTATGGCATTAATTGCAAATAAATATGCTGATAAAATTTATATAACGGATGACAATCCTAGAAATGAAAATCCATCTAAAATAAGGAAAAATATTCTAAAGTATTGTTCTAGAGCTATGGAAGTATCTAATAGAAGAAAAGCAATTAAATTAGCTATTAAAGAATTAAAAATGAATGAAATTTTAATAGTAGCAGGTAAAGGGCACGAAAAATTTCAAGTTTTAAAAAATAAAACAATTAAGTTTGATGATTTTACAGTTGTAAAACAATTATTAAATTAATGATCGAATTATATAAATTAGAGAAATATATAATATCTAAAAAAGATAAAATTCAAATATCAAGTAAAGATATTAAAAGTGGTGATATATTTCTTGCTTTAAAAGGTAAAAGGTTTCATGGAAACAAGTTTTTAAATGAAGCAATAGATAGAGGTGCAAAGTTTTGTGTAACTGATAATAAAAATTTCAAAAAAAATAAAAAAATTTTATATGTAAATAATATTTATAAATATCTTTCAAAAATAGCAAAAACGAAACGAGATTTATACAAAGGTAAAGTAATAGGCATTACTGGCAGTGCTGGTAAAACTACTTTAAAAGAAACTTTAGCATTTTTCTTAAAAAAAAATCATACGATTTCTTACTCAAAGAAAAGTTATAATAATCAGTTAGGTGTATTAATTTCTTTACTAAATTTAAATTTAAAATCAAATTATGCAATTTTTGAAATTGGAACAAATAATTTTGGTGAGATAAAATTTCTTAGTAATTTAGTCAAACCATCAGAGGTATTTATTACAAATATACAATCTACTCACCTTGAAAATTTTCAAACTAAAAATAATATTGCCAGAGAAAAAGCTGATATATTTATTTCTAAATATAATAATAATAGAAAAAAGCTATATCTTAATGTTTCTTCTAAATCTGAAAATATTTTAATCACAAAAGCAAAAAAAGAAAAAAATCTTAAAATAATTCGTATTGATAATTCTTCAAAAAAATATTTTATTAAAAAAATATCTCCCTATAAAAAATTGCATAAAGTAACTTTATCAATTAATAAAAAAAAGGTTAACATTGTTACTGATGCAATAGTAATGCATAGATTAAATAACTTATTATTTTGTCTTGCATTTTATAATGAAAATTCTCTAAACATCAAATCAGTTATAAATCGATTCAAGTTTTTAAAACCAGTGGAAGGTAGGGGATTAGTTCATAAAATTTCTTTAAATAAAAAAAAAATAAATATTATTGATGAATCTTATAATGCTAATCCTGATACAATGTTGCAAAGCATAAAAAACTTAGAAAATATCAAAGTAAAAAATAATAAAAAAATAATAATCCTAGGGACAATGAATGAATTAGGAAATAATTCTTATAAAATTCATTATAAATTACTACAACAATTAGATGCCACTATTTTTAAATTTGTAATTTTATGTGGCGAATTCTTTGAATTATCTGTAAAAAATTTAAATCCAAATAATGAATTTATCCATTTTAAAAATACAAATAAAATTATGCAATTTTTAAAAGAGAAAGTGCATAATAATGACATTATTTTAATTAAATGTTCTAATTCGACAAAAATAAATAAGTTTGCAAAAATACTATTAAAACAGGTATCGATTTGATTAAATATTTGGCCTTTGAATACCAATCTTTATTTAGTTTTCTAAATATTTTTAATTATATAACATTTAGAACTGGCGCCTCTATTCTTACTGGATTATTTTTTTCTCTCATATTTGGAAATTATATTATTAACAAATTATCAAATGTTCAGCCAACTGGCCAGCCAATAAGAGATGATGGTCCAGAGTCACATATAATTGCAAAAAAAGGTACTCCTACAATGGGTGGCCTGTTGATTATTCTAAGTGTTTTTGTTTCAACAATTATTTGGGCTGATTTACAAAATATTTTTATATGGATTTTACTTTTAACTATTTTAATTTTTGGATCTATTGGTTTTGCAGATGACTACAGTAAAATAAAATCAAATACAAGTAAGGGTATTTCATCAAAAATAAGAATTATATTTCAAATCATTTTTTCTTTTTTCATTACATATTTAATTCTTATAAATTTAGATCCAAGTATAAGCAAATCTATGACATTTCCTTTCTTTAAAAATTTAATTATAGATTTTGGAATATTTTATTTTCTAATTTCCATATTTATAATTATTGGATCAGCTAATGCAGTAAATCTAACTGACGGACTTGATGGTTTAGCAATTGTCCCTGTAATGATAGTTGCTATGTCTTTTGCTTTCATAGCTTATGTTTCAGGTAATATAGTTTTTTCTAATTATTTACTTATCCAATATATTCCTGGAACCGGTGAATTAGCAGTTTTTTGTGGTTCTTTAATTGGAGCCGCTTTAGGTTTTCTTTGGTTTAACGCACCACCTGCCAAAGTTTTTATGGGTGATACAGGATCTTTAGCATTAGGCGGCTCTTTAGGCTCAGTCGCAATAATATGCAAGCATGAAATTCTTCTTGCAATAATAGGAGGTTTATTTGTTGTAGAAACCTTGTCTGTAGTAATCCAAGTATTCATTTTTAAAATGACAGGAAGAAGGGTTTTTTTAATGGCTCCACTACATCATCATTTTGAAAAAAAGGGATGGCCTGAGTCAACAATAGTTATTCGTTTTTGGATAATTACTATTGTATTAGCTTTGATAGGTCTTGCAACTTTAAGAATAAGATAATGTATTTAATTTATGGAATTCAAAAATCAGGACTTTCTATAATAAATTATTTTGAAAATAAAAAAATAAAATTTAAGATGTGGGATGATAATCCAATAGTAAGAAAGGCTATAAAAAAAAATTACAATAAAGATTATTTTTTTAATATAAAAAAAGATAATTTGAATGATTTTAAAAAAATTTTTGTTAGCCCCGGAATATCTTTAAGACAAAAAAAATTTAAAAGAAAAAATATATCTAAAAAAGTAAATAGAGATTTAAATTTATATATTTCCAATTTAACAAATCAAAAGATTGTAGCTATTACTGGCACAAATGGGAAATCAACAACTACCAAGTTAATAGGAGACATTTTAAAAAAAAATAATATTAAAACATTTGTTGGGGGCAACATTGGAGAATCATTATGCAATGTTTTTCTTCTTAAAAAAAAATATAAAGTTCATGTTATCGAATTAAGTTCTTTTCAATTAGAAACAGTTAAGTCACTTGATAGTAAAATATCAGTAATAACAAATTTATCTGGTGATCATTTAGATAGGTACAAAGGAATTAGTGATTATGTTAGTCAGAAGAAAAATATTATTTCTAAAAACGGAATTAATTTGTTATCAATTGATGATATTTATTCAAGAAAGATATTTAATCAAAAAAAAATTAAAAATAAAATTAGTTTTTCTTTAGTCAATAAATCAGCTGATTGTTTTGCTAACAATGATTATATTCTTGATAATTACTTCAAAAAAAACAAAAAATTATTTATAAAAAAAATCTCAAAAGATTTAGAGGGTAATTTTAATATTCAAAATATTTTAATAGCATACATATGTAGCAAAATATTAAAAATTCCAGAATCTAATTTTCTTAAGGTTATTAAAACATTTAAGGGTCTGCCATTTAGATCATCTACAATTTTTACAAATAATAAATTAAAAATAGTAAATAATAGTAAATCTACTAATTTAAATTCAACAATAAATTCAGTTGTAAATTATAATAATATTTACCTAATCTTAGGGGGCATAGCTAAAGAAAAAAATTTTGAAATTCTTCTAAAATATAAAAATAAAATTAGCTGTGTATATACTTACGGAAAATCAGGAAATTTTATTGAAAAAAAATTAAAAAAAGAATTAGTTGTAAAAAAATTGGCAAATTTAAAATCAGTTATTAAAGAAACCTTCAAGGATATTAAAAAAAATTCAAATCAATCAACTATTTTGTTCGCTCCTGCATGTGCCTCTTATGATCAATACAAAAATTTTGAAGAAAGAGGCATACATTTTAATAAATTAATTAAAAATTATATAAGTTAACCATGAAATATTTAAAGAATTGGTGGAGTTCAATTGATAGAATTAACATTATATTAATATTTTCATTGGGTTTTACGGGATTAATACTTTCATTTTCCATAGATGAAAATTTATCCATAAATAGACACTCTATTTTTTTTCTTCTTTCAGTTTTCTTACTAATTACGTTATCAGACTTAGATAGTAAAAATATAAGAAGAATTTCATTATTTTCATTTATTATTTTATTAATAATAATACTGCTAATACTTTTTTTAGATTACGAAGTTAAAGGCGCTAAGAGATGGTTTCAAATATTTAACTTTACACTTCAACCTTCAGAGATAATTAAGCCTATTTTTGTCATATTGACAGCATGGTGTATAAGTAAATCTATAGAAGATAAAAAATTTTATTTACCTTTACTGTTTGTTTTTTTCTTCTTGCTTTTATCTTTAATACTTATGCAGCCTGATTTGGGAATGACAGTTTTACTGTCAGCAACTTTTTTTTGCCAGTTATTCGTTGCTGGTTTATCAATTTTTTTAGTTATAGTTGCATTTTTATTTATATTAGGAATTTCAATTTTTTCTTATTTTATTTTTGATCATGTTCAATCAAGAATTAATTCATTTCTTGGCGGATTAGGCGGGACTGATACATATCAAATAGATTTAAGTATTCAAGCTTTCAAAAATGGCGGGCTACTTGGAAAGGGTCCAGGGCAAGGTATTTTAAAAGAAAAAATTCCTGATGCTAACACTGATTTTATTTTTGCTGTTGCTGGAGAAGAATTAGGATTTATTTTTTGTTTAATAATTATTTTTATAATTCTATCTATTATAATAAGAAGCTTATTAAAAGTTCTACAACTTGAAGATCCATATAAAATTATAGCAATTAGTGGTTTAATTTGCTCATTTGGATTACAATGCTTAATTAATATCTTTAGCTCGCTGGGCCTTATACCAACAAAGGGTATGACACTGCCATTTGTAAGTTATGGAGGTTCTTCCATGATATCAGTAGCAATTTTATTTGGTTTTTTATTATCTCTTACAAACAAAAAAAATGAAGAATTATGAAAGAAAATTTTTTACTAATTACAGGAGGAACAGGTGGACATGTTATACCAGCAAAAAATTTTGCCAATTATTTATCTGTTAAAAATATAAATTGCTCAATTATAACTGACAAAAGAGGTTATAAATATTTTGAAAATTATAATGGAAAAATTTATATAATTAGCTCGTCAAATTTGAATGGAAATCTAATATTTAAAATCTTTGGCATATTTCAAATTTTATTAGGATTAATTCAATCATTCATTATTATATTTTTATTAAAACCATCCCATTCTATTTCTTTTGGAAGTTATGCTTCGTTTTCTCCAATGTTAACATGTATGTTATTTAAACCAATTTATAAAGTTAAACTTTATATACATGAACAAAATTCAATAATAGGAAGAACGAATAAATTTTTTTTGAATTTTTCAAATAAATTATTTTTAAATTTTGATATTAAATCTAAAATCAATTCAAAGTTTAAAGATAAAATATTTGTAGTTGGTTCTCCAGAAAATAATTTTCAAAAAAATAATAACATAAGCAATAAAAATTCTGATAGTAAATTTACATTTTTTATTTCTGGTGGCAGTCAAGGATCAGAATTTGTATCAAATTTTGCAATAAATCTAATTAAAATTATAGATGATGAAAAAATTATAAAAGCTAAATTTATATTTCAGTGTTCTAAACATTTGATAAAAAAATATGAAGCAAAATTACAAAATATTAAATCACCAATAATTTTTAAAGATTTTTTTATAAATGTAGATGAAATACTAGCTAAATCTAATTTAGCAATATGCAGAGCTGGAGCAGGAACAATTGTTGATTTAATTAACTATAAACTTCCCTCAATATTAATTCCATTACCTTCTTCAAAAGACAATCATCAATTTTTTAATGCTAAAATATTAGCTAAACATGACTTAGCCATAATTATTGATCAAAATAATGACGATTTAGAAAAAGCAAAAAGATATATATATGAAACATATAATAATCCAAAAAAATTAGAATCAATGAACAAGAAATTTGATATGATTCAAGTTAAAAACTCTAACACTTTGATTTATAAATTAATTCTAAATGAAAATTAACAGTAAAATTCATTTTATAGGTATTTCAGGAATAGGAATGTCTGGTATTGCAGAATTGATGTTAGATAAAGGATATTCGATTCAGGGTAGTGATATATCAGAAAACGACAACACAAAAAGATTAAAGAAAAAAGGTATTAAATTTTTTTTAGGACATAATAAAAAAAATATTAAATATGCCCATGTTGTTGTTTATTCATCAGCTATAAAAAAAAATAATCCTGAAATAAGAGAAGCATATATTAAGAAAGTCCCTGTTCTTTCTAGAGCTGATATGCTTTCAGAATTAATGAAAAATAAAAAATCTATTGCCATAGCTGGATCTCATGGGAAAACCACCACCACTAGTTTGGTAGGAAACATTTTCAATGAAGCAGGTTTAGACCCTACTATTGTTAATGGTGGGATCATAAACTCTTTTTCTAATAATAATCGTTATGGAAAAGGGGAGTGGATGATTGTTGAAGCAGACGAAAGTGATGGTACTTTTTTAAAGCTCCCACATCAAATATCAATTATTACTAATTTAGATATTGAACATATGGATTTTTATAAATCAAAGAAAAATTTAATTAATGCGTTTGAAAAATTTATAAACCTGCTTCCGTTTTATGGAACCACAATAATGTGTTATGATGATAAGAATCTAAAATTACTTATTAACAAAATAAAAACTAGAAATATTTTGACTTATTCAATAAAAAATAAAAAAGCAGATGTATTAATTTTTGATATTATACAAAATAAACTAAAAACCTCTTTTAAATTAAAAATTAATAATAAAATTATTCATAATTCTAATTATAAATTTACTATTAATGCAATTGGAAATCACAATATTTTAAATGCAACTGCAAGTATTGTTGCAGCCAAACTAAATGGAATAAAAAATAAAGATATTAATAACGCGTTGAAAAATTATGTAGGTGTAAAAAGAAGATTCTCATTTATTGGAAAAAAAAATAAATCCTTTGTGTACGATGATTACGCACATCATCCAACAGAAATTGCAGCTACATTAAGTGCAGCTAAAAGTTTAAAAAATAAAGTAATAGTTGTTTTTCAACCACACAGATACTCTAGAACTAAAATATTGATTGGTGAATTTATAAAAGTTTTATCTAAAGTTGATCATTTATTTTTATTAGAAACCTATTCAGCTGGAGAAAAAATTATCAAGGGCGCAACTTCAAAAGATATATATTCTAAAATATTAAAAAAAAATAAAAATACTAAATATTTAAAGAATATAGGTAATTTAAATAAATTAATGAAACCTCATACAATGAATCAAAATACTATTGTTTTTATGGGTGCGGGTTCAATATCAAGTATTGCAAAAAAATATTTGAATAACTAATGTCAAAAAATATTATAGAATTAGCCAATAAGCTTAAAAGTAAAATTTACTTTGATTATAATGCTGGTAAGAATACTTGGTTCAGAACAGGAGGTAATGCAAAAATATTTGCTATAGTTGAAGATAATTTAGAGTTAGAAATTATACTAAATGAAATAAATAATGAAAATTTTTACATAATAGGCTCAGGTTCAAATCTTTTAATTAGAGATAATGGTTATAATGGAACTCTTATAAAATTAGGCAAAGGTTTTAATTCTATTAAAATTAATGATAACAAACTTGAAGTTGGTGCTAGCATTTTAGATATTAATTTATCAAATTATGCATTGAGACAAAATATAGAGGGTTTTGAATTTTATAGTGGTATTCCAGGATCAGTAGGTGGAGCAGTTAAAATGAATGCAGGTTGTTATGGTTCGGAAACTGTAGATGTTATAAATAGTATAGAAATTTGTGATAATTTAGGTCAAAGAAAAACAATTACAAAAGATAAGTTAAATCTAAAATATAGATCTTCAAAAATAAAAAATACAGATATAGTTACAAAAGCTATATTTAATTTTAATTATGGAGATCAAAATTTAATTAAAGACAAGATTAATGAAATAAAGAATAGACGTTTAGAATCTCAGCCAATTAAAAATAAAACTTCTGGTAGCACTTTCAAAAATCCTAAAAATCTTCATGCAGCAAAACTAATTGAGGAAGCAGGATGTAAAGGAGCCAATTATGGAGATGCATATGTAAGTGATAAACATGCAAATTTTTTAATAAATAGGGGAAGTGCTTCAGCAAAAGATATAGAAAACCTAGGTAAAAGTATTGTTGAAAAAGTATATGCCAAATTCAATGTAAAATTAGAATGGGAGGTAAAAATAATAGGTGAGTAGTAAAAAAATTTTAATTTTAGAAGGTGGTAATAATGAAGAGCATGATGTATCTTTAGAAACCTCTAGAGAAATTCAAAAAATTCTTAATCAAAATAAATTGAAGTTTAAGACATTAAGAGTCAATCCTAAAAACTTTCATAAAAAAATAATTAATTATAAAAATTTTGTTTGCATTAATGCTTTGCACGGACCTTTTGGTGAAGATGGACAAACTCAAAAAATTTTAAAAAAAAATAAAATTCCTTTTTCTCATTCAAATATAAAATCATCTAGTCTATGTTTTAATAAATCTGCGTCTAAGAAAGAAATTATAAAAAATAAATTAATGTCTCCAAAATATTATCTATTAAATATAAATGACTTAAATGAGAAGAAATTAATTACTATTAAAAGTAAGTTTAAAAAATTTGTTATTAAGCCCAATAGAAGTGGTTCAAGTTTTGGTATAAATATAGTTAAAAATAAAAAAGAATTTGATATTTTTATTTCTAATTTAGAGGAATTTAAAAGCAAACTTAATAATCACAAAGAAATTTTAATAGAAGAGTATATATCTGGAAGGGAGCTCACAGTTTCAACTATTAAATTAGATAAAAAAATTCACGCTCTTGCTGTTACAGAAATAAAATCAAAAAATAACTTTTTTGATTATAAAGCAAAATATTCAAAAGGTTATGCTAAACATATTTTGCCAGCTAAGTTAAATAAAATAAATTATTCTAAATGTCTTATGTTTGCTACTAAAGCTCATAAACTCTTAGGTTGTAATTCACTTGCAAGAACTGATTTTATTTTTGATGAAAAAAGAAATAAAATTTTCTTTTTAGAAACAAATACTCAACCTGGCCTTACTCCTATATCTCTATTACCCGAACAAGCTAATTATAAAGGTTTTTCTTTTTCAGAAATCATTTTTATTTTGATCAAAAATTTAAATTATTAGTATGAACAATATTAATAGAAGAAGATATGTCTTAAGTTTAAGATCATTCACTTATTTTTGTATTTTTTTATTTATAATTATTTTTTCTTTTTTAGTATATTTTAACAAAAATAGTTTAATTGAGACTTCTAAGAATATAATTCAGATTTTTTCAGAAAACTTCCAATATCAATTTACAAAATTTGATATTACAGGTTTGGAAAAAATTGAATTAAAATTTATAGAGCATAAACTGCAAAATTATATAGGGTCTTCAATTTTTTTATTACCGTTGGATCAAATTAATGACTCAATAAAAGAAAATAATTGGGTCAAAGATATATTTATAAAAACAAATTACAAAGATACTCTATTTATTAGGATTGCAGAATATAAACCAATAGGAATTTATTTTTTTAACGAGAAATACTTTGTTTTTGATGAAAATGGAAAAATTATAGATCAAATTTACATTACAGATTTTACTCATCATTCATTATTAATTTTTAAGGGTAGTTCTTCAAACTTAAAAGCTAATTCATTAATTAATATTTTAAAAAATAATAATTTTGAAAAAAAATATCAAATAGAGAGTTTGGAATTTATTAATAAAAGAAGATGGGATATAAATTTATACAGCGATGTGAAATTAATGCTTTCAGAAGAAGACCCAAATAAATCTATTCAGAATTTTATAATGATTCAAAATAAACTTAGCGAAACAGATATTAATAATATACAAACATATGATTTAAGAAATTTAAAAAAAACAATCTTAATAAATTTAAATGATTAAAGCTGGTTTAGATATAGGTAATTCAAAAATATCATGTGTAATTGCTGATTATAAGAATACTGAAAATATTAATATTTTATCAATTGCTAGTGTTCCTAATAATAATATTAAAAAAAATATTATTTTAAATTTTGAAAATTTACATGATCAGATTAAATCTTTAGTATTAGAAGCTGAAAAACAATCTCAAACTAAATTAAATTCTATTAATCTTAATTTATCTCTATTGCATTCTAATTCTCATTATTACAACTCAGAAATAGAATTAAAAAATGAGAAAATTTCTGAGTTACATCTGAAAAAAATAATTAATCAATCAGAATATTTTAATAACCAAAGTGAAAAATTTGATATATATAATAATATAACTTCGTATGATATAGATAATAATCTGTACTTTAATGCTCCGATTGGAAATTATTCAGATCATATTAAAATAAACTTTTATAAAATACATATTCAAAAAAAATATTCAGATAATATTTCTAGTATTATCAAAAAATTGAAACTTAATATTGATAATTATATTCCCTCCCCATTATCATCATCTTTATCATCACTTACAAATGATGAAAAAGAACTTGGAACTATTTGTATAGATTTAGGACATTCAACATCTTCTATATCAGTTTTTGAGAATAATAAATTTGTGTATGGAGATGCAATAGGTATTGGTAGTAATAACGTTACATTGGATATTGCTAGAGGTTTATCAACTACAATTTCAAGTGCTGAAAGGTTAAAAACATTATATGGTTCTTTGGTTTCATCACCAGGTGATGATCATGAAATAATTGAAATACCAATTATTTCAGGTGATAAAAATACATTTAAACAAATAACAAGATCAAGTTTAAACGCCATTATTAAACCGCGTATTGAAGAAACGTTAGAAATGATATGGCAAAAAATTAAAGACAACAATTTAAAAAATAAAAAATTAAACAATGTAGTTCTAACCGGCGGTGGGGCAATGATGGATAATATTGAAAAATATGTTGAAACAATTTTTGCAAGTGGCGTAAGAGTGTCGAGTCCCATAGAACAATTAAATTTGGATAATAATTTTAAAAAACCAAATTTTTGCGACATTATTGGATCTATATTGTATGACCAAGATTTATTTAAAATTGATTTTTTAACAAAACAATCAAAAAATTCTAAAAAACGTGGAATTTCAAGCTTTTTTACTTGGCTTGATCAGTATATTTAGATAATACTATATGTAGTAAATTATATTGACGATTTCGAATATAAATCGTTAAATACTTATTTAAACGGCGGAGATTACAATGACTATCAATATTTCAATACAAGATGTAGAGCAAAACTTACATCCCAAAATTACTGTTTTAGGAGTAGGTGGATCTGGCGGAAATGCAGTTAACAATATGATTAATGCTAATTTGGAAGGTGTAGATTTTTTAATAGCTAACACAGATGCACAAGCTTTACAAATTTCAAGTTGTCCAAATAAAATTCAATTAGGATTAAACAGCACTAAAGGTTTAGGTGCGGGAATGAGACCTGATATAGGGAGAAAGGCAGCTGAAGAAGCAATTCAAGATCTAAGTGAAAAGTTTGAAGGTAGTCATATGCTTTTTATAGCAGCTGGAATGGGCGGTGGTACTGGTACAGGAGCTGCACCAGTAATTGCTAAACTAGCAAGAGAAAAAGGAATACTAACTGTAGGTGTAGTCACTAAACCTTTTCATTTTGAAGGCACTCAAAGGATGAAGTTAGCTGAGAAAGGAATTGAAGAATTGCAACAGTATGTTGACACATTACTAACAATACCTAATCAAAATTTATTTAGAATTGCTAATGAAAAAACAACTTTTTCTGATGCTTTTAAAATGGCAGACGATGTTTTATATGCAGGTGTCAGGGGAGTAACTGATCTTATGGTTCAGCCTGGAATGATAAATTTAGATTTCTCAGATATCAAGACTGTAATGTCTGAAATGGGTAAAGCTATGATGGGTACTGGTGAAGCACAAGGTGAAGGTAGAGCAATTGCAGCTGCTGAAGCAGCTATTGCAAACCCATTAATTGATGACGTTTCTCTTAAAGGTGCAAAAGGTCTAATAATTAATATTACTGGTGGTAAAGACATTACATTGTATGAAGTTGATGAAGCAGCAAATAGAATCAAACAAGAAGTTGATGAAGAAGCAAATATTATCTATGGAACAACATGTGATGATAGGCTTGAAGGTGTTGTTAGAGTTAGTATTGTAGCCACTGGCATTGATGCAAATAATAATATATCAGCTAAACCGATTGAAAACTTTGCTCCAATAAATATAAATAATGATATTTACAAACAAGATATAGAAAAGCCCGTGTCATTGACTGAAAGTACGGCACTTAATGAACATTCATTACAAGATGGAAGCAACTTAGACGAAGAGATTAATGGAATTTCAAATGAAGAAATTCACAATAATCAAAATTCTGAAAATTTTGATTTAGATGAGCAAACAAATATTAATCAAATAGAGACTTCAAGTTTAGAACAAAATATTGATTCTATAGATGATAAAGCATTTGAACAAAATGAAGTTTCAGAAGCTGAAGACCAAATTGAAACTGATGATATTTCTGAGAAAGTATCAAGTTCATCTTCACATATTGAAAAACCAAATGAAACGAGTGTAAGAAGATTGAGCTTATTTGATACTCTATCAACTGAAAATAAATCTGAAGATACTTATTCAGAAAATGAGGTACTAGGGAAAACTGAACCTATTTTTGCATCTTCAGAAAAAAATGAATCAGAAGATAAAAACTCTGAAAATAATAATTCAAGCATCGATGAAAAAGAGGAATTTAGTGCTGAAGAGATTGAGTCTTCTGAAATTGATGATGAGTTCAATCAGGAAACAGAGGAAGAGCTTCTGGATATACCTACCTTTCTTAGAAGACAAGCTAACTAGTAATTAGAGTATTATTTGCAATATTTTGAAATATTAGGTTAGTTGTTAAGATCGCCAAAAATATATATTAAAAAAAGTGCTGTTTTTAGCACTTTTTTTTATAATGATAGACATATCAAATACATCTAGCAATCAACAACAGACTATTGGTAAACCAGTATCTATAAAAGGAATTGGACTACATACGGGAGCTGAAGTAACTATGAAATTATATCCCGCTAAAGCTGATTACGGAATAAAGTTTATTCGAAAAGATATCAAAGATAATAATGTGATTGAGGCTTTATGGTCGAATGTAAGCAGCACAAAACTAAGTACAACTATAAGCAATCAAAAAGGTACTAGTGTATCAACTATAGAGCATTTAATGAGCGCTTTATCAGGACTACATATAGATAATATTAAAATTGAGATCGACGGACCAGAGGTACCAATCATGGACGGTAGTTCAATAAAGTTTGTTGATCTTATTGATCAAACTTCTACTCAAATTTTAAATAAAAGAAGAAAAATTTTAAAAATTAAAAAAAATATTAAAGTTGAAAATAATGATTCATCTGTACAATTAAAACCTAACAACCAGTTTTCAATTGATTTCGAAATCGATTTTCCTAGTAAGATAGTTAGTAAACAAAGCTGTCATTTACAATTAGTAAATGGAAATTATAAAACTGATATTGCCTCTGCCCGTACTTTTGGATTTGAAAGAGATGTTGATATGCTAAGATCAAATGGCTTAGCACTTGGTGGCTCTTTAGATAATGCTGTTGTTGTTGGAGAAAGTAAAATACTAAATTCAGATGGTTTACGTTTTAAGGATGAGTTTGTGAGACATAAAATTCTTGATTCTATCGGAGATTTGTATTTAGCAGGAGCACCAATTCAAGGTTATTTTTTAGGAAATAAATCAGGCCATCATCTAAATAACTTACTATTAAGATCTTTGTTTGCTGATAAAAATAATTACGAATATATATAGTTAAATCATTTTTTTTGGATCAACTATTTTATCAAAATCTTTTTCAGAAATTAATTTCAATTTTAAGGCCGCTTCCTTAAGAGTTAAATTCTCATTAAAGGCTTTTTTTGCAATTTTTGCAGCATTATCATATCCAATATTTTTATTTAAAGCAGTAACAAGCATTAAAGAATTATTTAAATGAGTATCAATAATTTCTTTATTGGCTTTCAATCCCTTTAAGCAATTATTACAAAAACTTTTAATCCCATCATTAAGAAGGTTTACTGACTGAATAATATTAAAAGCAATAACTGGTTTATAGGTATTTAATTGAAAATGACCATTGGATCCTGCAAAATCTACAGTAGTACTATTGCCAATTACCTGAACACACACCATACTTAGTGCTTCAATTTGTGTTGGATTTACCTTGCCAGGCATAATTGATGATCCAGGTTCATTAGCAGGTAAAGTTAACTCTCCCAAACCAGATCTAGGTCCAGATGCTAAAAACCTAATATCATTTATTATTTTTAATATTGAAAGTGATAATGTTTTTAAAGAATTCGAAAAATTAATTAATGGATCATGAGAAGCTAATGACTCAAATTTATTTGGAGAAGGTTTGTAATTATCTTTAGTCTGTTTATTCAAATATTTGCAAAATACTTTATCAAATTTTTTTGGAGCATTAATACCTGAGCCTACAGCAGTTCCACCTTGAGCAAGATATTTTAATTCTGATTTTGCAATTTCTATTCTTTTTAAACAAGTTTGTAATTGAGAACAAAACGCTGAGAATTCATCACCTAAAGTAATTGGAGTTGCATCTTGTGTATGAGTTCTTCCTATTTTAATTATTTTTTGAAAAATTTTTTTCTTTTTTTGAAACTCTTTTATTAAAATTTTTAGATTTGGAATTAATTCTTTTGTTGCCAATTCATTAATTGCAACATGCATTATTGTTGGAAAAGTATCATTTGATGATTGAGATAAATTCACGTGATCATTTGGATGAATAGGCTCTTTACTTCCAATTTTACCTCCTAATTTTTTTATTATATAATTGCTAATTACTTCATTAGCGTTCATATTTGTCTGAGTACCAGATCCAGTTTGCCATACTACTAAAGGAAACTCTTCTATAAGTTTTAAATTAATTATATCATTGCAAGCTTTTATAATTAGTGTTCCTAATTTTTTGTTTAAGACACCAAGTTCAATATTAGCTTCTGCAGCAGCTTTTTTTTGTTGTCCTAATGCAATAATTAATTCAACAGGAATTTTTTCACTACCAATTTTAAAATTCTCAAGAGATCTTTGCGTTTGAGCTCCCCAAAGCTTATTTTTATCAATTTTTTTTGAACCTAGGCTATCAAATTCTATTCTTTTTTTATTTTTCATTAATTATTAACAAATTTACTATAACATATTATATGCAACATATGAACAAACTTGTTTTACTTAGGCATGGTCAAAGTAAGTGGAATTTAGAAAATAAATTTACTGGCTGGAAAGATGTTCCATTAACTGAAAAAGGTGTAAATGAAGCAAATAATGCAGGCCTTTTATTAAAAAAAAATAATATAAAAATTGATAAAATTTTTAGTAGTGTTCTAGAAAGAGCAAACAAAACAGCAGAAATTGCAATCATGGCATCAGAAATAGAAAATTTACATAAAAATGGAATTCTTATTTATGAAAAAGATCAAAGACTAAATGAGAGAGATTATGGTGATTTAGTTGGTTTAAATAAAGCAGAAACTGCTGAAAAATTTGGAAAAGAACAAGTGCATATTTGGAGACGATCATATGACACACCGCCACCTAACGGCGAAAGTCTTAAGGATGTCGTAAACAGAGTTTCACCATATTTTACTAAAACAATCCAACCATTTATCTTAGATAAGAAAAATGTTCTAATTGCAGCACATGGTAATTCTCTAAGAGCAATAATGATTAAAGTTGGCATGTATAAGCCTGAAGAAATATCCTCGATAGAACTTCCTACAGGAAGTCCGCTGTGCTTAGATTATGATAATGGGCAATTACAAAGACATTATTATTTAGATTAATTTTTTTTATAATTAGAAAAATTAATTACATTATTTTTGTTTAATTTTTTCTTTTCAACTTTTTTATTTACTTTCTTTTGAATTTTATTTTTTTGCAAAATTAATCCAAAATTAGCTGAAGGATCTGCAAAGGAGATGACAGAATTATAATCTATTTTTAAATTTGTTTTTACATCATTAAATGAAAGTGAAATAGAAAAATTATTTTGATTTATTTCAAGATCATAATATTCGTATTGAATTACTATAGTCATTTCTTCTGGATATTTTTCTCTTAACCAATTTGGCAGTTCAACATTTTGATGATTAGTAGAAAATGTAACATAGAGGTGATTATTATTTGTGAGTCCTTTATCTCTGATATTAATCAGAATATCTTTAAGTACGTTTAATATATTTTTATCTAATATATTTTGATATTCAATCATTTTAAGCTTTCTATGTAAGACAAAAAATTATTAATTTCTACAAACTTACACAATCCAATTGGAAACATTTCTCTCGTTGTAAATCCACCACCAGTCATAGTCCAAACATCAACTCGCAATGAGTTAAGTTCAATAGAATAAACTCTATCTCTAATATTATTTTCATTCGAAAATATGTTAACGTATGATAGTTCTAAATCTACATCATAATAATACTCATTAATAGATGTAATTTTATTAAGGTTTGTATTAATGACTTTGACTTTATTTGATGAAATAAAATCAAATCCCCATAATAATGTTGGACATAATAGTTGATTATTTGAAAAATCATATTTTTTAAGAGCTATAGATGAGGACGAATAAATAAATAAAAATATAAAAATAAATAATTTCTTTATCATATCAAAAGAGTAATACAGTTCTTTTCTGATTTTAACTTTTTAATTCAAAACTTATTAATTTAATTCAATAAAATTATTTTTTTAGTTTTTCCCATTCAGCCATACCACCAGAAATATTCTTTACATTCTTAATGCCCATGTCATGCATTGTTTTAGTTGATAAAGTTCCTTGCCCACCAACACCACAAAATACAACATATTCTTTATTAGGATTTTCTTTAAAAAATTTATTTTCTAAGGGACTACCTTCTGCTAAATAAAATTCAAGAAAAGCTCTATCCAAATGTATTGCATTTCCTATTGTTCCTTTATCAAAACTGTCTTTATCTCTTACATCAATAAATTGTACATTTGGATCATTGAGCTTTTCCCTTGCTTCTGTTGCAGAAATATTTTCAATTTCATTTTTAACACTCATCAATTCTTCAAATTTTTTCATTTTTTTCTTACCTTATTTGTGTGGGGCGTTCTGTTGCTCAGTGCCAGAACAAGTCCTCATTAAATTACACATACCCAAACACCCAATAGTTTAAGCATTTCCTACTGTTATCACTCATTCTTTCTTTAAAACTTATATCATATTTATTTTGAGAACAGAGAATTTTTAATTATTTTACACACGATATATAATAATTTAATAAAGTTATTTAAAAATTTATTGTATGTTTAATTATGTTTTTAAACTTAATAAAAAAAATCACAGTCTTCTTATTTTTTGTTAATCCTGCTCTAGCTTTTCATGATGTAGAAGTTTCTAATGAGGATATAGCTACTTTAGGAGGATTATGGGTTCAAATATTTGTTTATGAAGAAAACTGTATAGATAATCAATATTACACTTTAATAATAGAAAGATTACAAGAAAGTCCAAGATTTGAAAGATACTCATCAGAGATAGATCATTTAACTGAAAGCCAAGAATTGGCTTGGGAAAATGGTGCTGAAGGCGCAGCTTTAGTAATTGAATCAGGTGGAACAAGCTGTGATATTATAGCCGAAGTTATTTGGGAATGGTTTGGTGAAAATTAGAAAAATTTTAATTTATTTACGCACATATTACGCACAAATTTAGAGCAACTTAAAAAAACAAAAAAAATGAATCAAAATTTAAGAATATGGTGGGGTGTTCTGTATAACGACTACTAAATCATTATTAACAGAAAATAAGGACTTTTGGAAACTTCTTCGTATAAACTTCGTAGTAAGTTTTCATTATTCGTCAGATTTCTTGTTTTAGTTCCTCGTAGTTTTTTGTTATAAAAAAAAACTAATAAATATGAAACTACAAAATATATTAATTTATTTCAACATTAGTATTTTTTTTATTTTGCTATCTTCTAGTTTAAAAGCGGAAATAAAATTAAATGATTTTGTCCCAAGTCAATTTCATGGTGTCTGGAGTGAAGATTGTGAAATTCAAGAATTTACTTGGCGAATTGATGAATATACAAGTTTAGAAATTACTGAAAATAATTTCTATTTAGATTTTTTGAAAACTAATCAGATTAATACTTACACAGTTTCAAAATACCATCAAGAATGGGAACCGGGAAAACCATGGTATTTTTTTATGAAAATAGAAAATGAAAAACTTGTATACAAAGATATGCCCTCTGAATGGAATGAAAAAGACTTTAGTTTCTTATTAGATTCTACATATGATGACACAACTGTTTTTGAAAAATGTGAGTTAGGTATAAAAAATGAATACAAAATAATTTTAAATACACTTTTAGAAATATTAGACTCAGACATCATTAAAATTTGTAGTGAAAGTAACTTTCAAAATATTAATTGCTATAAAAGTTTTTTTAATTTTTTTGACATAAATAGAGATAGAGAATTAACAATTGCAGAACTATCATTCTTTTCTAAATTTTTAATAAATTTTATATACCTTAATGGTAATATAAATGCCGATTATAATGAAAGTTTAATGCAAGATAATTTTTTAATAATTAATGGAACATCATTTGTTTTTGCACCATATTTTTCACAATTACTTGTATTAAATTATGATTTTGATAATTCTAATTCTCTATCAATTGATGAAATACTAAATGAAAATTCTGAAATTATAACAAGTATTCCACTTTTATTAAATAGCGATATAAATTCATTACAAGATTTATTCACTAAATTTAACAATATCTTTTAAATCTAATAGTTTTAGTTGGTATAAATATTTTCTTAAATACTTCGTAGTAACTTCGTAGTAAACTTCGTAGAAAGATTTTTATAAAAAATTATTGATATTACTAGATAATATTAAAAAAGTGGGGCGTTCTGTAGAACGATCACTAAATCATATTAACAGAAAATAAGAAATTTTGGAAACTTCTTCGTAGAAACTTCGTAGTAAGTTTTCTTTATTTGTCAGATTTCTTGTTTTAGTTCTTCGTAGTCTTTTTTATTCTTTAATTAAGGATAATAATTTCTTTGCTAGTCTAGAAACTGCCTTTCTTCTATCTTTTGAAAGTTTTTTAATAATTTTTATATTTTCTTTTATTGTTTTATTATCAATTTTATTGAAAGTTATTAGAGCATTCATTGATTGACACAAAACAATCCAATCACTGGAATTATTAAGATAATCAGATACAATTTTTTTTGCTTTTTTTTGTTCTTTATTTTCTAATTGATTAACTAATTCTGAAAATAATTGAGCGCAGGTCCATTGTGTGGAAGATTGTTTTATTTTTGAAATTTTGTTTAAGAAAATATGTTTAAAATCTAAAAACCATTCTGGTTTTTGTCTAAATATTCTTTTAAAAGCATTTGATGTTCTTAATCTTACTATTTGGTCTGTGCTTGAATAACACTTAATTAATGGATTAATTCTATTTTTTTTAACAATAACATGTTCAACAACTTTTATTGTATTACCTAGTGAATTTGGATGACCTCCAGTTAGTTCAGACTCATAATTCATTATCAATTAATTTGTTTAAATAAATCTGACAATTAACATTACCTAATAATAAATTATATATTTTCCTTCGTAGTAACTTCGTAGTAAACTTCGTAGAGAGGTTTTTAAAAGAAATTGTTGATTTGATTAGATAATATTTAAAAAATGGGGCGTTCTGTTGCTCGGTGCCCCTGACCGCGCTCACCTAGAATCTAGGCAGCAAGTGCTAATCTATTATCGTTAGCGTTTATAAAATAGCCCGATAACGGTGGTACAATACCGGATAAAGTCTTTGTCTTTGAATTACCGTCAAACCTATTTCGTCCCCATATTGGTGGAGACGCCGGGTACCGCCCCCGGGTCCGAATAACTTATTGCACAAAGCATTTATTATCTTAGTTGCAAAGCAACATTTTCATTATACCTTAAACTAATAATACTTGAAAGTTTTGTCTTGAAACCTAGCAATTAAAAAAAAAAATTGTTACTAATTAAAACATAAAATAAAAGAAATATGATCAAAGCAATAATGGCAGTGGATGAAAAAGGAGGGATAAGTAAGGGCCAAAGTATGCCCTGGCCCAAAAATTCAATTGACTTAAAATGGTTCAAAGAAAATACTCTAAATAATGTCGTTGTAATGGGAAGGAAGACTTGGGAAGATCCTTTTATGCCTACACCTCTTAAATCAAGGATAAATGTTCTTATTACAAGTAAAGATAAAGAAATAATAGAAGGGGCAGATTATTACTTTAGTGGAAACATAAATGATCAAATTCAAAATCTTCAATCAAAATATAAAGATATGGATATTTTTATAATTGGAGGTTCAGAAATAATAAATTTAACTTTTAAATCCATAGAACAATTTTATCTCACTAGAATCTACGGTAATTACAATTGTGAAAAATTTATAGATATTACTTCTATAGAAAATAATATGAAAATGATTAAAAAAATAAATGGAGACTCAACTTGCCATTTTGAGATTTGGAAAAGATGAAACAATACCTAGATGCTTTGAGATATTGTTATGATAATGGCTCTGATGTTGAAAGTAGAGCGGGTGGTGTTAGAAAGTCTTTTGGTTATCAAATGCATTATGATCTATCAAAAGGTTTTCCTGCAATAACGACTAAAAAACTTGCATGGAAATCTGTAGTATCAGAGTTATTGTGGTTTATCGAAGGTTCAGACGATGAGAGAAGACTTGCTGAAATTTTATACAATGATTCAAGAGAAAATTTAAAAGATAAAAAAACTATTTGGACCCAAAATGCTCAAGCAGATTACTGGAAATCACAAGCTCGGTTTGAAGGAGATGTTGGTAAAATATATGGAGTTCAATGGAGAAATTTTAATGGAGAAGATCAAGTCTTAAATCTAATCAAAGGACTCAAAGAAGATCCAAATGGAAGGCGCCATATTATTTCAGCTTGGAATCCTCCAGAGATTAAAAATATGTCATTGCCAGCATGTCATGCATTTTCACAATTTTTTATTTCTAATAACAAATTAAGTTGCCAATTATATCAAAGATCATGTGATATGTTTTTAGGAGTCCCCTTTAACATAGCTAGTTATAGTCTTTTAACTCATATGTTGGCAAGAGAGTGTAAATTAGAAGTTGGAACATTTATTCATTCTTTAGGAGATTTTCACATTTATAAAGAACATTTTAAGCAAGTTAAAATCCAATTAGAAAGAGCGCCTAAAAAATTACCTGAGCTTCAATTCGAAACAAAAGATTTTTTTAAATACAACGTAAATGATTTTAAATTAATAAACTATCAGCATCATGAAAAAATTGATGCTCTGATGAATGTTTAATCAAGAGATTTTTTTAAGTTTTTTGCAATTGATATAAATTTTTTTGAAATTTCACCATCTGGATCATCTATCAAAGTAGGTATTCCATTGTCCGATTGAATTCTTAAATTTGTATCAATAGGAATTTCTCCTAAAAAAGGTATTTTAGATTTTTCAGCTTCTTTTTTCACGCCATCTTTTGAAAATATATAATGTTTTTGATTACAATTATCACAAATGAAATAACTCATGTTTTCCACAATACCAAGAATATCAACATTAACTTTTTTAAACATATTTATTCCTTTTCTTGCATCAGTAAGAGCTACATCTTGAGGTGTAGAAATTATAATTGATCCTGAAAGTTTTGAACTTTGAGCCAAAGTAAGCTGCGCATCTCCAGTGCCTGGTGGCAGATCTATTATAAGGTAATCTAGTTCACCCCATTCAACTCCATTAAACATTTGCTCTAATGCTTTCATGACCATTGGTCCTCTCCAAATTGTTGGGGCCTCAGAGTCAAGAATAAAGCCAATAGACATCAATTTTATTCCATAATTTTCTAAAGGTATAAGTTTATTATTTTCATTCATTATAGGTTTTTTTGAAATACCCATCATTCTAGGAATACTAGGACCATAGATATCTGCATCAAGTAAGCCAATTTTAAGATCTAGTGAGTTTAATGCTGTGGCAAGATTTACCGAAAATGTTGATTTGCCAACTCCACCCTTTCCGCTGGCAATTGCTAAAATATTTTTTGCATCAATTTTAAATCTTTTATTATCATTATTATTTGTTTTATTACTTTCCACATCGGAGTTTATAATTACATTCACAGAAAGTATTCCAGAAATTTGCTCAACATTATTTTTCAGCAATCTTGCTATATTTAGATAAAGATCTTCTTTTTGACCTTTTACAAGTAAGGAAATGTTTACATTGCCATCTTTTACAACTGCTGAAATATTTTGATTTTTAGGATCAAAACTAAGACTTGTTTCAGGATCACTAAATTTCTTAGAAAATGTATAAATTAAAGATAAAATTTCATCAGACATACTTGATTTTTCCAGATTTACTCAAATATTAGTTATTAAATAATATAATTAGTGTTAGTAGATAGAGCCAATATTATCAATAATATATGAACTGGAATAAAAATAACAACGAAAACAATCCTTGGGGATCAGGTGGAAATAACAATCCTTGGGGTTCAGGAGGGTCTGGAGACGGTCCAAACAGAAGAGATTTCGAAGATTCCATTAGAAAAGCAAAAGATAGATTTGGCAATTTTAAATTTGGTGGCAGACGTAACTTTTCAATATTTATAATAGTAGCTGTTTTACTATGGTTAGCTACTGGTTTTTATAGAGTTGAGCCTGATGAGCAAGGTGTAGAGCTTTTATTTGGAAGATGGAATGGTCAAACAACAGAGCCTGGATTACATTACTTTTTTCCAACTCCAATCGGTCAAACTGTTACACCTAAAGTTGAAGTAATTAGAAAAATTAACGTTGGATTTAGAAGTGCAAGTGATCTTGGTTTTGGCTCAAATTCAAATGCAGAGCGAAAAGTAATTGAAGAAAGTTTAATGCTTACGGGTGATCAAAATATAGCAGATGTTGCATTTACAGTACTATACAAAATAAAAGATGCTGGAAATTTTCTATTCAAGCTTAGAAATCCAGAACTCACCGTTAAAGATATGTCTGAAAGTGTTGTGCGTGAAGTTGTTGGTCAAAGAGATCTTCAATTCTTACTTACAGAAGGTCGTCAAGAAGTTGAACAAGTTGTAAGAAATGAATTACAACTAGTTTTAGACTCTTATGAAAGTGGTGTTTTAATTCAATCAGTACAGCTTCAAAGTGTCGATCCGCCGGATCAAGTAATTGATGCTTTCGATGAAGTTCAAAGAGCAAGACAAGATAAAGAAAGATTAGTTAACGAAGCAAACACTTATTTAAATAGAATTGTACCTAATGCTCGTGGTGAAGCAGCCAAACTCGTTGAAGCAGCTACAGCATATAAAGAGCAGGTGGTTAAACAAGCAGAAGGTGTGGCACAAAACTTTATTGATGTTTATAATAGTTATAAAGATGCGAAAGAAGTAACTAAAAGAAGAATTTATTTAGAAACCTTAAGGGAAGTCTTAGAAGGTAAGAATAAAATAATTTTAGATGATACTGGAAATGGACAAGGCGTGGTTCCTTACCTTCCATTGAATGAACTTAAAAAGTCGGGAAATAATTAATATGAGATTTAGCGCAAGAAATTTACTTATAGTTTTAGTTTTATTTATTCTATTCCTTACTTTCACTGGAGCTTTTTTTATTGTAAATGAAACTAAGCAAGCTTTAGTGCTTCAATTTGGTGATCCAAGAAAAGTTGTTACAAAACCTGGCCTTCAATTTAAAATTCCATTTATTCAAGATGCTGTTTTTTTAGATTCTAGATTACTTAATCTCGATCCCCAACCTGAAGAAATGATACTTTCAGATCAAAAAAGAATTATTGTTGATTCATTTGCTAGATACAACATTGTTGATCCTCTAAAGTTTTATCAGACAGTTAGAAATGAAACTACTTTTTCAGATAGATTTGGAAGAATTATAAATGCGGCTGTTAGAGGTGTAATTGCACAATACTCATTAACATCACTACTGAGTGATGAACGTATTAATATTATGAATGAAATTGAAAAACAAATTAAGGTTAATGAGAATTCTTTTGGCGTTAAAATTGTAGATATTAGAATTGGAAGAACAGATTTGACCGAACAAGTATCTAATAACGTTTATCAAAGAATGCGTTCTGAACGTGAAAAAGAGGCAAATTTATTAAGAGCAGAAGGTGAAGAACTTTCTAAAGAAATTGTTGCATCAGCAGATAGACAACAAACTGTAATTCTAGCCGAAGCTGAAAGAACTTCGTCAATATTAAGAGGTGAAGGAGATGCAGCTAAAAATAGAATATTAGGTGATGCTTATAGCCTTGATGAAGAATTTTTTGATTTCTTAAGAACAATGCAAGCTTGTAAAGATACTTTTGGAGATACAGAAATGTCTATGGTAATTGCTCCTGGGGAAGTTTGTGAAAAATTTTTTGGTGAAATAGATATCCAAAATTAATGTTTGAAATATTACTAATAAGCATAGGTCTAGTGCTGATCATTGAAGGTGTATTCTATTTTTTCTTAGCGAACAATTTAAAGAAATATCTAGAAATGCTATCTCTTTTTAATCCACAAACTGTAAAAAATGTTAGTTTATTTTTTGCTCTTCTAGGACTATGCCTTATTTATTTCACGTTCAAATACTATGACAATTAATATGAGAATTAAATTTTTATTCTTAATTTCTATTTTATTTTCAAAACCATTACTTGCTGTACCTGAGAGTTTTGCTGATTTAGTAGAACAATTATCTCCTGCAGTAGTCAGTATTGCATCAACTACTATTGTTGAAAATAATAACCAAAATCAAATACCACAATTTCCAGAGGGATCTCCTTTTGATGATTTTTTTAAAGAATATTTTGATCGTGATCAAAGACGATCACAACGACCAATGACAGGACTCGGTTCCGGTTTTATAATAAGTGAAGATGGTATAGTTGTTACAAATAATCATGTAATTGAAGGAGCTGATGAAATAACCGTTATTCTAAATGATGAAACAGAGTTTACAGCTGAATTACTTGGAAGAGATCCCAAAGCAGACATAGCTGTATTGAAAATTGATCCAAAAAACAAAAAACTTACATATGTTGGTTGGGGAGACTCGGATAAGATGAGAGTTGGAGATTGGTCAATTGCAATTGGAAATCCTCTTGGTTTAGGAGGAACCGTGACAGCAGGAATTATATCTGCAATCTCAAGAGATTTAGGCAGTGGACCATATGTTAAATTTTTACAAACAGATGCATCTATTAACCGTGGTAATTCTGGTGGACCATTATTTAATTTAGATGGAGAAGTAATAGGAATTAATACGGCAATTGTTTCACAAACAGGTGGAAGTATTGGTTTAGGATTTGCAATACCTGCGAACAGTGCTAAAAAAATAGTACAACAATTAAAAGATTTTGGAAAAACTAAGAGAGGCTGGTTAGGTGTACAAATTCAACCCGTTACAAAGGATTTTGCGGAAAGTCTTGGATTGCCTGATCAAAAAGGTGCATTCATATCCAATGTCAATCCTAATGGCCCCTCAAAAACTGCTGGATTAGAACCAGGCGATGTAATTTTAAAATTTAATAATATAGAAATTAAAAAGATGCCTGATCTACCAAGAGTTGTTGCAGAGTCAGATGTAGGTTCTACTGCAATATTAGAAGTTTGGAGAAAAAATAAAAAAATTCGTATTGAGGTAATATTAGGAGAATTACCTGGAGAGGTAGTTACGGAAAGAAAAACAACTCCAAATATTGAAAAAAATTTAAAAATCGAGTCTTTAGGAATTACTATTGAAGATCATGAAAGTGGAGTTAAAGTAATTTCAATTGACGACATTGATAGTAGTTTGCAAAATGGAGATATAATTACAGAAGTTAATAGAGAGGTTATTAACAACATGAATTCATTTAAAGAATTAGTAAATTCTTTAGAAAAAACAGGTAGATCCTCATTATTACTAAAAATAATTAGAAATGATGAACAAAATTGGGTAACAATTAAATTTAAGAATAATTGAAACCTCAAATCTATTTTGTATTAGGACCCACTGCATCAGGAAAATCAAAATTTGCTTTAAGTCTAGCTAACAAACTAAATGGTGAGATTATAAATGCTGATAGTATGCAGATTTATCATGAATTAAGAATCTTAACTGCTAGACCAACTATAAATGATCAAAAAAAAATCAATCACCATCTTTATGGTTTTGTAAAAGGTGATGTAAGATTTAATGTCCAAAAATGGTGCGAGGAAGCATCAAAAAAAATAAATTATTTGGTTGATCAAAATATAACACCTATTTTAGTTGGAGGTACAGGTCTTTACATAGAATCTTTAATTAATGGAATAGTTTCAATTCCATATATTCCAGAAAAAGTAAAAATAGAGTCAGATAAAATGATTTTAAAAATTGGTAAGGAAAATTTTTTTAACTTAGTTAAAGAGCTTGACAGTGATGCAATGGTTAATATTGACCCGAACGATATTCAAAGAATAAGAAGAATATGGGAAGTAAATTTTTTCACTAAGAAAAAATTTAGTGACTGGAAAAAAAGTAAAAATAAAAATTTTATTAATTTAAAAAGTTACAAAATATTATTATTTCTTCCAGACAGAAAAGAAAACTATAGAAGAGTAGATAATAGAACACATTTAATGATGGAAGATGGTGCGATAGAGGAAGTCAAAAATTTGCTTAAATTAAATTATAATAAAAGTTTACCAATAATGAAAGCTCACGGAGTTCCTGAAATTCAATCTTATCTTAATAACGAAGTATCAATTGATGAATGTATTTCTAAAATACAGCAAGTAACAAGAAACTATGTAAAAAGACAACATACTTGGTGGAGATCTTCAAAACTTAATATTTTTAAAAAATTTAATCAATTTCCAGACGAAATTGAGTTAAAATCCATTAATTTAGAGCAAAATTGAACTAATTTATTGATTTTATTTTATCCACAGCCTATGAGCTAAAATCAATGAATAATGAAATAACAGGTGCTGAAATTGTCTTAAAAAGCTTAACTGAACAAGGCGTAGAAGTTGTATTTGGATATCCTGGCGGTGCAGTATTACCGATATACGATACTTTATTTAAACAAAATTCAATTAAGCATGTTTTAGTAAGACAAGAAGGTGGCGCCATACATGCAGCGGAGGGTTATGCTAGGTCTACAGGTAAAACTGGAGTAGTTCTTGTAACATCAGGACCTGGTGCAACAAATGTTGTAACTGGTTTAACTGATGCAATGATGGATAGTGTGCCTATCGTATGTATAACTGGGCAGGTACCACAACACTTAATTGGCAGTGATGCATTTCAAGAATGTGACACGACAGGTATAACCAGACCTTGTACTAAACATAATTACTTAGTTAAGGATGTTAATAAATTATCTTCTGTATTTCATGAGGCATTTACTATTGCTCAAAATGGAAGACCGGGGCCTGTATTAATTGATATACCAAAAGATGTTCAATTTGCTTCCGGAACTTATGAAGAAAAAAATAAAATTATTATCCCTTCTCATAGACTATTTGAGCCAAGTCCTGATTTTGAAAAGAATAAAATTGAAGAAGCAGTAAAATTAATTTCAAATGCTAAAAAACCAATTTTTTATATTGGTGGTGGATGTATTAACTCTGGTCCAAAAGCTTCAAAATTAGTTAGAGAGTTTATAAATATGGTTGGGTCACCAGTTACAATGACATTAATGGGTCTAGGTGTAGTAGGTTCATCAGATAAAAACTCACTTGGCATGCTTGGTATGCACGGAATGTATGAAGCTAATATGGCAATGCATGAATGTGATGTCATGATTAATATTGGTGCAAGATTCGATGATCGTGTTACAGGAAGACTTGATGCGTTCTCACCAAATTCAAAAAAAATCCATGTAGACATTGATGAAAGTAATATTAATAAAACTATAAATGTCGATGTTCCAATAATAGGTGATGTAAAACAGGTCGTAGAAAAGATGATCACAGTTTGGAAAGAAAAGAAATTTCAAATAGATGATAAAGCACTTAAATTATGGTGGGGCAAAATAAATAAATGGAAAGAAGTAGATTGTTTAAATTATAATAATGAAGGTAAACAGATTAAACCTCAATATGCAGTGCAAAGACTCTATGAATTAACAAAAAATACAAAAACATTTATTACTACTGAAGTAGGTCAACATCAAATGTGGGCTGCTCAATTTTATAAATTTGAAGAACCAAACAGATGGCTGACATCAGGGGGTTTGGGAACCATGGGATATGGCTTTCCTGCTGCTATTGGTGCGCAAGTTGGGCATCCAGATGCTCTAGTAGTCGATATAGCAGGCGATGCCTCTATACTCATGAACATTCAAGAAATGAGCACGGCTGTTCAATATAGACTGCCTGTAAAAATATTTATTTTAAATAATGAATACATGGGAATGGTAAGGCAATGGCAAGAACTTTTACATGGTGGAAGATATTCTGAAAGTTATACTGATAGTTTACCTGATTTTGTAAAGTTAGCTGAGAGTTATAAAGCAGTTGGCTTAAGAGCAAAAACAACTGATGACCTTGATGATGTTATAAATCAAATGATAGAAACAAAAAATACAGTAATTGCAGATATTTGGGTAACTAAAGAAGAGAATTGTTTTCCTATGATTCAAAGTGGCTCTGCTCATAATGAAATGATGTTAAGTAAAGGTCAAAAACAAGATAAAAAATCAGCCGAAAAAGGAAAAATTTTAGTTTAATGAATAAATCTGTTTACGCTTCTCCTGATCAAGAATCAGAGACTAAAAGACATATATTAACTGTATTGGTTGATAATGAACCTGGTGTTTTAGCTAGAGTAATAGGAATGTTTTCTGGTAGAGGATATAATATTGATAGTTTGAATGTAGCTGAGGTGAGTAATGATGAAAATATTTCAAGAATTACCATTGTAACGCATGGTACTTCAGAAGTTGTTAGTCAAATTGAAAAACAATTACTTAGAATTGTACCAGTTCACAGTGTTACGAATTTAGATCAAGAGGGGAGTTCAGTAGAAGCTGAGGTTGCTTTGGTTTATATTTATATTTCAGATTCAAACAAAAAGAAAGTTTATCAGCTTTGTGATTTATACCGAGCTAGAAAAATTGAAAATGAAAATAATACCACGATTTTTGAAATTGCTGGTGCTTCAGAAAGAGTAAATAGATTTATAAAAGAAATTAAAGAAATCACAAAAGTTGAAATTGTTAGAAGTGGTCCCGTTGCAATATCATCAATAAAAAAAAATGAGGAGGAATAATGAGAGTATATTACGATAGAGATGCAGATTTAAATTTAATAAAGGATAAAAAAATATCAATTGTAGGATATGGAAGTCAAGGACATGCTCATGCAATGAATTTGAGAGATTCTGGAATTGAAAATGTTTCAATTGCTTTAAGAGAAGGTTCAAATTCAAGAAATAAAGCAGAACAGGCTAATTTCAAAGTAATGACACCTGCAGAAGCTGCAAGTTGGGCTGATGTGATTATGATGTTAACACCTGATGAACTTCAATCTGAAATTTACAAAAATGATATCGCTGAAAATATTAAAGAAGGGACAACAATTGCATTTGCTCATGGATTGAATATTCACTTTGATTTAATTAAACCTAAAGAAGGCATAGATGTAATAATGGTTGCACCTAAAGGCCCTGGTCATACAGTAAGAGCAGAATATGTAAGGGGTGCTGGTGTGCCTTGTTTAGTTGCTGTAGACAAAAATCCTTCAGGTAATGCTCTAGAAATAGGAATTGCCTATGCATCAGCAATAGGTGGAGGACGTGCAGGGATTATTGAAACAACATTTAAAGAAGAATGCGAAACAGATCTTTTTGGAGAACAGTCTGTTTTATGTGGAGGTTTAACACACTTAATATTGGCAGGCTACGAAACTCTTGTTGAAGCAGGATATGCTCCTGAAATGGCATATTTTGAATGCCTTCATGAAGTGAAACTAATTGTTGATCTTTTATATGAAGGGGGAATGGCAAATATGAGATATTCAATATCAAATACTGCTGAGTATGGGGATTACTCAAGAGGTCCTAGACTTATAACTGATGAAACAAAAAAAGAAATGAAAAAAATTCTTTCAGAAATTCAATCTGGTCAATTTGCTAAAGAATGGATGCAAGAGCATCAGAGTGGTCAAACTAAATTTAAAGTAATGAGAAAAGAACAAGCTGAACATTCAATTGAAGCAGTTGGAGAAAAGCTGCGAACTTTGATGCCTTGGATTGCAGAAGGAAAAATGGTTGATAAATCAAAAAACTAGATGAAAGTTTAATAAAATTTTGATTAGTGTATAATTAAAAAAAATGACTGAAAAAATTTATATTTTTGACACAACTCTTAGGGACGGAGAGCAGTCTCCGGGGGCATCTATGAATTTAGATGAAAAACTTCAAATTGCTGAAGTACTTGATTCTATGAAGGTTGATATTATTGAAGCAGGATTTCCAATAGCATCCAATGGAGATTTTGAAGCAGTCTCTGAAGTTAGTAAACAGGTAAAAAATTCAACGATAGCTGGTTTAGCAAGAGCAAGTTTTAAAGATATTGATCGTGCTTGGGAAGCTGTACAGCATGCTAAGTCTCCAAGAATTCATACTTTTATTGCAACAAGTCCTCTACATATGAAATATAAATTAAAGAAAACTAAAGAAGAAGTATTAGAGGCTATTCAAAAGACTGTTTCTCACGCAAGAAATCTTTGTGATAATATTGAGTGGAGTTGTGAAGATGGTGGAAGATCAGAGTTAGAATTTTTATATCAATGCATCGAGCTAGCTATTAATTCTGGTGCTTCAACTATCAATATTCCTGATACTGTTGGTTATACATTACCAGAAGAGTTTGGTAAAATTTTTAGAAATGTAAAAAATAATGTTTCAAATATAGATAAAGCAATCCTTTCAACGCATACTCATAATGATTTAGGTTTAGCAACAGCAAATAATGTTGCTGCTATTAAAGAAGGCGCAAGACAAGTTGAGTGTACAATTAATGGTATGGGTGAAAGAGCTGGAAATTCATCATTAGAAGAAATTGTCATGACTCTAAAAGTTAAAAAAGATCTAATGCCTTTTCATACAGATATTAAAACAGGATCCATTATGAAAGCTTCTAGATTAGTATCTTCAATAACAGGTTTTCCAGTTCAGCCAAATAAAGCGATAGTTGGGGCAAATGCTTTTGCTCATGAAGCAGGAATACATCAAGATGGTATGCTAAAACATTCTGGAACATATGAAATTATGACGCCTGAATCAATAGGGCTTAATAAATCTTCACTAGTTCTAGGAAAGCATTCAGGCAAACATGCTTTTTCGGAAAAATTAAAAGAACTTGGCTATGAAGTAGGTGATAATGCCTTAATGGAACTATTTGGAAGATTTAAAGATCTAGCAGATAAGAAAAAAGAAATTTTTGAAGAAGATTTAATTGCATTGGCAGAAGACAGAACTTCGTCATATGATGAACACATTAAATTTGTATCTTTAGAAGTAAATGCTGGATCTGTTGAAAAAGCTGAAGCTAAATTAAAAATAGCAATTTATAATAAAGTGGAAAATACTAAAATTAGTGGTAATGGCCCTGTTGATGCTACATTTAACGCAATAAAAAAACTTACTAATACAGAATTTAGGCTTAAACTTTACCAAGTAAACGCAATCACTGCAGGGACTGATGCACAAGGAGAAGTTACTGTTAGACTTGAAGATGATAATTTATCATCACAAGCAAAAGGAAGCGATCCTGATATCATTGTTGCATCAGCAAAAGCTTATATTAATGCATTAAACAGATTGATATTTAAAAAAACTAAATCTATTAAAGAGAATACAGCAAGTTTACAAATAGAAGGGGTTTAATTAATGGTAATCGATCGATTTTTCAGTTTATTTTCTAAAGATATGGCTATTGATTTGGGTACAGCAAATACTTTAGTATATGTTAAAGGCGAGGGTGTAATTCTTAATGAACCTTCCGTTGTAGCTACAATTGAAAACGATGGGAGAACTCAGGTTTTAGCAGTAGGAAATGAAGCTAAGCAAATGCTGGGAAGAACTCCAGGTAAAATTAAAGCCATACGTCCAATGAAAGACGGCGTCATTGCTGATTTTGATGTCGCTGAGCAGATGATAAAAAGTTTTATTAAAAAAGTTCATAAAGGTAGATCTCTATCAAATCCTCAAATTGTAATATGTGTGCCATCTGGAGCTACAAATGTTGAAAGAAGAGCAATTAGAGAATCAGCTGATGCTGCTGGTGCTAGAAAAGTTTATTTAATAGAAGAGCCAGTTGCTGCTGCAATAGGAGCGGGCTTACCAGTGGCAGAGCCTACAGGCTCAATGGTTGTAGATATTGGTGGAGGTACATCTGAGGTAGCTGTCTTATCTCTTGGAGGAGTAGTTAACTCTACGTCTGTAAAAGCTGCTGGAGATAGATTTGATGAAGCGATTATGGAATATATGAGAACAACTCATAAACTAGCAATTGGAGAAACTACAGCTGAAAGAATGAAAAAAGATATTGGCTCTGCAAGTCCACCAGACGATGGAGATGGAAGAACTATGAGTGTTAAAGGTAGAGATTTAATAACTGGCCTTCCTAAAGAAATTTCTATTTCACAAAGACAAATAGCTGAAGCTCTTGCTGAACCAGTTGCTCAAATAATTGATACAATCAAAAGAGCTTTAGAACAAACGCCAGCAGAATTATCTGCAGATATTGTTGAGAGAGGTATAATGCTAACTGGAGGTGGTTCTCTTTTACATAATCTTGACAAAATATTAAGAAGATCAACAAGTCTACCAGTTTCAATTGCTGAAGATCCACTCCTATGTGTTGTCATGGGCACCGGTATGGCACTTGAAGAAAAATCACGATTAAGTGATGTATTTGCCTCTGATTAAAAATAAAAATGGCACCTAAGTTTCAAATAAAGGTTTTTCAATTATCAAGATTTTTAAAAAACTTTACAATTATTTCTGTTATTTCCCTTTCATTTCTTTTAGTCTTTTTTTCAAAAACTGATTATTATGTTATTTATGGGATAAAAAATATATCAAGTTCTGTAGTTATTCCAGTTACTAGATTTATTTCAGCCCCTATAAACGCCTTCTCAAATTTTGTTGATGAATATAATCAATTTAAAAGTTTAAAATTTGAAAATAAAATTCTTCAAGAAGAAATAATACGTTTAAAAAAATGGCAAACATTAGCAATACAAAATTCAAGAGAGAATAAAGTTTTAAAAAAATTATTAAATGCAACTGATAATAATCTAATTTTAATCAAAACTGCATCTCTTATTAATAGAAATGATACTATTTATAGTAAGCTTATAAATCTGAATGCTGGTTATGAAGATAAAATTAAGAAAAATATGTCAGCTATCAATGAACGAGGATTAGTTGGAAAGGTAATTGACACAACTGCTAAAAATTCAAGAGTAATACTTTTAACTGATCCCAATTTATCTATTTCAGTAAAATCGATATCGGATGGTATTTTTTCTTTACTTACTGGCAATGGAGATGGCAAATATCTAGTAAGTGCTTTTGTGAAAGAAAATAAAATGCCAAGATTAGGCGATATTGTAGTAACAAGTGGTACAGCGCAAATTTTCCCCGTAGATTTATTAGTTGGTAAAGTTGCTAAAGTTGAAAAAAATAGATTTTTTGTTCTACCGTTTGTTGATTTTGAAAATATTGATTATCTTCAAATAGTTACATCAAAATAATGGAGTTTCCCAAATTCCTTAATTCCTCTTTAAAGCTAAATATTATTTTAATTATAAGTTTTTCAATTTCTGTAAATTCTTTTATTTTATTTCCCAGTGTAAATAATGCATTCTATGTACTTTTCCACTTAACTTTTATCTATCTTATTTTTTACCACTATCATTACTATCTTTATGTTGTTGCATTAGTATATGGAATTTTATTTGATATATTATTATTAAATTATATTGGAGCACACTTAATTACTTTTTTATCTCTTTTAATTTTTTTTGTTTTACTTAAAAAATATTTAATTAAGCTATCTTACTATCAAATAATTTTTATTTATTTTATAACTTTAATAGTTTTACTTCTATTTGAACAATTTTTAGCAAACATCATATATAACTATAAGTTTAACGTATTTTTAATTTTAAATTTCTTTTTAATATCTTTAATTATTTTTATTCCTACTATATTTTTATTTAATAAATTAGATAAGTAATATGTTCTATTCTGATGATAAAAAACAATATTCAGTACTTAACAGGAGGACTTTTTTATTATATTTATTAAAGGTTTCTTTTTTTGGTATTGTAGGATGGAGACTATACGATATTCAAATAAAAAATTCTGAAAAATATAAAACTCTTTCTAAAAATAATCAAATAGATGTGGAAATTATATACCCCCTTAGAGGAAAGATTTATGATATTAATAATAAGATTTTAGCATCTAATATTAAAGTATTTGATGTATATATAATTCCTGAAAATACAAAAAATATAAATAAATCTCTAAACGAATTAAATCAAATTATAAAAATAAATTTTAGTGATAGAAGAAAAATAATAGAGTTATCTAAAAAAGTTAAAAAATTTGAAAAAATAAAAGTTTTAGAAAACATTAATTGGTCTGAACTTGAAAAAATTGAAGCTAATAAACTTAATATTGAGGGAATATTTATTTCTCAAGATTATATGAGAATTTACCAACATAATAATACTGTTTCACATTTAATTGGTTATACAAATAAACCTAATCGAGAAGAAGTAGAATTACCCTTTATTGTAAATATGCCTAATTTAGAAATAGGAAAAGCTGGAATTGAAAAAAGTTTTAATCCAAATCTCATTGGCAAGTCAGGACAAAGAGAGATTGAAGTAAACTCTTATGGGAGAGTAATACGTGAAATATCTAGGCAAGATAGTCAAAAGGGGAATGATATTCATCTTACTATTGATCTGAGAATACAAAAATATGCTTTGAATTTATTAAAAGAACATAAAGCAGGATCAACAGTACTTATGGATATTAACAATGGAAACATCCTATGTATGGCTTCTACCCCATCTTATAATCCTAATAAAATTATACAAAAACCAAATAAAGAATATTGGGACTCAATTTTAGAGAATGAGCTTTCCCCACTTACATATAGATGTACTCAGGGTTTGTACGCCCCAGGCTCAACTTTTAAAATGGTTGTTGCGATTGCTGGAATAGTGCACGGGGTAATAGACACTAAAACAAAACATTTTTGTAGCGGAAAAATTGGTTTGGGCGATAGACTTTATCATTGTTGGAAAAATAATGGTCATGGTTTAATGAATGTAAGTGACTCTATTAAAGAATCATGTGATGTTTTTTTCTATGAAATCTCACAAAACATTGGCATAGATAAAATTGCGAAAGTTGCTGAAGATTTTGGTTTAGGAAAAATTTATGATGTGCCGTTACCTAATCAAAAAAAAGGAATTATTCCTTCTCGTGATTGGAAAAAGAAAAAATATGATGAAAGTTGGTATCCTGGAGAGACTTTAATCTCAGCAATTGGACAGGGTTTTGTATTAACTAATCCACTACAACTTGCTGTCATGACTTCCATTATTGCTTCTAATGGAAAAAATGTAAAACCAAATATTATTAAACAAAATACTAACATTGTATTTGAAAAATTAGAAAAATACCAAAATGCAATTAATATTATTAAAAGTTCAATGTTTAAAGTAGTTAATGACAATAAAGGTACAGCTTATAATTCAAGATCTGAATCTGCTCCTTTTGCAGGCAAAACAGGAACCTCACAAGTTAGAAGAATAACTGTGGCTGAAAGAGAAAGTGAAGATTTTAGGAAAAAAGAAGTAGAGTGGAAAAAAAGAGATCACGCTTTATTTGTTGGATATATGCCTGTTGAAAACCCTAGATATGCTGTTTCAGTTGTTATTGAGCATGGAGGTTCAGGTGCATCAACTGCTGCACCTATAGCAAAAGAAATTTTTCAATTTACAAAAAAATTAGAAACATAATGTTAACTAAAATTCAAAACTTAAATTATTTATTAATTTTTTTAGTAATATTAATTTCATTTATTGGAGCAGCAGGATTATATTCTGCTGCAGGAGGATCATATAGTCCTTGGGCATCAAGACATTTAATTAGATTAACCTTTTTTATTTTTTTAGCAGTTATTCTAGCCTTAATAAATATCAAGTATATTTATCAATTTGCCTATGTCTTTTTTATCTTATCTTTGTTACTTTTGCTATCTGTTGAATTAATTGGAGTTTTTGGTAAGGGCGCAACTAGATGGATAAATCTATTTGGTTTTAGCATTCAACCATCAGAATTAATAAAAATAACTATAATATTAGCCTTAGCAAGATTTTATCATGATTTAAAGTTTGATGAAATTAAGCAAATAAAAAATTTATTTTTTCCAATATTAATTTTATTTCTACCGTTTGCTCTAGTCGTTATTCAACCAGATCTTGGAACTGCTTTAAGCATTGCAATGCTTGGAATTCTTATTCTATTTGCAAGTGGAATAAGAATTTGGAAGTTTGTATTAGGATTATTTGTTCTGATTTTATCTATTCCTTTGTCACTAAATTATTTACAACCATATCAAAAAGATAGAATTTTTTCTTTTTTAAATCCTGAAGCAGATGCTCTTGGGAGAGGATATCAACTCATACAATCTAAAATTGCTTTAGGATCCGGTGGTTTAACGGGTAAAGGATTTTTGGAAGGCTCTCAATCTTATCTACAATATTTACCTGAAAAACAAACTGATTTCATATTTACGTTAATTGGAGAAGAATTTGGTTTTATTGGCACTATGTTTATAATTTTACTATTTCTTTTGTTAATATCTGTGTGTTTTTACATAAGTATAAAATCAAATCATATTTTTGGCAGGATCCTTTCTATCGGAGTTGGGAGCAATTTATTTATATATGTGATAATGAACATATCTATGGTATCTGGATTGATGCCTGTTGTTGGGATTCCTTTACCTTTAGTTTCTTATGGGGGATCAGCAATGCTTGCTATAATTATGTCTCTAGGATTAGTTCTTAATGTAGAATTGAATGGAAATTTAAAAAAATTACATAATGCTTGAAATAAATAAGGTTAATAAATTTTTTGGAGGATTAAAAGCAGTCCATAAAGCGTCAATGAAAGTTGAAATGGGTTCCATTACAGGTTTAATAGGTCCAAATGGAGCAGGAAAAACAACATTATTTAATACTATCGCAGGATTATATGACCCAGATGAAGGAAATATAATTCTTAATAATGAAGATATTTCTTTTTTAAAACCTCACGAATTATTTGCTAAAGGAGTTCTAAGGACCTTTCAAATTGCCCATGAATTTTCGACTTTAACTGTTCTAGAAAATTTAATGATGGTACCACCAAATCAATTTGGTGAAAAATTATCATATGCTTTATTAAGTAATGCTAAAGTAAAACAACAAGAAGAAAAAATAAGACAAAAAGCTATAGAAGTAATAAATTTTTTAAATTTAAGTCACTTAACCCAAGAACTTGCAGGCAACTTATCTGGTGGTCAAAAAAAACTACTTGAGTTAGGAAGAACCATGATGGTTGATCCTAAAATTGTTTTACTTGATGAGGTAGGAGCAGGGGTTAATAGAACACTTCTTAATGAAATTACGGATGCAATATTAAGATTGAATAAAGAAAAAAATTATACTTTCTTCGTAATTGAACATGACATGGATCTCATCGAAAAAATTTGTGATCCTGTCATTGTGATGGCGGAAGGTTCAGTTTTATTTAAAGGAAATTTTAATGAAGTAAAAAACAACGATACAGTTATAGAAGCTTATTTAGGAAAAGGTATTAATAAAAATTAGAATTCTATGAAAAATTTAATTGGTAAAAATTTAACAGCTGGATATGGAGGGGTTGATATAATTAAAGATATTAATCTAGAAGTTAACGAGGGTGAAATTGTTGTCATTGTTGGTCCAAATGGAGCAGGGAAATCAACAGCAATGAAAGCATTGCTTGGCATGTTAAGATTATCTTCAGGTTCTGTTGAATATTCAAATGAAGAAATTTCTTCAATGCTACCTCAAAACAGAATTAATTTAGGATTGGCATTCGTTCCTCAAACAAACAATGTGTTTACTGGTATGACAGTAGAAGAAAATTTAGAAATGGGAGGGTTTTTAAGAGAGGATGACATTATTCATACCATTAATGATGTTTATGATCTTTTTCCTATTTTAAAAGAAAAAAGAAATCAAAGTGCAGGAGAATTATCTGGAGGTCAGAGACAACAAGTAGCTTTTGGGAGAGCACTTATGACTAAACCAAAAATTTTAATGTTAGATGAACCAACTGCAGGAGTATCACCAATAGTAATGGATGAGTTATTTTCAAGAATCATAGAAGTTCGTAAAACTGGTGTTGGGATACTAATGGTTGAACAAAATGCAAAACAAGCACTTGGTATTGCTGATAGAGGATACGTATTAGTAAATGGGAAAAATAGTAGAGAGGGTACAGGAAAAGAATTATTAAATAATCCGGAAGTTAGAAAGTCTTTCTTAGGAGGTTAAATGATTGATTTTCTTAATTCTTTAATTGTACTTCTGAATTTTATTATCATTCCAGGTATTTCTTATGGATCTCAACTTGCACTTGGAGCACTTGGAGTTACATTCGTTTATGCCATACTTCGTTTTGCTAATTTTGCACACGGTGAAATCATGTCATTTGGAGCGATGATAACAATTTTATTTACCTGGTTTTTTCAATCACAAAATATTGGTTTAGGAATTCTACCAACTGCCTTGTTAGCTTTACCTGTAGGAATAATAGCAACAATTATTTTATGCATTATTTCTGATAAATTTGTTTTTCAATATTATAGATATCAAAAAAGTGTTCCTGTTGTTTTAGCAATGGTTTCAATAGGGGTTATGTTCGTAATAAATGCAATAATAAGAATCATAATTGGAACAGAAACTATAAAATTTTCTGATGGGCAGAAATTTATAATGAAAGCGAAACAGTTTAAAGTAATGACAGGTTTAAATGAGGGATTAGCATTAAAATCATCTCAAGTTATTACAATATTAATTACAATTTTGCTTTTAACTTTTACTTTCTGGTTTTTGCAAAAAACAAAAACTGGAAAATCAATGAGAGCATTTTCTGATAATGAAGATTTAGCATTATTGTCTGGCATTAATCCTGATAGAGTAGTTTTTACTACATGGATTATCGTGGGTGTTTTAGCATGCGTTGCGGGTACACTTTACGGTTTAGATAAAAGTTATAAGCCAATTATTTATCTTAATTTAGTATTACCAATATTTGCATCAGCAATTGTTGGAGGGATTGGAAGTCCTTTTGGTGCTGTAGTAGGCGGTTATGTCATTGCGTTTTCAGAGATTATGGTCACCTATGCTTATAAGAAATTTTTTGTCTATCTACTTCCAAGTTCGATAGAGCCAACTGGTCTAGTACAATTACTTTCAACAGATTATAAATTTGCTGTATCATTTTCAATTTTAGTCATCGTTTTATTGATTAGACCATCAGGTATATTTAAGGGAAGAGTCTTATGATGAAGTTTGAGAGATATGAATGGTTAGCTATTGCAATCATGATTTCCTTATTTATTTTTGTAGGTTTCATTCAAGGGTGGTCAGTAAGTTTAGTAATTTTAAACATGTGTATTATTTCAGCAATAATGACGATGGGAGTTAATATTTCATGGGGTTATGCAGGAGTAATTAATTTTGGGGTAATGGGTTTTCTTGCCATGGGTGGATTAGCAGCAGTGCTTGTTTCTTACCCTCCCATTACAGAGTCATGGCAGGCCGGAGGTAGGGGGCTAGGTATTAGTTTTGCTTTGCTTGTCGTATTAGTAATAGCTGTAATGTATATTAATAAAACGGTAATCCAAAAAAGAAATAGGTATATTTTAAATTCTCTTATAATTTTTTTTGGTATTTTAATTATCAGACATTTTTATTTAAATGCTACACATAATATTGAAGATGTTAATCCCGCAATAGCAGGGTTTTTAGGTGGACTTGGATTACCAATAATTTTCTCTTGGATAGTAGGAGGTTTATTTGCTGCAGGTGTTGCATTTGTAATTGGTAAGGTAGCTCTTGGATTACGATCTGATTATCTTGCTATTGTTACTCTTGGTATTTCAGAAATAGTTGTTAGTGTTTTAAAACATGAAGAATGGTTGTCCAGAGGAGTAAAAAATGTCATCGGTTTAAAGAGACCAGTTCCTTATGAAATTGATTTACAAAATGCTGATTGGTTTATTAATTTAATTACATATCTCAATTCATCAAAGTTAAATAACATTATTGATGTAAGTGACAGACAACAATTATTAAATAATCTTATTATTGATGGTTCAGGAATATTTGTAAAATTATCTTACGCTATTTTATTTCTGATTGTTATGTTGATAATTTTTTATTTTGCTAATAAAGCTCAATTATCTCCATGGGGAAGAATGATGAGAGCTATAAGAGACAATGAAACAGCTGCAAATGCAATGGGAAAAGATGTTGTGAAGCAACATTTAATTATTTTTGTAATAGGAGCTGCAATTGTAGGTGTTGCGGGAGCAATGCTTGTAACTTTGGATGGATTATTCACTCCTTCAGGATATCGACCACTTCGGTTCACTTTTATTATTTGGATTATGGTAATTGTAGGCGGTAGTGGAAATAATTTAGGTGCTATATTTGGCGGTTTTGTCATATGGTTTTCTTGGATTGAAGCAGCACCACTTACAACATTTATTATTAATCAACTTACAGTAGGTTTAGAGCCAACTAATGCTTTAAAAATACATTTACTAGATAGCGTTCCTTACTTTAGATATTTATTTATGGGTTTAATTTTATTACTAATTTTACGCTATAGGCCTAAAGGAATAATACCTGAAAAAGTTAGACACTCTTAATTTAAGGTAGTAAAATTTCTTCACCTTTTTTTAAATTTAAAACGGTTATACCTTCCACTTCTTTTATCAATTGTTTAAAGCTAATTCCTCTAGGTTTTAGGTACTTTGCTCTCAGTGGGCTCATTAGAGCATTATATTTATTATTAATATTTTCATCTTTAAAATCTTTCAAAAATAATACATCATCACTTATCATTGATATATCTTTGTAAGGATAGTCATTCATAAAAATAGCAGCAACAGGTTTAATACTAAGATCTAAATCTGTTTTGCATAATTTAGGGATAAGCATGAACACTATATCTTTATAATTAATATGATCTATCCCAATAATACTATAGCATTCCTTGCAGTATATTCTTGTTGAGCTTGAATTATTACGTAATTGATATGCATGCATATATTTAATTCCCTCAACATCTTTTATATCAGATCGCACATAAATTAATTTTTGTAATCTATCAGGTAAAGGACCTCCCTTAGAATACCCCCATTGTCCAGCTTGACGACAATCCTCACAACCGCAAAATAAAGAGTAGTAAATTTTATTTTTATTTAAAAATATTTTACATTTCTCACAATTGCATTTTATTACAGACATAACTAATTCACTTTAACATTATTAATTTTTTATCAAATAAAAAAACCCCGGTAAAAAACCGGGGTTATGTAAAATATATTTAGCTAATTTTAAAGAGCACCAACAGTAACGAATTCGCCACCACTAACTTCTAACTCTTTAAACGCACCAGCTGCATCACCAAACGCATTAAATTCTACGTCTGTTGCACCTTGGTAATCAATATCTTTACCAGCAGCTAACATTTGTAAGCCGTATGATAATTGACCAGGGTTAATTACAATACCTGGAGCGTTAGATACTTTAGCAATATTGTTTAAGATTGATTGCTTATCAGCAGATCCACCAGCTTGAATTGCAAGAGCAATAATTGCTGCAGCATCATAAGACTCTCCAACATATGGAGCACTTCCATCCATGCCATTTGCAGCTGCTAGTTCGCCAAACTTAGCTGAACCTTTTGAAATTGCACCTGGCATAGAACCAAATGATCCTTCAAGATCAGCACCAATATTATCTACAATTGATTGACCAATCATACCATCAGAAAGAACAAAAGTGTCAAACGCACCTGAATCTAGAGATGCTTCGATCATTCCTTTTCCACCATCATCGATATAACCAATTACTAGTAGTGCGTCTCCACCAGCTGATGCAAGAACACCAACTTCTGATGAATAATCTGCTTTACCATCTTCGTGTGCAGCTGATGCTGTAATAGTTCCACCACCACGAGCAAATGAAGCTTCAAATACTTCAGCTAAACCTTTTCCGTAGTCATTGTTAGTATACGTTACAGCTATACTTTCAATTCCTCTGCTTAAAGCAAGTTTAGCTAATACTTGACCACCTTTTGCATCAGATGGAGCAGTACGCCAAAAAGTTCCATTATCAGGAACTTTACTTAAACCTGGTGAAGTTGCAGATGGAGATACCATTAAGATACCATTTGGTACAGCAACGTTTGCATTAATCGCACCTGTTACACCTGAGCAGTCAGCACCCATAATAGCAGTTACACCTTGTGCAACTAGATCCTCAGCAGCAGCAGTTGCAGCAGCAGAGTCTACACAAGTCGAGTCAGCTTCTAAGATAGTAATTGATTCACCACCTAAAAGATTTCCAGAGTTTGATGCCTCATCAAATGCCATTCTAGCACCATCTCTCATAGCAGGAGTTAAAGATTCAATTGGTCCTGTAAAACCAAGAATAATTCCTACTTTAATTTCTGCTAATGCAGCAGTCGTTACAGTCGACAAACTTACAATAACAGCTAGAAGTAATTTTTTCATATTTCCTCCAAAAAAGTATACTTTTTATATAGGCTACCTCATATACTAGTTCCAAAAATCAATCATGCAGTTTTTTCATAAAAATACCCAAGATTTTAGCCAAAAACCATAAATTGACTTCATTTGACTCACCGGATAAAGATCAAACGTATGACAATTGGAATTTTAGGCGGAGGAATTTGGGGGAGTGCACTTGCCCGAGTATTAAGTAATAATAAAGTTATCATTTATGCTCGAGATGAAAAAATTGTTAAATCAATAAATGAACATAAAATTAATCCAAAATTAAAATACAGCTCATTTAATGAAAATGTAACTGCTACTACTTCTTTGAAAGAAATTAGAAATGTTAAATTTTTATTTATAACATTACCTGCACAAAACATCAGGGAGGTGATTAAGGATTCATCATTACATAATAAAAAACATCATATTATTATATGTTCTAAAGGGATTGAAATATCGTCATCAAAATTTTTAACAGATGTATTTCAAGAAATGATGCCGTTTAAATCAATTAGTATTTTATCAGGCCCATCTTTTTCAAATGAAGTATCTCAAAGTTTACCAACTGCAGTGACACTTGCAACAAAAGATAAAAAAGATTTTGAGAATATTTCTAAACTTATACCTAACAAAGAATTTAGAATTTATTATTCAAATGATTTAATCGGAACGCAAATAGGTGGAGCGTTAAAGAATATATATGCGATAGCAGCCGGTGTTGCAGAAGGATTGAATTTAGGCGAAAATGCTAAAAGCGCACTCATTTCAAGATCTTTTGCAGAAATGACAAGATACGCAAAAAAATTTAAAGCTGATAAAAATACACTATTTGGTTTATCCGGGCTTGGTGATCTAATTTTAACATGTAGCTCTAAAAATTCTCGTAATACACAGTTTGGTATTAAATTAGCTTCTTCAAAATATGATAATTTTTTAGATCTTTTAAAATCGCAAGAAGTAACAGAGGGTTATTATACAGTTAAAGCAGTCTATAATATTTCACAGAAAAAAAATATTGATATGCCAATTATGGAGTCTGTATACAATATACTTTATAAGCAACATGATTTAAAAGAAGAACTAAGTAATTTACTAAGTAGACCAATAACAGAAGAAAAAATTTAATTCGATGACAAAAAAAACATTTCATAACTTAGATTCAAGCTGGGTGAACAATACGCAAATTAATTTGAGTGCTGTAGAGCGTCGAACATCTACCTTAACTAAAAGAAGAACTGTAAAAAAGGAATTTCAAGTTGCTTGGTTGTTAAAAGCTATTACTTTGATTGATCTCACTACACTAAGTGGCGACGACACTTTTGGAAAAGTTGAAAGACTTTGCAATAAAGCTCTTAATCCGATTGATGATTATATTCTTCAGGATTTAGGAATAGAAAATAATGCAGTAAGAGTAGGAGCTGTATGTGTTTATCATCATCTAATAAAAGATTGTACAAAACTAATTCAAAACAAACTCCCAATTGCGGCAGTTTCTACAGGTTTTCCTGCAGGTCTATCATCTTATACGACTAGAAAAAAAGAAATTTCTGACTCTATTAAAGATGGTGCTGATGAAATCGATATTGTTATCAATAGAGGATACGTTCTTCAAAATAATTGGAAAAAATTATATGATGAGGTTCGCAGTTTTAAAGAAACTGCAGGTAAAACAAAAATTAAAGCTATTCTTGGTGTTGGTGATCTTGAGACTCTTCGAAATGTAGCAAAGGCATCTTTAGTTTGTATGATGGCTGGTGCCGATTTTATTAAAACATCAACAGGAAAAGAAAGTATAAATGCTAACTTAAATAATAGTCTTGTCATGTTGAGAATGATTAGAGATTTTTATACAAAAACTGGAAAAAAGATTGGTTTTAAACCTGCAGGTGGAATATCAACAGCAAAATCTGTTTTAGAATTTTTAATATTGGTTGCTGAAGAACTAGGATTTGAATGGGTTAATCCTAAATTATTGCGAATTGGTGCCTCTAGTTTATTAATTGATATAGAAAGACAACTCTATCACTACACTAGTGGCAGGTATGCAAATAAAGAGAAACTTGCAATAGGATAATATGGATAAAGTTATTAAAAATTTTCAAAATATATCTTATGGGCCAGCACCAGAAGACAGCAAAGAAGTTAATAGTTGGATAAAAAATTTAAAAAATCCAAATAATCATTTTATTAATGGTAAATTTGTAAAATCGTCTAGCTCAAAAAAATTAAATATAATTAACCCTTCTACAAATAAAAAAATAGCAACATTGTCTGTTGCTTCAAAAAAAGATATAAATGCTGCTGTTAGTGCTGCCAAAAAAGCTCATGTCAAATGGTCGAAACTTTCATCGTTTGATCGATCAAAATATTTATATGCCCTTGCACGTCTCATACAAAAAAATTCAAGGTTTATTTCTGTTTTAGAGACCATTGATAATGGTAAGCCTATAAGAGAAACAAGAGATATAGATATTCCACTTGTTGCTAGACATTTTTATTATCATGCTGGATGGGCTGCAAGGAATACAAATAATTCTGATAACTCTATTGGTGTTGTTGGGCAAATTATACCCTGGAACTTTCCATTATTAATGTTAGCATGGAAAATTGCTCCTGCTATTGCTCTTGGAAATACAGTAGTGTTAAAGCCTGCAGAATATACTTCTTTAACAGCGCTTTATTTTGCTGAACTTTGTCAAAAAGCTAAAATTCCTCAAGGTGTGATTAATATTATTACGGGAGATGGCTCTACTGGTGAACATATAACATCACATAAAGATGTTAAAAAAATTGCTTTTACTGGGTCAACTGAAGTTGGCAAAAAAATAATTCAAACAAATACTAATCCAGATAAAAAAATGACAATGGAACTTGGAGGTAAATCTCCTTTTATTGTTTTTGAAGATGCTGATTTAGATAGTGCTGTAGAAGGTGTTGTTGATGCGATTTGGTTTAATCAAGGCCAAGTATGTTGTGCTGGCTCAAGGCTCTTAGTACAAGAAAGTATTGAGAAAAAATTTATCCAAAAACTTAAGAAAAGAATGGAAAAACTTCGTGTTGGTGATCCATTAGATAAATCTATTGATATTGGAGCTATTGTTGCACCTGTTCAACTTAAAAAAATTAATTCTTTAGTAAATAAAGCGCAAAAAGATGGAAACAAATTATGGCAACCTTCATGGTCATGTCCAACAAATGGTCTATTTTATCCTCCATCTTTATTTACAAACGTTACGCCATCGTCTTTTATTGCTCAAGTTGAAATATTTGGACCAGTTTTAACAACGATGACATTTAGAACACCTAGTGAAGCTGTAACCATTGCCAATAATACTCCATACGGACTTGCGGCAAGTATTTGGACTGAAAATATTAACTTAGCTTTAGATATTGCTCCAAAAGTAAAAGCTGGAGTGATCTGGATAAATTCTACAAACTTATTTGATGCTGCGTGTGGTTTTGGCGGTTACAAAGAAAGTGGTTTTGGAAGAGAAGGTGGTTCGGAGGGTATTAGAGCATATTCAAAATTATCACTTCCTCTTTCTAAGTCAAAAAGAGGAAAAAAATCATCTAAAGGTCAATCATCTAATGCTATCGATAGAACACCAAAATTATATATCGGAGGGAAGCAAAAAAGACCTGATAGTGGTTACTCCTTTTCTTCTTATGATGCTCAAAATAATTTTATTTGTGATGTTCCAAATGCAAATCGTAAAGATGTAAGAGATACCGTTGAGGTTGCATCTAAAGCAGTTGGCAAATCTTCCACTAATTTTAATAGAGCTCAAATTCTTTATTACTTAGCTGAAAATTTACAAGATCGAAAAAATACCTTTTCTAGTTTGGTGTCTTCTTTAATTGGTATTTCACAAAAAGATGCCGAAAAAGAATTTGATCAATCAATTGAAAGATTATTTTATTACGGTGCTATGGCTGATAAATTTGAAGGCTCTATACATAATCCTCCTATAAGAGGTTTAACACTAGCTGTTAAAGAACCGATAGGCGTGATTGCAAATATTTTAAATGATGATTATCCACTATTAAGTTTAATAACTACATTAGGATCAAATTTTGCAGCAGGAAATGCTAGTATTATTGTTCCAGGACAAAAGACGTCTCTTTTAGCAACAGAATTGTATCAATTACTTGAAACTTCTGATGTTCCAGCAGGCTATATTAACATTCTCACAACTAAACAAAATAGTTTGAATAAAATCTTAGCAGAACATGAAAATATCGATGGTATTTGGTATTTTAGTGAAAATAAGAATGAGCGTTTAAAAGTTATTCAAAGTACAACATCAAATTTGAAAAGAAGTTGGTGTCCACAATCAAAAAATCTTGATTGGTCTTCGAAAGAAGAACATTTCTTAGAAGAGTTTTTATATCAAAGTACGCAAGTAAAAAATATTTGGATCCCATACGGAGAGTGATATACTAAAAATATGTTAATTAATGTCGATCCTATTTTAAGTCCTGATATATTAAAAACATTACGCGAAATGGGTCATGGTGATAGACTTGTTATATCCGATATTAACTATCCTGCTCATTCGAACCACAATAGAGTTCACCGATTAGACGGCCTTGATATGACAACTGTTATGAGAGCTGTTTTATCTGTTTTTCCATTAGATAGTTTCGTAGACTCAGCTGTTCACCGAATGGAAGTTGATAATCAACCAGATGAAATTAATGATGCGAATAAAGAAGTAATTGATGCAATTAAAGAGGTATCAGGAGATCATTGGAAAATTGGTTCATACGAAAGACAAGAATTTTATAAGCAATCAAGATCAACCTATGCATATATTACGACAAGTGAAAGACGACCTTACTGTAATTTTATTTTAACAAAAGGTGTTATTAAACCAGATGGTACTGTTTGGATAATCGATAAATAATTATGTCGATTAGTATTCTTGGTATTTTTGTTGCTGATCTCGTTTTTTTTGGAGAAAAAATTCCAGTTGAGGGAGAAACTATCCTTGGTAAAAATTTTGTTATTGGCCCTGGTGGCAAAGGATCAAACCAAGCTGTAGCTGCAGCTAAGGCTGGTGCAAAAACTTTTTTTATTTCTAAGATTGGTGATGATCAATTTGGTTCGATGGCAACAGAAATTTACAAAAATTCTGGTGTTGATTATAGTAATGTAAATATTTCAAAAGATCATTCGACTGGTGCTGCAGGCATACTTGTAAATGAAGGAACAGGAGCTAATGCTATTAATGTTTTTCCAGGTGCAGCAGGTGCAATTACTATTGAAGATATAGATAAAGCAGAAGAGGCAATTAAAAACTCAAGTATATTTCTTACACAACTAGAGGCACCAAAGGATGTCGTTACTTATGCTTTAAAAAAAGCACATATTTTAGATGTAAAAACAATTTTAAATCCTGCTCCAGCTGCTGAAATAGATGAATCTTTATTTTCTATGATTGATTATTTTACACCAAATGAAACGGAAGCAAGTTTTTATGTGGATCACAATGTTGAAACACACGAGGATGCTGAGAAAGCTGCTATGCAATTGTTAGAAAAAGGTATTAAAAATGTCGTTATTACTCTTGGAGAAAAGGGAGCTTTTTTTGCTAATAGTGAAGAAAAATTCTCCTTACCTATAGCAAATCTTTCAAATCCAGTAGTGGATACCACTGGTGCCGGCGATGCTTTTAATGCAGGTTTTGCTGCGGCACTTACCGAAGGTCAAAATATTAAAGATGCTCTTAAATTTGCCAGTGCAACAGCTGGTTTATCAACGACGAAAATTGGAACAGCAAATTCCATGCCTTCTAGAGAGGAAATTGATAAACTTCTATAATTATTGTATAATAGAATCATTATGCAATTATTTTTAGAAAGACTGATCTATTTTTGGGCTGGGATAACAGCTATTGGTCTTTTAATAGCCGTAGCTTACTGGGCAATCGCAACTATAATATACGTAGCCTTTATCTCTCTTTTTGTTGCTATCGTAGCTACTCTTTTCTATCATTTTTATTGGTCCAAAAGAGATAATTAATAGTCTATAAATACCAATAAGGTTATTTATCAGTGACAAAATATATATTTTACGATTTAGAAACATCAGGAAGAGGTAAGAAAGAATATCCAACTGCTTTTGCTACCACTCCAAAATGGGAGCAGATAATGCAAATTGCTGCAATAGTTACTGACTCCAAGTTTAATCAAACAAATCAAAATATGAATGAGTTTTGCAGACCTCGAACATCAGTGATTTCTCAACCTGGTGCATTAATAACAACACTTAAAGGTATGAGAGAGGCACTTGATGCACCTCAATCATCTTACGAATTAATGAAAAAAATTAATGAAACTTTTGATGAATGGAAAAAAGATGATCCAAGTTCTACTTTTATTGGTCATAATATAATAGAATTTGATGAATCTGTTCTCGAATACAATTTGTTTAGTCATATGTTTTATCCTTATGTAACAAGAAAGAGTAGGGGCGATACATTAAATTTAGCGAGAGGTTTATATGCCATAAACCCATCAAGTATAAAAACACCTTTAACAGAGAGGGGTAATCCTAGTTTTAAATTAGAAAAAATTGCGGAGATGAATAATTTACCTGTTGAGTTTGCTCACGATGCATTTTCAGATGTTAAAACATCAATAGCTCTGACAAAATATATTAATGAAGCAGACACAACTAATTGGAGTCAGTTACAAATGACGATGAGTAAAAAAGATGCCATTGAATATATAAATAAAAATAAAGGTTTTTGTTTTATGACGAGTTTTGGGGGAAGAATTAAACTTCAAGCATTGTCGATGGTATGTGAGTCACAATATAATGGTTGGTTTCACACAATTGATTTGGCACATGATCCGACTCCATTACTAGAAGCTAATTCTGAAGAATTTAAAAAACTTATTAAAAGGAAAAATAGATACGTTATTACTAATCAGCATCCTATTATTCTACCAGGCAAGATTGCTGCTAATTACGAGCCTTACGATGAAATTGGTTCAGATGTTCTTAATGAAAGAGCAAAAATAGTTTTTAAAAATAAAGATTTAGCAGACAAGTTTAAACTTATGGAAATTGATAGGCGTATTGAAAAAGAAGATGAAAAATCGCAAGATAATATATTTCCAGAAAGTGCAGCAAATGCCTTTCTTGATTTCAAACAATCAACAGAAATAGCTAAATTTCATGAACAAAATGACTGGAATGAAAAATATAAAATTGCTCTTTCAATTAAAGAACCAAGAGCAAACTTTATTTTAAAAAGACTTATATTTGATGAAAGTCCAAAAACTCTATCAAAAGAAGATTTTAAAATGATTCACCGGGAGTTACATGAAAGGTTAGTTATTAATCAAGAGAGGCCTTTTACGACAATACCAGAAGCAATGTCTCAAACTGATACGGAATTAGTTAAAATGGAAGAGAGTGATGATGAAAATAAAGCTCAAAAAATGCAAATTTTAAAAGATTACAATGTCTATTTAAATTTTATGGAGAAATATTTCTCTAATAAAAATGCTGAACCTCTTCCTAGTGGTAAAGAACTGAGCAAAATAATCTTTGGTTAATGTTTGGGATTCAATATTTTATTATTGGTATTGTCCAAGGCTTCACAGAATTTTTACCAATTAGTTCTTCTGGGCATTTGGTTCTTGTATCAGAATTGACGACTTGGCAGGATCAAGGTCTCTTTACTGATGTCGCTGTTCATGTCGGAACATTATTGGCAGTTATAATTTATTTAAGAACACATATTACAGCATTAGCCAAGAATTTTTTTTCTTTTCAAATTAACCAAAATGATAATTTAATTAAAATTATTATTGCAACAATACCCGCGGTTATAGTTGGATTTTTTATTTTTGATTTGGTTCAATTATATTTCCGAGATATCAAAGTTGTTGCAGTGACAAGTGTTGTATTTGCTGCTTTATTATTTTTAGCAGATCATTTTAAAATCAAAATATCTTCCTGGGAGAATATGAGTTATGTGCAGGCCTTTATCATTGGTGTATTTCAAGTTTTAGCTTTTCTACCTGGGGCAAGTAGAGCAGGTGTTACAATTACTGGAGCACGTTTTTTAGGATTTGATAGATCATCTGCAGCAATTTTTTCTATGCTTTTATCTATTCCGATTATTTTAGCATCCTTAGTTTTAACAAGTTTTGATTTAATGAGCAGTGCAGAGGTAAATATAAATTTATACCAATCATTATTTGCAGCATTTGTTGCGTGTATTACTGCTCTAGTATCAATTAACATCATGATGCGAATAATTCAAAGTTCAACCTTTAATATATTTATTATTTATAGAGTTTTACTAGGATTTATCTTATTATATTTTTATGCATAAAATATCTGGTGTCTTTAGTGCTGCACTTACACCTGTCAAAAAAGATTTATCAATTAACAAAGATTTATATCTTCGTCATTGTCAATATTTAATGAGACAAGGTCATGACGGTCTTGCAATATTTGGTACTACTGGAGAAGCAAATAGTTTTTCGGTTCAAGAAAAAAAAGATCATCTAGATTTTTTAGTATCAAATCGTATCGATCCTAATATCCTTATGCCTGGAACAGGATCCTCCTCTTTAAATGATGCAATTGATATGACTAAACATGCTGCTAGTCACAAAGTAAGAGCAGTTCTTATACTTCCTCCCTTTTATTATAAAAATGTTACAAATGAAGGTGTCATAAATTATTATCGCAATATTATTGAAAGAGTAGGTGAGAGCGATTTACAATATATTTTGTATCATATCCCCCAAAATTCTTACGTATCAATTGATTTTAAGATGATTGAAATTCTATTAAAACTTTATCCAAATAACGTCGTTGGATTAAAGGATTCAAGTGGGGACAGTGATAGAATGATGAAAGTTATAAAATATTTTAATGATTTTGCCGTATTTTGCGGCCATGACAGTTTAGCATTAAATATTTGTAAGCGAGGAGGGGCTGGAGCAATTACAGCTGGCACTAATGTATGTGGCAAATTACTCACTTTTATCTTAAAAAATCATAAAAATGAGAACAGCATTAAAAATTTTGCCGATTTACAAAATCTACTCCAACAAATTCGTCAAGTTATTACTTCACATGAGCCAATAAGTTTAATGAAAGCATATTTTTCAATTGTTGATAATATTCCTGATTGGAATATTGTTTTACCTCCACTTAAAAAAATTGAAGATCCTGCAAATCAAAAATTAGTATTAATATTAAAAGAATTAATAAAAAAAATTGATCCGTTAATAGCGAATACGTGAGTTAAAATATTTTTTAGCTTGAGTGGCAATTAAATTTTGCACAGGTTTTAAGAAGACAGCAAAACCTATACAATCAGTAAAGAAACCAGGAGTAATTAAAAGTAATCCTGATACTAATAAGAAAATACCTCCCTTTATTTCTTCGGTGGGCATTACACCTTGTGATAAGTTCCGTTGTGCATCAAATAACAATTTGATCCCTTGTCTACGCACAAGAAATATTCCCACTAAAGCAGTGGTTAGTATAATTGCGATAGTATTTAAAATTCCAATATTGGAGCCAATTGTTATGAAAATACTTATTTCTATTATTGGAATAATAATAAACGCTAGAAAAATCACTAACGTACTATACCAGTTTTTTCATCCTGAATGTTTTTTTCTATTTTATTCTCAAATTCTCTTAATCTTTTATAGACACTAGCTAACTCGATAATTGTCGGCCATGCTCTAAATAAATATTGTAGAGATCCCTCAACTCTTCCAAAGGCTCTTATAATTTGTTGCATAACTCCAAGTGTCATGACACCTGCAACAATTGCTGGTGCTAAAAATATATAAGCTGCAAGTACATTAGCTTGTAAATAAGCAAGTCTACCAATGCTAAAATAAAGATAATAAAGGTAACTTTTAAAGTGAATTTCTCTAACACCCTGAAAAAGTTCTTCTAAAGATTTAGGCCTAATACTTCCATCATCTTCAGCAATAACTAGAATTTTTCTATAAGCAGCTTCTTTTTTTTGAAGATCATATTCAATACCAACTAGTCTTAGTAACCATGCTAGTACAATCATTAAAATTGTACCACCGACAGCCCATATAAACGCTCCAGATACTAAACCGTATTGCCAATCACCAAACCATAAAATTGGAATACCAACTGATAAAGTCATTAAGAGGGGGAAGAACTCTACTAGTACAAGAACTGACTCAATTAAGCTCGTTCCAAGACCTTCCATAATTCTACTAAACTTTATGGTATCTTCTTGAACCCTTTGACTTGCACCTTCGATAGTTCTCGCTTGATCATAAACACTATGGTACCACTCAACCATTGCTGTTCTCCATCTAAAAAGAAAATGGGAAGTTAGGAATGAAATTGCTAGTCCTAATGCAATTGAAATAGCAGCAAGTTGAGCAAAACTAAATAAAGCACCCATGTATTCTTGCATAGTTATAGCATTTGGTGTCCCAAGTGCTTTTTGTATCATGTCATAAAATTCTCCAAACCATTCGTTAATCTGTACATCAATTTGAACTTGAACCCATATAGAAGTAAGTATGACTACAGAGCCTACATAAGCCCATACATACCATTTTGGTTCAGTGAAAAATTTAAACATTTTTTATATATATATGTTCAATTAGATTTTAAAAAAGAAGGTAGGTATTAATTATTTCTTCTTTTGGCGCTTTTTGTTTCTTCTATATTTAGAGCCTCTTTTACGTCTGCCTCTATGTTTTTTTGGATATCCCATAATGTAGATACGGTATACAAAAATAAAAAATTAAGTCAAAGACTAATAATGCCAATCTTTAGCTTCATTAAATAAAAAATCCCTAAAAACTTCAAGTCTTCTATCGTTTTTAAAAGATCCAGAATAAACAAAGTATGTTTGATAAGACGGCCCTTCTAAATTAGGTAGAACGCGTACTAGCTGAGGTTTATCTGCAACCATATAATCAGGTAAAGATGCTAGTCCTCCTCCTTTTTCAATAGCAAGAGACATCGCATAAATACTGTTCACTCTAAATTTAGGTCTTCTTTTTGTTCCTTCTTTACCAATCTTTAATATCCAATCAATATTGGATACTGGTGAAGGTAATCCAGCTCCAAAGCAAATCAAATCATGTTTATCCAGATCATTTACATTTCTTGGTATTCCACTTTTCTGTAAATAATCTGTAGAACCATAAATATGGTTATGGAAATTAACAAATTTTTTAAAAATTAAATTTGCTTGAGTCGGTTTTTTTACTCTTACTGCAACATCTGCAACTCTTGCAGATAAATCAACTTCTTCGTCGCTCATAACTAAACTTACATCTATCTCTGGATATTGATTAGAAAATTTGGTTATTCTTGGTGTGAGCCATGCTGATCCAAAACCAACTGTTGTGCTTACGGTTAATTTACCTACTGGTTTAGTTTTTTTATCTAACAATTTTTTTTCAAAATCAGAAATTGAGAAATTAATTTGATTTACAGTATTAAATAAATTTTCACCTTGCTCAGTTAACCTTACACCTTTTTGATGTCTAATAAATAAAGGTGTCTTTAAATCGTATTCTAAATCTTGTATTTGTCTACTAAGAGCAGATTGACTGATATTTAGTTTTGCACTTGCTTTAGAAATGCTTCTTGAGATTGCAATTTCGTAAAATGATTTTAATTTATCCCAGTCCATTATCTTAAAGAATTTATAATTTCATTATAGTTATTTTGATTTTGAGATAATAAATAAGATCCAACCGCTAACACATTAGCTCCATTGTTTTTGCATATTTTTGCATTTTCATTATTTACCCCACCATCAACAGCTATCTCATAGTTATAATTATTATTTTTTCTAATTTCATCTAAATCTTTAATTTTTTGCACTTGATCATACATAAATTTTTGACCACCAAAACCAGGTGTAACTGTCATAACTATTATTTGTTGCACTTTATTAAATAAATGATCAATATCTGCAATATTTACCTTAGGGTGAATGGCAATTCCTGCTTTAATTTCAGCATCACATATTTTTTTAATAATTTCTTCTGGGTTATCATCGGCCTCAGGATGAAAGGTAATGATATCTGAACCAGCTTCTATAAATTCATTAATATATTGCTTCACTGGTTTAATCATAAGATGTACATCTAGAATTTTAGAAGTAACCTTTCTTAATGATTTAACTATATTTGGTCCAAAAGTAATATTTGGAACATAGTGACCATCCATAATATCTATATGAATATAGTCAGCGCCATTTAGATCTAAAAATCTAACCTCTTCCTCTAATTTAAGAATATCTGCTGATAATATTGATGGTGATATTTTTATCATTTATAAATTGATATATAATATATAAATAAACATTCATAATGAATTCTGTCACTGAAAAACCTTGGGGATCATTTAAGATACTTCAATCCGGTAAAAAATTCCTAGTAAAAAAAATTTTTGTAAAACCAGGCGGTGTTTTATCTCTGCAAAGTCATGAACATAGATCTGAGCATTGGATTGTAGCTGAAGGAGAAGCTGAAGTTACAGTTGACAACCAAGTAACTAATTTAAATGAAAATGAGAATATTTTTATTCCCAAAGGGTCAATTCATAGAATGGCTAATAGAAAAGATCGTGATTTAGTTATTATAGAAATGTGGTACGGTGATAATCTTGATGAAAATGATATTAAAAGATATGAAGATATTTATGAAAGAATTTAATGCTTATTAATACTCCTATATCACTTGGTGAACTTGTAGATAAAATTTCAATATTAATTATCAAACAGAAAAATATAACTGATGAAACTAAACTTGATCATGTTAAAAAAGAATTAGATTTTCTCCAAAAAACATTAATGAATTATGTTCAGCAAGAAGAAATAAATAATCATTTAGAAAATTTGATAAATATTAATTCTAAACTTTGGAATATAGAAGACGATATTAGAGAGTGTGAAAGAAAAAAAATGTTTGATCAAACATTTATTGATCTAGCTAGAAGTGTCTATTTTACCAATGATGAGAGAGCAAAAGTAAAAAATGATATTAATAAGACCTTTGGCTCTGAATTAGTGGAGGTAAAATCTTATGAGGAATATTAATTAATAAATTCTCGAAACACTTTTAGAAACAAGAGATACTAATTTTTCTTTGTAAATGTTATTTTTAAATATATCAACTGAGTCTACAGCTACATTTGAAAAGTGATTTGCTCTTGTAAGAGTATCTTCAATACATTGATATTTATTAATTATTTCTAATGCCGTTTCAAAATCTCCATCATTTTGGTTAAGATCAGATATTGTTCTTTCCCAAAATTTTTTTTCTTTATCATTTGATCTTCCGTATGCTAATATTATTGGAAGAGTAATCTTACCTTCTTTAAAATCATCTCCAGTATTTTTTCCTAATATTTTTTTGTTTGAAGAATAATCAATAGCATCATCAATTAATTGAAAAGCCATGCCAAAGTTTGTTCCAAATGATTTTAATGCATTAACCTCAGCTTCTGTTCCAAGACCACTAATTGATCCAACTTGACATGCTGCACTAAATAAAGAAGCAGTCTTTGCATTTACAACTTCAAAATAAATATTTTCATTTATTTCTAAATTTTTGTCATTGGCAAGTTCTAAAACTTCTCCTTCAGAAATTACAACACTAGTATCAGCTAATATTTTTAAGGTTTCAGTGTTGCCATATTTTGTCATTAATTGAAAAGCTCTACTGAATAAAAAATCACCAACTAATACACTTGTTTTATTTTTCCATTTCTCATTTGCTGTAGGTTTTCCTCTTCTTTGTTTACTTTCATCTATTACATCATCATGTAATAGTGTTGCTGTGTGAATAAATTCTACTGCTGCAGACAGACCAATGTGATTCATTTTATTTCCAATTTCACTAGTTCCATTTCTTGTCATGTAAAAACTTGAAACAGTTAAAAGAGGTCGCAATCGTTTTCCCCCTGATAAGATAAGGTATTTTCCAACTTCATGAACTAAAGGTACATTGCTATCTAATTTATCAAGGATTATTGTGTTTACGGATACTAGATCTTCTTTGCATAGATCTGTTAATTCTCTGATTTCATCTTCAAATGAAAAATCTTTTTTTCTAAGAGGAAGAACATTATCCATATTTGTTAACTATTAGAATCTTATGTTAATTCATTAACTTAATTGACGCACTTAAACTCAAATTACTAAAATTACAAACAAATGCTACATAACGCTTTAAGAAAAGATTAACATTTGTTATTAGATATTATGTTTAAAAGGTTATTTTCGAAGAGTACTACAATACCGGTTTTACGTTTATCTGGCATTATATCATCATCGTCAGGCTTAACAGGCTCTGGTTTAGCAATAAATAATTTAGAAAAATTAATTGATAAATTATTTGCTGATAAAAAATCTCCTGTTGTATGTTTGGTCATTAATTCACCTGGAGGTTCCCCTACACAATCCTCTTTAATAGCAAAAAGGATCATTGATCTGGCAAAGGAAAAAAACAAAAAAGTTTTAGCATTCGTTGAAGATGTTGCAGCTTCTGGTGGTTATTGGTTAGCTTGTTCTGCTGATGAGATATATATTGATCAAAACTCAGTTATTGGATCAATTGGTGTTATTTCACCAGGTTTTGGTTTTGTTGATCTTTTAAAAAAAGCTGGAATTGAAAGAAGAGTGTATACATCTGGAAAAAGTAAAAGTTTTCTTGATCCTTTTAAAGAAGAAAAACAGGAAGACATTGATAGATTAAAAAATATTCAAGAACAAATTCATGATAATTTTATTAATTATGTAAAAGAGAGAAGAGGCTCAAAACTTGATCAGAATAAATTAGATGATATATTTTCTGGTTTATTTTGGGTTGGTAATAAAGCTATCGACTTGGGTTTAGCAGATGGTATTGGTGCATTAAAACCAATTTTAGAAGAAAAATTTGGAAAAAAAATTAAAATTAAAATGATCAGTCAAAAAAAATCATTTTTACAACGTAGGTTTTCTTCATCAATATTTAACTCTGATGAAATTTTAAATAAAATTGAAGAACGAATTATGTTTTCTAGGTTTGGTCTGTGATGAAATTCCTAGTTTTATTTGTAATTTTAGCTTCTATTTTATTATTTTTAAGGTTTAAGAAAAAAAAACAAGACAAATTCACTAATAATAAAGTAAATAATGACTCAGTAATCGATTTAGAAAAAGATCCAAGAACGAAAGAATATAAACCAAAAGATTAAGAGTTATATGACTGCACAAACAATGGAAGAGTTAGTTTCTCTTTGTAAAAGAAGAGGCTTTTTATTTCAATCAAATGACATCTATGGCGGTATCAAAGGTTTATATGATTATGGACCAATGGGAGTCGAGTTAAAAAATAATCTTAAACAAGCTTGGTGGAAATCAATGGTATATGAGCGAGATGACACTGAGGGATTGGATGCAAGTATTTTAAGTGCGCCAGTTGTATTAAAACATTCCGGTCATGAAGATACTTTCTCAGATCCACTTGTAGACTGTAAGATTTGTAAAGCTAGATTTAGAGCAGATCAGTTAGAAAATAGTGAATGCCCAAGAGGAGGACTATTGCCTGATTGTAAAGTTAAAGATTTGACTGAACCAAGGCCTTTTAATTTAATGTTTAAAACCGCAATTGGTCCAGTAGATGATGGTTCATCATTCGCATATTTAAGACCAGAAACATGTCAGCAAATTTTTACTAATTTTAAAAATATATTAGACTCAACGTCTAGAACTGTTCCTTTTGGTATAGCACAAATGGGAAAAGCGTTTAGAAATGAAATAACACCTCGTAATTTTATCTTTAGAGTTAGAGAGTTTGAACAAATGGAATTAGAGTTTTTTGTTAAACCAGGTACTGACGATGAATGGCATGAATACTGGATAAATAAGAGAACAGAATGGTGGGTAAACCAAGGAATAAAAAAAGAAAATTTAAAAAAAATTGAAGTAGAAAAAAATGAATTAGCTCACTACTCAAAAAGAACTGTTGATATCAATTATGTGTTTCCTCATGGGGAAGAGGAACTTGAAGGAGTGGCCAATAGAACTGACTTTGACTTAGGTTCTCACACTAAAAATCAAAACGATTTTAAAATTACATCAGAAGTTATGAAAAACTCTTCTTCTACGACAAAACTAGCTGTTCAAGATTTAGAAGAAAAAAATTGGTATATTCCTTACGTTATTGAGCCATCAGCTGGAGTTGATAGAGGAGTTCTTGCTTTGTTAAATGAAGCTTATCGTGAAGAAAATGTAGATAAAGATAATAAAAGAATTGTTTTATCTCTCAAACCTCATTTATCACCCATTAAAGCAGCTGTTATTCCTCTTAAAAAGAATAATGAAGAATTAGTTAATCTATCTAAAGAAATAAAATCTAATCTGCAGAAATTGGGATTAGGTAGAGTTGTCTTAGAAAATTCAGGAAACATTGGTAAGAATTATAGAAGACATGATGAAATAGGAACGCCAATTTGTTTAACTGTAGATTTTGAAACTCTAGAAGATAAAAGTGTTACTGTAAGGGATAGAGATACTATGAAACAAGAAAGAGTTTCTATAGAAAATTTATCTGAATATTACAAAAAATATTTCAACTAATAAAATTGTATGAAAAAAGTAAGTGATATTCATGCAATAAAAATTATTTTTTTTATTACTGCATGTTATGTAGGATTATGGGCTATTAGGATACCTACCATTAAGGATCAGCTTCAAACTAATTATGTTGGTGTTGGATATATTATGTTATCATTTGCAATTGGCTCAATTGTTGCAATGATTTTTGCAAATGCACTAATTCTTAAAACATCTACAAAATCAATATTAACGTGTACCTTAATTGCTGAAGGTTGTTTATGGTTGCCAGTACCGTTCATTCAAGAATTATGGCTTTTTATGGTTTTCTCATTCATTTTTGGTATGAGTTATGGTGCATTCGAAATAGCATGCAACGTTTATGCATCAAATTTAGAAGTTAGAGAAAAGAAATCTATGATGTCTGGGTTTCATGCATTTTGGAGTCTTGGTGTTTTATTTGGCTCTTTGATAACAAGTTTTTTACTAGAGTGGAATTATTCTTTTATTTTTAATATACTTTTGTATATCATCATTCTGCTTCCTTTGAGCTTGTATTTTGTCCTTTGTTTAGAGTCACATGTTGAAACAAAAACTAAAGACTCGAGTAAAAAAAATATATTTTTTATTTGGCCATTACTTATTATTTTACTTGCTTTAATTGCAATGGCAAACGCTCTAACAGAAGGTAGTGTTGATGCATGGGGAGCTCTTTATATGAGAGATTTTATTCAAGTTGATGGTTTCTATATCGGCTTAGCAACTCTAAGTTTTAATATTTTTATGGTTATCGGAAGATTTAGTGGTGATTGGGTAAGAGATAAAATCGGAGTTTTTCTTTTGATTTTCTTTTTATTTTTATCGACGATTATAAGTTTAATAATTTTATCTAATTTCAGCACTATTTATGCAGCAATTATTGGTTTTTCATTATTAGGTATCGGAGCATCCTCAATTGTTCCTATCGCATATAGTTTAGCTGGAAAAATTGAGGGAATTGATAGTGGAGTAGGGATAACAATCATTTCAATTGCAGTTTACGGAACATTTATAGGGGCTCCAGCTTCATTAGGATTTATTGCAAACAACTATGGAATTAATAATATATTTGTTCCAATGCTAATAATTTTTATGATTTTAATAATTCCAGTAAGTTTTTATAGAAAAAAATTTTCAGTTTAAAAAATCAAAAGATAATGAATCATTAATTACTAAATTTTGATCTTTATTTTTTATTTCATTAACAAAATTAATATTTAATGCTGCAAAAATATTTGAATTTGCTTTTGATACAATTGTACCTATTTTTTTATTATCTACTATCAACTCATCTCCCTCTAGCACATCTCCACTTTTTATTTTTAAAGCGTAAAGTTTTTTCTTTAGTAATCCACGGTATTTCATTCTTGCAGTAATTTCTTGACCCACATAGCATCCCTTATCCCAATCAATAGCATTTAAATTATCAAAATTATTTTCTAATAATAAAGATTTATTTTCTAAAATATCAAATGGTGAATATGGTGTTGTATGATTAATTAAAATTTCATGATATTCTGTTTCATTAATTTCTTTTAATCGCTCTTTTCCAATTAAAATTTTTTTATCCGTTATAAGTTTTTTACCTAAGTTTATATTTCTAGGATCATTTAAATAAACATTATAATCACCTTCATAATCTATATTAAATAATGAATAAGAATTTAGATTATTAATTTCTTTAATTTCTATATCAGAGCGAAGTTTATAAATTTTTAATCGTCCTAATAAATTACTATAAAATTTATCATTAGTTTCAAAAATATAGTTTTCATTTATATTGAATATAAAAAAATCTGCTAAAAATTTACCCTGAGGTGTTAATAGACATGAATAAATAATTGATCCATCATTACATTTTTCAATGTCATTAGTAATTAAATTTTGAATAAATGATTTACTATCTTTTCCAGAAATCTCAAAAAATCTTGAATTCAGATGATGAAAAAAGTATTTATCTTTCATAATTATCTAAATATATATTGAATATATTAAAAGTGTAATATTTCTGTGAAAATTCTTGTTATTTCGTCAAATCTTATTGGAGATACAATTCTATCAACTGGAGTAATAAATTATTTTAGTCAAAAATATCCAGAAACTAAATTTACATTTGTAATTGGTCCATCTGCTAAATCAATTTTCAAAAACTTTAAATCTGTAGAAACCATAATCACTGTTTCAAAAAAAAGATACAATATGCATTGGTTAGATATAATTTCTAATTGTTATGGAAAGAAGTGGGATATAATTATTGATTTTAGAAGTTCGTTGTTATCATATTTTTTAAAACATAAGCAAAAATTTATTTTTAAAAAAAAATCTAATCTAAACCATGTACAGCAATTATCTAATTACTTTAAATTTGATTGTTCAGATTTGTTTATTGAGACAAATACAGAAGAAGAAGAAATAGTTACAAAACATTTGTCCAATGATTTTAAATATTTTGTTATATTTCCAGGTGGAAATTGGAAACCAAAAATTTGGAGTATTAAAAATTATAATTCACTATTAATCAAAATTTTATCTCAAAATAAAAATATTAAATTTATTTTAGTTGGTTCAAAATCAGAAGAAGAAAATTATTTAAATGAAATAACAAAAAATATTGATAGTAATAAGATAATTAATTTATTTGGTGCATCATTGACTCAAACTGCTGCTTATATGAAGAAATCAAAATTATTTATTGGAAATGATTCAGGATTATCACATATGGCTTCAGCCACAAAATTAAAGTCTATAGTATTATTTGGCCCAACAAATGATGTGATTTACGGTCCATTTATGCAAGATTCACAAGTTATAAGAACAAATGAAAGCTATGACTATTTTAAAAGTATAAATATTGATAAAACAAAGTCTTATATGGACTCTATAAGCGTAGAAAAGATTTATTTTACATTACAAAAAAATAATTATTGTGAATAAAAATATTGAAATAATTCAGCCTGATGATTGGCATGTACATTTTAGAGAAGGCGACATGTTAGAAATGGTTACTAATTTCTCCTCAAGAATAAATAATAGATGCGTGGCAATGCCAAATACAGAAATTCCCATAACAGATACTAATAAAGCTTCTGCTTATAAAGAGCTTTTAAATAAAGCATCTAGTAATAATTTTGAACCACTTATACCTTGTTATTTGAATGAAAATTTAGATTTAGAAGATTTTAGAAAAGGTATGCAAAATAAAGTTTTCTTTGGATCTAAACTTTATCCATCAAATGCAACTACAAACTCAAGTCATGGGGTGAGTGACATTTCAAAAATTTTTAAATTCTTGGAGATTTTAGAAGAAGAAAAAAGCCCATTACTAATACACGGCGAAAAAGTTGCTGAAGATATAGATATTTTTGATAGAGAAAAATATTTTATAGATGATGAATTAAGCATTATTAGAAAAAAATTTCCCCTTTTAAAAATCACACTTGAACATGTATCAACTTCATATGGAGTTAATTATGTGAAAGAAAACGAAAATATTGCAGGAACAATTACACCTCACCACATGCTTTTAACAAAAAAAGATGTATTTCATGATGGTTCTATTAATCCTCACCATTTTTGTATGCCAGTTGTTAAAAACGAAACAGATTTAATAGAATTAAGAAAAGCTGCATGTCACAATAATTCCAAATTTTTTTTAGGTACGGACTCAGCACCACATCCAATTCAAGAAAAAAAACCAGATATGTCATCTAAGCCAGGAATATTTTCCTCTCCTTGCTCAATAGAATTATATGCAGAAATTTTTGACCAAGAAAATGCAATTGATAAGTTAGAGATATTTTGTTCAATTAACGGGGCAAAACATTATAGTTATCCAATCAATGTTAAAAAAATTAAATTAGAAAAAAAAGAATGGATTATGTCAGAATTATCTAGTTATAATGACATTCAGGTTAAGAATTTTTATGCTAACAAAAAAATTAATTGGAAAGTAGTCCATTAATCTTTATAGAAATATTAATGTCATTAGGAACAAAAATCTATACTTGGCTTAACGGAAACTTAGTTGGTAGTGATGATTTAGGGAATAAATATTACTCTAGCTCCAAAGATTTTAAAGATTTAAAAGCAAAAAGATGGGTAATTTTTAATGGCGAAATAGAAGCATCAAATATACCACCGCACTGGCATGCTTGGCTGCACAAATCGATTGATATTCCTCCACTTGACTATTCACATAAATATAAATGGCAAAAAAATCATAAACCAAATATGACTGGTACTAGTGATGCATATTTCCCATCATCTCATCCTCTTTCAAAAAATTATGACCCAGAAAAAAAAGAAGAAGAATATAAATCTTGGACTCCTAATTAGAGTAACATTTTTTTTTCTCCTACCGTTAACTGTTTCTGCTGAGACTATTGAGAAAAAGTATGCCTCTTTTAAGTTATTAAACAAGACTACTAATAAAGTTTCCACTAAGGATATTTTGGTAAGTTCGAAAATATCATGGGAAACTTTAAATATTGAAGTTTTGTATTGCGGTAGCACTCCTCCAACTGAAATTCCTGAAGATTATGTTTTGATAGATGTTTATGATACTATCAATAATGAAAATATTAATATTTATAAAGGCTGGATGATTTCTTCTTCCCCCGATGTTACTCCGTTAGAAAATCCTATTTATGATCTTTGGTTAGTTGATTGTAGTAACGATAAGACTTCTTGAAAATTATTAACTTCCTTAAAGCAACTTTCAATCTCTAAACTTTCTTTAAGTTTATTTTCATAAATTTCAGTTTCTATCTCGTACGCTCCAAACTGAACTAAATGGGGATTGAAAAACTGTGAATCTAAAATAGAAAAATTATTTTTTTTCAATATTGCCAATAAATAAAGTAGACAAAACTTACTAGTATTAGTCTTTAAACTAAACATGCTTTCACCAAAAAAACATGATCCTATATGTAAACCATATAAACCACCAATTAGATTATCATCTTCATAACATTCTACACTGTGACATTTGCCTATTTTATGTAATTCAATATATGTATCTAAAATAATTTCATTAATCCAAGTATCTTGATCCTTTCTTTTAATTTCTTTGCATAACTCAATAACTTTTGCAAAATTTTGATCAATTTTAAAACTATATTTTGTTTTTTTAAACTCACTAAAAAGTTTCTTTGGATAATGAAAATTTGAAATTGGAATGATAAATCTTAATTTGGGTTTATAAAATTTTATTTCTTCAGAATACTTACTATCAGCCATCGGAAAGTAAGCTCTTTTATAAAATTCTATTAAGCTGTTTAAATCAATTATTTTACTCAATTAAATTTGACATAAAATTAATGTTGTAACTTCCTCTTTTAAACTCATCAGTTTGAATAATTTTTTGATGTAGTTGAATATTAGTATTTATTCCCATAATTACATATTCTTCTAATGCTCTATTCATTTTTTTTAGAGCTTCTGATCTTGTTGCGCCGTAGGTAATTAGTTTACCAATCATACTATCATAGTGGGATGGAATTGAGTATCCATCGTAAACAGCTGAGTCTACTCGAATACCTAGTCCTCCAGGTTGATGATATTGTGTTATCTTACCTGGTGATGGTATAAAACTTTCTGGATGTTCGGCATTAATTCGACATTCAATTGAACTACCTTTAAGTTTAATATCTTCTTGTTTTATTGTAAGCTTTTCACCATTAGCGACAAGAATTTGTTCTTTTACAAGATCAATGCCAGTTACCATTTCTGTAACTGGGTGCTCAACTTGTAATCGTGTATTCATTTCCATAAAATAAAATTCATCATTTTCATATAAAAATTCTAATGTTCCAACTCCTTCATAGCCAATTTCTTTCATAGATTTTCTACAAAGTTCAGAAATTTTTTCTCTATTTTCATTCGTTAGAACTGAACTTGGACTTTCTTCAATAAGTTTTTGATGCTTCCTTTGAATTGAGCAATCTCTTTCTCCAAGAGTAACAACATTTCCAAATGAATCACAAAGAACTTGAATTTCAATATGTTTAGGAGACGTTAAAAATTTTTCTAAATAAACATTTTCATCATTAAATGATTTTTTTGCTTCAATTTTTGCTTCATTTATAGCTTTATTCAAATCATCTTCTTCTGTGACAATTCTCATTCCTTTTCCACCACCTCCACTCGCTGCTTTTACTATAATTGGGTATTTTACTTTTTTTATAAATTCTTCAATTTGATTTTTATCGCTTAAGTCATTTATACCTTTTACTGTTGGCACCCCAGTTTCATCCATTATTTTTTTAGCATCAATTTTGTTGCCCATCATTTTGATGTGTTTAGATTTTGGCCCAATAAATTTAATATTGTGTTCTTCAATAATTTCGGCAAACCTTTGATTTTCACTCAAAAAACCATATCCAGGATGAATTGCATCTACATCAGTTAATGTTGCAGCAGTTATAATTGCAGGTATGTTTAAATAACTTGATTGTGCAGAGGCTGGTCCTACACAAATACTTTCATCTGCCATTCTTACATGCATGGCATTTTCATCAACATCAGAATGAATGGCTACAGTTTTTATTCCTAATTCTCTGCAGGCTCTAAGAACACGTAAAGCAATTTCACCTCTGTTAGCAATCAGAATTTTTTTGAACATTATTCAAAAATTATAAGAGTATCACCATATTCAACAGGCTGGCTATTCAACGTAACTATTTTTTTGATAATACCAGATCTAGGAGCTTTGATTTCATTAAAAGTTTTCATTGCTTCAATTAACAATAAAGTATCACCTGCTTTAACATGTTGACCAACCTTAACATAAGGTTGCGAATTTGGATCAGCAGAAAGATAAGCAACTCCTACCATTGGAGATTTAACAATATTATCTTCATTTACAACATCATTTGTATTTTCAACCTCTTTAACATCAATATTTTTTTCTATTTTTTGAACAGAAACATTGTTTTCATTGAAGTCATTTGATGTAATCTCAATTTCATAATCATTTTTTTTTATTTTTATTTTAGCAACACTATTAATTTTAGATTCTTTAACGATTAACTTAATATTCTCTAAATCCATTTTTTCTATTTTAGTCATACTTATTTATAAATTAATTTGCATATTGCTTCAATTCCTAGAAGATAACTATTTCCACCAAATCCACATATTAAACCATGCACTCCTTCGGAAGTAATACTTTTTTTTCTATACTCTTCTCTTGAATAAATATTTGAAAGATGAATTTCTATCTTGGGTTTATTTATTGCTCTTAATGAATCTAGAATGGCTATTGATGAATGAGTAAATGCTGCTGGATTAATAATTAGACCATCAAATTTATCATTTACTTCATGAATTTTATCAATTATTTCCCCTTCATTATTAGATTGAAAAAAAATAATTTCTAATTTGTTCTCTATACCTTTTCTTTCACAATCAGATTTAATCTTATCTAAACTGTCTTTACCATAAATATCATCTTCTCTAATACCTAATAGATTTAGATTAGGGCCATTAATAATTAATATTTTTTTCATTTTAATTAAAATGCTTACTTAATTTTAAACCTTGATTTTGATAATTTGATTTAATTTCTTTTCCGTATACAATATTACTATTTTTGTTCAACTTTTCATATTTAATTCTAGCTATAGTTTGACCATCTTCTAATAAAAAAGGTACTTCATTAGTTTTTACTTCCAAAACTGCATATGATCCTTTACCTAGACCAAAACCAGGATCAAAAAAACCTGCATAATGTGCTCTGAAGTCTCCAATGCCCGTATCGTATGGTATCATTTCACCAGCTAAATTTGATGGTATCACAACCTTCTCTTTTGATCTCAAAATATAAAACTTGTTTTTTTCAATTACTAATTTTTTATTGTTTTTTCTAATTACATTCCAAAAATCATTAATTTTATGAGATTTAATTTTAGAGAAATTTAGAACTGGAGTATGTTTTTTGGCTACGTAAGCAACTATATTTGATCCAACCAGATCAACTGATAACTTTAATCCATTATCAATTTTAAAATTGTCTTTAGTTTGATTTGAAATTTTTTTATTTAGGTTAATTAATTGTTTATCAGTCAAATAATTATGATTTTTGTTTACAAGTCTTAATTGATTTAAAGAATTATTTTTTTTAAAAGATACATCAAATGATCTTGATGTTATTTCCAAAAATATCTCACCTTTATAATTTCTAGGAATTTTTTCATATTCCTCTGCATAATCAACTAGTGTTCTACAAAAAATATCTAATCTGCCAGTACTACTTTTAGGGTTGCAGTGACCAAATATATTATTTTTTAATTTAAGACTTTCATTAAGTTTAACAATATAAGTCTTGTTTTTTCTAAATATAAATCCTTTACTTAGATTTATTTTTTTAATAGCTAAATCTTTTATTTTATCTCTAACTTTTGAATTATAGGATAAGAAGCTATACTTAATTTCATAGCATTCCTCACTTAATGACAAGTCCATGCTTGATGGTTGTATTTGGTTATTTTTAATGTTTTCAGTTATTATGAAATTTTTATTAATTAAATTTATGTAATCTTGATATACTAGAGATCCGTTCATAAATTTACATTCTGGATTATACTAACGAGCTTTAATAAATCACTATCTTTAGTACTTTTAAAATTATTTATTTCAATATCAAAAACTTCTTTTTCAATATCATTAATTGATAAAAGAAATTTAAAGAATTGTAACCATTCTTTTTTATTTAATTTTTTTGCTAGTTCAAAATATTTTAAGAGAACATTTTTATTATTATAAAATTTATATAACAGATCCTTATTATTTTGAAAAATTATCTCTGTATCACTATTAGATAAATTTTTTATTTCTATATTTTCAAATATTCTAATTTGAGCATAATAATTTAAAGGATATTTTTCTAAATTTTTTTTATAAAATTTTTTAGCTTCTTTTGTATATCCATAAGAGAATAATATATCTGCTTTAGTTTCTAGTAGAAAATTATTATTATGCTTTTTAATTATTTCGTTTAAATTTTGAAGGGACATTTTTAGATTTCCACTTTTAGCTAATTTAATTGATTCTGCATACGCTTTAAAAGGTTCATTTAATTCACTTAATCCTTCCTCATTATCACTATAACCTATAAATTTTGCTCTAATGTATTTAAATCTTTGATTGTAACTTTTATTAAAATTTTTTTCTTTATTTTTTTCAAAGCTTTTAATTAATAAAATCCTATCTTCAAAATATGGATGTGTACTAAGTCTTTGTTTATCTTTTGAAAAACCCTGATTTAATAATTTTTGTTCTATTGTTTCTAATAATGTTTGAATAGATTTAGAATTTGTTTTTAGTAAATTTAGTGTTTTTAAAGCATATAAATCTGCTTCCATTTCTTGATCTTTACTAAAAACAATATATTGATTTGATAATGCGGCGGAAGTCAGAACACTGCCTTGTAACAATTGAGGGTTTTGAGTTAATGCTGATCCAGCAATTACAGACAAAAGGCCTAAGGTATTATATTTTTTAGTATTTTCTATTGTTTTTTTCTAAGTGCAATATGATTGAGATCTATATGACCAACTTCATGTGCTAATACTGATAATAAAGCAACATAATCTGAGCAATGAATAATTAAGCCAGAATTAATATGTATTACATTGTTAATATCTACAAAAGCATTTATTTCATTACTATTATTTAATTTAAAATTAATTTTTTTATTTATTTTATTTACTTCAGTAATATCTTCTATAATTTCTTTAACAAATTCTTCTGTTTCATAATCTAGTATTTGTGAACTATAACTAATGTTTGAAGAAAAAATAAAAAATAACAAATAAATTGATATTTTTTTAAGACCACCATCCAGTTTTTTCTTCATCTTCATTTATTTCATCCTCTCTTAAATCAACATCTTTTTGTATATCAATTTTTTTATCTTTATTTATTTCATTATCATCTGTATTGTTATCTTTAAGACTTTCTTTCTTTTTTTTAGTTTTTATTATTTTCTTTTTTTTTGTAACTTTATTAGTTTTATTTTTCTTTCTTTCACTTATTTTTTCAGGACCTTTAGAATTATTATTATCATCAATTTCAATTAAAGGATCATGTAAAGAATATTGTGGATTGAAGAAAAAATTAATTTTAGATTCAAATTTATTTTCCAATGAATGAATCTCACTTTTTTTATTATTTAATAAATTTTCTGCTAAACCACTATTACACTTTACATTTATTATTGAATTTTTGTTATCAGAGATTTTTTCTTTAATCACTTTTATTATTTGATCTATTATTGATGAAGAATTTAATATTAATCCTGATCCTTTACAATAATTACATCTCTCAAATGATTTATCAATCAAGCTTGATCTTAATCTTTGTCTAGATAGTTCCATTAATCCAAACATACTTATTCTACCAACTTGTACTCTCGCTCTATCTCTTACAAGAGCAGTTTTTAAACTTTTTTCAACTTTAAAATTATTTCGGTAATCATCCATATCGATAAAATCTATAACCACCAAACCCCCAAGATCTCTTAATCTAAGCTGTCTAGCTACCTCTACTGCAGCTTCTAAATTTGTTTTTAGGGCAGTATTTTCAATATTTCTTTCTGATGTATTTTTCCCGGAGTTTACATCTACCGCAACCAATGCTTCAGTTGTATTAATTACAATTGAGCCACCAGATTTTAGTTTAACATTTAGACTAAAAAGATCATTAATTTGTGTTTCAATATTATTAGAAGCAAAAAGTGAGTTTTCAAGAGATTTATATTGTTTTACTTTTTTAACAAATGTTGGTGCTAAGTTTTTAGTAATTTTTTTGACTTTATCATATCCTTCTTTTCCTTCGACTAAAATCTTATCTACATCTTCACTTAGCATATCTCTAATTGCTCTTTTCAAAACATTTCCTTCTTCATGAATTATTTCTGGTGCTTCTGACTTTAATGTAAGTTCTCTGATTTTATTCCATTGATTTACTAGAAATGAAAGATCTTTTGATATTTCTTTTTTTGTTCTTCCTATACCTGCTGTTCTAACAATTACTGACATTTTTTCTGGTATTTCAACTGATGATAATATTTTTTTTAATTTTTTTCTTTCCTCGATATCTCCAATCTTTCTTGAAATACCATCACTATTCATACTATTTGGCATTAGAACACAATACCTTCCAGCAAATGATAAATATGTTGTTAGGGCAGCCCCTTTCAAGCCCCTTTCTTCTTTGTTGATCTGAACAAGTAAAACTTGTTTAGGCCTGATTACATCTTGAATTTTATATTTCCTAAAAAAATTAAAATACTCTTTTTTTGGACTTAATTTTTTATTCCTTCTTTTTTTAATTGAAATAACTTTATCTTCATTAGCATCATCACTTTCTTGAAGTTTACTTTCAATATTATTTTCTTCTAAGTCCTCTAATTCGTTCTCACTATCTGTATTATTTGATTCTTCTTCTTCGCTATTATTTATTTTTTCATTTAATTCTTTTATTTTCACTTCATCAGCAGCTGGAATTTTGAAGTAATCAGGGTGTATTTCAGTAAGAGGCAAAAAACCATTTCTGTTAGTGCCAAAATCAACAAAGGCAGCCTGAAGCGAAGGCTCAATTCTTGTAATTTTTGCTAGATAAATGTCTCCTTTTACAGCATTTTTTTTGTTTGGTTCAATTTCAAAATCATCAAGTTTACCATCATCTGTAACAGCAATTCTTGTTTCAATGTTATTTGTAGTATCAATAAGTATATTTTTTGACATAATGCCGAAACTCCATAAAAATTTTTATATGTTAAAATCATTTTTGAATAATGTATAATATTTGCCTAATGTCATATTTTTAACTATTTCACAATGTAGATTATCAGTATGACAAGATTTATTAATTATATAAAAGTATTATTAATTTTTCTATTTATATTTGGATTTATCTCAGTTTTTATAATTTTTTACACACTTTGGAGATACTCATCAGAATTACCATCATATGAAAAAATTCTAGAATATAAACCCAACCTTTCCTCAAGAATTTTTAGCTCTGATGGCTTTCTTCTTAAAAGTTTTTATACAGAAGAAAGAATCTTTATTCCTGTCGATAGAATACCGAAAAATATCAAATATGCCTTTCTAGCATCTGAGGATAAAAATTTTTATAATCATTACGGTTTAGATATCATCGCAATCTTCAGAGCGTTTCTTACAAATATTATCAACATTAATTCAAATAAAAGAGTAGTAGGAGCATCTACAATTACCCAACAAGTTGTAAAAAACTTATTACTCAGCAATGAATTGAGTTACTCAAGAAAAATAAAAGAAATAATTTTAGCTATAAGAATTGAAAATATTTTAGATAAAAATAATATATTAGAACTATATTTAAATGATATTTATTTAGGTTTTGGTTCTTATGGTATTGGATCTGCTAGTCTTAATTATTTTAATAAATCAATTTATGATCTTCAACTTCATGAAATAGCCTTTTTAGCTTCATTACCTAAAGCTCCTAATAATTATAATCCAATAACAAATTATTATAAAGCTATTGATAGGAGAAATTGGGTTATAGATAGAATGTATGCTAATGGATTTATTACAAGGGAAGAACTTAATTACAAAAATGAACCTATTGAAGTATTTGAAAGAGTTGATATTGAATTTTCTGATGCTGATTATTTTTACGAGGAAATCAGAAAAGAATTATTTTCCAAATTTGGAAAAGAAAAACTTTATTCTGAAGGTTTAGTAATCAAAACTCCTCTTGATTCTAGTTTACAGAAGAATGCAAATCTTAGTCTAATTGAAGGATTAATTGAATATGAAAAAAGAAATGGATGGAATGGTCTTATAGAAAATACCAATTTAGAAAATTTTTATAGTAAAAAGAGCAATTACATTAATTCAAATCCTTTTTTTCCGAAATGGAAAACTGTAATTATTGATAAAGTATATCAAAAAAAATTAATAGTTTTTGATCTAAATAAAATTAAATTACAAATTGATTTGGATAATGAATTTAACAATTGGCTTTTAGATACAAATTTTAATAAAGGTGATGTAATTTATGTTCAGAAAAAAAATAATTCTTTTATCATTAATCAAGAACCTAAAGTAAATGGAGCAATAATTGTTTTAGATCCTTATACTGGTGATGTACTAGCCCTATCTGGAGGATATAGTTTTAAAAAAAGTGAATTTAATAGAGCAACTCAAGCTAAAAGACAACCAGGATCAGCTTTTAAGCCTATTGTTTATTTAGCTGCTCTAAATGAAGGCTATTCTCCTTCAACTTTAATATTAGATGCGCCGTATGTTGTTGATCAGGGCCCAGGTCTTCCAAAATGGAAGCCATCCAATTATACAGATGAATTTTACGGTTTAACAACAATGAGAACAGGAATAGAAAAATCAAGAAATCTTATGACTGTTAGACTTGCTAACAGAATAGGTATGAATAAGATCTTAAGTATGGCTAATAATTTTGATATTAATGAGGGTCTTAATGAAAACCTTTCAATGTCACTTGGTTCTGGAGTTGTGACATTAATAGAACTAACAAAAGCTTATGCAATTATTGCTAATGGTGGAAAGAAGATTGAACCTAAATTGATAACAAGCATATATTCTAAAGACGGAAATAAAATTTATGATACAAGATTAAAGAAATGTTTTGAATGTAGAATTCAAACAATATTATCAAAAAATGAAATACCTAAGTTAGAAGAAACTAAAAATATTATTATTGATCCTAGATTAAGTTATCAAATTACATCAATGATGGAAGGAGTTATAAAAAGAGGCACAGCAAAAACATTAAAAGACTTAAATGTACCAATTGCTGGTAAAACTGGAACAACAAACAAGAACAAAGATGCTTGGTTTATTGGATATACACCTGATTTAGTAATAGGAGTTTATGTAGGATATGATCAACCAAAATCTCTTGGATATAAACAAACAGGTTCTAGTGTTGCAGTTCCAATATTTAAAAAATTTGCTGAAAAAATAAAAATAAATAAGAACAAAAAACCATTTAGAGTTCCAGCTGGTATAAGTTTTGTAAGAATTGATCCTACAAGTGGTAATGTTTCTACAAAGCAGAATAGTATTGTTGAGCCTTTTATTCTAGGCTCTGAACCATATTCAGATAACATTAAAATTATAGATGGATTAGAAAATTTTAATAATGATTCCATTTCTGGTACAGGTGGTTTATTACAATAACCAATATGTCAAATCTTGAGGTTATTGAATTAAATCTAAAAAAAATAAGATCAAATTTAGATCTTATAAGGAGGGGAGTTTGACTACAACTCTTTAAAAAAAAAATTAGAAGATTTGAAAATAAAAAGCTCTGACCCAAATATTTGGGAAAAAAGTGATGCAAAAAATATTTTTCAGGAAATTAAAAATATTGAAAACAAAATAGACGATTTAAATAGATTGGAAGTATCAATAAAAGAAAATCAGGAAATATTTAACTATATTCAAGAAAATAATGAGGAGTCTTTATTAGATGAGCTCCATCAAGAAGTTAAATCAACATTAAAATTATCTGATAAGATTCGATATGTTAGTTTATTAAATAACGAAGCTGATCATCTAAATGCTTTTGTTGAAATTCACGCTGGAGCAGGAGGTACTGAAAGTCAAGATTGGGCAGAAATGTTACAAAGAATGTACCTAAGATGGTCTGATAATCAGGAAAATTGCGAAGTTTTATTATTACAAGAAATGCGAGGAGAAGAGGCAGGCATCAAATCATGTACATTAAAAATAATTATGCATTATTCATATGGCTGGCTGAAAGCTGAAAGCGGAATACATAGATTAGTAAGAATTTCACCATTTGACAGTAATAAAAGAAGACATACAAGTTTTGCAAGTGTTTGGGTGTATCCTGAAATTGATGAAAAAATAGAAATAGATGTAAAAGATAGTGATTTAAGAATTGATACGTATAGAGCTTCTGGCGCAGGTGGACAACATGTCAATAAAACAGATAGCGCTGTTCGAATTACACATTTACCAACTAATATAGTCGTTCAATGCCAAAGTGATAGATCACAGCATAAAAATAGATCTAATGCTATGAAAATGATTAAATCAAGAATTTATGAAACTGAACTTCAAAAAAGAAAGGAAGATGAGAGCATTAAAAACAAAGAAAAAAAAGATATAGGATGGGGAAATCAAATACGGTCATATGTTTTACATCCTTATAAGTTGATCAAAGATTTAAGAAGTGGATATGAAACTTCAAATGTTAATGAAGTATTAGATGGAAAAATAGATAATTTTTTAGAAAATTCTCTAACTTTGAAATAATTTATATTATTTTTAAAATTCCAATCTTTTTTTTACCAACCGCTATTTTGATTTCTTTTAGTGCGGAATATTCTCTTAAAGATAGATCATTGTTTTTATACAACGTGTCGTTAACTTTAATACCATCAGATTTAATTAATCTTTTTACTTCACTTCTGCTACTAGCTAGTTTAAGTTTTTCAATAGCATCTAAAATTGTAAATTTGTTATTTTCTATATCTGATACATTCTGAGAAATATTTGGTAATCTTTGATCAACAATTTTTGAATTAAATGTATTATCAGCAATTTCTAACGCTTCATTAGCGTCTTCTATTCCTCTAACAATTTTTGTTACTTCAAAAGCCAGTACTTTTTTTGCTTCATTTATTTCTTGATTTTTAAGCGCTGAAAGTTTCTTTATCTCATCTAATGGAAGCTTGGTAAATAAATACAAGAATCTAGATACGTCTTGATCATTTACATTTCTCCAAAATTGGAAAAAATTTAAACTTGAAATTTTTTCCTTATTAAGCCAAACAGCTCCATCTGCTGTTTTACCCATTTTTGAACCATCACTATTCGTTATAAGGGGTGAAGTAACCCCAAAAGCTTCATTCTTATTAATTTTTCTGATTAAATCCACTCCACTTAATATGTTACCCCATTGATCTGATCCACCCATTTGTAAAACACAATTATGATTCTTATTTAAATAATAAAAATCATATGCTTGAAGAAGCATATAATTAAATTCCAAAATTGTTAGTGACTGCTCCCTATCTAATCTACTTTTTACAGAGTCAAAGGTCAGCATTTTATTCAAAGTTATTCTTGAGCCAAATTCTCTTAAAAAATCAATATAATTTAGATTTGATAACCATTCATAATTATTAATTATTAAAGAATTATTTTGTAGATTAATGAATCTGCTAAAAGTAAGTTCAATATTACTAATGTTCCTATCAATTTCTTTTTTACTTAATATTTTTCTTGTTTGGTCTTTACCTGAAGGATCTCCTATTAAAGTAGTACCACCTCCAATTAAAGCAATTGATTGATGACCATAAAAATCAAGCCAGTGAAGTAGCATCAATTGAATTAGACTGCCAACATGCAAACTATCACTAGTTATATCAAAGCCAATGTATCCAGATATTTTTTTTTTGGACATCAATTTATCCAAATCCTCAATATCTATATGCTGATAGATAAATCCTCTTTCATTAATTTCATTAAGAAATTCTGATTTAAAATTCATAAGTAATTACTTTTTTTCAAATTCTTGATTTATATATTCATTGATTGAATTTTCAAATTCATTTGAGCAACTTTCGTAAAAATGATCAGCGCCTTTAATAGGTTTAAATTTTATATCCACTTTTTTTTGTTGCTGAAGCTTTTCAACTAATATTTTTGTTGAATCAAATGAAGCTATATTATCTTTATCTCCGTGAACAATTAAACCAGATGAAGGACAAGGTGCTAAAAAACTAAAATCCCTTAGATTTGCAGGAGGTGAAATACTAACAAAACCGTTTATCTCAGGCCGTCTCATTAATAGTTGCATTGCTATCCAAGCTCCAAATGAAAAACCAGCTACCCAACAAATTTTTGAATTGGTATTATATTGTTGTAACCAATCCAGCACACAAGCTGCATCACTTAATTCACCTTCTCCGTCATCAAAAAAACCTTCACTTTTACCAACTCCTCTAAAATTAAATCTTATTGTAGAAAATCCAGCTTTTATAAAAATTTTGTACATTTTAAATATTATTTTAGTATGCATGGTTCCACCTTTAGAGGGATCAGGATGTAACAAAATCACTATCGGTGAGTCATCTCTCTTATTATGAGAATACTTTGCTTCTATCTTCCCTTCTGGCCCAGGAATTAATAAGTCTACCATTTGATAAAGCTAATATTGAAGTTATATGATTTTGTAAATATAGATATTTTAAATATATGAATTCTCTTGGTTTTAATAAGTCTGAAAAGGATACAAAAGTAGTTGTTGCTATGTCTGGTGGCGTAGATAGTTCAGTTGCAGCTGTTATGCTTAAAGAACAAGGATATGATGTGACTGGTATAACACTCAAATTATATAACAATTCTAATGCATCCAAAAGTAAATCATGTTGTGCAGGTATAGATATAGAAGATGCAAAAAATGTAGCTCTAAAAAATGACTTCAAACACTTAGTTCTAGATTATCAAGATAAATTCTTTGATGGTGTTATCAATAATTTTGTTGATTCCTATTCAAATGGTGAAACACCTTTGCCATGCGTAAAATGTAATCAAACTGTAAAATTTACAGATCTACTAAGTGAAGCAAAAAAAATTGGAGCTGATGCGCTAGCTACTGGTCATTATGCCATACGAAAAGGATCTTTACACAATGCTAGTTTGCACAAAGCAAAAGATTTTTCAAAAGATCAAAGTTTTTTTCTATTCGCAACACTACAAGAACAATTAAACTATGTTAGATTTCCATTAGGTGATTTTAAAAAATCAGAAATTAGATTATTAGCTAAAAAATATAACTTAAGTGTAAGTGATAAACCTGATAGCCAAGATATTTGTTTTGTAACATCTGACTCCTATAGAGATCTCGTAAAAAATCTAAATCCAGGAGTAAATAAAAAAGGTATAATCTATGACATTGATAATAATATTCTTGGAACACATGACGGTATTAGTAATTACACAATTGGTCAAAGAAAAGGAATTGGTATAAGTGGTTTAAAAGAACCTTTATACGTAATAGATATAAACAAAGATCAAAACTCAATTACTTTAGGATCAAAAGAAAAGTTGAAAAAAAATGTTATTAATTTCAAAAATATCAATTGGTTAGGAGGTAATATTCTTCCTAAAGGACTTTATTGTTCTGCTAAAATTCGATCAACCCAAGAGGATTTACCTGGCATTCTTGATATAAATAGGGATCATGGAACTTTTACTTTTAAATCTGAATTAGATAAAACTTCCCCTGGACAAGCTTGTGTTTTTTACAAAAATGACCAATTGCTTGGAGGTGGCTGGATCACAGCATAAATTTAAAATCCGTTCTAAATTTGGTCAATTTTTGTTGTTTTAACTAGATTTTTTAAATTAATGAATTAGATGATGTAATGTGAACTCTGAAACTCTAGATACATTAGATTCCTATAGTAAAAACAAATATAAATATGGATTTGTTACTGAAATTGCTAATGAAAAGCCAAATAAAGGATTAAACGAAAATATAATTAAATTCATTTCTCAAAAAAAAAATGAGCCAGAGTGGATGCTAAACTGGAGACTAAAAGCATATTCAAAATGGAAACAAATGAAAGAGCCGAAGTGGGCAAATCTAAATTTTCCTGAAATTGATTACCAAGATATTTATTATTATTCAGCACCCAAAGGTTTTGAGAAGAAACCCAAAGATCTTAGTGAAGTAGATCCTAAACTTATAGAGACATATAATAAATTAGGAATTCCTCTAGAGGAGCAAAAAGTTTTAGCTGGTGTAGCTGTAGACGTTGTATTTGATAGTGTTTCCGTTGCTACAACTTACAAAGGTGAGTTAGAAAAGCTAGGAATAATTTTCTGTTCAATTGGTGAAGCTATACAAAAACATCCTGAATTGATTAAAAAATATTTAGGTTCTGTAATACCACCCGGTGACCATTCTTTTTCAGCATTAAACTCAGCTGTTTTTACTGATGGATCTTTTGTTTACATTCCAGAGGGAGTAAAATGCCCAATGGAACTATCTACCTATTTTAGAATTAACGCAGAAAATACTGGACAATTTGAAAGAACTTTAATTATTGCCGATAAGGGAAGTTATGTTAGCTATCTTGAAGGTTGTACTGCTCCCAAAAGAGACGATAATCAATTGCATGCAGCAAATGTAGAATTAATTGCTTTAGAAGATGCAGAAATAAAATATTCAACTGTTCAAAATTGGTATCCAGGAGATGAAGATGGCAAAGGTGGAATTTACAATTTTGTTACTAAAAGAGGTCTTTGTGCTGGTAAAAATAGTAAGATATCATGGACTCAAGTAGAAACTGGCTCTGCTATTACATGGAAATATCCTAGTTGTATTTTAAAAGGAGATAATTCAATCGGTGAATTTTATTCTGTTGCAATAACAAATAATTATCAACAAGCTGATACAGGAACAAAAATGACTCACATTGGTAAAAATACCAAAAGTAAAATAATATCAAAAGGTATTTCTCTTGGTAAATCTCAAAATACTTACAGAGGTGAGGTTTCTTTTTTAAGAAAAGCAGATAAGGCAAGAAATTATACTCAATGTGATTCTTTGTTAGTAGGAAATAAGTGTGGAGCACATACAGTTCCTTATATTGATTCAAAAAATAATACTGCAGTTATTGAGCACGAAGCTTCTACTTCTAAGATAAATGAAGATCAGCTATATTATTGCAGACAAAGAGGTTTAAGTCATGAAGAAGCTGTATCATTAATAGTAAATGGTTTCTGCAAACAAGTTTTACAAGAACTTCCTATGGAATTTGCTGTTGAAGCACAAAAACTAGTATCCATATCTCTCGAGGGAAGTGTAGGTTAGTATGTTTTTAGAAATCAAAGACCTTTCAGTAAAAATTGAAAATAAAAATATTCTTAAAAGCCTTAATTTAAATGTTAATAAAGGTGAAGTTCACGCAATTATGGGTCCAAATGGATCTGGTAAAAGTACATTAGCAAACGTTCTAGCAGGTAAAGAGGATTACGAAATTTTAGATGGTAAAATCAATTTCAAAGACAATGATCTATTTGATTTAAATATCGAAGAAAGAGCACAAGAAGGAATGTTTTTAGCTTTTCAATATCCTGTTGAAATACCTGGAGTAAATATCACTCCATTTTTACACTCTGCAATTAATTCAAAAAGAAAACGTATGAATGAAGAAGAAATTGATAATTTATCATTTGCTAAGCTTTTAAAATCTAAAGCTAGTGATTTAGGTATTAATATTGATATGCTTAAACGATCAGTTAATACAGGTTTTTCTGGAGGTGAAAAAAAACGTTACGAAATTTTACAAATGAGTATTCTTAATCCAGATTTAGCTATTTTAGATGAAACAGACTCAGGCTTGGATATTGATGCTCTTAAAATCGTTACCGATGGGGTTAATAAACTTAAAACAAAAGATAATTCATTTTTAATTATTACCCATTATCAAAAACTTTTGGATTATATTAAACCAGATTATGTACATGTTATGGTAAATGGTTCTATTGTCAAATCAGGAGGATCTGAAATTGCTGCTGAAATAGAAAAAGATGGATTTCAAAAATTTCAGTAATGAATATCCAAGATAATTATCTAAAAAATAAAAAAAATATTTTTTTTTCAGAAAACAAAGATATTCAAACTCATAGAGAGAAATTAATAAAAATTTTTGAAAATGATGGATTTGATAAAAAAAATAATGAAAGTCTTAAAAATATAAATCTAAAAAATTTTATTGATTTTAAGTATAGATATCTGATCTCTGAAGAAACATCAGTAATAAACAACAATCAGGAAAATAATTATTCAATAGTTTCTGTAAATGGACAGTGTTCGAGTTTTAAAGATGATAAAATTGAAATTACTAAAATTATAGATGAAGATTACAATGATTTTTCTAAAAATGAGACGATTGAAAATAATGATCATTTTGTAAATTTAAATTCATTATTTTTAAATAGTGGTTTTAAGATTGTTATAAAAAAAAATAACAACATAAGTATTAAAATATCAAATATTATAACCGATGATGATTTAACTATTTTTCAAAAAAATAATTATATTTGTGAAGAGGGATCATCCCTAAATCTTATTGAAGAATATGAAAATAAAAATAATTCTACATCAAATATATTAAATGTAATTAAATTAGAAAAAAATTCTCAGCTAAATCATTTTCTAATTCAAGACAATTCTCCGTATCATAATTTAATAATAACATCTCATTCTTCATGTAAAAAAGATTCTACATACACCCAAAAAGTATATAATTTTTCAGAAGGCTACGTAAGAAATTTTCATTATTCTGAGTTAATAGAGGCTAACTCAGAAGCGGATCTACAAGGAATATTTTTTCTAAAAGATAATAACTTATCTAACAACAAAACATTTGTTAAGCATTTAGCTGAAGATTGCAAAAGTAATCAAGTTTACAAAGGTATTTTGAATGATAGTTCTAAAGCAACATACTTTAGTAATACTCATGTTGATCAAGTGGCACAAAAAACAGAGGGATATCAACTCAGTAAAGGGATACTTTTATCTGATAATGCATCGTATTTCTCTAAACCTGAATTAAAAATATATGCTGATGATGTGAAATGTAGTCATGGCTCTACTATTGGACCTATAGACGAAAATGCCATTTTTTATCTTCGTTCTAGAGGTATGAGTAAAATTGCAGCAACTAAAATATTGATATCATCATTTATTAATGAAGAATTAAGTAGTATTGATAATGAACAAATGTCTGAAATAATACAAAAGAAACTTGTAAGATACTTAAGTAAAGTGAAATGAATATTTCAAACTTAAAATCAAAATTTCCCGTATTTAAAAAAAATCCAAGTCTAGTTTTTTTAGATACCGCCGCGTCAGCATTAAAAGTTGATGACATGATTGAAGCCATCAATAACTGTTACGCAAATGAATATGCAAACATTCATAGAGGTAATTATGAATTAAGTTCAAAGTTAACAAAAAAATTTGAAGATGCTCGAAAAAAAGTTGCAGATTATTTAAATATATCTGAAAACAATATTATTTTTGTTAAAAGTGCAACTGAGGGTATAAATTTAATTTCATCTTGTATGTCTAAAAAATTTTTAGAAGATGGTGACGAAATAATCTTAAGCTATCTTGAACACCATGCTAATTTGATACCTTGGCATTTAATTGAAAAAAAAATAAAAATTAATCCTCTAGGGCTAAACGAAAATAGTGAGATTAATTATGATGAATTAAATAATAAAATTAACTCAAAAACTAAATTAATTACATTAACCCACATGTCAAATGTTACAGGATCAATAACGAATTTTGATAAAGTAAAAGAAATAGCAAAAAAAAATAATATACCGTTACTACTCGATGGTTGTCAATTTGCTCCTCATAAAAAAGTTGATCTAAAGGATTTAGATCCTGATTTTTATGTTTTTTCTGCACATAAAATGTATGGCCCTTCAGGTCTTGGCGTACTTTACATGAAGGACAAATGGATAGAAGAATTTTCTCCTTATCAAGGTGGCGGTCAAATGATTCATGATGTAGATATCGATAAAAGTACATATTCAAATGGTTACGAAAAATTTGAGGCAGGGACTCCTCCTATTGCACCAGTTATTGGATTTTCTTCTTCATTAAATTTTATCAATAAAGTTGATCCAAATGTTATTTATGATCATGAAATGAAACTTCATGATTATGCTTATGAAAAACTTTCAAAATTCAATAATATAAAAATATATGGATCAAATAAAAATAAAGGTGCAATCATTTCTTTTAATATCGAAGGTGTCCATAATTCTGATTTAGGTGCAATGTTAGATAAAAAAAACATAGCAATAAGAACTGGACATCATTGTTGCCAACCTCTTATGAAACATTTTAATGTCACTGGAACTTCTAGAATATCATTTGGAATATATAATACAAAGGATGATGTTGATTATTTAGTTGACAGTATTCATGAAATAACAAAAATATTATTGTAGCTAATGCAAGAAAAACAACTAGAAGATTTTTTACCAGATAAAAACACAAGTTATATAAAAAAATTCAATAATTCAAAAATCACCACTAAAATTAATCAAGAACAAGTCATAGAATGTATTAGGACTGTCGTAGATCCTGAAATACCAGTCAACTTATATGATTTAGGTTTAATATATGATATCAAGATTAATGATAATAACGACATTAAAATTAAAATGACTCTAACTAATCCAAACTGCCCTGTTGCAGGAACCATGCCCGAAAGTGTAGGGAAATCAGTTGAAAAATTATCTAATCTAAATTCCATTGAAGTTTCTCTAGTTTGGGATCCTAAGTGGCATAAAGATTTAATGTCAGAAGAAGCAAAACTTGCTTTGGATATTTTTTAATTTAATTTATAATAAATTTATGAATAACATTATATCAATAACAGCAAATGCAACTGACCAAATTAAAAAGATAATATTTAATGCTCCTGATGGAATGGATTCAGTTGTTATAGGAGTTGATAAGGCTGGTTGTAGCGGATATACATACAAATTAGACTTTGGTAATTCATCTGATTTAAAAAATTTTGAAACTATCGATCAGGATGGGGCAAAAATTTTAATTGACCCAAAAGCTACAATGTTTTTATTAGGATCAACTATGGATTATAGACAAGATAAGCTTGCTTCTAGATTTGTTTTTGACAACCCAAATGAAAAAAGTACATGCGGTTGTGGAGAATCTTTTAGTATATAAAATTTGAACTTTGGCGGAGTAGCTCAGTTGGTCAGAGCGCACGGCTCATATTCGTGATGTCGGGGGTTCAAATCCCTCCTCCGCTACCATACTTTTTTTGTTGTATTTTTAAAACTATAGTAATAACTATTGTTTTTTTTATCGCGGGATGGAGCAGCCCGGTAGCTCGTCAGGCTCATAACCTGAAGGTCGTAGGTTCAAATCCTACTCCCGCAACCAATTTATTTAAAATTTTTTTATTTTAGCAACCTCTAAGTTGATAAGATATCCTAAACCATTTCGTAACTCACGAACTTCATCATGATTTTTTTCAGTCCAAGATCTTACTGGGTCATTTATATTTTTTTTTAAATCAAATGGTAGAGTAATTTTTTTAAATTCTATTTTAACATTTTTATAATCTTTTAATATTTCTTTTATTGTATTTTTAGAATGAATATTTTGACCAGTATTCCATTCTTTTTCATCATTTCTTTTATACCTTGTGATTACATCAATATTATAATCGTTAAAGTTTTCACATATAAACAAACTTCCGTTTTTTTTTAATATTCTTAGAGATTCTGTTAAGAAATTTTCTAAGCTATCAAGTATACCAATTAAACCTATAGCAGTTACAAAATTATATTTTTTATCTTCAAATTGTGATAAAGTTTCTGTATCTCCATTTATAAAATAAACTTTCTTATTATATTTTTTACCTATTTTTATTAAATTTTTGCTAGGCTCTAAACAAGTAGTTTTAAATTTAGGAAATGTACTTTGAATATAGTTAGAAAAATCTCCATTAGCACCTCCTATATCCAAAAAATTAGCATTATCAGCGTTGTAATCTTGTTTTATCATGTCACTTATAACTGTAAAAATATACTTTGGATCATTTGGTTTTGGATCAGTATAAACATTTGATCTTTTGTATTTTGCAAAACTAATATTTTTTTTCATTTTCTAAAATCATAATGTTGTAGTATTATTAATGCAATTAAATTTGATAAATTATAAAAATATATATTCTTTTAATTATTCTAAATGTTGGTTTTTGATGAAAATTTATTTTATGTATAGATGGAGAAATCAAGAAATAATAATACGTATAATTTGAAGGATATAGGTACAAATCATACCAATCCATTGAAATTATTTTAGATTCTTCTAATTTAGTAAAAGCATGATTTTAGCAACTATTTATCCCCAGAAATCTCATAAAAAAATAATTTTTTTTGAGTTTGACAAGGAAAATTAATACTATTATAGGCACATACTCTTTTTTGAGAATTTCAGAAAAGTCGTAATTTCCCTTGTAAAAATATATTTTTCTTGGGTAATTACATGCTCTTTGACAAGTCAATAAGATTATAAAGAGATACGTAGACAACAATTCGTAATTTAAATTTTACGAATGTTAATGGAATACGTATCAACAAATACTTTTGTTTATACAAGAAGTATTCCGCTTTAACGGACGTTCCGTAATTTTTGACTTCGGTCAAATTTACTTAACTTAAGAGTTTGATTATGGCTCAGAACGAACGCTGGCGGCATGCCTCATACATGCAAGTCGAACGAAATCTTCGGATTTAGTGGCGCACGGGTGAGTAACATGTGGGAATCTACCTGAAGGTTCGGAATAACTGCGGGAAACTGTAGCTAATACCGGATGTGTCTGCAAAGAGAAAGATTTATCGCCTTCAGATGAGCCCGCACTAGATTAGCTAGTTGGTGAGGTAACTGCTCCACCAAGGCTACGATCTATAGCTGATTTGAGAGGATGATCAGCCACACTGGGACTGAGACACGGCCCAGACTCCTACGGGAGGCAGCAGTAGGGAATATTGGACAATGGGGGAAACCCTGATCCAGCAATGCCGCGTGAGTGAAGAAGGCCCTCGGGTTGTAAAACTCTTTCATCAATGATGATAATGACATTAGTTGAAGAAGAAGCTCCGGCTAACTTCGTGCCAGCAGCCGCGGTAATACGAAGGGGGCTAGCGTTGTTCGGAATCACTGGGCGTAAAGCGTATGTAGGCGGATCAAAAAGTTAGATGTGAAATCCCTGGGCTCAACCCAGGAACTGCATTTAAAACTAGTGATCTAGAATTTGGTAAAGGTTAGTAGAATTTCCAGTGTAGAGGTGAAATTCGTAGATATTGGAAAGAATACCAGAAGCGAAGGCGACTAACTAGGCCATTTTTGACGCTGAGATACGAAAGCGTGGGTAGCAAACAGGATTAGATACCCTGGTAGTCCACGCAGTAAACGATGAGTGCTAGTCGCTGGGACATTAGTTTCAGTGTCGAAGCTAACGCATTAAGCACTCCGCCTGGGAAGTACGGTCGCAAGATTAAAACTCAAATAAATTGACGGGGGCCCGCACAAGCGGTGGAGCATGTGGTTTAATTCGAAGCAACGCGAAGAACCTTACCAGACCTTGACATGGTGTGTTTGAATTACAGAATCGTAATTCTTCAGTTCGGCTGGCACACACACAGGTGCTGCATGGCTGTCGTCAGCTCGTGTCGTGAGATGTTGGGTTAAGTCCCGCAACGAGCGCAACCCTCATTTTTAGTTGCCATCAGGTTATGCTGGGCACTCTAGAAAAACTGCCGGTGATAAGCTGGAGGAAGGCGGGGATGACGTCAAGTCCTCATGGCCCTTACGGTCTGGGCTACACACGTGCTACAATGGTGGTGACAGAGGGCAGCAATATCGCAAGATAAAGCTAATCCCTAAAAGCCATCTCAGTTCGGATTGGACTCTGCAACTCGAGTCCATGAAGTTGGAATCGCTAGTAATCGTAGATCAGCGTGCTACGGTGAATACGTTCTCGGGCCTTGTACACACCGCCCGTCACGCCATGGGAGTTGGTTTTACCTTAAGCCGGTGCGCTAACCGCAAGGAAGCAGCCGTCCACGGTAGGGTCAGCGACTGGGGCGAAGTCGTAACAAGGTAACCGTAGGGGAACCTGCGGTTGGATCACCTCCTTTCTAAGGATATTGATAATTAGTTTTCTAGTTATCCGGATTGTTGTCTATCTATCTCTTTAAATTATTAGCTAGTACTGGGTGCTTATTTAATTATATTGGGCTGGTAGCTCAGTTGGTTAGAGCGCGCGCTTGATAAGCGTGAGGTCGGAAGTTCAAGTCTTCCTCGGCCCACCAATAACAGGGGGATTAGCTCAGCTGGGAGAGCGCCTGATTTGCATTCAGGAGGTCAGCGGTTCGATCCCGCTATCCTCCACCACATTCTAATATAAATCTTATTCTTTCTTTAAATTGTTAATATGAAATTTAATAACTGATCAAAATAAATTTTTATTTGATTAAAATACGTACAAAATTTTTCTCTGTACGTAATTGCAATCAAGCGCAAAAGGGCATTTAGTGGATGCCTTGGCATCAAGAGACGATGAAGGACGTGGCAGGCTGCGAAAAGTTAAGGGGAGTTGTCAACAAACTTTGATCCTTAAATATCCGAATGGGGAAACCCAACTTTTAGAGTTGCTTATTAGTGAATTCATAGCTAATAAGGGTTAACCTAGTGAATTGAAATATCTTAGTAGCTAGAGGAAAAGAAATATATTCTGTTAGTAGTGACGAGCGAACGCGGATCAGGCCAATAATAAAATTATAATAACTAGAACTATCTGGAAAGTTAGACCAAAGTGGGTGATAGTCCCGTATAGGTAAAAAATAATTTTATTTTCGAGTAGGGCGGAACACGTGAAATTTTGTCTGAATACGGGAAGACCACTTCCCAAGCCTAAATACTCCTTGATGACCGATAGTGAACTAGTACCGTGAGGGAAAGGTGAAAAGCACCCCGATAGGGGGAATGAAATAGTATCTGAAACCGAATGCCTACAAGCAGTCAGAGCTTCCTTGAGAAGTGATGGCATACCTTTTGTATAATGGGTCAGCGACTTAGTCTGTGCAGCAAGCTTAAGCCATTAGGTGTAGGCGGAGGGAAACCAAGTCTTAATAGGGCGTTAGTTGTACGGATTAGACTCGAAGCGGGATGAGCTTAATATGAGCAGGTTGAAGATGCAGTAACATGCATCGGAGGACCGAACCAGGAAACGTTGAAATGTTTTTGGATGACTTGTGTTAAGGGGTGAAAGGCCAACCAAATTCCGCTATAGCTAGTTCTCCGCGAAAACTATTTAGGTAGTGCGTTGTGTGAATGATATCGGGGGTAAAGCACTGGATGGGCTAGGGGGAAGCGATTCCTACCAAACCTAACCAAACTCTGAATACCGATACTCTATGCACAGCAGACAGACTATAGGTGCTAAGGTCTATAGTCGAGAGGGAAACAGCCCAGATCACCAGTTAAGGCCCCCAAATAATGGCTAAGTGGGAAAGTATGTAGAAAGACCAAGACAGGCAGGAGGTTGGCTTAGAAGCAGCCATCCTTTAAAGATAGCGTAACAGCTCACTGTTCTAATTAAGTTTTTCCGCGACGAAGATGTAACGGGGCTAAAGCCATTTGCCGAAACTGTGACTTTGTAATTATTGCGATAATTACAAGGGGTAGCGGAGCGTTCTGTAAGCCGTCGAAGATGTTTTGAAAAAAATGTTGGAGGTATCAGAAGTGCGAATGCTGACATGAGTAGCGATAAAGAGTGTGAGAGACACTCTCGCCGAAATCCTAAGGTTTCCTGCGTAAAGTTAATCTGCGCAGGGTTAGTCGACCCCTAAGGCGAGGCAGAAATGCGTAGTCGATGGGAAACAGGTTAATATTCCTGTACCTTCTGAGAGTTGACGGATTATGTAAATAGTATTTTCTTATTGGATTGAAAATGCTGTGAAATAGTTCCAGGAAATAGCCTCAGAATATAGATCGTACCTAAACCGACACAGGTAGGAAGGTAGAGTATACCAAGGCGCTTGAGAGAATGATGTTGAAGGAACTCGGCAAAATGCTCTTGTAACTTCGGAATAAGAGAGACCAATTTTTAGGCAACTAATTATTGGTGGCACAGAATAGGGAGAAGCGACTGTTTATCAAAAACACAGGTCTCTGCTAAGTCGTAAGACGATGTATAGGGACTGACGCCTGCCCGGTGCCGGAAGGTTAAATGGTGGAGTGCAAGCTCTAAAATGAAGCCCCGGTGAACGGCGGCCGTAACTATAACGGTCCTAAGGTAGCGAAATTCCTTGTCAGGTAAGTTCTGACCCGCATGAATGGCGTAACGATTTCTCCGCTGTCTCCAACATCAACTCAGCGAAATTGAATTCTCCGTGAAGATGCGGAGTACGTGTAGTTAGACGGAAAGACCCCGTGCACCTTTACTATAGCTTTACAGTGGTATTAGAAAATTAATGTGTAGGCTAGGTGGTAGACTTTGAAGCTAAGGCGTCAGCCTTGGTGGAGTCAAAAGATGAAACACCACCCTTTAATTTTTTGATATCTAACCAACATCCTTTATCAGGATGTGGGACCCTGTATGGTGGGTAGTTTGACTGGGGCGGTCGCCTCCTAAAGAGTAACGGAGGCGCGCGATGGTAGGCTCAGGCTGGTCGGAAATCAGCTTTAGAGTGCAATGGCATAAGCCTGCCTGACTGCGAGACGTACATGTCGAGCAGAGTCGAAAGACGGTCATAGTGATCCGGTGGTTCCGAGTGGAAGGGCCATCGCTCAACGGATAAAAGGTACGCCGGGGATAACAGGCTGATACCCCCCAAGAGTCCATATCGACGGGGGTGTTTGGCACCTCGATGTCGGCTCATCACATCCTGGGGCTGGAGAAGGTCCCAAGGGTTTGGCTGTTCGCCAATTAAAGTGGTACGTGAGCTGGGTTCAGAACGTCGTGAGACAGTTCGGTCCCTATCTGCTATACGAGTTGGAAATTTGACAGGATTTGTCCCTAGTACGAGAGGACCGGGATGAACGTACCTCTGGTGTACCAGTTGTTCCGCCAGGAGCATCGCTGGGTAGCTATGTACGGACAGGATAACCGCTGAAAGCATCTAAGCGGGAAACCCACCTGAATACTAGATTTCCCCATTAGAGTCGTGGAAGACCACCACGTTGATAGGCTGGATGTGGAAGTGTAGCAATACATGAAGCTTACCAGTACTAATAACTCGATTGGCTTGATTACAATAATCGTACAGAGAAAAGTTTTATACTATGCAGTTTCCTGGTGACAATAGCAACAGATAAACACCCGATCCCATCCCGAACTCGAACGTGAAAGCTGTTAGCGCCGATGGTACTTTGTCTTAAGACATGGAAGAGTAGGTCGTTGCCAGGATTTTATTACAATATTGATAAAAACTATTATAGTACTTAGAATTGATGAAAAAAGTCGTTGTAGTTGGTGGGTCGGGTTTTTTAGGATCTCATGTCGCTGATAGGCTGTCAGACGAAGGTTACAAAGTTACAATTTTAGATATAGCAAAATCTAAATGGATTAAAAAAAATCAAAAATTTATTCTTTGCGATGTACTTAATAAGGATCTTTTAAATAAATCTTTAAAAAACAATGATTACGTTTTTAATTTCGCAGCTTTATCTGACATTGATCAAGTCATAGATAAACCATCCGAGACCATTGATATTAATTTAAAAGGTCATATTAACATTATGAATTCCTGTATCTTAAATAAAATAAAGAGATATATTTTTGCAAGCACATTATATGTTTATGGAGATGAGGGAGGATTTTATCGTTGTAGTAAGCAATCTGCAGAAATTTATTTAGAAGAATATCAAAGAAGGTTTAATTTAAAAACAACGACATTAAGATTTGGTTCTTTGTATGGTCCTAGATCAAATAAAGATAACGGTATTAGAAAAATTATCGAAAATGCTATTAATAATAAAATATTAAAATATGACGGTCATCCAGAGTCTATCAGAGATTATATTCATGTTTATGACGCATCAGAAGCATGTATTGAAATACTTAATAAAAAATACATAAATGAAAAAATCACAATCTCAGGTAGTCAGACTATCAAAGTTATTGACTTACTTGAGACATTAAGAGAGATATTAAATCTTAAAAAAAATTCCATAAAATTTTCTAATAAAAAAATAGAAGGTCATTACATTAGAACTCCCTATAAATATAAACAAAAAATTAGTAAAAAATACATACCCTCACTTCATATAGATATGGGTCAAGGGCTTATGGAGCTGATTGACGACCTTAGAAATGAATAATAAATTAGAAAAGTTGTATAAAAATATGATAATAAGATAACTAACAACTATATTTTACTCAGTTTATAATGAAAAATAATGGCACATATAACAAAGGTGATAGTTTTATTGAGATAAGAGGTGAATTTCAAAACCTTGAGAATGTTTTCCAATCTTTGCAAGAGCTTAAGAAAAATATTAACAATTTAAGTTTAGATGATCCTTTGAGATTAGCTATATTAGATTTAACTGATAGTGAATTAAAAAATGATACTGAGAGATTTACTTTAAAGAAACATGTTTGCGAAGAAATTTCAAGACTTTCAGATTTGAATGATCTTAATATATTAAAAAGGTATCTAAGATATAGATATCAATACGATATTTATCCTAAGAAAAAAATAACTGGCAAGTATCCTCCTGTAATTCAGATTGAGCCATCATCAATTTGTAATTATAGATGCGTATTTTGTTTTCAAACTGATAAAAATTTAAATGATAAAAAAAATGGTCATATGGGATCAATGGATTTAGAATTATTCAAGCAAATCATCGATGAAATTGAAGGAAATGTTGAAGGTGTAACATTGGCCTCAAGAGGTGAGCCTTTTGTGAATAAAAAACTTCCACAAATGTTAGATTATATGCGCGATAAGTTTTTAGCAGTTAAAATTAATACTAATGCTTCATTGCTAAATGAAAAAATATCAAGATCCATTTTAGAGTCTGGAATTCAAACTTTAGTTTTTTCAGCTGATGCTGCAACCCCAGAATTGTATAGTAAACTCAGAGTTAATGGTAAGTTAGAAAATATTTTAAGAAGAATTGAAAACTTTTATGAAATTAAGACTAAAGAATTTAGTAATTCTAAAATTATTACAAGAGTATCTGGTGTTAAATATAATGATACTCAAGATCTTGATAATCTAGATAACTTTTGGAAGAAGTATGTAGATCAGGTTTCTTTTGTCGATTACAATCCATGGGAAAATGTTTATTCTTCAGAAAAGAAAGAGGTTGAAAAGGCTTGCTCAGACTTATGGAGAAGAATGTTTATCTGGTGGGATGGAAAGGCGTGTCCATGTGATGTTGATTATTTAACCACTCTATTAAATTTAAATGTTAAAAATAAAACTATTCAAGGTATATGGAATAGTGAAGATTATAATTTTTTAAGAGAAACACATTTAAATAAAGAAAGAAATAAAATTGATCCATGTTCAAGATGTGTAGTTGTATAAATGATTTGTTCTTTAATCTTAGGTAGAAAAGGTAGCAAAGGCTTCCCTGGCAAAAATTTATATCTTGTTAACAATAAACCATTAGCATGGTATCCAATGAATTCAGCTAAAAATTGCAAACTAATTGATAAAAATTTCATTTCAACAGATGACGATAGATTAAAGGAATTGGGAAGAGAAATGGATTTCGAAATAATCGATAGACCAGACTATCTTGCAACTGCTGAAGCCTTAGGAGAAGATGCTTATAAACATGGTTATAGAAAAATATTAGAAATTTGTGAACAAAAACCTGAAATACTTGTCCTTTTTTTTTGTAATGCACCAACAATTAATTCAAAAATTGTTGAAGAGTGTATTCTTAAACTTAAAAATAATCCTCAAGCTGACTCAGTTGTAACAGTAAGTGAGTATAATATGTTCAGTCCATCTAGAGCAAGAAAAATAGATAATAAAGGATATCTTCAACCTTATATACCTTTTGAATATCATCCTGATAAAAATTTAATAAATTGTGACAGAGATAGTCAAGGAGCAGTTTATTTTGCTGATGTAGCAATAAGTGTAATTCGATCAAGAAATTTAGAAAATTTAGAAAATGGACTTGAACCTCAAAAGTGGATGGGTAGAAAAATTTTACCTCATATAAATGAAGCAGGTATTGACTTGGATTATGAATGGCAAATTGGTCAAGCTGAGTGGTGGATAAAAAATAAAGGATGAAAAACCTAAAATATAAGAAGTGGTTAGACAATATATACAGATATAGCGACAATAATAATTCTAGATATTCTAGTATTAGACTTGATAAGAATGAAAAAAATGATGATTTTGATAAGTTTTTCTTAAATACTGTTATAAAAAATTTTACTTCAACTCACGTAACGGCCTATCCCAATTTTGAAAATTTATATAACTTATTAAAAAAAAATTTAAAAATAAAAAAAGATAATATTTTGCTTACTGCTGGATCAGATGCTGCCATAAAAAGTTGTTTTGAAATATTTGTAAATCCAAAAGATGAAGTAGTTTATTTAGATCCTACGTTTGCTATGGTAGATATATATGCCAAAATTTATAATGCTAAAAGTGTTAAAATAAAATATAATAAATACTTATCCATTAATGTAGAAAAATTTTTATCTAAAATAAATAAAAAAACATCCTTAGTAATAATTGCAAATCCAAACAGTCCTACTGGGACTATTTTAAATATGAATGATATGATTATGATCATCGATTATTGTAATAAAAAAAATACCCCAATTTTAATAGATGAGGCATATTATGGTTATACAGATAAAACATTAATCAAACATTTTAGCAAATTTAACAATCTAATAATTAGTAGAACTTTTTCAAAAATGTTTGGTATTGCAGGCTTAAGAGTTGGTTATCTTGTTTCAAATAAAAAAATAATTAATATTTTAAAAAAAATCAGACCAATGTATGAAATCAATTCTTTAGGTGCTTTTATTTCGTCACAATTATTGCAAAATCAAAAAATTGTAAAAAATAATTTAAAAAATCAATTAATCGGAAAAAATTTTCTTGTTAAAGAATTAAAAAAATTAAAATATGAATACATAGAAACTCATGCTAATTTTATACATATAAATCTTAAAAAAAATTATAACTTTATTATAAAAAAATTATCTAAAAAGAAAATCTTAGTTAATACTTCTATGAAGATTAAAGGTTTTGAAAATTTTATCAGAATATCTATTGGTCCCAAAAATTTAATGGAGGAGGTAATTAAAGTTTTTAAAGATGTTAATTGATTGATGAAAAAAATAATATATAAAAATAATAATTTAGTGTTTGATAAAAGCTCACTATTACAAAAAAATTTAGATCAAGCGTGGGATGAATTAATAAGTAATTATAATAACTGGATTGCAAATTTTCCACAAAGTAAAATAAAAAACAAAAATATTTATAACCATTTCACGTGGCAAGGCATGTCCACTTGGTGGATTTGTCCATTAGTAAAAAGAGATACTGAAATTAATAACAAATGGATAAAAAGAATTTTCCTTATATTTATTTATAAAAATATAGAGATAAAAGATCAATTAATTACGGATGATTATTTAGTATCATTAATAATACGTACTAACTTTAAAGGTATAAAAATTACATATTTATTTAATAAAAATTTTTTTAGTTACTATCTCTTCAAAAAATTTTATTTTTTTATAAAGTTTCCTAAATTATTAAAAAATTTCTTAAAAAATCTTTATGTTTATTATAATTTAAAGAAATATAAAGAAGAGCAAATAAAAAAATTTAAAGAAATTAAAACTAATATATGGTTTAGAACTCTTTTCCCTGCAAATTGGATAATAAATAAAAATCAAATAAACTATGATAGGCATTTTTTAAATTTAAAAGATACTGAATTACGTGAAATTAATTACTTAGCTTGTTTCAGAAAATATCAAAAAGATTATTCAATTAGTTTGAAACAAATATTAAAAAAATTAAAAGAACAGAAAAACATAAACATAGCATTTGTTGAATCTCATTTAAATATTAAAGATATATTAAATATTTATTTTTCTTCAATCTCAGAATATTTTTATTTAAATAAAATTGAAAAAAATATCAGTTTTAGGAATAATTTTAACTTCTATGGTATTAATATTTTTGAAATTTTAATCAATGAATGGAAAGAATTTTATTTCACAGAAATAGAAGAAACTAAATTACAAAGTTTTGGTATATATAAATTTTTAATTGATATTGGAAAGCCACAAATAATAATTTCATATGGAGAATTATTTGTTCAAAATAGAGCATACTATTTTCTTGGAAAAAAGGTTAACCCTCTAAATAAGTTTATAGCTGTACAGCACAGTATGAATCCAAAAAATTATGGATGCGTAAATAATCAAAAGATTGAGTTTGATCATAATGAAAGCTTAGATAAAAATAAATCACCAGCTCCAGATTATTTTTTTGTCCAAGGGCTTCATTATCATAATATTTTAAAAAAATTTTTTCCTGAAGATAAAATTGCAATTATAGGATCATTAAAAACAATTAATTATTTTAATCTAATTAAAAATAAAGAAATCTTATCAAAAAAATTAAAATCAAAACTTAATATTAATAATAAAAAAGTATTATTGATTACACCTTCTATTAATGATTCTGAAAATTTAATAAAATTAATTAAAAATATAAACTTTTCAAATAATTGGGAAATATTTTTATCTCCACATCCATCAAAAAATTATAAATATTTGTTTGATTTATTAAAACTATATAATTTAAATAATAAAATAAAGATTTTAAAAAATTATAAAACACTTGATTTATTATCTATTACAGACTTGCTTGTTTGTGGATATTCTAATTTAGCTGTTGAGTCTAAGGCCTTAAATATAAATGTAGTAAGGTTATATGATTATAGTTATGTGCCATTATTTGATAAAGAGGAAAATGTAGATGTTTTAAAAAATATACATGAATTAGAAGATAGGATGGAAAACTATAAAATTAATATAAATAGAGATAAAAAAAATATGAATGATTTTAAGTTCTTTTATTACAAATTTGATGATAAATCTCTTAATAGATTATGGAAATTAATTGACAAATTAAAATATGGAAAATTATGATAAAAAACTCAATATAAATTTTCATATTGGATATCATAAAACTGCTTCTACTTGGTTTCAAAAGTATGCATATAATATGCATCCACAAATAAATTTTTTAAATACAATTAAAAATGAAAGAAATAAAAACTTTTATGACTTATTTATAGAGCCAGATAATATTAATTTTAATATAGAAAATTTTTATAAATATTTTTTTAAAAATTTTCAATATAACGACGATAAATACCTAAATTTAATTTGTGATGAAAATCTAACTGGTCATTCTTGGACTGGCAGAGGATCTTACGATCTTATGAATAGAATAAAATTAATTTCTCCAAATAGCAAAATTATAATTTCAATAAGAAGACAAGACGAAATGCTTAAATCTCTTTATAGTAATTATATAATAAGTGGAGGAACATTTAGTTTAAAAAGATTAATTAATGATGTTAATCACGAAGGACATTTAATCTTCAAAAAGTTGGAATATCATCATCTAATTCAAAAATATTTAAATTTATTTGGTGAAGAAAATGTGTTTATTTATAAATATGAAGATTTTAAAAAAAATCCTATACTAATCCTTAAAAAAATTTTTAAATTCCTTGGTCTTATTTATAACCCATCAATAGAAAAAAAACTATCGACTAAAATAAATATAAGCACTAATTCTTTTTCTAGATTTTTTATTAGAATGTCAAATATTTCATACTTAACTTATAAACACTCATATATTTTTAGAAAATTTGATAAGTTTTCTTTAAAATCTTCTAAAAAATTAGATAATGTAATATCGGATAAAGTTATAAATAATTGGAGAAATAGTAATTCTATCCTCAATAATATAAGAGATTTAGATTTAGATGCAGAAGATTATTTTTTCAAGCAATACTAAGTAGATTTCAATGAATAAAATATTAATTTACTATGAGCAGTATGGTTACGGAGGTGTTGATACACATCTATCTACTTTAATTAATGGATGGAAAAATACTGAAGACAAATTTTTTATAATTACAAATTCAAATAATACAGGATTAGATTTTTTAAAAAAAAGGATTTATAATGACAACGTAATTTATAAGACCATATCTTTCAAAAAAAATTTAAATAATACAAATAATTTTATAACTAAATTATTGTCTCATATTAGATTTAAACATACCTTTTCATATAATTTTAGAAAAATAATTGATTTATATAAACCTGATTATGTGATTATTGATAATGGAGGTTATCCAGGAGGAATTACAAATTGGTATGCACCTTTAGAAGCTATTAAAGCCAATATAATATCTAATAACATATATATTTTAATACATCACTCCCCAGTGAAAATTGTGAAATTTAATTTATTCAATCTTTATGTAAATTATTTAATAAAATTGATATTAAAAAAATCTATTAGATTTGTTACAGTTTCCTTGGCTAGTAAAAATAAACTTGAAAAACTTACGCCTATAAAAAATATCTGTGTAATTTATAATGGTATCGAAAAACAATATTGCAAAAACAAAAATACCAAATCTCCAATAAAATAGAGAGCTTTCCAAGGAATGAATAGGATTGTCTGAAATTAAAGAACAAATTATTAAATACAAAAACCAAAAAATAAAAATAATAATTAATTTACTCGAAGAGAAATAAATATTTTTATAATTTAGGTTAAATAAAATAAAGAAAATCCCAATTATACAGATAGAGATATCACTTATGGCTGGACCTATAACTAAAGAAAATGGGAGTAAAATAAATAAATAATTAGATAATTTTAATGAATGTGATCTTACAATTTTTAACAAAGCGTATCTATTTATTATTGTTAAAAGAACTTCTGTATGTGTAGATCAAAATAAGAAATAGAATATTAAAAAACAAGCCTAAAAGTAACATTCCAATAATTACTTCATAACCATATTTTTTGCTTGATTTGGTTTGATATTTTATATTTGATATCAAAACTGTATTAATTTGATTTGATTTAGATTTTAGTTGTAAAACGAAATCATTATATCTCTTTTCAAAATTTTTTTTTATAGATCTAAGTAAAGCTATTTGAATTTCTGCATTTTTTGTTTCAGGCAAATAATCATCAAAAGAGTTTCTATTCTCAAGTATCTCTATTTCTTTATCTAAAGTAATATATCCTCTTAAATATGGAAAAGTTTTCCATCTATCGATCGATCTATCAATTGGACCATCTGAAATGATAGTTGTTGCTGGAGATAATTCATTTTCTTTTGAAGGTTTATCTAAATTGATTGCTTTTGCTATGGTGGAATTTTCTTTTTTTGTTTTTAATGATTTTTCAAATAAATACATATACATCGATGTGTATGCTTCAATTCTTTCCTCCACAAATTTGATTTCATTATCAATTTTTTCATTAAAAGAATTAAAATTATCCTGAAGATATTCAAAAATTATTTCTTTGTTTTTCATTTCTGATGCTTCTATAATTAAATTAAACAATAATTTTCTAGAAGATATTGGTATTATTTCGTTAAATTTGATATTTAATTTATACCTTGACTCTTCTTTAACTACATTGATATCCATAATATTTAAAAAATTAATAATTTCTTCAAACGTAATATCACTCTCACTTAGAATTGTTGAAAATTCATCTTTATTTTTCTCTATAGAAGAGATAATTTCTTTTCTAGAATTAATATGAATTATAAATGTTTCATACATATCTGAAGAATTTATATTAAATTCTTCAAGATTTGATATTTGTGATGATCTTGGGTTAATAGTTATAATGAATTCTTCTTCAAACATATTTATATTTTGTTCAATTAAATCATCATCATTAATGACATTAAAACCACTATAATTGTTTAAGTTTCCACTTATCGCTAATTCTGATACTAATTTATTAACCTTAGCTAAAGTAGACTTGTTTAAAAAATTATACTCACTTATTATGCCACTTATTTGACTTGCATTTTTAGTGTTTGAATTAAGAGTACTCAAAAGATAAAAACCAAATGTTGAAAATATGACTAAGATAAAAATTAATAGCAAAAAGTTACCTTTTATAATCTTTAATATTTCCGTTTTAGAATCCATGAATTATATTTGCAATTTATAAAACTCAATATACCAATTTATAAATTTATCAATTCCTTCTGGCAACGAAGTTTTAGGGTAGTATCCATATTTTTTTTTAATTTTAGTACAATCAGAAAGTGTTTTTTTCACATCACCATAGACTTTTGGAGCAAATTTAATTTTAGCCTTTTTTAAAAGTTTATTTTCAATTAATTTAATCAAAAATTTTGTCGAATAGCAATTTGAATTTCCTATATTAAAAACTCTATAAAGATTATTTTTTTTTGGAACATCTAAAAATATTTTATTTATTGCTTCAACTACATCATCTATGTAAGTAAAATCTCTTAAATCCCTGCCATAATTATTTAAGTTAATCGATTTTTTATTAATTATTTGTTCAGTAAATTTGTAAACTGCCATATCTTTTCTGCCATATGGTCCGTATACTGTAAAAAAACGCAGTCCTGTAGTAGGTATTTTATAAATGTTAGAATAAGATGAGGCAATTAACTCGTTAGCAAGCTTTGTTGCTCCATAAAAAGACAGGGGTGTTTTATTTGGCTCATCCTCTTTAGTGGGATAATTTACATTTTCTCCATACACCGAACTTGAAGAAGCGTAAATAAAATGTTTTATTTTTTTTTCAACACTTAGATCAATAATATTTTTAAAACCCCTTAAATTTGCTGAAAAAAAAATCTCAGAGTTATCTATTGATTTTCTTATACCAGTCTCAGCAGCTAAATGAATTACAGAATGAAAAATATTTTTTTTAAAAATTTTCTCAAGTTTTAATTTATTTGCTATATTAGTATTTGAAAAATTAAATTTTTTGTACTTTTTAAGTTCAAATAATCTAATTTTTTTTAAACTATTATTTTCTGATTTTGCTAAATTATCAATGCCATATAATTTAATATTTTGATTATCTAGTAAAAGTTTTGAAAAATGATATCCTATAAAACCTGCGCAGCCTGTTACTAATATTTTCATTTAATTAATTTGTAGGCATTTTAAATTCTGGACCAGAATTAATACTTTTTGGCCATCTGCTAGTAATTGTCTTAAGTTTAGTAAAGAAATTAATACCCTCAGTACCATGCATTGAATGATCACCAAATAATGATTGTTTCCATCCGCCAAAACTATGGAATGCCATAGGAACAGGTATAGGAACATTAATACCTACCATCCCTATTTTACAATTTGTTGTAAAGTGTCTAGAAATTTCTCCGTCAGAAGTATAAATACTTGCTCCATTGCCGTAAGCATGATTATTTACTAGACTCAAAGCCTCTTCATAATTTTGCGCCCTCACAACTGATAACACTGGTCCAAAAATTTCTTCTTTGTAAATTAACATATTACTTGTTACATTATCAAATAATGTTGGGCCTATAAAATTACCTTTTTCGTAACCTTGAATATTAAGTTTTCTTCCATCTAATAATAATTTAGCACCCTCATCAACGCCTTGATTTATATAATTTATAATTTTTTCCTTATGTTCTTGTGAAATAACTGGACCCATTTCTGCTTCTGAGTCAGTCCATGGTGCGACTTTCAATGTATTAGCTTTATCTGATATTTTATCAACTAGTTGATCTGCGATATCTCCTACAGCTACAGCAACAGAAACTGCCATACACCTTTCTCCCGCAGATCCATATGCTGCACCTATAATTCCATCTACTGCTTGGTTTATATTTGCATCTGGCATTACTACCAAGTGATTTTTTGCACCTCCTAAAGCTTGGACTCTCTTTCCATTTTTTGCAGATTCTTTATAAATATATTTTGCTACTGGTGTTGAGCCAACAAAACTTACTGAAGAAATATCATTACTATTAATTATAAGATCAACGACCTCTTTATCACCATTTATAACATTAAAGACCCCTTCAGGTAATCCAGCATCTAAAAATAATTCTGCTAATCTTAAACTGCATGAAGGATCTTTTTCTGATGGCTTTAATATAAAAGAATTACCGCATGCTATTGAAATAGGATACATCCACATAGGCACCATTGCAGGAAAATTAAAAGGTGTTATACCTGCTGTTACTCCTAAAGGTTGTCTTATAGAAAATGAATCAATATTTGTACCCACATTTTGTGAAAATTCACCCTTAAGTAAATGTGGGATACCGCAAGCAAACTCAACCACCTCTAAACCACGTGTCACAGAACCAATTGAATCATCAAATGTCTTTCCATGCTCAATTGATACTAGCTTAGCTAAATTTTTAATATCTTTTTCAATATTATTTTTATATTTTGATAATATTCTTGATCTTTTTAAAGGTGTAACTTCAGACCAAATATTAAATGCATCTTTTGAACTTTTTATGGCTTCATCAAAATCTAATTTATTTGACATTACTACTTCTGCTATTTTTTCTCCAGTAGATGGATCATCTACAGGAAGAAACTTATTAGATTTATTTGTTAAATTTCCATTAATTAGATTTAATATTTTTTTCATTTTTTTTATTATAAATTAAATATAAATTTCTTAAATATATAAATATACCAAAAGATTGTCCTAAAATGATTACAGGATCCTTTCTAAAAATTGCATAAGTCAATAGACCTATACCTCCAAATATACTAAGATACCAAAAAATAATTGGAATATAACTTTCGCCCTTTTTTTCAGAGTATATCCATTGAAATATAAATCTTGATGCAAATAGTGCTTGACCTGTAAACCCAATTACCAAAAAGATTAGTTCTAAACCTGTCAAACTTTGAAAATAATTTATCATTTATTTTTGATTATGTTTATTACTCTTATAATATCAATAATCCCCTTTATTAATCTTGATATTGTGCCATATTTTGAATTTCCATAAAGTCTATTTCTATGGTCTACATTAACAAAAAATGTTTTTTTTCCATAACCTTTATATAATGCAGGTAAGAATCTATGAATTCCATTAAAAAAAGGAAAACTTAAAAAAGTCTTTTTCTCAAAGACTTTCAAACCACAACCAGTATCTATACAACCATCTTGAAGAATATATGATCTTATTTTATTTGCTATTTTTGAAGATAACACTTTAATAATATTATCTCGTCTTTTTTTTCGAATTCCTCCAACTAATAAAATTTCAACATCAGACATATACACTTCATAAAGTTTTAAAATATCTTTAGGATTATTTTGACAGTCACCATCTAAAGTAATAATAATTTCGCTTTCTGATAATTGTACACCTTTATAAATACAATAACTTTGGCC
>CACBLW010000004.1 GCA_902540265.1 uncultured Alphaproteobacteria bacterium
GGTTTTCTATCAATAGGTCTTAATAAAAAAGAAATGCAAGTTTCCTATGATATATTTGATGCAATGAAAAAAGTTATAATTAAAGCAAATTTAGTTTCAAAATTTAAATCAATTAACAATACAGATATTTTTAAAATGGAATACTGGCCATTAGAAAGAGCAAAATTGAATAATCAAAATACAAAAAAATTTAATGGAAATGTTGCAGTAATTACAGGTGGAGCTGGTAAAATTGGAAGCGCTATTGCAAATAAATTTATAAATGAAAATATTGAAGTTATACTTTTAGATAAAAACTTTAAAAATCTTGATATAAATATCAAAAAGAAATGTCTATGTATTGTATGTGATTTAACTAATAATTCTCAAATTAATAAAGCATTAAATAAGATATTAAAATTATTCGGTGGTATAGATATTCTAATAGCAAACTCTGGTGCTGCATTTCAAGGTAGTATGCTAAATGTAAAAAAAGATATTTTGGAAAAAAGTTTAGAGGTAAATTTTTATAGTCATCATAACATAGTCCAAAAAATTGCAAATATTATGGTATCACAAGGTTTTGGAGGTTCCATTTCTCTTAATTTGTCAAAACAATCTATAAATCCTGGTAAGGATTTTGGACCATATGGTATTGCAAAAGCTAGCTCGTTATTTTCTATGAAGCAATATGCTTTAGAATTTGGAAAATATAACATTCGAGTTAATGGAATTAATGCTGATCGTATAAAAAGTGGTTTATTAACTGATCAGTTTATTAAAGAAAGAGCAAAAGCTAGAAATATGTCTTCAACTGAATATTTAAATAATAATTTACTTCAAAAGCAAGTAACTGCAGAAGATGTTGCTGAAGCATTTTTTGCTCAATTATCCTTTGAAAAAACAACTGGGAATATTATTACTGTTGATGGGGGTAATATTGAGGCTAGTTTAAGATAGGTGTTATTAAAATTTTTAGAAAAACTTGGAAGAAAGAAAATTGTTCTAGATAGAGGTCCATCTCATCCAGAATTTGATAAAGCAAAACCATGGATGGAAAGATACTACCTATTATTTAGAAAAAGACCAAAATGGTTTCCATTTAATATCCTGATTCATAAAATGTTAGACGATGATCATGGTGAAGGAGTTCATAATCATCTTTGTCCTTATATAACAATTATTTTAAAAGGTGGTTATTGGGAAACAACAAAAAAAGGAAAATTTTGGAGACCCCCTGGATACATTGGTTTTAGGTCTGCCGATCATCTGCACAGAGTTGACTTAAAACCTAATACAAACACAATGACATTATTTATTCCTGGACCTTTTGGTTTTAGAAAAACTAAAAGAGCTGATTATAAAACAAAAATATAATTATTTATATAAATTAAATTATTCCATCATATATTAATTTACATCCACTCAAAAAAAGTAAAACATAAACAATATTAAAAAATAATTTTTCTGGAATTCTTTTTTGTAGAAAGTACCCAAGTAAAACACTAATAAAAGCTAGTGGCAGTAAATAGAGAGAAATCATAAGATTAGAAGGCGCTAATAATCCCACAAAATAATATGGAACTAATTTAACAAGATTTATAACCATAAATGCTAATGTCATTGTGCCAATAAATGAAATTTTATCTAGCTTTAAAGGCAGCATATAAAAATTAATTGGTGGATTTCCTGCATGAATTAAAAAACTTGTATATCCAGCTACTGATGACCAAAAGTATCCTTTAAGTTTTGTTGGTTTAAGTAAATAATTATTTTTCTGAATAAATGAAACTAGAACAAAAATAATTGATATAACACCAACCATTATTCTTATCTGATCTTCGTTTGTAAACTCAAAAGTTAAAGTTCCAAATAAAATACCAATTATAGATGCTGGGATTACAATTTTTAAAATACTGTTTATCCATTTTTTCCAATACAAATAGATTGCCGAAAAATCCATTATAATTAAAAGTGGCAACAATATTCCTGCAGCTTGCAAAGGACTCATTGCAAACGACATAACTGGCACTGCTAGCATCGCGATAGGTCCTGGAACACCACCTTTAGATAAACCAAATACAAAAACTCCCAATGATGCAAAAATATAAAAATATAAATCCATTTAATTTAAAATTTTTAATGCATTTTTAATATCTTTTATTTGATCATCAATGTCTTCCAATCCACAATATAATCTAATTAAAGTTCCATTATTTCTATTTTTAAACTCTCTTTTATCTAATGGAGGAAAGGTAATGAGACTATCAAATCCACCCCAACTGTATCCCAATTTGAATATTTTTAGTTTATTAAAAAATTTTTCAATTTGATTTTTTGAGTATTTCTTTTTCAGCATAAATGAAAATAAGCCTGTGCTGCCAGAGAAATCTCTTTTCCATATTTTATGATTTTTTGTGTGCGGTAATGCTGGATGGAAAACATCAGATACAAGATCATGTTCTAATAAATATTTTGCCATTAACAATGCATTTTTTTCAATTTCTCTCATTCGAATTTCAAGTGTTGGCAATCCTCTAATTGCTAAATAAACTTCTTCTGAACCAGGACATATTCCTAAAGTTTTTGAAGATGCTCTTATTTTTTTGGAATATTTTTTATTAGACGAAACGAAACCAATTAATACATCCGAGTGTCCGTTTATATATTTAGTTCCTGCATCTATAATAATATCAATACCTAATTTAATTGGATTACAAAATAAAGGTGAGGCCCAAGTATTATCCATAACAGTTGGTATTTTATTTTTTTTAGCAATTTTTGTAATGAAAGGTATATCAATAATATCAAAAGTTGCTGTTCCTGGTGATTCTAAGTAAATTAACTTTGTTTTACTGTTAATTAATTGCTGAAAACTATTAATATTTTTTGTTGGATGAAAATATTTTATTTTAACATTATATTGTTTAAGGATTTTTTCACAAAAAGTTCTAGTAGGACTATAAACACTATCATTTATTAAAACTTCATCACCAGATTTTAAAAAGGTAAAAAAAGGAATTACTATAGAGGCCAATCCTGACGGTGATAGCACTGTATCATTGCAGTTATATAAAAAAGAAATACTGTCTTCCAACTGCTTATGAAATGGATTTTTATTTATTCCATAAAATGTTGTTCTATCGTCAAAATTTTTAATATCATTTAAGTAATCTTTAAATGTATTAAAGATCATTGTAGAGCCCTTATAAGTACCAGGGTTGATAAACCCTTTTTGTTTAAGAGGATTTCTACCTATTTTGGTTAATTTTGTTTTTATTTTCATAAACAACTAAATATTGTATGAGCTAAAATCTTTATACACAAATTATAGTAGGCAATTTTAAGCTTAACAAATCTATTATTGGGATTAACTTATTAATTTGTTATAGGGAAGCAATCTTTGAAAAAAGATATTTAAATAATTATTTAAACGGAGAAAATAATATGAAAAAACTATTATCTATCTTTGCGGTTGTAGCGTTTGCTTTTTCAGCACATGCTGGAACTCTTGATGATGTTAAAAATAGAGGTTTTCTAAAATGTGGAGTAACTACTGGTCTTGCTGGTTTTGCTGCTCCAGATGATAGCGGTGAATGGGCTGGTCTAGATGCAGATATGTGTCGTGCAGTTGCTGTAGCTGTTTTTGGAGACCGTTCAAAAGTAGAATTTATTACTACTACAGGTAAATCTCGTTTCCCAACATTAGCTTCTGGTGAAGTTGATATGTTAGCGAGAAATACAACTTGGACAATTAGCCGTGATGTTAATCTTGGTTTTGAGTTCGTAGGTGTAAACTTCTACGATGGACAAGGTTTCATGGTTCCATCTGCTCTTGGTGTATCAAGTGCAACTGAGCTTGATGGCGCTACTGTATGTATCCAAACTGGTACTACTACAGAGTTAAACCTTGCTGACTTCTTTAGATTAAATGGAATTAGCTACGAAGCACTTCCAATTGAAACTAATGATGAAGGTAAAGAAAACTTATTTGCTGGAAGATGTGACGTATACACAACTGACGCTTCAGGTCTTTCTTCAACAAGAGCTGCTGCTTCTAATCCAGATAAATGGGTTGTATTACCAGAAATTATTTCAAAAGAACCACTTGGTCCACTAGTAAGACATGGTGATCACCAGTGGGGTGACGTAGTTCGTTGGTCTTTAAATGCAATGATTATTGCTGAAGAACTAGGTATTACATCTGAAAACGTTGATGCTCAAACGAGCTCTAATGTTCCTGAAGTACTAAGACTTCTTGGTGTTGAAGGTAACTATGGAGAAATGCTTGAGCTAAGTAATGATTGGGCTTACCAAATTATTAAACAAATTGGTAACTACTCAGAATCATACGAAGCAAACGTAGGTCCAGACACACCTCTAGAAATTGCAAGAGGTTTAAATGCTCTATGGACTCAAGGTGGTATTTTATACGCACCTCCATTCAGATAAATCTTAATTAAATTTAAAACGGGGGGTTTTAAACCCCCCATTTTTTTTGTATAAAATAGTATGCGATCTAATTTAGGTTTCTTTTCTGATGAAAAATTTAGATCCATTTTTTTTCAGACTTTAGTTGTAGGTCTTTTTGCCTTGGGTTTGTTCTTTGTAATAAGCACAACCTCTTACAACTTAGAAAAAAGAAATATTGCAACTGGTTGGAGCTTTCTTCAAAATCCAGCTGGCTTTGATATAAGTTTTTCACCTTTCTTGGAATTTAAATCAACCGATACACATTTAAAAGTTTATTTTGTTGGAGTCTTAAATACTCTTTTGGTATCAATTACAGGGTGTATAGCAGCTACCATTTTAGGTTTTATATTGGGTATAGTAAGGCTATCTTCAAATTGGTTATTAAGTCGACTAGTTTATATTTACGTTGAATTTTCAAGAAATGTACCCTTACTTCTTCAAATAATTTTATGGTATAGTATTTTAATTCAACTTCCTCGTGTTAAGCAATCATTACAAGTTCTTGATGTATTTTATATTTCAAACAGGGGATTGTATTCTCCAAGACCAATATTTGAAAGTGGATTTTCATATGTATCCATTGCAATTGTATTAGCTTTAATCTCAAGTTTCTTAATCAATAGATGGGCAAAAAAAAGACAAGATAAGACTGGTCAACAATTCCCAGTATTCTCAAGTTCAATTGGATTAATTTTTATTGTTCCATTAATTTTATTTTTTATTCTTGGTTCACCTTTGTCTTTTGAGCATCCAGAATTAAAGGGTTTTAACTTTAAAGGTGGTCTAGTTATTAGACCTGAATTTATAGCAATGTTTTTAGCTTTATCAATTTACACTGCAGCCTTCATTTCTGAAATTGTTAGAGCAGGTATAATGTCTGTCTCAAAAGGACAAAGAGAAGCTTCTGCAGCTATCGGCTTAAAACAAACGTGGATAATGAGACTAATCATTATACCCCAAGCTCTCAGAGTGATTGTTCCTCCACTGACAAGTCAGTATCTAAACCTAACTAAAAATTCTTCTTTAGGAATTGCTGTCGGATATGCTGACCTCGTTCACGGTTTTGGAGGAATTAGTTTAAATCAAACTGGTCAAGCTATTGAATGTATGGCAATTGTTATGGCAACTTATTTGTCAATTAGTCTGACAATATCTTTCTTTATGAACATTTATAATAGAAGTATACAATTTAAGGAAAAGTAATGAACGAAATGAATGAAGTTAGAAAACCACCAGTAGCAACAACAGGTATAATTGGTTGGTTACGAATTAATTTATTCTTCAATTGGACAAACTCATTAATAACTTTATTTGTTATTTATTGTTTGTACCAGTTTATTCCTTGGATTTTAGATTGGACAATATTTTCAGCTGACTTTAAATATAATTATCTTGGTGAACAAATTACTAACCAAGAAATGTGTTCACGAAATTTAGATCCTGAAAATGGTGGAGCTTGTTGGGCAGTTATTTATGTAAGGTTTTATCAATTTATTTATGGATTTTATCCAAAGGTTGAAGTTTGGAGAGTTAATTTAGCTTATATTATGTTAGCTTTTGCGCTACTACCTCTTTTGTATGCAAAACTTCCATATAGAAAGTACTTCTTATATTTTACATACATTTTTCCTGTTATTGCTTATTTTTTACTTAATGGAGGGTTTGGATTTACTGAAGTCTCTACTAACAAGTGGGGTGGTCTTCTAGTAACACTCGTTCTAGGCTGTACTGGAATTGCATTAGCTTTCCCTATTGGAATTATGTTGGCTTTAGGCCGAAGATCTAAATTACCAGTTATAAGCATGATGTGTACATTGTTTATTGAGTTTATTAGAGGTGTTCCTCTTATAACTTTATTATTCTTTGGAATGGTAATGCTTCCTCTTTTTTTACCAGAAGGAATAGATATGGATGGTTTGGTAAGAGTTCTTGTTGCAGTTACTTTATTTCAATCCGCTTATATGGCAGAGGTTATAAGAGGAGGACTACAGGCAATACCTCCTGGTCAATATGAAGCTGCTAAATCACTTGGGATGTCTTATTGGAGAATGAATTTATTAATAATACTTCCTCAAGCTATTAGAATTTCCATACCACCAATTGTCAACACATCTATAGGTTTATTCAAGGATACAACTTTAGTTATTATTGTAGGAATATTGGATTTATTAGGAATTGGAAGAGGTACTTTAGCGGATACCAATTGGTTAGGTTTATCTTATGAAATTTACTTTTTTGTAAGTTTGGTATTTTTTATATTCACATTTGGAATGTCTAGATACAGTTTGTATTTGGAAAAGAAATTAAAAACAGGTATTAATATGGGGGCTGATTAAAATGAGTGAAGAATCTATAATTTCATTAAAAAATGTAAACAAGTGGTTTGGAGATTTTCATGTATTACAAGATGTAAATCTTGAAGTTAAGAAGAAAGAAAGAATTGTAGTTTGTGGCCCTTCTGGTTCTGGTAAATCTACAATGATCAGATGTATTAATAGATTGGAAGAGCACCAAGAAGGTTCAATTGTTGTTGATGGAATTGAGTTAACAGGAAATTTAAAAAATATTGATAATGTTAGAAAAGAAGTTGGAATGGTATTCCAGCAATTTAATTTATTCCCTCATTTATCTGTAAAAGAAAATATAACGTTAGCTCCAATTTGGGTTAAAAAAATGCCAAAGGCAGAAGCAGAGGAACTGGCTATGAGGCAATTAGAAATAGTAAAAATTCCTGAACAAGCCAACAAGTATCCTGGTCAATTATCTGGCGGTCAACAACAAAGAGTAGCAATTGCTAGATCCCTTGCAATGAATCCTAACATCATGCTTTTTGATGAACCAACTTCAGCTCTAGATCCTGAAATGATTAAAGAAGTTTTAGATGTTATGGTTGATTTGGCAAACGGTGGAATGACTATGATTGTTGTTACTCACGAAATGGGTTTTGCTAAGACAGTAGCTGATAGAATGGTGTTTATGGATGAAGGTAAAATTGTTGAGGAAGCTAGCCCAGATAAGTTTTTTAATAATCCAGAGAGTGATCGTACAAAGTTATTTTTAAGTCAGATTCTTCATCAGTAATTTAAGAAGATAACAATAAATTAACTCTTCTATTCATTTTACCTTTGTTTTCTATTTTGCCGATTTGAATTTTACCAATCTCATTAGTTGATTTCACATGTGTACCACCACAAGGTTGTAAATCAATATCACCAATTCTAATTAATCTTATTTTACCATCTACTTGAGGAGGTTTTACTGACATAGTTCTGACGAGCTCAGGTTTTTCTTCCAATATACTACTTTCAATTACTTCACTAGTAACGTTATGATTATCTTCAACCAACAAATTTATTTTTTCTTCTAATTCTTCTTTATTTATTTGTTTATCTGGATCATTAAAATCTAATCGACTTTTTTCATAACCAATTTGACCGCCAGTTACTCCTAAAGGGACTATAGAACACAACAAGTGCAGTGCAGTATGCATTCTCATATGCTTGTATCGTAAATCCCAATTTATTTTTCCAATTATGTCAGCATTCTCTTCAAGATCTTTGAGATCATCTACAATATTTATTATTTTATTATTTTCTTTAATAGTATCTAAAACTTGTATTTTTGTACTCTCAGCTTCTATTGCACCTGTGTCCCCAGGTTGACCACCACTTTTTGCATAAAATGCTGTCTTATCTAACTCAATACGATTTTCTTCTTTCACAATACCTATAATTTTTGCTTTAAATTCTTTAAGGTATGCATCATCTTCGAATAATTTTGTCATAGCGTTTTTTAACAGTATTTTAAAAATATTATATTGACTTTTTTCTCATTCTGAATAAATTAGAACAAAAGTAGAACAAATAATTTTATAAATAATATAATTATTATTTATCAATTATTTAAATATTTTTTCTAATATTATGTCTAAAAAAATAGAAAACTTAATATTTAAAGCTGAATCCAAAGGAAATCAAATAACACCTTATTTTCTTGATACAGTATCTGCAGGTTTTCCATCTCCAGCTACTGATTATATGGAAAACAAACTTGATCTTAATGAATATTTGGTTCAACGTCCAACAGCAACCTATATCGTTAAAGCTAATGGCCCTTCTATGACCGATGCAGGCATATTATCAGGTGATTTACTTATTGTTGATAGAAGTATTACACCTCGTAACGACAATATTGTTATAGCCTCTATCTTTGGTGATCTAACAGTTAAAAAACTGAAAAAGAAAGATCAGTCACTATTTTTAATTTCTGCCAATAGTGAGTATCCCAGTATTCAAGTTAAAGAAGAAATGGAGTGTTTTATATGGGGGGTAGTGACATATGTCATACACAAAACTACTTAATAGAAATCATAACTCAGTAAATCAATCTATAGCATTGATAGATTGCAATAATTTTTATGCGTCATGTGAAAGAATATTTAATCCAAAACTTATAGGAAAACCAATTGTCGTACTTTCCAATAATGATGGTTGTATCATTGCACGATCAAAAGAAGCAAAAAAATTAGGGATAAAAATGGGTGAGCCTTATTTTAAAGCAAAAAATATTATTGAAAAAAATGATGTTAAAGTTTTTTCATCTAATTATTCTTTGTATGGTGATATTTCTCAGAGAGTAATGGAGACTTTATCAAGTTTCTCTTCAGAGGTAGAAATCTACTCTATAGATGAAGCATTTCTTGGTTTAAATGGTTTTGAGAACTATGAGCTAAACACTTATTGCAGACATATTAGGCAAACAATTAAGAGGTGGGTTGGCATTCCAGTTAGTATTGGAGTGGGTCCAACAAAAACACTATCAAAAATAGCTAATCATTTAGCAAAAAAACAACCAGACTATAAAGGTGTGTGCATACTAAAAAATAAAATAGAAATAAAAAAAGCATTAGAATTAACATCTATTGAAGAGGTATGGGGCATTGGAAGAAGATTATCTCTTTTCCTAAAAAAATATAATATTCATAATGCTTATCAATTTTCACAAATGGACAGAGGATGGATAAGAAAAAATATGGGTGTAGTGGGAGAGAAGACATACCTAGAATTAAATAGTGTATCGTGTTTAGAACTTGATTTGGTTCCAAGTGATAAACAAAGTTGTTGTGTCTCAAGATCATTTAGTCAGCCAATAGAAAAATTGTTTGATTTGGAGGAATCAATATCAACTTATGGATCAAGAGTATCAGAGAAGATAAGGGAAGAGGGGTTAGTGGCTGAGTCGATGAGTGTTTTTGTTTTGACTAATCATTTTAATAGAAGAGAGAAGCAATATTCGAATTCAATAAAACTACACTTACCTTTTCCCACAAATAATAGCATAAAAATTGTTAAAAGAGCTCTTGAAGGAATTAGAAAAATATACCGACCAGGATTTCGTTATAAAAAAGCTGGAATTATATTATATGGTCTTAGCAGGCACAATGTAACTAGAGGATTGCTTGATTATGACCGTGATACATCGGATAGAATAATGAATACTATTGATAATATTAATTCTAGATATGGAAGTTCAACGTTAAAGATAGCTTCTGAAGGTATAGAAAAAATATGGAAGATGAAAAGAGAAAACGTATCCCCATGTTACACAACACGTTTTGAAGAATTGGTGGAAGTTAAGGCTTAGATAAAATGGCTCCCCGGGCCGGGCTCGAACCAGCGACCGATCGGTTAACAGCCGATTGCTCTACCACTGAGCTACCGAGGAACACAATTTTGTTGATAATAAAAAAAAATTAAAAAACAAGAAAAATTTGGAGGCTCGGAGCGGAATCGAACCGCTGTGCAAGGCTTTGCAGGCCCCTACATCACCACTCTGCCACCGAGCCTAAAAAAAATGACAATTATCACTATATTATTTCTAGTCAATTAATGAAAAAAAATTCTAAAGATTAATAATATCATTTAAATAATTGATTATATAATAGGTTTATATAAAGCATTCTTTAAGAAATGAGCGAAACATTTGAAATTGCAAGAAAAAATATGGTTGTTAATCAGTTGAGACCAAACAAAATTAATGAAGAAAATATCTTACAAATATTTGAAAATACTCCTAAAGAAAATTATTTGGATGTCAGCTTAGGTAAGAATTGTTACCTAGATAATAATTTAGATATAACTGACAAAAGAGGATATCTTAAAAATTTACACCTAGCTCAAATTATAAAATATTCAAAAATTTTACCTAATGATAAGGTATTGCATATAGGTGGCTTAACGGGTTACTTTTCTGCTTTAATTAGTTCACTATGTAAAGAGCTTCATGTTGTAGAAGAAAATAGAGAGCTATTTAGATTATTAGAACATAATATTAGCAATACTGATAATACTAATATTAGTTTATTTAATCACAATTTATTAGATGGATTATCTGATAAAGCACCATTTAACTTAATTATTATTGATGGACCTATATTTAAAATAACTGATAAGTTAAAGAAGCAACTAGCAATGAATGGAGGAAGGTTAATATATATTAAAAAATATATGATAATTTGGGTAAAGCTTATAGAATTATAAGAAATGAAGATTTGTATTCATCTGAGTATTTATTTGATGTAATGAGTAGTTATCAAATTCAAGAACAACAAGAGGATTTTAAATTTTAAATGAGATTATTTATATTATTGTTATTACTTATTTATTCTAAATCTATATTTGCTCTATCGATTGATGATTCTGTAAAAAGTACAATTGCTAATAATTTGAAGGTAAAAATTGCTTTTGAAAAACTGAATGAAAGCAAAGAAACTATTGAGGTAGCTATAGGCAAAAAATTTCCAACAGTTACTGGCACAATTTCTGGTACATATAGTAATAGTGATACAACATCAGCAGCTGGTGTATCAACAACACCAGAGACTTTTACAGATAAATATAAAATTAGTATTACTCAAAATTTGTATGATGGCGGTGAAAAAATTTTAGAAATTGAAAGATCAAAAATTATTTACGAAAATGCAGTTATAAACTTTTATAAAACAGTTCAAGATTTATCACTAACAGCTGTAGAAGGTTATTTAACAGTAATAAATTATGAAAAATCATTAGAGGCTTCCGAAAAGAATTTTGATTCTGTTTCAAGATTTTTAGAAGAAGTAAAATTAAAATATGAATTGGGATCAGCAACCATAACTGAATTGAAAAACGCTGAGAGTGCTTTTTCAATTGCTGAAACAAATCTTTTTTCAGCCGAACAAAACTACAAAGTCAGTTTAAAAACATTTAAATCAATTGTTGGTAAAGAAGCTATTAATTTAGAAGATTATGTAAATATAGAAAACGATTTGAATTTTGATAACATACTTTCTGAAGTTTATAAGAATAATTTTAATATTTTAATTGCTCAAAATAATATTAAAATTAAAGAACTAGATCTCTTAAAAGAAAAAGGTTCTAATAGACCTACCTTAGATATAACGGCTTCCACAGAGTATTCGGATGGTTCACGAATTGATGCTGGAAGTGAAAATACAAATGCATCAATAGGCTTAACTTTAACAATTCCTATATTCCAGCAAAACATTGACAAATCTGATATTAGAAAAATAAATTCTCAAATTTTACAAACTGAAATTGAGTTAGAGGATCTTAAAGAAAGTTTAAATATTGAGGTATCAAACTATTTTAAAAACTATTTAGTTAGTAAATCAAATTTAAATACATCTTTATTAACCATAGAGTATGCAAATACTCTTCTAGAAAGTACTCAGGAGGAATACAACCTTGGGACAAAATCTATCACTGATCTAATAGAGGCAGAAACTAATCTTTTAAACGTTAATGTTGAATATTTTAATGCAAATAAAAACTATCTGATTAATTATTTTAATTTACTAGCCTTAGATGGCTCACTGATTAAATTATTTGAGGAGTATCTTCCTAGTTACAATTAGAGTTTTATTAATTTAATTAAACATTTATAATACCTATATGAATACAAAAAATTCCATCAATGAATCTCTTGAAGTTATACGAAGAGCACTTCAAGATCAAAAAAACGATTCAAATAAACAATCTTTATCTAATATTTTAATACTTAATCAAAAGGTTAACAGTGATGGTACAATAAAATTACTTCAAAAAGACGAAGATATAAATAATGAAATTAATGATATTATAGACCAAAAACTCTCCTATCTTGTAGAAAATAAAATTGAAAAAATACTTGATGAGAAAATCCCAAAATTACTAAAAAATTATTTCGAATCAAAATAGTTACGATGCAGCTTGATAAATTTTTTGATTTTATAAAAGATGAAAAAAATCTTTATTCGCAATGGGAGCAATCAAATTGTTTTAAACCACAAAAAGGAGGTGAGCCTTATTCGATAATGATGCCACCACCTAATGTTACAGGCAGCTTACATATGGGTCATGCTTTAACATTCACAATTCAAGATATTTTAATCAGATACCATAGAATGAAGGGTATGGAAGTATTGTGGCAAGCAGGGACAGATCATGCAGGAATAGCTACTCAGATGGTAGTTGAAAGAAAATTAAGTGAGTCAAACCTAGATCGACGATCTCTAGGTAGAAAAAAGTTTATTGAAAAAGTATGGGAATGGAAAAAAGAGTCGGGTGGTCAGATAAGTAATCAATTAAGAAGACTTGGTGCTTCTGCAGATTGGTCAAGAGAGAGATTTACTATGGATGATGGTCTTTCTAATGCAGTTAAGAAAGTTTTTGTTAATTTATTTAATGATGGAATTATTTATAAAGATAAGAGATTGGTTAATTGGGATCCAAAACTTTTAACTGCTATTTCTGATCTAGAAGTAGAGCAAAGAGATACTGAAGGAAGTTTATGGCATATTAAATATCCTATAGATGAAAATAATCATATCATAGTTGCAACAACAAGACCTGAGACGATGTTAGGAGATACTGCAGTAGCTGTTCATCCAGATGATAAAAAATATAAAAATTTAATTGGTAAATTTTGTAACTTACCAATTTCAAATAAAAAAATACCAATCATTGCTGATGAATATGCAGATCCTGAAAAAGGTTCTGGAGCTGTGAAAATTACTCCTGCACATGACTTTAATGATTTTGAGGTAGGAAAAAGACATGATTTAGAATTTATTAATATTTTTGATGAAAATGCTAAACTGAATTCAAATGTGCCTGAAGAATTTAGAAATTTAGATAGATTTGAAGCAAGAAAACTAATTTTAAAAAAATTAGATGAAATGAATTTATTAATTAAAGAAGAAAAACAGCAAATGGTCATACCATATGGTGATAGATCAGGTGTTATTATTGAGCCATGGCTGACAGACCAATGGTTTTGTGATGCAAAAAAATTATCAGTAGACCCAATATCAGCTGTTAAAGATAATAGGTCTAAATTTATTCCCAAACAATGGGAAAATACATTTTATAATTGGATGGAAAATATTCAACCGTGGTGTATTTCAAGACAGTTATGGTGGGGGCATCAAATTCCTGCATGGTATGGTCCAGATAATAAATATTTTGTTTGTGAAAGTTTAGAAGAAGCACAAAATCAAGCAAAAGAATTTTATGGAGAGGATGTTGAGCTTAAACAAGATGAAGATGTTCTGGATACTTGGTTTTCTTCTGCTCTATGGACATTCTCTACTTTAGATTGGCCAAATAAAACTTATGAATTAGATAAGTTTTATCCTGGTAATGTTTTAGTTACTGGTTTTGATATCATATTTTTTTGGGTTGCACGGATGATGATGATGGGTTCTTATTTTATGAAAGAAACTCCATTTAAAGATATTTATATTCATCCTTTAATACGTGATGAAAAAGGACAAAAAATGTCTAAATCAAAAGGGAACATAATTGATCCTTTAGAGCTATTAGATAAATATGGAGCTGATACATTAAGATTTACATTAACAGCATTATTAAATCCTGGACGAGATGTAAAATTATCTGAAGCTAGAGTTAAAGGATATAAATCTTTTACAAATAAAATTTGGAATGCTGGAAAATTTTTACAATTGAATAATTCAATTTTTGTAGATGATATTTCAATAGATACAATTATTTTTGATGCAAACAAATGGATAATAAAAGAATTGAATGATTTGAACACTCAACTTGATCAATTAACTAAAAAGTATTTGTTTCATGAAATAGCTAATAAAATTTATCATTTCGTATGGCATACTTATTGTGATTGGTACATTGAAATTATTAAACAAAATTTTGTAAATGAAAAATTTGCTGATGAAATTAAAAAAGTTTCTGGATGGACATTTATTCAAGTTTTAAAGATTATACATCCCATTATGCCATTTATCAGTGAAAAATTATGGAGATCTTTAGTTGATGATAAGTCATATTTAATGAACCAAGTTTTTCAAAATTATTCAACAAATAATTCTTTTAATAATTCTAAAAAAAACTTCGAAATATTTATTGAATTCATAACATCTATAAGAAATTTAAGATCAGAACTAAATATATCATATAAACAATTAATTAATATCTCCATAGAAGCTAAAAATGAAGAACTTAATATTTTTCTAATTGCATATAAAAATGAAATAAGTAATTTTTTAAAAACAAAAGATATTAGTTTTGATAAAATTCAGCCAAATAAGAATTCAGCTTTAATTGTATTAACATCATTGTCAGTTTTAATCCCTTTGGATGGTATTATTGACTCAGAAACAGAGCTAAAAAAATTAAATAAGAAAAAGCAAGTTGAGCAAGAAAAATTTAATAAAGTTAATGACAAATTAAACAATGATAACTTTATGAATAAAGCTTCAGAAGAAATTATTAATAAATTTAAGAATGAGGCAAATATTTATAAATCTTCTATTGAAAAAATTGATCAAATAATAAATACTATCAAATAGAATGGAAGATAAGGGATCAAATAGAAAATCTAATCTACCTAGTAGATATGTTAGTGTAGGCCCAAAAAGTGCACCTCATAGATCTTATTATTATGCTATGGGTTTGAAAGAACATGAAATTTATCAACCATTTGTTGGCGTTGTTAGCACCTGGAATGAATCAGCTCCTTGCAACATTACTCTCCAAGATCAAGCGCAACATGTGAAGACAGGTGTAAAAGATGCTGGAGGAACACCAAGAGAATTTACAACTATAACAGTAACAGATGGAATTGCTATGGGCCATGAGGCAATGAAATCCTCTCTTATTAGTAGAGAGGTTATTGCAGACTCAATTGAACTATCTGTGAGAGGTCACTGTTATGACGCAATAGTTGGGCTTGCTGGCTGTGATAAATCTTTGCCAGGTTTAATGATGGCTATGGTTAGATTAAATGTACCATCTGTATTCATTTATGGAGGTTCAATCTTACCTGGAAAATACAAGGGTAAAGATGTTACTGTTATAGATGTTTTTGAAGCTGTAGGAAAACATGCTGCTGGAACTATCTCAGATAAAGATTTAAAGGATATTGAACAAGTTGCTTGCCCATCTGCTGGATCGTGTGGAGGTCAGTTTACAGCAAATACAATGGCATGTATTTCTGAAGCAGTTGGTTTAGCTCTAACTAATTCAGCTATGCCACCAGCAGTAAATACTGAAGAAAGAAAAGCTTATGGCGAAAAGAGTGGTAAAGCTATAATGAATTTATTAGAAAAAAATATAAGACCAAGGGATATAGTAACTATTGATTCGTTAGTAAACGCTGCAAGAGTAGTTGCAGCTACTGGAGGCTCAACTAATGCAGCACTCCATCTTCCCGCCATAGCGAATGAAGCAGGTTTAAAATTCACATTAAGAGATGTTGTAGAAATTTATAATTCAACTCCTTATATCGGAGATATGCAACCTGGTGGAAAGTACGTTGCTAAAGATTTATATGATGTAGGAGGTGTGCCAGTTGTTATTAAATCTTTATTAGATGGTGGTTATATAAACGGAGACTGCATAACCGTTACAGGAAAAACGATATCTGAAAATCATCAAGAAGTAATATTCCCTACAAATCAAGATGTTGTTTATAAATGTGATAATCCAATTAGCGAAAATAGTTCAGTCGTAGGGCTGTGGGGTAATCTTGCTCCAGATGGATGTATATCAAAAATTGCAGGTTTAAAAAATTTAACTTTTAAAGGAAAAGCTAAATGTTTTGACTCAGAAGAAGATGCTTTAACTGCAGTTTTAAAAAATGAAATTAAAGCAGGAGATGCGGTAATAATTAGATATGAAGGCCCTAAAGGAGGACCTGGTATGCGTGAAATGCTTTCAACAACAGGCGCAATATATGGGCAAGGATTAGGTGAAACTGTTGCTTTAATTACAGATGGACGATTCTCAGGTGGTACAAGAGGATTTTGCATTGGTCATGTAGGACCAGAAGCAGCTGTAGGAGGTATGATAGGTCTACTCAAAGATGGGGATGAGATTATTATTGATGCTGTTAAAGGCGAAATCAACGTTACGCTTTCAGATCAAGAAATAGAAAAGAGAAAAAAAGAATGGAAGCCACGAAAAACTAATCATAATTCTGGATCTATATGGAAATATTCTCAAACTGTTGGGCCAGCTTACGAGGGTGCTGTTACTCAACCAGGAGCTAAAGATGAAACGCATACATACGCAGATATTTAATATTAATTAACTAATTCAATTGTAACTGGAGTGTGATCAGAAGCTTTCTCCCAACCTCTTGGTTCACGATTAACATTAACTGATTTAATTAAATCAGTTACTTCTGGAGTAGTAAGAAAATGATCAATTCTAAGACCATTACCTTTTTGCCAACTTCCACCTCTATAACCCCAAAAGGTCCAGTTTGTATTTCCATCAACAAAGTATTTAACTGTATCAACAAAACCTAAATTCAAAAGATTTCTAAATTTCTCTCTTGTTAATGGATGGGCACAAGCATCATTTTTAAAATTTTCTGGTGAATACACATCTTCATCATTAGGTATTACATTAAAATCTCCGCCTATAATAATTGGTTGATTATTATCAATTAATTCTTTGATATATTTATTAAAATTTATCATCCAATCAATTTTGTAATCAAATTTTTCTGTTTCAATTGGATTTCCATTTGGAAGATAAATATTTATTAATTTAATTTTATTTTTTATATTTTTTAAGGATATTTCTGTTTCAATAAATCTGGAATTTACATCTTGGTAATTAGGAATATTTAAGTTTGAAATTTCAATACTTTCTTTACTGAGTATTGCTACTCCATTCCAGGCCTTTTGCCCATTTACATAACATTTATAATTAATTTTTTCTAATTCCTCTTTGGGAAAACTTTCATTTGTGCATTTTAATTCTTGAATTAAATATAAATCTGATTGATCTTTTTTTATAAATTTTATTAAATGTTCTATTCTTGCATTAACTGAATTAACATTCCATGTAGTAATTTTCATTTATATTGAAAAAGAAGTACCACACCCACATGATGAAGATGCTAGTGGATTAGAAATTTTAAATGATGATCCAATTAATTCATTAACATAATCAATTTTCGATCCTTTTATTAATTCAATTGAAGTTTTATCTATCAATACATCAGCATTTTTATAATTAAAGATTAAATCATCATCATTTGGTTTATCAGAAAAATCAAATTTATATTGAAATCCAGCACAACCACCACCTAATACAGTAATTCTAAAATATTTAGATTTTTCAGAGAGAAGTATCTTGTTGATATGTTTTTGGGCACTTTCTGTTACTTCAATTATATTGTCCATTTATCTAAATATTGTTATTAGTTATTTTTTTACAACTATAATATAAATTTTCTTATGTTCAAACATTTAGCTTCCAATCCAGATAATTCAAATGGAAGATTATATAATGAGCTAGATGATGATTTGAGAAATCCATTTGAAAGAGATAGAGCTAGAGTTATTCACTCTAATTCTTTTAGAAAATTAAAACACAAAACCCAAGTTTTTATTGAAAGTGAGAGTGATTATTTTAGGACTAGACTAACTCATTCTTTGGAAGTTGCCCAAATATCAAGATCAATTTGTAGATTACTTGAATTAGATGAAGATCTAGGTGAAACAGTTGCTCTCGCACATGATTTAGGTCATCCTCCTTTTGGTCATATTGGTGAAGATGCACTTGATAATTCAATGAAAAAGTTTGGAGGTTTTAATCATAATGATCAAACCTTGAGAGTTTTAACATTTATAGAAAAAAGACACCCTGATTTTGATGGATTAAATCTAACATGGGAGAGCTTAGAGGGAATAATAAAACATAATGGAATTTTGAGTGATCATTTACCTTATCACTTAGATAATTATTCAAAATTACACAATCTAAATCTAACTGATCAACCTTATTTAGAATCACAGATAGCAAGTATTTCTGATGATATCGCTTATAATAATCACGATGTAGAGGATGCTATTAGAGCAAACTTAATATCATTAGATGATATTGCAGAGTTAAGTTTTTTTGAAAAAATTATAATTAATTTAAAGGATCACTACAAAGATATTCCAAATAAACTTCTAGTATATCAAGTTTTAAGAAACTCAATATCAAATATGATAAATGATATATATGAAACTACAAAAAAAAATTTAATTGAAAATAATATCAATTCTATTGATGATATACGTAAAAAAAATAATTTTGTTGTTTCATTTTCAAATGAAATGAGGAAAAATTGTGACATAATTAAAAAATTCTTATTTGATAAAGTTTATAATCACAGTCATTTATCAGATAAGAGACAGTATTCAAAAAAGGTAATATCTACTTTGTTTACTTATTTCGTAAAAAATAATAATAAACTACCAGTAGATTGGAGAAATCAAAATATTGAAATTGAAAGATTAATTTGTGATTATATTTCAGGAATGACGGATAGATTTGCTCTAAATTTGTATAAGGAGATTAGTGAATAATTTTATAAAAGACCTTTCAGATTTTTTATTTGATTTTACAGATTTTTTAGAGAGTAATAAATTCATATCTCCAATCAATAAAAAACAGATTAGCATCGATTATTCTTCAAATAATAAACAAGGTGATTTGGCAACGAACTTTAATTTAATTGTTAGAAGAAAAATTATTAATGAAAATTTTAATATTGAAAAAGAACTAAATGATAGAATTAAATCAATCGAATTTATTGATCATTTTGAGGTTTCAAAAAATGGTTTTATAAATTTTTTTCTAAAAGATGAATTTGTATTAAGAAGTTTAAAAGAAATTTATAGTAAAAATTTTTTAAATCATGTTAATTATGGTGCAGATAGAAAAATAAATGTCGAATTTGTTTCAGCTAATCCAACTGGACCATTGCATATAGCTCATATAAGAGGTGCTGTATTTGGAGATGTATTAAGCTCTCTTTATACTAAAACAGGTTTTGATGTTACTAGAGAGTATTACGTTAACGATGCAGGTTCTCAAATTGATAAATTATCAAACTCTCTTTTGAAACGATATTTACAATTATTTGATAAAAAAATTGAGTTAGAAGAAGATGAGTATCCTGGTGAATACTTAATAGATATTGCCAAAAAAATTAAAAATGAAGATGGTGATAAGTGGCTAAACTTTCAGCAAGAAGAAACTATTCAATATTTTAAAAATTTCGCATTAAAAAATATACTTTTAAGCATAAAATCAGATTTAGAATTAATAAACATAAGATTTGATAAATTTACTCATGAAACTGAAATAGAAAAAAGTAAAATTATTGACGAACTTTTTTCAATCTTGGATGAAAAAAAATTACTATATGAAGGTATTTTAGAGAAACCAAAGGGTGATGATTCTGATTGGGAGCCAAGAGAGCAATTATTATTTAGATCCTCTAAATTACTAGACAATGAAGATCGAGCATTAAAAAAATCAAATGGTGAATGGACCTATTTTGCAAATGATGCAGCATATCATTTAGATAAATGTAAAAGAAATTTTGATAGGTTAGTCAATATCTGGGGTTCTGATCATATTGGTTATATTCCAAGAATGAACTCGTTAATTAAGGCCATTAAAGATGATGAAACTTATTTAAATATTTTAACTTGTCAGATTGTAAGTCTAATTGAAAATAAACGAAAAATTAAAATGTCCAAAAGATCTGGAAATTTTGTGACATTGGCTAATGTTCATTCTAAGGTTGGAAAAGATCCTATAAGGTACTACATGATTTCTACTAAAAATGAGACAGCAATTGATTTTGATTTAGATGCTGTTGTTGAAAAAAATAAAGATAATAAAGTTTTTTACTGTCAATATGCACACGCTAGAGCTTCATCAGTAATTAATAAAGCAAACGAATTAGGTATAAAAATTAAAAATGATTATAATTTTACTGCAATACAAAATCTATCTGATGAGGAGTTAAAATTAATCAAAAAGTTAATTTGTTATCCTTATTTGTTGTATCAATCATCATATTATAATGAACCACATAGACTAATCAATTACTTAGAAGAAATATCCTCTGATTTCCATTCAATTTGGAATAAAGGTAAAGATAATGAATCACTTCGTTTTATAGATGAAAAAAATGCAGAAAAGACAATTTCAAAAATATTTTGGTTGGAGTCATTTAGAGTTGTTTTAAAAGATATATTTTCAATTATTGATATAAGCGCACCTGAAACAATGTAATGATTAAAAGAATTATTTTTAAAAGAAAAAATAATTATATCCTAAAATATTCTTTATTATTATTACTATTTATTATTATTCTTTATCTTATCTCTTTTTATTATTTTAGTAATAGGGAGTATTTTGTCATTCCTAAATTTACTGATAAATATTTTGTTATTCCTACTAATAAAGAAGGTGAGGTTGTTGATTATTTAGACAAGAAAAGTTTAAATAACATAGATAATGAAATTCAAGATTTTGATTTTAAAAATATAGACGAACTTGATTTTACAATTCAATTATATAGCAATGATAATTTTGAAAATATTAATAAATACTTTAACAATTTATTAGAAAATAAAAAAGAAATTATAGATCATGAAGATATTTTTATTTTTTATAAAAAAACTGAAATAGGTACTCAATATTTTATTACCTATAAAAATTATATTTCTAAGAATAATGCTTTTGAAGCTTGTGATTTATTAACTATTGTTAAGAGTTGCATAATACTTAATTTACAAAATTAATAATATTGAGAGAATCTCAATAATTTTATATAAAAAAATTGTGTTAAATGTTCCAGATACAGAAATAAAAGAAGGTCAATTTAATCTATTATTAGACAATTTTGAGGGCCCCATAGACCTTTTGTTGGTATTGGCTAGATCACAGAAGGTTGATTTATCTGATATATCTATATCTGAATTGGCTGATCAATATATTAATTTTATTAATCAATATAGAAATATTCATATTGAAATAGCTGCAGATTATTTAGTAATGGCAGCGTGGCTAACGTATTTGAAATCAAGATTACTATTACCAAAAGAAGAAAAAACAGATGAATATACAGCCGATGAGTTAGAAGAGGCTTTAAAATATCAATTACAGAGACTAGAGGCTTTTCAAAATATTTCTAAAATCATATATTCAAGACCTCTTATTAATAGAGATGTATTTTATGGAGGGTCATCTGAGGGTCTCAAAGTTAAATATAATATAAATTATACATCAAATTTATTTGACTTACTAAAATCATATAGTCAAATACTTAAATCGAATGAAAAGGTAAAACAATTAACTATTGAGTATTCAGAACTTTATTCAGTTGATCAAGCAGTTAAAAGATTAAAAGGTATTTTTGGAAATATTACAGAATGGACTAATTTTTTTAATGTAATTCCAAATTTAATTAAAGCTAATAAAACAATTAATAAATCAATTATCTCATCTAACTTTGTTGCTTCTTTAGAATTATCAAAAAATGGCTTTATTGATTTAAAACAAGATGAAAGTTTTGGTAATATTTATATAAAATTTAATCAAAATGGATAATAAAGATATAAAAATTTTAGAAGCAATATTATTTGCATCAGGAGAGCCACTTGATGAAAATGATTTAAAAGAAAAAATTAAAGAAAAAAATAATATAAGTGAGCTATTACTAGAAATTAAAGATTTTTATAAAAATAGAGGTATTAATTTAATCAAAACTGGTAACAAATGGTCTTTTAGAACTGCTGAAAATCTCAGTGATGAATTAACTATTTTTAAAACACAGAAAAGAAAATTATCAAGAGCAGCACTAGAAACATTATCTATAATTGCTTACCAACAACCAATAACAAGATCAGAAATTGAAAATATCAGAGGTGTTCAAATGGGAAGAGGCTCTCTAGATCATTTGATGGAAATAGGATGGATACGTCCTTCAGGTAGGAAAAGTATACCTGGTAAACCAACTGTATGGTCTACCACAGATTTGTTTGTTGAACATTTTGGATTGAATAGTTTATCTGATTTACCTAATAAAGAGGAGCTAAAGGCAAGTGGTTTTCTAGATAAACGTGCTGCGATTGCAACTATAAGTGATCTTGCTAAAAATGATGAAAATTTACAAAGTAATGATAATTTAGAACAGGATGATGAAAATAATATTGATGATTTTATTTCAAATAATTAATTAATTTTATTATCAACAATCTAGAGTGTTATCTTTTTCCCATTTAGTCACTGATCTTTTTTTATCAAATCGTCCCTGTTTTTTGAAAGCGTCTAATTCGTTTCTCTTTAATTTTATATAACTATTAATATTTTTTTTTCCAAACGCTTTATTTAGAACTTTACTATTACCTAACATATTTAATGCTTCAGAAATATTATTTGGTAGCTTAGGTAAATTAGGATATTTCTTATAATCTGCATACATATTACAGAATAAAGGTTCCCCTGGATTTATTTTTTTATCTATGCCTTCTAAACCAGCAGCAAGCACGCCAGCCTGTAATAAATATGGATTAGCCGAACCATCCATTAACCTAAGTTCAAATCTTCCTTTTTCAGGAATTCTGATCATATGTGTTCTATTATTTCCTGTATAAGATATGCTGCTAGGAGACCAAGTTGCCCCTGATTTAGTTGGTGGAGCATTTATTCTTCTGTAACTGTTTATTGTCGGATTAAAAAAAGCTGATAAAGGTTGAGCATTCTTAATCACTCCACCTAAAAAATTGTAACCCAATTTGCTAAGACCTAATTTATCTTTCTTATCTAGAAATTGATTTTTACCATTTCTCCAAACAGAAATATGTGCATGGCAACCATTACCTGTTAAATTATTGAATGGTTTTGGCATAAATGTTGCTCTTAGATCATGTTTTTCAGCTAAATTTTTAACCATAAATTTAAAAAATACGTGTCTATCTGCAGTTACTAAACAATCTGAGTAATCCCAATTCATTTCAAATTGACCATTCGCATCTTCATGGTCATTTTGATAAGGTTTCCATCCTAACTCAATCATACTGTCACATATCTCTTTAATTAAATCATATCTTCTCATTAATGCTGATTGATCATAACATGGTTTTGACTGTATATCTCTTTGGTCAGCAATAGATGACCCATCTTCAGAGATTAAAAAATATTCACACTCAACACCTGACTTCATTTGAAGTTTTTTTTCACTTAATTTTTTTATTTGATTTTTCAACATTACTCTAGGTGATGCATCTACAGCTACACCATCCATATATAAATCTGAAGCTAACCATCCTATTTCTTTATTCCATGGCAATTGAATTAAACTATTTGGATCAGGTATTGCAAACATATCACTGTCTGCTGGCGACATATCTAGCCAAGTAGCAAAACCTGCAAAACCAGCTCCATTCTTTTGCATCTCATTAATTGCTTGTGCTGGTACTAACTTTGATCTTAACACTCCAAATAAATCTACAAAACTTATTAGAAAATATTTAATTTTTTTAGATTTGGCTATTTGAGACAAATTTTTAGGCATTAAATATAATATGAATAAAATTACTAAGTAGCAATATTTATTTATTATTTATACCAGGTATCCAAGTAGTCCCAGCTAAAGGCACTCTTGCCATTGCTGCAGCTTCAATTGTTAAGGCGCACAAATCTTCAGGCTCTAAATTATGTAGGCTATTTTTTCCACACGATCTAGCTAGTGTCTGAGCTTCTAACGTCATTACTTTTAAATAATTTGATAGTTTTTTCCCAGCTTTTATTGGATCTAACCTTTTCATTAATTTTGGATCTTGAGTCGAAATACCTGCAGGATCATTTCCTTCATGCCAATCATCATATGCACCAGCAGTAGTTCCAAGTTTATTATAATCTTTTTCCCATTTAGGATCATTATCTCCAATAGCAATCATTGCTGCGCTACCAATTGAAACTGCGTCTGCTCCTAAAGCTAATGCTTTAGCTACATCAGCTCCATTTCTTACACCACCAGATATAATTAATTGAACTTTCCTATGCATATCTAAATCTTGAAGAGCATCAACAGCTGGTCTAATGCATCCCAAAGTTGGTTGACCAACATTTTCTATAAATACTTCTTGAGTTGCAGCAGTTCCACCTTGCATGCCATCTAAAACAACAACATCTGCTCCAGCTTTAATTGCTAACGCTGTATCATAATAAGGCCTTGATCCTGCAATTTTTACAAATATTGGTACATTCCACTTAGTAATTTCTCTTAATTCTAAAATTTTGATTTTTAGATCATCTGGTCCAGTCCAATCTGGATGTCTGCATGCAGAACGTTGATCAACTCCTTTAGGTAATGTTCTCATTTCAGCTACTCGATCACTAATTTTTTGACCCAAAAGCATCCCGCCTCCACCTGGCTTTGCACCTTGCCCTATTACTACTTCTATTGCGTCTGCTTTTCTTAAATCATCAGGATTCATTCCATATCTGGATGGTAAAAGTTGATAAACTAGAAGTTTTGACTGTCCTCTTTCTTCTGGTGTCATACCTCCATCACCAGTTGTTGTAGATGTACCTGCAGTACTAGCACCACGTCCTAAAGCCTCTTTCGCTGATCCTGATAATGCTCCAAAACTCATTCCTGCAATTGTTATTGGTATTTCAAGTTCTAAAGGTTTTTTTGCATACCTTGTACCTAATGTAACATTTGTTGAACATTTCTCTCTATATCCTTCCAAAGGATATCTAGATATAGATGCTCCTAAAAATAAAAGATCATCAAAATGAGGAAGTCTTCTTTTAGATCCTCCTCCTCTTATATCATAAATTCCTGTTGCAGCCGCTCTTCTAATTTCAGAATTTGTGTATTCATCAAAAGTCCAAGACTGTCTTGGTAATGTTTTTTTATTTTTTTTCATATTCAATAACTTGATACATTATCTATTTTAAAATTATAAAGTTTTCTGGCTGAACCATATCTTTTAAAATCTTTAGTTTTTAACTTTTCTAACTTAGCTTTTTTTAAAAGTTTTTCCAATTTCTTTAAATGTTTATTGTCCATTTTTTTTTCTATGCAATCAGCTCCTAAAGATTTAACTTTTCCTCTAATATAAATATCTGTTTCATATAAACTATCACCTAATGCCTCACCTGCATTACCGCAAACAATTAAATTACCTGACTGGGCCATAAAAGCGGACATATGTCCCACAGAACCTTTTACAACAATATCAATTCCTTTCATTGAAATTCCACATCTAGAACTTGCATCTCCATCAATGATTAAAAATCCTCCGTGTGCTGTAGCACCTGCGGATTGAGAAGCATTTCCCTTTACGTGAATTTTTCCAGACATCATATTTTCAGCAACACCCGTTCCTGCATTTCCCTCTACAGTAATATTTGCATTTTGATTCATTCCACCACAATAATATCCCACGTGACCTTTTATAGTTATATCAATGTCGTCAGTTAAACCCACACAAATTGCATGATTTCCCTCTGGATTTAAAATTGTATAATTTTTATTATTTTTTTTTGGATCGATAGATTGCAACGTTTCATTTACTTTTCTAAGTTTCAATTTTTTTAAATCTAATTTCATTAATTACCCCAAGAATATACAATACCTGGTTGAGGCTCAAAAATGTTAGCTATATTAACACTAGGTAAATGTGCCATTGCTTGAAACTCTGATGCAATAGCAACGTAGTCTTTTGTTTCTGAAATAACAGCAGGTTTGCAAGCAATTTCATCTCTCACTATAGCAAACCCTTTTTTAGTTCCCGTAATAAAAGTGTAAAATCCATCTAAGTCACTTAAAGCACTTTCTAGCGTCTCTTTTAAATTTTTTTTATTTGATAAATGGTTTGAAATATATCCTGCTGCAACTTCAGTATCATTTTCTGACTTAAAATTTATCCTTCTTTTAATTAAATCTCTACGTAAATTATTATGATTTGATAATGATCCATTATGGACTAAGCATTCATCAGACCCTGTTGAGTAGGGGTGAGATCCGTCAGTTGTTATAGCACTTTCTGTTGCCATTCTTGTATGACCTATAGCATGCGTGCCACTAAATTTTTCTAAATTGAATTTTTTTACTACATCTTTTGGATTTCCAATTTGTTTAAATATTTCAATAGATCTTCCATAACCAACTAAAGAAATTTCTTTAATTTCATTTAAAATAGATAGTACTTTATTAGGGTTTTCTTTAGAGCTTAAAATTGCGTGATCTGAATTTTTTAAGATTGAATTATATTTAATTTTTTTTGAAATATCTTTTTTAAATTTTTCAAATACTAAATTATTAATACAAATTGAGTATTTAAATTCCTCTTTTTTTTCTTTTTTATAAATTGCAAAACCAGCACTATCAGGTCCTCTAGATTCCATATTTACTAACATTCCAGATAGCATTTTACCCAAATCTTTCTCAAACTTTTTTGATTTTAGATATATTCCAACTATTCCACACATAAAATTAATTAAATTAAAGACAATAAAATCTTTATAGTAAATCTCGTTTACTAATACAATAACGATGATTGCCGCATAGAAAACATACTTAGCTTTATGTCATATAATTCATTTCACTATACTAGGTTTTCATTTTCATCTTGATTTAAAATTGCAAATATAGCTAATAGTTTCCCAATAAGTGTATAAAATTTGTACCTTTAATTTTTATTATTTTTGTAATTTAAACATTTTTATTCCCATTATTTCTTGTTTTTTCTAATACTTTCCTTATAAGCGGGGAATGACACCAAGTATATGGCAATTATTAATTGTACTCGTTATAGTTCTACTTCTTTTCGGTAGAGGTAAGATACCTCAACTAATGGGTGATATGGCAAAAGGGATCAAATCATTCAAAAGAGGAATGTCTGACGAAGAAAAAAAAGAAGATAAAAATTTAGAGAATAAAAACGACGAAGAAAAGTAAATATAATGTTTACTTTTGGTTGGAGTGAAATTTTCTTAATTGGAATAATAGTTGTAGTAGTAATTGGTCCTAAAGATCTACCAAAATTCATTAAACAAGTCGGATCACTCTCTAAATATATCAAAAAAATTTCAACAGAATTTAAATCTTCTTTAAATGAAATAGCAGACGAAGAAGAAATCAAAGAGTTAGCAAAATCTGTTAAAGAAGTTAAAAAAATTAAAGATGGCATTAATATCAAAAAAAATTTTGAAAATGAAATTAAAGAAGTTCAGGAAACAGTAAAAATGACTGAGGATGAATTTTCAAATAAAAAATAATTTATAGATTTTGTAATGGCTGAAGAAAAATTTGAAGAAATGTCTCTTATAGGACATCTTACTGAGTTACGAAAAAGACTATTGTGGAGTTTTTTATATATTTTACTAATTTTTATTGTTTGTTTTTACTTTGCAGATGAATTATTTGCTTTTTTAGCTAGTCCTCTTGTAGAGCTGTTCGATAAAGATAATGGCCAAGGGTTTATATATACTGCTTTACAAGAAGCTTTTTTTACAGAATTAAAAATAGCATTTTTCTTTGCTTTATTTTTTTCATTCCCATTAATTGCAATACAAATATGGAGATTTATTGCACCCGGATTATACAAAAAGGAGAAGAGAGCTTTTTTACCATACTTAGTTGCGACTCCAATTTTATTTTTTGCAGGTGGCTCAATGGTTTATTATATTATTGCGCCATTGGCATGGTCTTTTTTCTTATCATATCAAAATCTCGGATCTAGTGGCGTTCCTATTCGATTAGAAGCTAAAATGGGAGAATATTTATCTCTAATGATGCGATTTATTTTTGCTTTTGGTTTAGCATTTCAGCTACCAGTTGTTTTATCTTTAATGGCAAGAGTAGGTATAGTTACTTATGAGTCTCTTAAAAAATTTAGAAAATATGCAATTGTGTTAGCTTTTTTATCGGCTGCTTTTCTAACACCACCTGATCCATTTAGTCAAATTAGTTTAGCACTACCAATTATATTTTTATACGAAGTTTCAATTTATATTGCAAAACTAATTCAAAAAAATAAAGATAAGTAATGCATAATATTAATTTTATCAGAGAAAATCCTACTGAGTTTGACAACTATATGAAACAAAGGGGAGAAAAACCAATATCAAATAAAATTTTAGAACTAGATAAAATTAAAAGAGAGACTCAGACTGTCCTTCAGAATCTTTTAGCTGAAAGAAACTCTATTTCAAAAAATATTGGAAAACTTAAAAGTGAAAATAAAGATGCCTCATCAGAAATGAGTAAAGTAGATGAAATTAAAAATAAAATTAATAATTTAAAAGAACTTGAGACAATTAAAAATGAGGAACTAAAAACTATCCTCTCTAGACTTCCAAATATAGCTGATAAAACTGTTCCTATTGGCATTAATGAAGCAGACAACACAAAGTATAGAGAATGGGGTGAAAAACCAGGATTTGATTTTAATCCTAAAACACATTTTGAATTAGGGGAAAATTTAGGTTTAATGAATTTTGAAACTGCATCTAAATTATCAGGATCTAGATTTGTTTTATTAAAGAATCAACTTTCTAAACTGGAAAGAGCAATAGCAAATTTTATGTTAGATAAACATACGAATGAAAATGGCTATATTGAATATAATTTACCTTTTTTGGTAAAAGATTCTTCTCTTTTTGGAACAGGTCAATTGCCTAAATTTGGTGAAGATTTATTTACTGCTGGGGAAGATCATTGGTTAATACCAACCGCTGAAGTTCCTTTAACAAACATGGTTAGAGAAGAAATACTCAACCAAAATCAATTACCCATGAGAGTAACCTCTTATACACCTTGTTTTAGATCAGAGGCTGGTGCTGCAGGTAAGGATACTCGCGGTATGTTAAGACAACATCAATTTACTAAAGTTGAATTAGTTTCAATAGTTGAACCACAACATTCACAAGATGAATTAGAAAGAATGCTTGAAAGCGCTGAGAGTATTCTTCAAGATTTAGATATTCATTATAGGATTATGACTTTATGTACTGGTGATATGGGATTTTCAGCATCAAAAACATACGATATTGAAGTTTGGCTTCCAGGTGAAAATACTTATAGAGAAATTTCAAGCTGTTCTAATTGTAATGATTTTCAAGCTAGAAGAATGAATACAAGATATAAATTAGAAAATAAAAATATTTTTGTTCATACACTAAATGGATCTGGGTTAGCAGTAGGAAGAACACTAATTGCTATTCTTGAAAATTATCAAATGAAAGATGGAAATATTAAAATTCCAGAAGTTTTGAAAAAATATTTCAATAATTCTGATACTCTTATCTAGTGCTTGATGTAAGGAAAATAAGATTGATACTCGAGTTACGAGAGTCAGGTATTAGTAATTCCGAAGTTCTCTCTGCAATAGAAAAAATTCCAAGAGAAAAGTTTATTAGTGAAGCTTACAGAAATCAAGCTTATGAAAATATAGCTTTACCAATTGAAAATAATCAAACAATTAGTCAGCCCTACGTTGTAGCAAGGATGACTGAATTACTTAATGTTAAAAGTAACCACAAGGTATTAGAAATAGGTACTGGTAGCGGATATCAGTGTGCAGTATTATCAATCTTGGCAAGGCGAGTATACACGATTGAAAGAATTAAAAATTTACATGAAGGTTCTAATAATATTTTTGAAAAATTAAAATTAACTAATATTGTTTCAAAATACGATGATGGTAATAAAGGTTGGATTGAACAAATACCTTTTGATAGAATAATATTTACAGCTGCATCAAAAAAAATAAATAATGAAATTTTTTCTCATATTAAAAATGAAGGAATTATTGTTTGTCCAATTGTTAAAAATAACAAGCAAATACTTGTAAAATATATAAAACAAAATAATAAAATTATTTCTGAAGAATATGATGATGTTTTATTTGTTCCAAATCTTCATGGTGTAGTATAGCTACTTCGAATATTTCGAATTTTATTTGAGGAATAAAAATAATATAAGATACCAATTATCCAATGAACAAGAGTTAACCCAATAAACATATAGATATAGTTTTCTTCTATAAAGTTATTTACAAATAATATTACAATTATAGGCACCAATACAAACCTAAGTATGGCCATATACATTACTATTATTGCTTTTTTTAGTCCTTGGAATGAAGCATTAGAAATAAAGAAGAATGGAAAAGCTGGAAAACCAAGTGCGTATATTTTAAGATATATTGATCCATAGTAAATTACTTCTTTATCATCAGTAAATAATCTCATTGAATCTTCTGCAGTTATGAATAAAATTAATCCTGCTATGGTTAATATTATTACACCAGTAACCATAGCTTTATTGAAAGTTTCTAAAATTCTTTCATAGTTTTTAGCGCCAAAATTTTGACCCACAATTGCGGTTACTGCTGTACTTAATCCTAACAAGGGTAAGAAAAGCAGTTGTTCATATCTTCCAGCTGAAGAAAACCCTGCAATTGCATCATTACCAAAACGACTTACAAAAAATAATAATATATATGATCCAAGAGCAATCATCATCAATCCTAATGCCGCTGGAATAGCCTGAAATGAAATTTCCTTAATTAAACTTAATTTAGGAATTAAATAATTATTTTTAAAGTTTTCAAAAATTTCTGTTCTATAAATTTTATATAATAAATATAACAGACCAATTATTTGAGATAATATGGTAGCTATTGCTATTCCAGTTATGCCCTTTGGCGCAAATAATTCAAAATTAATTATTTTTCCTGTAATTAATATTGGATTTAAAATTATATTAAGAAAAAAACTAAAAATTAAAACATTTCTGTAACTTTTAGTATCTCCTTGAGCTGATAAACAAGAATTACATACCATGAGTAAAAGAATTATGACTGATCCTAAATAAATTACGTTCATATACAATGATGAAAGTTTAAGGGTGTTTGGATCATCATTTATAGATTCTAAAATTATGTTCCCAAAATAAAATCCAAAAATAGTTATACCTAAGCCTACTAAAATTGTTACAACAAAAGATTGTGAAAATGCATGACTTGCTTTTTTAATATTTTTTTCTCCTAAAGAATTAGCAACATTACTTGTTGTAGCTATGCTCAGACCTATTCCAATTGCAATAATTATAAAATATACTGGAAATGTTTGGCCAATAGCTGCTAAAGCTGTTTCAGAAATCATTCTACCTGCAAAAATAGTATCAACTAAAGAATAGAGATTATTAAATATAGTTCCAATTGAGGCTGGCAAAGCAATTTTTATAAATAACTTATAGATATCTTCATCAAGTAAATTAATTTTTTTCATATTTATAAATATCTTAATTTAAACCTAGTACTATTTTCTTCTTGTTTTAAAATATTTTGAATTTCTTGTATTACCTCTTTGAGGTTTTTCATTATAGATCTGTTTAAAAAATTTATTAATAATAAGCCACTTCCTTGCATTCCAATATTGTCTCCATATTTCATAATAGGAACTTCAACATTGATAATATTACTTATACCTTTTTTTCTAATATTCTGAATAAAGGAGTCATTTTCCAAAATATTCAAAACTGGATACCATATTATGATTTTGGATTTTGAGAATAAATTATCAATATTATTTAATATTTCCTCTACTTTTTTAAAATCATCCTTTATTTCATATGATGGATCTATAAATACAAAATAATTCTTCTCTTTATTAACTTGATTAAAAATAAAATTAAATCCATCAGCATTTAAAATTTTAGCATTGGTATATTTGTTTAAGTTTTTTTTTAATAATTCATATTCATTATTGTGTAGTTCACAAAAAAATAATTTATCTTTTTCATTAGCTATGGATGAAATAAATATAGGTGATCCAGGATAAAAATTATTTTTTCCAGTAATTTTAGAAATAGTTGAAAGATAATTTTTAATTAAAATGTTATTACCTTTGTAATTTTGTATCTTTTTAATTCCTTCTTTATATTCTTTATTTTTATCCATATACTTTGATATATATTTATAAATTCCATTTCCAGAATGAGTATCAACATAACTTATTGAATTATTTACTTTTTTTTCAAGATTGTATAAGTAAAGCATTATAATGTGTTTCATAACATCTGCATGATTTCCAGCATGATATCCGTGTTTATAGCTAAGCATAAAAATAAAAAAAAATGTTGAAATTAATTTCTTATTAGTTATTTAATGTTTTAAATTAATCAATATACAATATTTATATAAGTTAAATAAATTTAATCCCCCAATAATAAATAAGGAGAATATAATATGCCAAGTGGTAAAATTAAATGGTTTAATCCGACCAAAGGTTATGGATTTATAGAAAATGATGATGGAGGAAAAGATGTTTTTCTTCATGTCTCAGCTCTAGAAGCTGCTGGTATCGATACTTTAGAAGAAGGTATGCCAGTTGAATTTGAAATCGGTGAAAACCGTGGAAAAGAAAACGCTATTAATATTAAGAAAAAATAATATTTAATTGAATTCAAACAAACTTTTAGAATGGATTGGCGTAACTACAGCTATCCTTTATTCCCTACTAGTTGCATTTAACATTGGTTTAGAATTTATTGGTTTTTCATTATTATTGCTATCAGCATTATTAATTGGAGTCTGGGCCTATAAATTAAAACACAATGGGATATTGTTTTTACAATTTTTTTACGCTGGTGCAGGTATTATAGGAATGTATAGATGGTTTGGATAAAAATAGTTTTTTTATTTTTGCTTTTACATTCTTCTATCGCTTATTCTGCTGAATTAAATGAAGAAGAAAAAATGTACTTTAATTTTGTTGACTTAAATAATGATGGAGTTATTTCTTATAAAGAAATTGAACAATCATTAAATCTACTCTTTCAAATTATAGATCTGAATCAAGATAATAAAATTTCTCAAAATGAGATAAATGAATTAAAAGGTATAATTGAATCTTTAAAATGAGTATTTGGGGAAGAGTTATAGGCGGAGCAGCGGGATTTGCATTAGGCGGACCTATAGGGGCTATATTAGGGGTAATGGCTGGTGGTGCTTTTGACAAAAGATCTAAATCAAAATCATCATTTAACTTTAATCGAATAAATAATAATCAAAAACAACAAATTTTTACATTAAGTTTTATTATTTTAGCTGCAAAATTAGCTAAATCAGATGGAATTGTATCAGATGATGAAATCAGAGCATTTAAAGAAAAATTTAAAGTTCCAAAATCTGAAATTTCTAAAGTTGCAAAAATATTCAATGAGGCAAAAAAAGATACGTATGGCTACAAACAAATAGCAAATCAAGTAGGAGATTTATTTTCAGCAAATAAAATTTTATTGGAAGAATTATTAAATAATTTATTTTATATTGCTGCATCTGATGGAAAGGTATCTATTAGCGAAATAGATTTTTTAAGATCAATTTCTAAATCATTTAAATTTGGTGAAAAAGATTTCCAAAGAATTTTCCAATCAAATTTAAAAAACAGTGAATCTGACCCTTACAAAATATTGGGTGTTAATAGATCTAGCACTGATAATGAGATAAGAAAAAAATGGATAAAATTAAATAAAGAACATCATCCAGATAATTTAATAGCCAAAGGTATGCCGAAAGAATTTATTAAACAATCTAATAAAGAGTTAGCGGCTATTAATATTGCTTACGATAAAATTAAAGAAATTAGAGGAATTTCTTGATACCTAAAGATTTATCTATCGATAATATTAGTAAAATTTATAAAAAAATTAGACCATTTATTAATCAAACTCCTTTTTTAAAGTGTTCTGATGATATTGATAATTATTTTTCTACTAATTTATTTTTTAAATGCGAATTTTTACAGAAATCTGGTTCTTTTAAGGCAAGAGGTGCTATTAATAATATAATTTCTCAAGATCAGAATAAATTTAACAAAGGAATTACAGCAGTTAGTGCTGGAAATCATGCAATCGCTGCTTCATTTGTGGCCAATCAATTTAAATTGAAAAATAAAATTTTCCTATACGAAAGTGCGAATGAATATAGAGTTCAAACTTGTAAAAATTATGGTGCTAACATTATCTTTACAAATCCAAAACAAGCTTTTCTTGATGCTGAAAATGCTAAAAATGAAGGTTACTACTTTATTCACCCTTTTGACGGGCCATTGACATTACAAGGTAGTGCTACCTTGGGATTAGAAATTGTTGAATATTTAAAATCAATTAATACTAAAATTGATAATTTATTAATTTCAGTTGGAGGAGGGGGATTGATAAGTGGTGTTTCATCGTATGTAAAACAATTTTATCCGAAGATTAAAATTATTGGTGTTGAACCTGAAAATGCTAATGGTTTAAATCAAAGTTTTAGAGCTAAAAAACCACTAAATAATATTAATGTAAATAGTATTGCTGATAGCCTTTCAGCACCTTTACATATGCAATATTCTTTTGATGTAGCAAAAGAAGTAATTGATGAAATGGTAACCGTATCTGATGATCAAATGAAAAAATTTATGGTTTTTTGTTATAAAAAATTTAAGTTATTTCTTGAACCCGCATGTGTTGCTGGACTTGCTGCTTTAAAATATAAAATCAATAATAAGCTTATTGGCAAAAATACAATGGTAATATTGTGTGGCTCAAATATTGATAAAAAAACTTGGTCAAATTTAACTAATTAATAAGGAAAATATAAAATACCACCACTTAAATTTTTTTTCACACCTGTAGTGTTTTTATTACTTATTTCTAAATTTTTAAATGATCTCATGCCAATATACGCAAACATTTGAGCCTCTACTAAATCACCATTTATTTTATATTTATCAATAAGTTCAATTTTTTTATTCAGTTTATTCATTAATATTTCTTTGAGTAATTTATTTTTTCTTCCTCCTCCAGTAAGTAAAATTTTTTCAATCTTAAATTTTTTATTTTTTAATAATTCTTTAAATCCAATATAAGTCATGTAGTTAGCTGTCATTAGTGCATCATATTTGTTCAATTGAATTAACTTATTAAAATAATTTCTAAAATAATTTCTATCTAATGATTTTGGAAACTTTTTCTTAAAGAATTTATCTTTTTTGAATTTTTCAATTAATTTATTATCAATCTTACCTTTTCTTGCATATTTTCCATCATTATCAAATTTTTTTTTAAAAAAATAATTGCAAAGATCATCACTTAAGCAATTTGCAGGCCCTATGTCTGATGATAATAATGTTCTTGAAATTACAGTTGAAAAATTTGCTATACCTCCAAGATTTACTATAATCACTTTTTCTTTAAATTTTTGTATTAAAAACTTATGATAATATGATCCTATAGGTGCTCCCTGTCCACCATTTTTAATATCATTATCTCTTAAATTACTTATAGTTTTAATTTTAAGATTTTTTGCAATTTTTTTTCCATTACCTAATTGTATAGAGATTTTATTTGATGGGTCGTGGTAAACAGTCTGTCCACTAATTGATATTAAATCGATATTTTTTTTATTAATTTTTTTTTGTTTCAAAAACAAAATTATTTTTTTTTCTAAAATATCTGTAACAAAATCATCTTCTTTTAAAAAATATTCTTTAATTTTATTATTAGTTTTTGGTTTATTTAATATTAGATTGTTTATTGTATTTTGATAATTTTTATCAAATTTATAAGATTTCTCACATTTAATTTTTACAAAATCAGTCCCATTTGTTTTAATCAAACTGATATCAACGCCATCCATTGATGTGCCTGTCATAACTCCTAAGACATTAAGTTTTGAATTTTTACTCATTTTTAATCAAATTTAATTTTGCACATTTTACTAACAAACATATCAACATAAAAAGATTAATTAGTTTTAAAAATACATTTTTTTATTGATTGATAAATAACAAACAGATAAATTAATTTTAATTATTACACGCAAAGGTAATAATCAATTTAATAAAAGGAAACGATTATTAAATTGTATCGGGAGGAAATGCACGATACACGAAAAGGACCTAGCTTGCTGGGTCCTTTTTTTTTGTTTTATGGACAAATCTAATAAATAAAGTATCAGACATTTCATAATGATAACAAATTATGAAAGAATTTTAGATGTTATTTTAGATGATCTTATACCATTAACAAAAATTTCAATAAACGAGGGAAATAAAATATTTGGCGGATTTATTGTTAAAAAATCTGACCTAAGTCTTATTTGTCTAGGTATAAACCAGGAAATCAAAAATCCTTTATTTCATGGAGAAATATCAACTCTTTTCAATTTATTTGAAAAAAAACTTTTTAATACAAAAGATTATTACTTCATAAGTACCCATCAGCCTTGTTCTATGTGTTTATCAGCCATAACTTGGGCTGGATTTGACAATTTTTACTATTTTTTTTCCTATACCGACACAAAAGATGGTTTTCATATTCCGCACGATCTTAAAATTTTGACGGAGGTTTTTAAGATTAAAGATGGTAATTACAATATTAATAATGATTACTGGGAAAGTTACTCAATTTTATCGGAAATTAAAAGATTGGGCATAGAGGACTCATTATCAGATAAAATTTATCAGATTAAAGAAGAGTATCAAAAAATGTCAGAAATTTATCAAAAATCAAAAATTGATAATAAAATTCCTCTAAATTAATTGTTAAATAATAAAAATAAGTGTACAAATAATTAACGGGAGATACTGAAATTTCAGAGCCGAAGGAGCAACGACCCGGAAACTCTCAGGCACAATGGACCGTTAAAAAAAAACTCTGGAAAAGAGCATTTAGCTCTACCGAAGGTGAAAAGCTCTCAGGTAAAAAGACAGAGGGGTAGCTTGGAGAATTTATTTGAACCAGTTACCAATAGACATTCCGCTGAAAAATTTTCATCAAAATAATGGTGCAAAGATATTGCCATTTGCAGGTTTTAATATGCCTATTAATTATAAAACTGGAATAATTAATGAACACAAAAATGTTAGAAATCACTCCGGTATTTTTGATGTTAGCCATATGGGGCAAATTTTAATTGAAAATAATGAATCTTATTTACATAAATTAGAAAAATATATTCCATTACAATTAAAAAAATTAATTAAAAATAGATCGCATTATTCATTTTTACTCAATAAAGATGGCGGTGTTATCGATGATCTAATTATTTCAAATATTGATATTAAAGATAAGTCATATTTATATATTGTTTATAATGCATCTCGAAAAAAAGAAGACGAAGAAATATTTATTTCTTGCGCTCCTAATGCAGAAAAAATTTATAAAAAAAATTGTTTATTCGCAATCCAAGGGCCTGATTCTATTAATGTTTTAAAAAATATTATTGATATTCCAAATAATATGAAATTTTTTGATATTTTAATAAGTAAATACGATAACAATGAAATAATAGTAAGTAGATCAGGTTATACTGGTGAAGATGGCTTTGAACTTTCTATTCCAAATGAAAGTGCAGAAAATTTAATTACTCATTTACTTAAAAATGAAAATACAATGCTTTGTGGGTTAGGTTCTAGGGATTCATTAAGACTCGAAGCTGGATTAAGTTTATATGGTCATGAATTAAATGAAAAAATTACACCAATTGAAGCTGGTTTATCATGGGCTTTAGACAAAGAAAGATTAGAAGATGAAAATTTAAATGGAAATGAAGTTTTATCCGATCAATTAAAAAATACACTATCTAATAAAAAAATAGGTTTAATTTCTACTAGTAAATCAATGCTAAGAGATGGAATGACATTATTCGATAATAATAAAAATGAAATTGGCAAAATTACAAGTGGATGTTTTTCTCCCAATCTAAACAAATCTATTGCTATTGGTTATATAATATCTGAATTCAATACTGGTAATCCAATTTTTTGTGAAATTAGAAAAAAATTAGAATTAGTAAAAATTAATAATCTACCTTTTGTAAAAAAAAATTATAAAAAAAATGGGAGCATATATGAGTGAAAAAAAATACACAAAAGATCATGAATGGGTTTCAATTGAAAATGAAATTGCTACAATTGGTATTAGCAATCATGCTCAAGAATCTCTTGGTGATATTGTATTTATTGAATTACCTTCAGTTGGAAATTCGGTAAAAGCAAAAGATGAAATATGCGTCATTGAATCTGTAAAAGCAGCTTCTGATATTTATGCTCCAATAGATGGTGAAATAATTGAAGTTAATAATAATCTAGAAAATGATGCTGCTATTATTAATCAAGATGCAGAAAATGAGGGATGGATTTTTAAAATGAAAATTTCTGATTCAAATCAATATTCTGAACTTATGTCAGAAGATGAATATAAACAATTTTTGGAACAATAGATGATTGAAATAGATAAATTTATTAGCAGACATATAGGGCCTAGAAATGAAGATATTGGAGAAATGCTCAAATTAATAAAGTGCTCTTCACTAGATGAATTAATTGAAAAAACTGTACCTAATCATATCATTTTTAAAGATAAACTTAAATTTAGACCTGGTATGTCTGAGGAGTTTAATAAGATTAATACTCAACTTTTATCGTTAAAAAATAATTTCAAAAAAACTTATATTGGAATGGGTTATTATAATACTATTACACCTAGCGTTATTTTAAGAAATATTCTTGAAAATCCGGGATGGTATACTGCTTACACACCTTATCAACCAGAAGTAAGTCAGGGCAGGTTGGAAATGTTAATGAATTTTCAACAAATGATAATTGATTTGACTGGAATGGATATTGCAAATGCATCTTTACTTGATGAAAGTACTGCGGCAGCTGAGGCTATGATGATGGCTTTTAAAATTAAAAAAAGTGCAAAGTTTACTTTTTGTGTGCAAAATAAATGTCATCCACAAACACTATCTGTTTTAAAAACAAGAGCGAAGCCTCTAGGTATAAAAATTATATTCGATAATCCAGATAATGATACTTTTGGTTGTTTAATTCAAAATCCAGACACATACGGAGAAATTGCAAATCTCAATGATTTAATAAACATAAATAAATCTCACGATGCGTTATCAATCATAGCAGCTGATATAATGAGTTTGGTAGTTATGAAATCACCAAAAGATTTTGGAGCTGATATGGCTGTTGGGAGTACACAAAGGTTTGGTGTTCCTATGGGCCTAGGAGGCCCTCACGCAGCATATTTTGCAACACTAGATGAATACAAAAGAATGATGCCTGGAAGACTAATTGGCGTGTCAGTTGATCGTACTAATAAAAGATCTTACAGAATGGCTCTTCAAACACGCGAGCAACATATTAGAAGGGAAAAAGCTACAAGTAATATATGTACCGCACAGGCCTTATTAGCAATTATATCTGCTTCATATGCAATATATCATGGCCCAACTAGATTAAAAAATATTGCTAATGACATTCACTATAAGTCTAGATATCTAAAAAAATCATTAGAGATATTAAATTTTGAAGTAAAATCTAAAAATTATTTTGATACATTATTAATAAAAAATTCAAAATCAAAATACTGGGTAAATAAATCTATAGACAATGGTATCAATTTTAGATTTGTAAATGACGATCACTTTTCAATTTCCTTAGATGAAACTACATCACTACAAGATGTAGATAATTTAATTAAATTTTTTAATGAAAATAATACTGAAATATATGCTGAAGAGATCGAAGGTAAAATTGAAAATTCAATTTTTAAAAGTGATTTAGAAAGAAAAGACAATATTTTAACTCATCCGGTATTTAATATCTATCATTCTGAAACAGAAATGATGAGATATTTAAAAAAACTAGAAAACAAAGACGTTGCTTTAAATAGATCAATGATACCTCTTGGATCTTGTACTATGAAATTAAATGCTGCATCTGAAATGCTTCCAATTACTTTACCAGGTTTTTCAAATGCACATCCATTCTTAGAGTCCCATCAACGTGAGGGATATAATGAATTGATGAGTGAATTAATATCGATGTTAAAAGATATTACTGGTTTTGATGCAGTTTCACTTCAACCTAATGCTGGAGCACAAGGTGAGTTTGCTGGTTTATTAGCTATACAAAAATATCATGAGAAAAACTCAGATACTAAAAGAAATATTTGCATAATTCCTAAAAGTGCACATGGAACTAATCCAGCCAGTGCACAGATGTGCGGTATGGATATTTTAATTGTAAACTGTGATGACAAAGGTAATGTAGATTTAACTCACTTAGATAAAAAAATAGAAGAGGCGGGTGACAGACTGTCTGCTTTAATGATTACATATCCATCAACACATGGTGTATTTGAGGAAAGTATTGTTGAGATTTGTAAAAAAATTCATGATGTCGGAGGACAAGTGTATCTAGATGGCGCTAATTATAATGCAATGGTTGGTGTAGCTAAACCAGGTAAATTTGGACCTGATGTATGCCATATGAATCTGCATAAGACATTTTGTATACCTCATGGAGGAGGTGGGCCTGGAGTTGGAGCTATAGGATTAAAAAAACATTTAGCAGATTTTGCTCCTGGACATCCCATGTTTAAAAATGAAATTGGTTTAACAACTCAAGAGGCAGTTTCTGCAGCTCCTTGGGGCAGCGCATCTATTTTACCTATTTCATATTCCTATATTTCTATGATGGGTGACGATGGTTTAAAATTAGCTACTCAAGTAGCAATTTTAAATGCTAATTATATTAAAGAAAGATTAAAAAATTATTACCCTATTTTATATACTGGTAAGAATAATATGGTAGCACACGAATTTATTATTGATATCAGGCCGTTTAAACAAGAATTAAATATTTCAGATGAAGATATTGCTAAAAGACTAATTGATTACGGATTTCACGCTCCTACAATGTCTTTTCCAGTTCCAGGAACTCTCATGATCGAACCTACTGAAAGTGAATCTAAAGAGGAGCTAGATAGATTTTGTGAAGCAATGATTTCTATTCATAATGAAATTACTATGATTAGAGATGGTAAATTTGATAAAGTAGATAATCCTATTAAAAATGCCCCACATACGATAGAAGAAGTGTCTTCTGATAATTGGGATCATCAATATACCCGTAAAGAAGCTGCTTACCCTCATGCTTATTTAATAAATAATAAATACTGGAGTCCAGTTAGTAGAATTGATAATGTATACGGTGATAGAAATTTATTTTGTGTTTGTCCTCCAATTGATGAATATGAAAAGGCTAAAACAGGATAATTACTATTTATCAATTATTTAAAATATTAATTTAATAATAAGTATGATTTATATTAATCTTATTTTAGTTTTTTTAGTGTTGGTCGCAATACATGAGTATGGTCATTATATTGTTGCGAGATTGTTTAAGGCTGAAGTTACAGATTTCTCAATTGGATTTGGTAAACCGCTTTTAAAATATACAGATAGAAATGGGACTACATGGAAATTATCTCCAATTCCATTGGGTGGATATGTAAAAATCAAAGGTCTTGATAACATTTTTTCTCCAAACCCTAATGATGAACAAGGATCGTTTCAATCTCTTACACTTTTTCAAAAAATATTAGTACTTTTAGCAGGAAGTATTTTTAATATTTTTAGTGCATGGTTTGCTTTATTCTGCATATTTTTCTTTTTTGGTATTGTTACTTTAATGCCAATTATTGGATCAATTAGTGAAAAATCGTCAGCTTTTGAAAATGATCTTAGAGAAGGAGATAGAATACTTGAAATAAATAATATTAGTATTGAAGAGTTTTCTGATATTCCAAAAGCAATTGGAAATAACCCAAGTATTAATATTTTAATAGAAAGAAATAATCAGATAATTGAAAAAAATTTTGATCTAAAATTTAATGAAGAATTAAATAGGTATATTATCGGAATATCTTCACCTCAAAATCCTATTATTGATAAATATAATTTAATTGATTCAATTAAAAATTCTTCTTTATTCATTCCAACATACTATGCAGCTTCTTTTTCATTCCTTCAACAATCATATAAAGAAAATACATTAGGAGATCAGTTAGCTGGACCTATAGGAATTGTAAAAAATGCTGATCAAATGATGCTTGATCAAGTAAGGGGAGTACTTTTTTTATTTATAATAATTTCGTTATTTGTAGGGTTATTTAATTTGCTACCTATTCCTCTTTTAGATGGTGGTCATATAATGTATTTTATTATTAGAAGAATTTTTTCAAACTATCTTCCTGAATTTATTACAAGAGTTTATTTGGCTGTGGGGATAACAATAATATCTTTTCTCTTTATAGTTGTGACATACAACGATATTTTTTATAAATAAATATTATTGGGAGATAAAATGACAAATTTTGAAAAAGTAAAAGAATTTATGACAACATTTGGTCAAGAGGTAAAAACTAGTGCTGAATTTCCAGAAAATCAAATTGTAGAATTAAGAAAAAAATTGATTGATGAAGAATTTAATGAATTAAAAGATGCAATTAATGAAAATGATATCGTTGAAGTTGCTGATGCATTAACTGATATTTTAGTTGTAACATACGGTGCGGGTGCTGCTTTTGGTATAGATCTAGACAAATGTTTTAACGAGGTTCATCGCAGTAATATGAGTAAACTTTCAGAGGAAGGGAAGCCAATTTATAATGAATTTGGTAAGGTTATGAAGGGTCCTAATTATTCACCTCCAGATTTGAAAAAAATAATTTAAATATTTTTTAGAGCATCATCTAAAGATTTTTTTAAGTCTGAAATATCTTCAATGCCAATTGAAAGTCTTATCAGGGTATCAGAAATTCCTAATTCATCTCTAATTTTTTTATCTATTGATGCATGTGTCATTATAGCTGGATGTTCAATCAAACTTTCAACTCCACCCAAACTTTCTGCTAGTGTAAATATTTGAATTGTTTCTAGAAATTTTTTTGCTGAACTAATATCACCCATTAATTCAATTGATAATATTCCTCCAAATCCAGTCATTTGCTTTTTTGCAATTTCATAACCAGGGTTATTTTCCAATCCAGGATAAAAAACGTTTTTAATTTTAGGATGTTTTAATAAATAATTAGCAATTTCTAATGCGTTATTATTGTGCCTCTCCATTCTTACAGCAAGTGTCTTAATTGATCGAATAAGTAAATAACAATCGAAGGGGCTGGGAACAGCACCAACTGCATTTTGAATATATTTAATTTTTTCAGCTAAAACTTTATTATCATTTATAATTAATGCGCCACCAATTATATCAGAATGCCCACCAAGGTATTTTGTTGATGAATGTATAATAACATCAGCTCCATTGTTTAATGGTTGCTGATTGTAGGGTGATGCAAAAGTATTATCACAAACAACAATAATATTATCATCCTTCAGACTTTCTCTAATTTTTTTTATATCTATAATTTTTAATAATGGGTTAGAGGGTGTCTCAACCCAAATCATTTTCGTATTTTCTTTTAGGTGACCTTGCCAATTATTTTCTTTACTAAGATCGGTATATGTTACTTCCACATCTTGATTTACTGTTTTAATTTTATCAAAAATTCTTCTTGTTCCACCATAAACATCATCGCTACAAATAATTGAATAATTTTTACCTAAAGCATCTGATAATGCAGAAATTGCAGCCATACCTGAGCTGAAAGCATAAGCAAATTTACCATATTCTAATTCAACTAATAACTTTTCTAATATATCTCTTGTTGGGTTTCCTGTTCTTGCATATTCATAAGTAAAGTCCCCAGGAGAATTTTGCTTGAAAGTTGATGAAAGATGAATAGGGGGCATTACTGCACCTGTAGTTTCATCAGCGCCATGACCCGAATGAATTACTTTAGAATTAAATTTTTTATCTTTAGTATTCATAATTACATCCAATCAGCATAAGGTAAATTTCTTGATAATAAGTATTCTTTATTAAACATTTTATCATAATATTTATTTGCATCATCACAAAGTATTGTTACTATTTTTTTACCCGTACCCATTGATTTTGCTAATTTTACTGCACCACATATATTTACCCCAGAACTTAATCCTAGAAATAATCCATCTGTTTTCATAATTTTAAATAGCATTTCCATACATTCTTGATCAGAAACAAAAAAAGATTGATCTACATTACAATTTTCTAAATTTTTTGTTACTCTAGCCTGTCCGATGCCTTCTGTTATTGATTCTTCACCTTTTTTTTCTGGTTTACCATTTGTAAAATAATTAAACATTGATGATCCTTGTGAGTCTGTACAAGCGATGATAATTGCTTTATTTTTTGATTTTAGACCAACACTAACACCAGTTAATGTTCCTCCAGTTCCAATTGCACATGTGAAACCATCTATTTTTCCATCTGTTTGTTTAAATATTTCTGCAGATGTTGTTTTCTCATGAAACTTGTAATTTGCTAAATTTTCAAACTGACCAGCCCAAAAAGTTTTCTTACCTGTTTGTATTTCAATATCTTTAGCTAATCGCTTTGAGACTTTTTGATAATTTCCAGGATCGGAATATGGTTTTGCATCAACTAAATGAAGTTTTGCTCCCATATTTTTAAGTATATCTCTTTTAGATTGAACGGTTATGTTAGGCATTACAATTTCTAGATTATAATTTTTTGCATTACAAACTAATGCTAAGCCTATTCCTGTGTTCCCAAAAGTTCCTTCAACGACAGTTCCGCCTGGTTCCAATATTTTTTTTTCTTCTGCATCCTCGATAATACCAAGTGCTGTTCTATCTTTTACTGAACCAGCTGGATTCATAAATTCAGCCTTACCATATATTTCACAACCTGAAATTTCTGAGGGGTATTTTAATTTTATTAAAGGAGTGTTGCCAATTAATTCGGTAACATTATTTGTTATCATCAATATCTCTTACACCATATGGGTTGAATGATGTATCTTTATTAATATTAATGTTTTTAACAGGATTACCTACCATTGTTGCATAAGGAGGAACATCTTTTAATACCACAGTATTAGCTCCAACTCTTGCGCAACTTCCAATATTAATTGGACCAAGAATACTTGCACCACAACCAATAATTACATTATCCTCAATTGTTGGATGTCTTTTTGTATCTCTTTGATCTTTCGAATTTTCAGCAGGACTGATACCTCCTAATGTTACGCCATGATAAAGTGTAACATTATCACCGATTTCACTTGTTTCACCAATTACAGTTCCCATCCCATGATCTATAAAAAGATTTTTACCTATCTTTGCAGCTGGGTGAATTTCAATTCCAGTTAAGAAACGACTAAATTGAGATATTATTCTTGCAAGAGTGTACAAATTTAAATTCCATAATTGATTTGCTATTTTATGAAAAAAAACAGATTTTACACCAGGATAAGTTAATATTATGCTTAGTTTACTTCTAGCTGCAGGATCTCTTTTAATTATTGATTCTAAATAACTATCCATCATGTGAATAAGTAGTCATTAAAATCTTTATTTCAATCACCTTAATTCTCTTTTAAGCTCTTAAATTTAATAAAAAACGTAGGTTATATATTAAAAAGTACAACACTTATCGAGTGCGGTGGTAGTATTAAAAATCCTTTACTTGTTTTTAAGGAATTTTTTTTGATCTTAACACTTGAAGTGTTTTCATAAGTATTAAGGTCAACTTTATTAGATCCTTCAATACAATAATTTTCAGCAATCCTATCTAGATATGGAACTTTTAAAAGTATTTTCTCTGAACTTGATTTATTAACTACAGACATACACATATGTTTTCCATTCATTGTTACTGCAGAGTCAATGAGTTTATTATTTTTATATTCAGGCTGTTTACCTAATTTAAAAGAAACAAAATTTGAAGAATTAACAACTGATTTTAAAATTTTACCTTTATGAAATTTTGTATAAAGTTCTAAAACAAGTGTTGTTGGAGTTTTCCAAATTTTCTTTTTTTCTATTCGGTAATTACCCATTACATTTATCAAATGATAAATGCCAGTGTTGGTTATTATATCCCCTCTATTTATACATGCGTTAAGAAGTGAAGCAGCATAAATTGCATCAGCAATATTATAATTCTCAATAAAATAAGGTGGAGTTGCTTCTACATAAGTGTTCCATTCATCAAAGGCTATTTTAATATTCTTATTGGAATATTTTTTTATTTCTCTTATCGTTCTATCTAACATTAATCTTACTTCTGTTGCGGCAGCAACAGTTGGAATATAACGTGTTTTATAATCTGGATGTTTTTTATCTTTCTCGGTTCTTATAGAATAATAATGGACACTCAATTCATCAATTTTTTCTTTAATATTTTTTAATACATACTCATTCCAATGACCAAAATGATCTGAACAGGCACCAACTGCAATAAATCGTAATTTTTTATTTAATTTTTTTAACTCTTTTACAAAAGAATTATATTTATTTGCATAAGTAATTGGATCTGTATGACCAATTTGCCATCCTCCAAACATTTCATTTCCTATGAATATCGTTTGCAATTCATAAGGATTTTTTCTACCGTTTTTATATCTTAATTTTCCATATTTTGTATTAATTGAACCAATCATATACTCGATCCAATTTTTTGCCTGTTCGATAGTACCATCACCAGTATTGATTGTAATCATTGGTTCGCTTCCAATATATTCACACCATTTCATAAATTCATCTGTACCTACATCGTTATACTCCCATTGATACCAAGCATGATCGTAGTAGGGAAGTCGATAATCTTTTTTTCCAACTCCATTCTGCCAATTATAACCTGAAAGAAAATTCCCTCCAGGCCAACGAATATAACTTGGCTTCCATTCTTTAATCATTTCTGTGATATCTTTTCTAAATCCAAAAATTGTATTTTTTGGCATTAATGAACAGTTTGCAATAAAAATTGTTCCAGACTTAATAGAGATAGATAGTGTTTTGAGGCTATTACTTTTTTTAAAAGTAAATGTTTTTTTAATTTTTTTCCAATTTTTATTTGCATTGAATGTAAAATTTATTTCTCCAATATTTATAAATACTTTCTGATTTTCACCTTTGAAATAAATACTGAATTCGTATTCATCTTTTGAGTCAATAATATTAATCTTTTGCTTAATACCTCTTTGTATTTTTGATTTTTCTCGAATAGTAATTTGTTGAGATTGTTTGCCACTCCCGTATCTACTAATAATCTCTTCACCTTTTACAATATATTCTGAGTTAGAATGTGCGTACATAACGTGTTTTGCAGAAGCGTTATAACCTTTCCAAGGCTGTACAATGCCAAAATCTAAATGATCATTTTCTAAACCATTGTTCCAAACTAATTTATCAGGACCACAAAATTTTCTATTTTCTACTACTTCTGCCCAAATTCCATTTCTATAAATTGCATCTCCAATATGTTCCAGATTAGTTCCAAACATATGTTTTGAAAGTTTTGATAGTATATTATTTTTTGAAAAAGAAATTGTTGCAATATTTTTATTCATTCATCGCCCATATTTTATCACTGGGTAAATGAACATAAATTGTATCATCTGTTTTTATGTCTTGTAATCCTACAGATTGTAATGAGCATTCTAATTCTAAATTGTTTACTATAATTTTGTATCTAGTATGCGTTCCTGAAAATATTACTGATTTAATTAAGCCTTTGAATGAATTATCATTGAAATCATTATTTTTACTTAACTTTATATTTTCGGGTCTAATAGTTATTATATTATCTTCATTTAAATCTGTATAATTTTCACCTTTGTAATGAACTGTTCCAATATTAGTAGATAGGTTATGATTATCTTTCTTTGCATTAATAAAATTAACTCCACCAAAAAATTTTGCAGCTTTTATATTTTTTGGTTTTTCATAATAATTTTTTGGAGAAGTAAAATTTTGGAGTTCGCCATCAAAAATTAAAGCTATCTTATCTGCTAGAAGAACCGCCTCTTCTTGATCATGTGTTACAAATATTGTTGTTACTTTTAATTTTTGTTGAATAGTCACAATTAGATCTCGCATTTCATCTCTTAAATGCGCGTCAAGATTACTTAATGGTTCATCTAGAAGCAATATTCTAGGATTAGATATCAATGCTCTGGCTAGCGCAACTCTTTGTTGTTGACCTCCAGAAAGCTGTTTTGGCTTTCTTAATCCAATATCTGGTAATTTTACCAGTTCTAACATTTCTTTTACTTTTTGATCTATTATATTTTTATCTACACCTTTCATTTTTAATGCAAATCCAACATTTTCATTTACATTCATATAAGGGAACAAAAGATAATTTTGGAAAACCATAACTACCCCTCTTTTTTCAGTTGGAATTTTTAATAGTGATTGCTCATCAAGAATAATATCTCCACTATCAGGTTGAAATAATCCTGTGATCATTTTCAAAATAGTTGTTTTACCGCAACCTGAAGGTCCGAGAAATGCAACAAGTTCTCCACTTTCAATATCTAAATTTACATTATTTACTGCTGGTCTATCCATGCTAGGAAAACTTTTAATTAAATTTTTAATATTTAATTTACTCATTGTTATATTTTCCCAAATCCACTAGTAGCTCCAGATTCACCAGAAACAAATTTGGATGTAAAAAATAATATCAATATAGCAGGAAAAATAAATATAATTGATATTGCAGCTGTTAAAGCTGGATTCCCTGATGAGGCAGTTGAAAAAACAAGGAGTGGTAGTGTCATAACTTTTCCCGCACCAATTAAAAATGTTAAAAGATACTGACTCCATGAAACTAAAAATGCAAATAACGCCGCAACAACCATTCCTGGAGCTATAGCAGGTAAAGTAATTAATAAAAATGTTCTAGTTTTATTTGCACCTAAAGTTCTTGCTTGATGTTCAAAGTCAGGGTTATAGTTTGCAAATATTCCAGTCATAGTAAGAACTACGTATGGCATAATAGGTACTAAATGCACTAAACATACTCCAAAATAATTACCTGAAAAACCCCATGATATAAAATTGATATTCAGTCCTAAAACAAAAGCTATTGGGGGAAGTATAGTGGGCGAGACCATTATAAAAATAATTAATTTTTTAAATCTAAAATTTAATAAACCCAGAACTCTTGCAGCAGGTAATGCAATTATTATTGAAACAATTGTCACTAAGAAACCAATACTTAAACTATTTAATAATGCTTTGATAACTGTAGGATTAGAAGCCCAAAGTTCTATAAAGCCTTCGAAGGTTCTTTGACCAGGTTTAGGTATTAATTTTAATCTTACCCAAGCTTGTAGACTTAACTCTTTTGGAATAACTTGAGGATAAAACCATCTAAAAGAAAATGCATTAATAAAGAAGGCTATAAGAGGTAATATTAAGATAATTGCGCCTAAATAAATTGCATATATATTTATTTTTTTTAAATTATTATTCATTAATCCTTCCTAATTTTTGCCTGAGTTAACCAAAAATAAAATACAACTAAAATCATTACTATTATTGCAATAATAATGCTTAATGCCATCCCTTCACTTCTTGCATTAAGATCAGGGTTCAAGAAAAATTCAAATGCCATAACCGGTAACATTTGAGGATAAATTACACCTAGCAAGGCTGGAACTTCATATGCACCAAAACTAAAAGCAAATACTATTATTGATGCAGAAAATAGATTTGGCATAACTAAAGGTAAAATAACATATCGAAATCTTTGCCATCTATTTGCTCCTAAGCTTTGAGCAAGTTCTTCAAAATTTTCTCCTAAAGATTGTAATACTGACATTAAAATTATAAAAAAGAATGCTGCTTCTTTCCAAATATAAGCAAGAATAATACCTAAACCATATTTATCTTTAACTAATACGGGAAAATCTCCAGGACTCCCAATTAATCCAATTTGAGATGCTAAACGAGCTAATAAACCACTTTGAGAAAATACGAATATAATGCCAACTGCTACAACTAAATGAGGCATTGGCAAGTTTAATGAATATATAAAATTACAAATTGTTTTTGCAAAAAATGTTTTTCTTATTGCTAGAGCACCAAACAAAGCAAAAACTGCTGCTAAAAAAGTACTAGCAAAACTAACCCATAAATTTAATCCTAAGCCAGTCCAAAATAATTTTGCATATCTTTCGGAAAACATAACATTGTAATACGCTGAAAAATTTATTTCATATTTTCCAATTGCTGGTTGGTACCCTAAGCTTTGTAAAAATCCATAAAAAATTCCTCCAAAAAAAAGAGTAAAAATAATTAAAAGGGGCGGAGTTAAAGATAAGATAATTTTTAATCTTTCTCCGCCCATTTTCTTAATAAAATATTATTTTATTTTAAAAGTACGTTTGCTTCCCAATCAGCTTCAATTAAATCTTGATATTCTGCAGCAATGTCAGAAACAAGAGCCTTCGCAAGGATGTCTTGATCCTCAGCGGCATCTCCAAGATTATTTTGAGCTTCAGCTATTGCAGCTTTTCCAGCAGCATCTGTAACTTTAGCCGTGCTAATACCCCAACCACAGCAGAAACCATTTGCTGGTTGTACTTGAGCAGCTTGTAGTTCAGGTTCTAATACTAGGTTTGCATATACTAGTGCAGCAGCTTTGTTAGGAGCGTTATAAGGAATAGCCCAATAATTGAAATCTCCGATCATATTTTCATAAAAAGCAAATGCTCTTGATGTTGGAGGTGTTGTTCCGGCAGTATTTGTAGGTCCAGCACCTCTTGGAGATTGTGTAAAATCTAAATCAACTTCACCATTAGCAAATAGACTATGCATTTCTGCATTATCTTTTGGATAAGTTTCTCCACTTCTCCAAAGATCTTTTTCCCAAGAATTTAATAATTTCCAAACTTCTGGAGCCCACTTATCATATAATTCTTGATTGAATGGACCTACCCACTGCGCGTGTCCACCACTTAGCTCAAAGAAAATTTGTTTTACAAATCTAGTACCAACAAATCCACCTTTACCAGGTCTTATGTAAGTAAATCTTCCAGGGTTTTCTGCTATCCAATTACTTAATTCAGCATAACTACGAGGCATATCATCATAATTATTTCTTGCTGAGTCATACATAAAGTGGAACTGAGCACTAGACCATGGACTTTCCATACCTTCGACAGGTCTTCCAAAGTCTAAGTTTACTGCTGGATTGTCCCATGCAACAAATTCACTGTTAGGTAAACCAGCAGCGAATGGTCCATAAAGAAGATTAGCTTGTTTTAATGTCCAGAAATTTTCTCCATTAATCCAAATCAAATCAATATTTCCATTATCGCCAGTTACTCCAGCTTCTTTCTCACTTAGTACTTGGTTCACAGCGTCAACTGTTCCTTTTAAAGGAACTCTGTTCAAAGTTATGTTATATTTTTCTTTTAATGGAACTCCATAAAAGTCATCAACAAAACCATTGATAGCGTCTGATCCACCCCACATGTACACATTTACCTGTCCGCCATCAGCTGCTTTAACAACATCATCCCATGAATTAAATCCAGGTGCAGTTTCAGCAAATACTAATTTTGAAAAAAATAAACTTATAAATGTTAAGGTAAGAAATTTAAGTTTAATTTTCATCTTTCCTCCTAATATATAGAATCAAATAATAATTTAATTTGATTCATTATCCTTTGGTGAAATATAATCTACTAAAGGAATCTCGTCTACAAGCTTTAAATCATTCCAAGCTGCAAATTCTAATAATTCTTTACTATAATCTCCTTGACCCACTGCATAATGATGTTCATGTCCAATAATATTTAGAGTATTTATCAGGTTTTCTGCCGAAATATGAGATCTGTTTAATTTTGTTTCTTTAAACCATCCTCTTGTTCCATCAAAACCTTTATTATTATGTTCAAAAATTTCTGAATTTATAATTAATATTCTTTCAGCATTATTTCCTAAGTATGTTGTTGTAGATTTTCGAGCTTTAAATACTTGATCTCCAGCAACGCCATATTTTTTATCTGTTTTTCTTCCTAACGTACTATGATCAACCCATTTTATTCCATCTTCATTCGCAAAATGTCTTGGTGACACTCCGCAGTGCCACATTAATACGGCATCAGCATTAGTATCAAATGTTGCAAGATCTAAAAGTGTAGATGATTTATCACTGTTTGATATGTAATTTAATAATAGCATACTTAATGAACCTTGAACATCTCCTTCACAAGATACCGCAATACCATCTTCGCTACCCATCCAACCATAAGCCATGCAAGGAGCAATTCCATATAATTCTTGAAACTGAGACCAACATTGGACTGCCATAGAGTCCCAGTTATTTTCATGTCTTATTTTTTTTAATGCAAAATATACTCTTGTGACTTTATTGAATGATTCTTCATCTGATACTGAGATTGAAGATGCAGCATTTTTTATTTTTTTTATTTCTTCATCAATTAATGATTGATCAAAACTTTTTGCTAGTGAAATTAATTCTTTAATTGTTGTTTCTTCAATTGTTGATCCAATATTTTGTTTTATTTTTTTATTATCGACAATCATATTGTCAAAACCTGGAGATATACCACCAACTAATCCTATTTTTGATTGTTTAATTTTTTTATCTGCTACCAATGATCTTAAAGTAATCAAAAACTTGTTTTTAAATTCATCAGTATCACCATAATTATAAAACCATTTAGTTTTAATTTTTTTTTCATGAAGTATTTTTTTAATTATTCCTAAATAATGACTTACTGAAACTAAAGAGTGTAATTTTACATCACCTTCTTTTTCAAGATCTGGAACTGCCCATAAACCCATCTTATTTGTAATATTACAAAGAGGGTATAATTGTTCTCCTGAACTGCATGAACTTGTTTGTAGTATTAAAAAATCAATTTTGTTTTTAAAAAATTTTTCTGCCTCTACTGAGTCCTCTTTTGAAAATATAGTTTTATGGAAACAAATTAATTTAGCATCATATTCTGCAATGATATTTTTTAGATGATTTTCAGATTTTATTCTTACTTGTTGTTCTTCTGAAAAGTAAGGACTAATTGCTGTAGCTACAAAACCAATTGTCAATACTTCCTTCATATCCGAATTATACTAAATGATATAATGTATCTATTGTCAATTAATTAATCTTAAGTATAATCTTATTTCTATATTTTAATATTAAACGTTAGTATTTTCATAAAAATGATTGAGAAAGAAAAAATTAATTGGATCTATAAAAAAATCTTCACGATTAGATTTTTTGAAGAAAGAATAAAAAAAATTGCTAAAGAGAAAACAGTCCCAGGCTATCTTCACACTTGTATTGGTTCTGAGGCTATTTGTGTAGGAGTAATGGCAGCATTAAATCAAGATGATTGGATATCAAGTACGTATAGAAACCATGGTCATGCTATAGCTAAAGGTTGTGAATTAAACGAAATTACTTCTGAAATTTATGGAAGAAAAACTGGAATTTGCAAGGGGCGAGGCGGTAGTATGCATATAAGTGATTTTAGCAAAGGTATGCTTGGTTCATTTGGAATTGTTGCAGCTGGTCCAGCAGTAGTTTTAGGAGCAGCTTTACAAGAAAAAATAAATAAGAGTAATAAAACATGTGTATCTTTTTTTGGTGATGGTGCAATTCATAACGGAGCTTTTCATGAGGCTGCAGGTTTAGCAAAGCTATGGGATATACCAATGATTTTTGTTTGTGAAAATAATGGTTATGCGGAAGCTACTGCAACTGATTGGCATTTAAATACAAAAGAGTTATCAGATATAACTAAAGCTTATGACATGCTCTCGTACATTGGTGATGGCAATAATGTATTTAAAGTTTACGACATTTCCAAAAAAGCTATTAATGAAGCTAAACAAAAAAATACTCCCATATTTTTAGAATTTAAAAACTACAGATTTTCTGGACAGTACGAAGGCGATACTCAACTTTATCAACCACAAGAAGAAATTGATAAAGCAAAACAAAATGATCCAATAAAGTTAGCAAAAGAAAATTCATCAAAATATGGTTTGAACAAAAATGATTTAGAAAAAATTATTAATGAAGCTAAAGAAGAGGTTGATAAAGCATTTGATTTTGCTGATACTCAACCTTGGCCTCAACCAGAGGATGCACTTGAAGAAGTATATGTAAATTATCCAGTGGAAATTAATAGATGACAATAAAAACAGTTAAAGATGCAATTAATGATGCCTTAGTTCAATCATTTGAAGAAGATAAAAATGTTATTTTGATGGGTGAAGATATTGCAGGAGGTAAAGGTCGAGAACAATATCAAGGTACACAAGATGCATGGGGAGGACCTTTTGGTGTTACTCAGGGACTTTATACTAAATTTGGTGGAGAAAGAGTTCGAGATACTACTATTGCAGAAGCAGGTTTTTTTGGTGCCGCCATTGGAGCTGCAATGACAGGATTAAGACCTATTGTGGAATTAATGTATGTTGACTTTGCTGGTGTATGTTTTGATCAAATGATGAATCAAGCAGCTAAAGTGAGATACATGTTTGGTGGCAAACAAAAAGTACCGATGGTTGTAAGAACTGTAGTCGGTGCAGGATTTCGTGCAGGTAGTGAACATTCACAAACTCTTTATAGTCTTTATACTCATATACCAGGGCTAAAGGTTGTTGCGCCATATGATGCATACGATGCCAAAGGTCTTTTACTATCCTCAATTAAAGATGATGATCCAGTAATTTTTATGGAGCATAAAAGATTATACATGACAAGCTGTGAAGTGCCTGATGATTTAAAACCTATTCCGCTTGGTAAAGGTAGAATAAGAAGAGAAGGAAGTGATGTTACTATTATTGCTATTCAAAGAATGAACTTATTTGCTGAAGAAGCAGCTGATGAATTAGAAAAAATTAATATTAGCTGTGAAATAGTTGATCCAAGAACTTATTCTCCACTTGATGAGGAATTAATTTTTCAATCAGTCAAAAAAACTGGTAAAGTTATAGTTGTTGATGAATCAAATCCTAAATGTTCTTTGGCTTCAGAAATATCTTCTTTAATTTCAGAAAAATGTTTTTCAGATTTAAAAGCTGCAGTAATTAAAATAACTGCTCCTCATACCCCTGTACCATTTAGTCCACCAATGGAAGATTTTTATATTCCTTCAACAAAAAAAATAATTGATGCGGTTAAAAAATTAAAAGATGTATAAATTTAAAAAATTAAAGTAAATATTTTATTTCATGCAAGTTCCTAAAAAAATTTTAGATAAATTCCCAAAATTATCAAAAGAAATTTTGCTTAACAATTTATCCTTACCTAGTGAAAAAAATAAAATGATACTTGATACAGATACAGCTAATGAAATAGATGATCAATTTGCATTAGCATGGACATTATTATCAAAAGATAAAATTGATCTTTTAGGAGTTACTGCTGAGCCTTATTCTTTCCAACATCATAAAGACGAATTAATAGAAGCATTCGATATAATATCTAACAATAAAACTATTGATAATACTAAAGAAAATTTAGTTTCTGATTATAGATCTTGGGTTAATGGACTCATAGATGCAAATATTCATCCAAATGATATTTATTTTGATACACCAGAAGAAGGAGTTGAAAAAAGCTATCAAGAAATAATTACTATATTTAATAAACTTAATATTAAACATGAAGGAATGGTGTTTAGAGGTTCACCTAAATATTTAGAAAATTATAACGAACCAATAGTAACTGAATCTAGTAAATTCATAGTAGATATGTGTAAAAAATATTCAAATGAAAAGATTTATGTTTGTGCAATAGGGTGTCTTACAAATATCGCTTCGGCTCTTTTAACAAACCCAGAAATTATTAAAAATTTAGTAGTTGTTTGGACATCTGGTTTTCCTACATACAGTTTTAATAATAATAAAAACTCATTGAATTTAGTTCAAGATGTTTTAGCATCTCAATTACTTTTTGAATGTGGTGTTGCTCATGTTTATTTACCAGGTTTCAATGTGGGGGCGCAGTTAACTCTTTCATTACCCGATATGAAAGAATTTGTAAAAGGAAGAGGGGAAATAGGTGATTACTTATATTTTCTATACACAAATAACCCTTTGCATAAACAAAGAGGTGTTTTAGATCAAAGTTGGAGAACATGGGTCATATGGGATGTTATTAATATTGCTTGGCTAATAAATCCAAATTGGGTTCCAACAAAAATTATCAATTCCTCATCACTTGATAATGAATTGTACTGGATTAAAAATGATAGCAATCATCTTATTAGAGAAGCCTTTGGTGTTAATAGAGATGAAATTTTTAATGATTTTTTTAAAAAATTAAATAATCTTAAATGAAATTAGGAGTTCATTCAGCAACATTTGTTAAAAATTGGTCAGAGGATATTACTCCTTATATTAAACTTTGTAGAGATGCTGGTTACTCTTCAGTTGAAGTATCATTACTAGGTCAAAACGAAAAGTCAGCCATAGAAATAGGTAAATTAAGTAAAGATCTAGATATTAATATTACATGTACAACAGGTTTGTCTAAGGATGAAGACATAACAAGTAATAATCAAAATATTAGAAAAAGAGGTAAGGATAAACTCATAGAGGCTATTAATTTGACTTCTCTTATGGGGTCAAAAATTTTATCTGGGGTTATACACACTGCATGGGGAATAAGTGATAATTATGGAAAAGATAAATCTCTAAAATATAAAAATTCATCAAATACTCTAATTGGATTAACAGACATTTTAGAAGATAAAGATATTAAATTAGGAATAGAGCCTCTAAATAGATATGAAACTGATTTTATTAACACTGTTGATGAAGGTTTAGAATTATGCTCGATGATCAACCATTCTCACATTGGTTTATTGTTAGATGTTTATCATATGAATATAGAAGAGAAAGATATTTGCGCGTCAATTCTCAAAGCAAATCATAATATTTTTCATTTTCATGTAGCAGAAAATGATAGAGGTATACCTGGTTCAGGAGGGTTAAATTTTAATAGAATTTTTGAAACTTTAAATACAATAAATTATTCTGGTAATGTTACTTTAGAAATGTTTATTCAATCAAACCAAGAGACAAGTAAAGATTTATTTACATGGAGAAATATTGAAGATAATCCTTTTGATGCAATTCAAAAATCTTATAAATATTTAAAGAATTTTATTAAATGATAGAATTTCATAAAAAATGGATAACTAATTCTTGTTTAATAATAAAAGAAAACTGTCAAAAAATTAATATGCTTGATCAAGAGATTGGTGATGGAGATCACGGTACAACAATATTAAGAGGCCTAGAGGAAGCTGTATCTCATTTTAGAGCAAATAATGAATTTGATAATTCAATATCATTTATGAATGAAATTTCGAAATTGATGAGAATTTCTATGGGTGGCGCTTCTGGTATTTTGATGACAATCTTCTTTAAAGAATTAGGTAATTTAAATTTTAATGATCTTTATAATACAATCTTAACTACTTTTTCAAATACTATAAATAAAATAGAAACAAGAGGTAAAGTAAATTTTGGTGATAAAAGTTTTTTAGATATTTATGTACCTATTCATCAAGAATTAATTCAAAATAATCTTATTGATTTTGATAAATTAATTACAAAAATTGATGAATCTCTCGAATACACAAAATCTTTGGAAGCTCGTGTTGGCAGAGCAAAGTTTTTAGATTCAAAAGGTGTTGGTGTGATAGATCCAGGCGCATATTCAACGTCTATAATATTAAAAGAATTCTTTAAGGAAATTAATAATGAAAAAAATAATTAATAACAACATAAATATCGTGGATGATATGTTGAGTGGTTATGTTAAATCACATTCAGACAGAGTTAAATTTTCTGAAATAAATAAAAGAATTATTTGTCGAAAAAATAAAAAACAATTTAATAAAGTTCCCATCTTGATAGGAAACGGATCTGGTCATGAGCCTATTGCCGTAGGTTGGGTTGGTGAGGGTATGCTTGATGCTAATATTGTTGGAGATATTTTTTCTGCTCCTTCAGGAGATTTAATATTTGAAGGAATTAAAATTTTTAAGGATCATTCTTCTATTTTATTATTAATTTCTAATCATTCTGGTGATGTAATGAATGGAGAAATGGCAATAGAAATGGCTGAAGATGAAAATATAAATGCTAAATGTTTAATTATGTATGATGACATAGCTTCTGCACCAAAAGGAAATGAAGCTCAAAGAAGAGGAGGGGCAGGTACAACATTTGTTTATAAAATACTTGGAGCCTTATCTGAAAAAGGTGCTGATATTAAACAATTACTAAGTCTAGGAAAACAAATTATTGATAATACAAGAACATTATCAGTTGCAATAAGCCCTGGCACATCTCCAATTACTGGAGAAAAAATTTTCTCAATTAAAGAAGATGAAATTTTTATAGGAATGGGTGTTCATGGAGAGTCTGGATATGGTAGGCAAAAAATTCAACCATCTAAAAAAATTATTTCATTTATGTTAGATAAAATATTTGATGATTTTAATTACAAATCGGGCGATATAGTAATACCATTTGTTAATGGATCAGGGTCTACAACTTTAATGGAATTATTAATAATATTTAATGATTTAGAAGAATATTTATCAAAATATAATATTCAAATATTTAAACCTTTAATTAATGAATACATCACAACCCAAGATAGTGGAGGATTTTCTATATCTTTACTAAATTCTAGTGAAGAAATGAGAAAATTATGGCTGGAGCCTTCATCAGTTCCTTATTTTCATTTGTGATGTATCAAAAAGAATTAATTAATGATGTCTTAATTAATAAAAAGTTTTTTGCATTAGCAATAGACCAGGGAACGAGTCTAAAAGAAATTATAAATCAAAAAAAAAATAATTTTAAAGATGAGGATTATTTTTTTTTCAAAAAAAATATAATAGAAATATTAGGATCAAATCTTTCAGCTGTTTTATTTGATTTTGATACATATGAAAAACATGAAAAGTTTAAAAATTTAAATATACCAAAAATTATTGCATATGAAGATGATGCTTATAACATTGATAATGTTGAAAGAATTACTAAACTACCAAATAATAAATCAATAGATAAAACAATAGATGATTTTAAGGCAATTAAATTTTTTATGTATTATAATCCAGACTCTCCTCAAGAAATAAACAATAAAAAAAATATTTTAATAAAAAAAATAGGAAAAATGTGTTTAAATTTAAATAAACCATTTTTATTTGAGCCCTTATTGTACAATGATCCTTTAACCAAAAACTCTAATGAAGAATATAATAAGAAAAAGCATGAATATATAAAATATTTTTACTCTGAATTTTCTAAACCAGATTATAATGTTAGCATTATTAAAATCGAGTTTCCTTTTAATGAAAGTATTATAGATGATTATAATAACGTTAATACAATTAGTTATTGTGAAGAAATATTATTGAATACATTTGGTAAAACAATGAAGCCATTTGTATTTTTGAGTGCTGGAATGAAATTTAGTAATTTTTATAAATCAATGTCTATTTCAATGAAATTAAACATTAATTGCCTTGGTTTTTTATGTGGAAGATCTTTATGGCAAGATTCAATTGATATATTTTGCAATCAATCAAATACTGAATTTATTAAATGGTTAGAAAATCAAGGTTTGGAGAGAGTTGAAAAACTTAAATCGACTTTAGATTTATAAATAAGGAGATAGTTATGAAAAAAATTGGATTTATTGGAATAGGTACAATGGGTTTACCGATGGCCTCTAATATTATTAACAAAGGTTATAGTTTATCCTTTTATGATCCTTTTGTTAATTCTGAGTCAGTTAATACTTTAGAAAAACTAGGAGGTATCCAAAAATCAAGTTTATCAGAATTATCTCAAGATGTTGAAATAATCATTACTATGTTGCCAAATGGAAACAATGTGAAAGAAGTATGTTTTGGTAAAAATGGTTTGATTTATCAAGATAATAATAATTTTGTATTAATTGATATGAGTACAATCAATCCTAATGATTCTATTTTTATTAATGAGGAGCTAAATAAAAATAACATAAAAATGTTTGATGCACCTGTTGCAAGATTAGTACAGAATGCAATTGATGGTACTCTTTTAATAATGGTAGGTGGTAATAAAGATGAATTTAAGAATATAAAAAATTTATTAGAAACTATGGGAAGCGATATAGTTTATTGTGGTGAAAATGGCTCAGGTAGTAAAATGAAAATTATAAATAACTACATGTCCATTGCCTTAAATATATTGACAGCAGAAACTTTAAATTTAGCTGATAAATCAGGTATAGACAAAAAAATGGCTATTGAATTAATGCTCACAACTGCAGCCGGGAAGGGACACATGAATTTGACATATCCTGCTAAAGTTTTTAAAGACGATGTATCCCCAGGTTTTAAAAATAATTTAGCATTAAAAGATTTACGTCTTGCTATTCAATTTGCATCTGAGCAAAGTTTAGATCTAAATATGGGTAAGGCAGCAGAGAAAATTTATAATGATGCTTCAAAAAAAGAATTTGGAGATCTAGATTGGACATCAATGTTTAATTTTATTAAAAATAAATGATCAAAATAACAAATATCAAAATTTATTTATTAAAATATAAAAACAAAAATCCTGTACTTTCTTCTTTTGGTAATATCAAATTTAGATCCTCTTTAGTTATAGAAATTCATGATGAAAATAATAATAATGGAATAGGGGAAATATGGTGTAATTTTCCAAATCACGGCGGTAGATATAGATTTGAAATTTTAAAAGACTATTTTATTGATTTTTTAATTAATTTTCAATTTGAAGACCCCACAAGTGTTAAAAAATTTTTAACAGAAAAATTTAATTCAATTAAAAATCAAACAGGTGACTTTGGTGCTTTTGAAAACATTTTTTCTGGCATCGATTGTGCTGCATGGGATCTTTTTTCTAAAATTAAAAAAAAACCATTAAACAAATTAATTAATGATCAATCCAAAAATAAAATTAAAGTTTATGCAAGTGGGATAAACAGAGATGAACACTTAGAAAGAATTCAAGAAGCCCGTCTTTTGGGCATAGATAGATTTAAAGTTAAAATTGGGTTTAATATTTTAGAAGACATTAAAGCGATAACTTCTATTGAAGAAACTATAGAATCTAATGAAAAATATATGTTAGATGTTAACCAGGCTTGGAGCTTAGATAATGTTCATGAAAATATTAGTAAATTAAAAAATTTCAATTATTTGTGGTTAGAAGAACCTATATCTGCAAACCATTCAATATCTGAAATAGTTCAATTAAACAAATTACACAAAAATTTAGCATTTGGTGAAAATCTAATTTATTTAAAAAAATTTTATGATTTAGATAATGATACACAAATACAGTTTTTACAACCAGATTTAGCACGTTATGGAGGTATCACTGACATCTTAGATTTAGGTAAAAATATTAAAAAAAATAAAATATGGTTACATTATTTGGGAGGAGCTATTGGCTTAATTTCTTCAGCTCATATTATGTCAGCTTTAAACCCTGATGGATATTTAGAATATGATATTAATGAAAATGAACTCAGAACAAAAATAGTAAATCCATCATTTCAAATTATTAACGGTTATCTAGAATTAAATGAAAATTATGGAATTGGTTTTCAGATATCTGACAATTTAAATCAATTTATTGATCAATTTTATGAATACAGAAATTAAAGTTTATTACGAAGATACCGATGCCTCTGAAAGAGTTTATTATGCAAATTATCTAAAATTTCTTGAAAGAGGAAGAACAGATTACTTATATAACTTAGGCTTCACTCACAAAAATATACTAGAAAAATATAAATTCTATTTTGTAGTAAAGAATTGCAAGATAGACTATAAAAAGCCAGCATACTTTGAGGATATTTTAAAAATTACGACAAAAATTATAAACATTTCTAAAGTAAAAATATTGTTTCATCAGCAAATCAAAAAGAATGAAGAATTATTGGTTGATTCGGAAATATTAATTACTCCAGTTTTTTTTAATGGTAAAATTGCAAAAATTCCCAATGAAATGCTAGAAAAATTTTCGACATAATTTTCAAAATAATATATTTTTTTTTCGGTAAACAAATGATAGTTATTTTTTCATGGGAGTTGTAACTGATGTAATTTTACCTCTATCTTTAGCATTTATTATGTTTTCTCTTGGTTTGGGATTATCACTTTCAGATTTTACTAGAGTTTTTTTTAAACCGCGAGATTTTTTAATAGGTTTATTTTTTCAGGTAATTATTTTACCTATAGTAGCACTTATTATTGTATTCTTTTGGCCATTAACACCTGAGCTTGCAATTGGAGTGATGATCCTAGCAGCAGCTCCTGGAGGAGTTACAAGTAATGTTCTAACATCCTATGCAAGAGGAAACATCGCTTTATCTATTTCATTAACAGCTATAAATAGCATTCTTTGTGTTATTACTGTTCCAGTAATTTTAATTATTTCATTATCATTTCTGGGTTATGGCGGCTTAAATGAAGGTCAATCATTATTAAACGTCGCTTTTCAAATGTTTTTAATTGTAACTATTCCCGTAATTTTGGGTGTTTTACTAAGTGGCTTCTTATCCAGTTTTGAGAAAATTGCTAAAAACATCTCTATTGTCTTATTTGCTTTAGTACTTCTTGGTGCGATTGTTTCTCAAAGAGAAAATGTTGTTAGTTATTTTGCTCAAGCCGGTTTGGTTATGTTATTTCTCAATGTGATAATGATGATAATTGTTTATTTTCTCTCAAGATCTTTTAATGCATCTAAAGAAACTTTCAGATGTTGGTTAATGGAAGTGGGGCTACAAAATGGAACTTTAGCAATTGTAGTAGCTAATACTTTCTTTGCAAGTACGGTTTATTTGATACCTGCTGCTATTTATAGCCTAATAATGTATGCAACAGCTCTACCATTAATATATTTCTTAAGAAGAAATTAAGACTGGAAAAGTTTCACTATCTAAAACCTCATTATTTTTTAGATTAATATTTGGAAATGGAGGAGACATTTCACCTTTCCTCTTTATATATCTTGCATCATCACCAGTAAATCTAACTGAAAAAGCTCTTCTTCTATTATTTGAATTATTACCATATGCAGCATGAATTGTTGCATAATTAAATGCTATGGCGTCACCTAATTCACATTCATAGGATATAATTTCATAATCTTTTCTATTATTTTCAATATCTGGAATTTTTTCAAATTCTTTATCTTTATGCTCATAATCATTACCTTTAAATTTTGTAGGTAAAAATATTTTATCCCATTTATGTGACCCTAGTATGAATTCCATTGACGAATTAATATCAATTTTATCAAGTGGTATCCAAATACTTACATTATCTCTTCCTTGTACACAGTAATACCCCTGGTCTTGATGCCAAGGTGTTCTTTTTTTTGATCCTTTTTCTTTTATTAAAACATGCTCATGGAATAAATTTACTTTATTAGATTGCATTAATGAAGCAGCAATTTTCGCAATATCAGAATTAAAAATAAAATTTTTATACTCTTTTATTCTTTGCCAATTACAATAATCATCATAAAATATCTCTTGATTATCTGATTCTTCATAAACACATTTATATTTACTTGGGTTTTGAAAATTATACTCAATACCTTTTCTTAATTCTTCAATCCATTTTTGATCAATAATTTTTTTCAGTAACACAACTCCATTATTTTGAAATTCATTACTTATTTTTTTATCAATCATTTAATCTTTAATTCTATATCCTTTTGAAAATGTATAAGTAATAAATATTATGCATCCAATTAGAATTGTCAAAATAGTTAATGTACTTGTGAATAGTGATACATCAGAAACCTCGTAAAAACTATATCTGAAACCACTTATTAAATATAAAACAGGATTAAGTAAGGATATTTTCTGCCAAAATTCTGGAAGCATATTAATAGAATAAAAACTCCCTCCTAAGAAAACTAATGGTGTAATTATTAGAATTGGAATAATTTGCAATCCTTCAAAACCTTCAGCGTACATTCCAATTATAAAACCAAATAAAGCAAATGTAATGGATGTTAGAATTAAAAAAAACATCATGAGAAGAGGGTGATCTATTCTTACATCTACAAAAAAATTAGCTGTTAGAATAATTACACATCCAATTATTAATGATTTGGATGCTGCTGCTCCTACAAAACCAAGTACTATCTCAAATGATGATAATGGTGCAGCAAGTATTTCATAGATAGTATTTGTAAATCTTGGAAAATAAAAAGCAAAAGAAGCATTTGAAATTGATTGGGTTAAGATAGTTAACATAATCATTCCTGGTACGATATAAGAGCCATAATTTATTCCATCTATCTCTGTAATTCTTGAACCAATTGCAGACCCAAAAACTACAAAGTAAAGAGAAGTTGTAATTATTGGCGAGGCAAGACTTTGAAATAAGGTTCTTCTAAACCTTTCCATTTCATGAATATATATTGCTTTAATTCCGTACCAATTCATTATTATTTTCCTTTATTAATTTAATGAAAATCTCTTCTAGTGAACTTTGTTCAGTATTAATATCTTTTATTTCATAACCATCTTTTTTTACATCATTTAATAGTTCAGTAATATCAGTTGTGTTTGAGTTTAAATTATAGGTATGTGAGATAATTTTATTTGTTTGATCTAAAGTAAAATTATATTTTGATAAATTACCACTTATTTTTTCTATAGGTTCAAATAATTCAATTTTAATTGTTTTTTCTCCAAGTTTTTTAATTAATTTATCTTTTTCATCGACTAAAATTATTTTACCATCGTTTATAACTGCCACTCTATCACTTAACTCTTCAGCTTCTTCAATATAATGTGTTGTTAAAATAATTGTTACTCCATTTTCATTTAATTTTTTAACAACATCCCACATGTCTTTGCGTAATTCAACATCCACACTAGCTGTTGGTTCATCTAAAAATAATAATTTAGGCTGGTGAGATAAAGCTTTAGCTATCAGAACCCTTCTTTTCATTCCACCCGATAGTTCTTTAATTTTATTATCTTTTTTGTCCCATAATGATAGTTGTTTTAAAAGCTTTTCTATATAATTATGATCAGGCTTCTTACCAAATAGACCTCTAGAATAATTAACATTGTTCCAGACAGTTTCAAAAGATTCAAGATTTAATTCTTGAGGAACAATACCTGTCATTTTTCTAGTAGTTCGATAATTTTTAACAATATCCATATTATTTATTTTTATTGTTCCTGTATTAAAATTTACAATTCCGCAAATTGAGTTTATCAGTGTTGATTTTCCTGCACCATTTGGGCCAAGTAGAGCAAATATTTCTCCTTCTTTAATATTAAGATTTACATTTTCTAATGCTTTAACTGAATTTTTATAAAATTTAGTTATATTATTTATCTCAAGTATATTCTTCATAATTTAAATTTTTGTAATTAGATTTGGAATATTTTGTTTAAATTTGAAATAACCTTTTTTTGAAAAAATCCAACTATTAACATCATATTTTCTATTAAAAATTATAAAATTAACTGATGGGTATTTTGTAATTATTTTTTTATAAATTTTTTTCCAATTTCCCTTAGTTACATAGGGTAAATATATTTCTTGAATTTGAAATTTTTCTATCCATTTATCTAAATTTTCAAAATAACTTTCAAATTGAATATCAATTTTAATATTTTTATAAAAATCATCATCACTGAAACATGAAATACAAATACTTTTTATATGTTTAATTATTTTTTCAGAGAAATTGTGATCATTATAATCTTCTAGTGGCAAACCTGTAAAAACATTCACTTTTTTATGATTTAAATCTTTTAGAATATTTAATTCATCAGTTGGTATTATAATATATTTTATCTCTTCAAGATTATAATCAGAATTTAAATGTAGTTCATGTACATTATAAATTTTTTCTTCAATTAAAGGATTTGCATTTTCATTTAAAATTTCATTATCTGATATTTCAATATTACTATATTTTTCTATATTACTTTTTCTTGCCAAATAATTTTTACCCTTAGTCTGTATACCAGCAACCCATCTCCATGATAGAGTATTAGATGCTGGATCGCCATCCAATAAATGCTGCATAAAAAAATCTGCTCCAAGTTGCCAAGGTAAATTAAGAGTAAAAATCCAAATTGAAGCAAACCACATTCTTACATGGTTATGTAAGTATCCATTTTCTTTAAGATTATTTACCCAATTATTAAAAAATGATAGGTTTGTATTTCCAGAAATTGCATTTAAATAAAATTTTTTATTACCAAATTCTTCAATTAATTTATTTCTATCCTCTAAATAATCAGAATAAACTGAAGGTCTATGTTCAAGCCAGCCTTTCCAATAAGTTCTCCAATAAATTTCTTGGATAAATTTCTCACATTCTCTAAGATCATATTTTTTTAAGACTTCTCCCAAAACTTGTTCTTCAGAAATTAGCCTATATCTTATGAAGGGAGATAATAGAGATGTAGTATTATTATTATTATTAGATCTGTTCTCGCTGTAATTTCTATTTGCTTCATAATATTTTCCAGTTTTAGGCAAATAAGATAGGAGTTGCTCTTCAGCAAAGCTGATATTTGGTTTAAACATTTTAGTATTGATTAATCGTCAGGTAATTTTTTAGAACGCCTATTAAGAATTTCCATGTGACGTACTCTTAATACTACTATTGCGATAGCTAATATCAATATTGCTACAGATTCATACACATAGGCAGATGGATCAACATCTTTTCTTTGCATAATTATCATTCTGGCAAGAGCTGTCATTGCAATGAAAAGAGGGTAGCTCATTCTTATCATTTTCGAAACCCAGTACTCTTTAATCATTCCAATAATTTCAATATAAATAAATAGCAAAAGAATGTCCGCAAGTGTAACTTTGTAAACTGCAATCATACCTTGTATTTCCATACCAATAGCAATGATTGTACAAACGATAAGTACTGAAAGTACAATTTTTTCTAATAATTCAAAATAACTATTCATTTAAATTCTTTCTAATTTATTTAGTTGATTCTTGTTTTTGTAAAATAGAAATAATGCAAAAGCTTCATAAATAACCCAAGAAATCTGATATATTATTGGTTTTCTAATAATTTTTGCCAAAAAGCTGTATTTTGGTATCTCTAACCACATTTCAATAAAAGCATCAACTCCTGAAAAAACTTTATTATTTTTTTTTGTATGTAGACGTCTTAAAAGTTCTTTTGCATTTTTATTTGTTTCTAATTTTGATTCATTTATATTATTTATGTCTATCCACTCAATATTATTCTTAGTTTTTTTATAGTGATTGATTTCAAAACTACAAATACTGCATGATTTGTTATAAAAAACTTTTGTATCCATGATAGTTAAATAACTTAAATATATTCAAATTCAATTGAACCTAATTGATTAAAATCAGCTTTAATTTTACTTTTAGGATAAATTCTAAATGCTTTAGTGCAAGATCCAGAGCTAATAAACTGACCTTTAAGCATTGGCTCGCCTTTTTCTGCAAGATTGTTTATCAGCCAAAGAACTGCATTTAATGGATTATCCAATACATTTTTTGTATTTCCAGTATCTACAATTGTGTTATTTATTAATAAACTTACTTCAAAATTGTTAAGATCTACATCTTTAATTTTAATTAAATTTTCATCACGTATCCAAAATTCTGAGGCTCCATTAGTTGATATTACATTTAAGACGCCAATCTCTGATAATGGTTTTCTAAATCTAAAATCAACTATTTCAACTGAACAAAATAAACCATCTAATAAATAATCTAAGTCTTTAAATTTGAAAGGTGCTTTAGAAATATTTATATCATCTTTTATTCTGAAACTAATTTCTGGTTCAACATAGGGTTCATAGAAATTTTTAGAATTTAATAAATTAATATTTTTTGAACTGTATCGATAAAATAGATTTCCATGGAAGGGTTCTTTTATATTCATTTGTTTCTGTGCAGCTACAGATGTACATCCAACTTTTTTTCCAACACAGAAATTATCTTTCAGTTCTAAGTATCTAAGTTTTAAATTATCTTGAATTGCATAAGCCTCATCAATTGTCTGAGGTTCTAGATTTTTTAAAGAACTTAATCCAGTTTTATTTAATCTATGTTCAAATAAAATTTTTGATGCTTCTTGAATATTTTCTTTATTCATAGTTTAATTGCGTACTTATTAATTTCTTCATATATGTCTAAACATTCTTCATAAATATTTTCATAAGTTTTTGGCACAATATATTCTTTAGAATTTTTGGTGTTAAAAGTAGTGGAGGAGATTACATCTTTATACCAAACTTTAGACCAAATACCATCTGTATCTCTATAGCCCTTTGGCCAATTAAGCATATTTTGATCAAAATCTAAATTTAATTTTTGACACAAAATTTTTAAATATTTTTCAGGACTTGCTAATAAATAATCAGAGTTTATTACTATAGGCTCTTTTGAATTTAATAATTTAAAAATTTCATAAAGTTTTTTAAAACCTACATCTTGAATTGATTTTAAAGTATTTTTTTTTAAATATGAGACAATTACTTTAGCAGGATCACGGATTAAAAAGCAATTTATCCCTTTGTTAATCCAATCTAAGCGTGTTTCATCTAAAATATGATGAGTCATATGTTTTTGATAAAATATTTTATACTTATTATCTTCTTTAGTGATTAAATTAATAACCTCATCTTGATTTGTATGATAGTGATCTATAATTTCATCTTTCATTGGATGATTTAAGTTAGTTTTTTTTAAATAATATGCATAAAAAGGTTCATCATAAACTTTTGTGTCTTTTCTATTTTCAAAAGATCGCATCAATGCAGTACTAATATTTCTTGGTCCAGACCAAACGAATAAATTAATCATTTAAATTAAATTATTATAAAAATTAGTTAATTCTTTAGTGATAGGATTTTTCTTTAATGAATATTTTTTTTTATTTATTTGATTTACAGGTACAATTCCTGCGAAAGATCCTGTACAAAATGCTTCATCTGCATTTAATACTTCGTTTAATTTAAAATTTTTTTCTTTTACTTTTATTTTATTTTTTTTACATAGATCAATAATTTTTTGTCTCGTAATTCCTGTAACACAATATTTTCCTGTTGAGGTAAAGACTGTCTTATTTTTTACAAAGAAAAAATGCGTACTATTATTTGTAGCAATATTTCCATTAATATCAAACATAAGTGCTTCATCAGCATTCTTTTTATTAGCTTCAATACATGCTAGTATACAATTTAATTTACTAAGTGAATTTATCTGTGGATTTTGAACATTGATTGGTCCTCTAATAGTTTTTACTGTAACCAATTTTAATCCTTTTTTGTAAGTTTTAATATCTGGTTTTTTATATTCAGGGATTATGATTATGGTTGGTTTGGATATTGTAACTTTTGGTGATTGATAGGGTGTTGATTTAATACCCCTAGAAATAATTATTCTTAAGTGAACATCTGTTTTCATTTTATTTATTTTGATAGTCTTAATTAGTGCTTCTGAAATTTTTTTACGAGTCAAATGTATTTTTAAATCAATAAGCTTTGCATCTTTATATAACCTATCTAGATGTTCTTTTAGAAATATGAAATTATTGTTATGATATCTTAACGAATCCCAGATACCATCCCCAAGCAATGTAGATGAATCAAAAACTGATATTTTGGCATCTTTTCTTTTATAAAATTTTCCGTTGATATAAATTTTAATATTTTTATTTCTTTTATCATCTATAAAATCGTGACTTGAAACCATAATTATTTTTATCTTAATAGCAAATATTGTCTACTTAATAATCTTATTAACTTTTATTGCAAATCAAAGAGTGACATGTGATCAAATTAATATAACCAATTAGAAATTAATTTGTTTAATGTATAATAAAAATTTTATTGTAATTTGTATTTCTTCTACAATTGCTGCTTTTCCACCTATGGCTGTAGTTTTATTAGGCGGAATTATTACATCCCAGATAATGATGAAAGATTCATTAGCAACAGTGCCAATGACATTAATGATTATAGGCATAGCAATAGGTGCGCCTATTGCATCAAGATTTATGAGTATTTGGGGAAGACAGAAGGGATTTTTATTTTCATCTTTACTCAGTTGTTTAGCACTAACTCTTTGTTCAATTGCAATTTTCTTAGAAAATTTTTATGTTTTTGCATTAGGTAATTTTTTAATTGGCAGCTCCCAAGCTTTTATTCATCAGTACAGATTTGCTGCATCTGAGTCAGTTACAAAAGAATTTATTCCAAGATCTATCTCAATTATTTTATTATTAGGTATAGTCTCTGCTTTACTTTCATCAAATTTTGCTGAATATTTTAAAGATTTTTTTCCAAATAATTTATTTCTTGGTAGTTATATTTTCTTATCGTTTACAGCAATAATTCCTTTCTTCGTTCTTCTTTTTTATGAGGAAACAAAAACTTCTAATAATCAAAGTAAATTTCAAATCGAAACTATTTTCAAGCTTTTAAAAAATATTAAAATTATAGAATCAATTGTGAGTGCTGGTCTTGGTTATTTTACAATGGCTATAATTATGACAGCTACTCCTTTGCATATGCATCTTGTTAACAAATTTACTTTATTTGAAACCAGTATTGTAATTCAACTTCATGTTATAGGAATGTTTTTGCCATCTTTGTTTTCTGGAGATTTAATTAAAAGGTTTGGAAATACGAATATTATATATGCAGGAGTAGTTATTTTATTTTTAAGTATTTTAACTAATACATTTTTTGAATTTTATTATTCTTATATGCTAGGTCTAATACTACTTGGTATTGGCTGGAATTTTTTATTTGTTTCAGGTTCAAGTTTGTTAGTTGTTTCTTATAAGGAAAAGGATAAATTTACTGCACAAGGTTTAAATGATTTTATTGTTTTTTCTACTCAAGGCATAGGATCATTATCTGCTGGTTTCCTATTATATTTTTCAAATTGGACGGTAATAAATCTTTTATGTGTTCCTCTTTTGATTATTGTTTTAGTAGTTTCTTTTATTTCATCTAGAAATAATTAAATTTGATAATTAACTTTCAAATAATAATTTTTTCACTATAGTTATTATTATGAGTAATGTAGGATTTATAGGTGTTGGCTATATGGGTTATGGTATGGCTAAAAATTTATTAAAAAAACATAATGTATATATTTTTGCTCATAAGAATAGAAAACCTGTTAATAAATTAATAAAAATTGGAGCAAAAGAATTAAAAACTTATAGTGAAATAAAAAATATTAAAATTGATTGTTTGATGATGTGTGTAACTAATACTCCTATTGCAATAAATGTAGCAAATAAAATTAAAAATTACCTCAATAGTAATACACTTGTAATTGATTTAACAACACATGATAAGAATGGTGCTTTAAAAATGAATAAAATTTTTCAATCAAAAAAAATCAGTTATAATTTTTGTGGAGTAATGGGCGGTCCCATTCAAAGTGAGCAGGGTATATTAGGTGGAATTTATGGTGGTAAGAAAAATGATTTTCCAAAATGTAAAAAATATCTTAATTCTTTTTGTAAGTCAGTTTTTAATTTTGGTGATGTGTCAAAAGCATCTTCGGCAAAATTATTGTCTAATTTTTTATCATTAATGACTACCACTTCAGTTATCGAATTTTTTAAATCTGCTAAAAAACTAGGTATCAACATAAAACTTCTTTGTGATGTAGCCAGATTGGGTTCTGGAAATTCTGGAGCTTTGGATAGAATTGCTAATAAAGCTATTAATGGTAATTATAAAGGATATGTGTTTTCAGTAGATAACACTTATAAAGATTTAAATTATATAAATGATCTTGTTTCTGATTTACCAAATGCAAATAAATTATCTAAATTGGCAAAGTCATTTTATAAAGAAGCTTCAAAAAAAGGATTTGGCGACTTTCTTGTTAGTGAATTAATTGATAAAGAAAAATACTAAATGGATAAATTAGTTCCAATTATATACATGATTGGAGTTCTTTTGTTAGTGCTTCCTTCTTTTTTAAGTTCTAATAGTAGTTTAAAAACTTTTTTTACAAACTTGTCTATTTGGATAGCAATTATATTAGTAGTTTTAACTTTTTACTTTGCCTATCATTATTTTATTTGAATCATTAAAGATATTTAACTGAATTAAATGTAGACTAAACTCTAACAAATATCTATACGAGAATTTCATGTCTAATCAATATATTGCCAAATCAAGAAGATTAAGAAGTACTATATATTCTTCACGAATTGAAAATCAGGGAGTTACTTCTTATACTATATACAATCATATGCTTCTCCCAGCTGGTTTTGAAGGTGGCCTTGAAGAAACCTATGAGCATTTAAAAAATCATGTTCAGGTCTGGGATGTTGCTGCTGAAAGGCAAATAGAAATTAAAGGTAAGGACGCCTATCAATTAGTTCAGTTAATGACATGTAGAGATTTAAGTAATGCCAAAGATGGTAAATGTTATTATTGCCCAATTATTGATGAAAATGGAGGCATGATTAATGATCCGGTTGTACTAAAATTTAGCGATGAAAAATGGTGGATTTCAATCGCTGACTCTGATGTTATGTTATTTGCCAAAGGTCTAGCTATAGGAAAAAAATTAGAAGTTTCAATTTTTGAACCTGATGTAAATATTATGGCAGTTCAAGGACCTAAGGCTTTTAATTTACTCGAAAAAATATTTGGTAAAGAGATTTTAGATTTAAAATTTTATAATTTTAAATATTTTAATTTTCAATCTACTCAACATTTAATTGCTAGATCTGGATGGTCAAAGCAGGGCGGTGTAGAAATATATGTAGAAAATTCTAAATCTGGATTAGAATTATACGATTTATTATTTGAACAAGGTAAAGAGTTTAATGTTAAGCCAGGATGCCCTCATCTAATTGAAAGAATTGAAGGTGCTTTACTTTCTTACGGCAATGATATGGATATAAATGATAATCCTTTAGAGTGTGGTTTAGAGAAATTTGTAAATTTAGATACAAATATAGAATTTCTTGGAAAAGATAATTTAATTAAAATCAAAAACAGTGGGATAGAAAAAAAATTAATGGGTGTGAAAATTAATCTAGATAAAATAAACTTAAGATCTGCTATTAATTTAACTATAGATGATAAAATCATTGGTGAAATTAGATCGGCAGTTTTTTCACCAACGTTCAATAAAGTAATTGGCATAGCAATGATAAATAAACCATATTTTACTAATAAAGGTAATTTTGACATATTCATTGATTCAAAGAAATATGTTGGAGAAATTTGCGATATTCCATTTGTGTAAGTTATGACTGATAATGTTAAGGCTATCGTCTTAGCACTAATTGCTTCTTTTTCTGGGGTAGTAATGAATGTTTTTTTAAAAATTTCTTTGGAAGATATTAATGTATTTACTTCTGCTTTTTTAAGATTTTTTTTTGGATTGATTTTAATACTACCTTTTATTTTTTATAGTAAATTTCAAAATTATAAGACACCAAATTTTAAAATTCATTTAACAAGAGGTATTTTGAATATTCCAATGATGCTTCTCAGTTTTTCTGCATTGCAATTTATACCTTTAGAACAAATCAAAGCTATTTCGTTTGTTACTCCAATAATTGTAGTAATATTGAGTGTAATTTTTTTAAAAGAGAAAATTTATTTAATACGTATTAGCGCGTTATTTATTGGCTTGATTGGAGTGTTTGTAATTTTAAGACCTGGATTTGTTAGCATTAATGTTGGTGCATACATGGTTTTATGTGCCTGTCTAATTTGGTCAGTTGTAGTAATAATAACTAAGTTTGCTGCAAAGGAAGATAGTGCTTTTACAATTTTATCATATCAATACACTTTTGTTACAATATTATCATTTCCTATCGCATTGTATTTTTGGGATACCCCATCTTTGCAAACAATAATTTATCTAATCTTTGCTGGCATTGCTGGCACTATAGTGCATCTATGTATAAATACAGCTTACAAGCTTACTGATCTATCTGTTTTACAACCTGTTAATTTTTCACGTCTTTTAATAGCATCTTTTTTTGGTTTCTTAATTTTTGATGAAATTCCTGATATTTGGACAATAATTGGTGGATTAATTATTTTTTCATCCATATTAATTATTACTTACAGAGAAAACTATCTTAAAAAAGATATTGCAAAGAAATCAATTCAATTAAACTTAAATAGCTAATGAATAATAATATAAAAGCAATTTTATTAACTGTCTCAGGATCTTTTTTTGCAGTTTTAATGGAGTCATTAATAAGAAGTGCACAATATGATTCTAATGTTTATACAATCGGTTTTCTAAGATTCTTATTTGGTCTTATAATAATTTTTCCGTATTTAATTAAAAAAAAATTTATTCCATATAAAACAAAAAATTTTAAATTTTATTTTATTCGTGGATTGTTCAATCTTCCCATGATGATACTTGGATTTGGTGCTCTAGTATATGTTCCCTTTGAACAATTTAAAGCTTTACATTTCTTGAGTCCTATAATTGTTGTTTTACTTAGTTTTATAATTTTTAGAGAGAAAATTTATATGTATCGTATTTTGGCATTAGTAATTGGTTTTATAGGAATGCTAATTATTGTTAGACCTGGAATTGTAGATTTTAATATTGGAACAATTATGATTCTAATTTCTTTAACTTTCTGGTCTTTAATTATTATCGTATCTAAATTTGTCTCTAAGGATGATTCTCCTATAACAATGGTTACATATCAATATACTCTTATGACAATTTTTGCTTTACCTCTTGCTATATATTTTTGGCAAATGCCTTCGTTACAATCTTTAATATTTGTTTTTATAGGTGCTATATCAGGTACAATTCTCCATCTTTCTTTAGCTTTGTCATATAAATATGCTGAATTATCTGTAACGCAACCAGTGTGGTTTAGTGGATTAATTTTTGGTTCAGCTTTTGGCTTTTTTGTCTTTAATGAAACTCCAGATGTATGGACATGGATTGGGGGGATAGTTGTATTTTCATCAGTATTGCTTATAACTTACAATGAAAGAAGCAAAGATTTTAAAAATACTAAAAATATTGTTATTAATGGAAATTAATATTTAATTAAAAATTATATGAGTACTAAATATAAATATTATGGAATGTGGCCTGTAGCTCCAACACCTTTTCACGATAATGGTGAAGTAGATTATGAAGGTATGGAAAGAGTTTTAGATTGTATGGTTGATCAAAAAGTTCAAGGCATATGTATTCTTGCTAATTATTCTGAACAATTTTTACTTTCAGATGATGAAAGGGAAAAATTAACAAAACTTTGTATGAAAAAAATTGACGGAAGAGTTAAGACTATTATTACCGTTAGTCATTTTGCAACTGATATTGTGCGTCCGAGAGCAGAGTTAGCAAAATCACTTGGAGCTGATATTATTATGATGATGCCGCCTTATCACGGTGCACTACTTAAAGGAAATGCAGATCAAATTTTTGAACAATTTGATGAAATTTCTAAGGTCGGGATACCTATAATGATACAAGACGCACCATTATCTGGAATTGAGCTTTCAATACCTCTTCTTACAAAAATGATCAATGAAATTGAGCAACTAACATGTTTTAAAATTGAAAGTGCTAACGCAGCATCAAAAATAAGAGCTCTTATAAAAAATTGCAGTTCTAGATTAGATGCGCCTTTTGATGGTGAAGAAAGTATTACTTTATACGCGGACTTAGAAGCTGGAATTTCTGGAAGTATGAGCTCAGCATTGCTTCCAGAAAAAATAGCTCCAGTAATTGATCTTTTTTGGAATAATGAAAAAGATAAATCTGAAGAAATTTATAATAATATTCTGCCTTTAATAAATTTTGAAAATAGACAATGTGGTTTCAGAGCTACAAAAACAGTAATGAAAGAAGGTGGGGTAATTAAATCAGATTTCTGCAGAGATCCAATTAAACCTTTAGATCAAGATACAAAAAATTTATTACTAAATTTTGCTAAAAGATTTGATTTACTTACTTATAAATGGGGCAAGTAGTAAAATTTAATTGACAAATATTATTTAAAAATTACTTATAATTAATGCGTAGATTATTTGAGGGACTTCTTGAAAGAGCAATGTTTTCAAGCAGATGGGCTTTAGCTCCTGTTTACGTTGCGCTATGTCTTACTCTACTAGTTATTACATACAAAGTTATTGCGTTATTCATTTATGAAATTACACACTTAAGTGAATTAACCTTAAATGAACTTCTTGTATTTGTTTTGCATATTGTTGACTTAGCTCTTGTTGGAAATTTAGTTTTAATGGTAATTTTTGCTGGATACGAGAATTTCGTGTCTAAAATAGATATCGCAAATCAATCTGAAGATAAACCAGAGTGGATGGGTAAGCTTGATTTTTCAGGTTTAAAATTAAAGCTTATTGCCTCAATAGTAGCTATTTCAAGTATTGGCTTGTTAGAAGCTTTTATTGATGTAGGTTCGAAAACATCAGAAGAAATATACTTAATGATATTCATTCATGCTGTATTTATTTTATCAGGCTTAGTTATAGCAATCATGGATTATATTAGCGGAATTACTAAACATCACCCATAATAAAATTATAAATGAAACTGGATAAGTTTTTTGATGAAAAAACTATCATAGATTTAAGTTTTTTTAATTTCTCTAATGCTGTCACAGCTGCTTATTTTGCCAATAGAAATTTAGAAGTTCTGCGAGTAAATAAAAATTTTAAAAAATTTTTTCCTATTTTAAAAACTGTCAATAATATTCCTTTTACTAGTATATTAGAACAGCTTGGAGTTGCAGATGAATATATTAAAAATTTTAAACAAAAATTAGAAAAAAATGGTTTTGTTATTATCCCTAAAATAGAAATAAAAATTGATGATGAAATTAAGGTTTATTCCTTACTATCTGCATATACTGAAAACAAAGATTTTCCTTTTTTAAATGGTATTCAAGGGCAATTTGTTGATAGAACAGATGAGTATAATCTAAGAAGGGAAAAAGAAGAATTACTTGATCAAAAATTAAAAGATAGAGAATTAATTGAAGAAAAAACTAAAAGATTAGAAAATATTGCAAATAGGTTATCAAAATATCTTTCACCACAAGTATACCAGTCTATTTTTGATGAGGAAGAGTCAGGAAAAAAAACAAAAGAGAGTTATGTCAGGAAAAATTTAACCATATTTTTTTCTGATATTGTTAATTTTACTGATCTATCTGATTCATTAGAAGCAGAAAAACTTGCTTTAATCTTGAATAATTATCTTAGTGAAATGAGTTTAATTGCAATAAATTCAAATGCTACGATTGATAAATTTATTGGTGATGCAATACTTTCCTTTCACGGTGCTCCTGAAACATTAGGAGATGAAAATGATGCAATAAATTGTATAAGTATGGCGTTGGAAATGAAAGAACGAGTTAGTGAACTACAATCTTTCTGGATTAGACAGGGTGTTAAAGATGGATTGAAAGTAAGGTATGGAATCTCTTCAGGTTTTGCGAATGTTGGTGATTTTGGATCTAGTGTAATGAGTGATTATACAGCTATAGGTTCCTCTGTAAATCTAGCGTCTAGATTACAATCCATTGCTCCTGAAAATGAAATTATTATTTCTGATACAACTTATAATTTAGTTAAAAATCAAATTAATTGTGAAGAGTACAAAGAAATAACTCCTAAAGGTTTTGTAAGACCTGTTAAAACACACAAGGTAATTAGTTTCAAAAATAAAAGTAATAGTAAAACAAAAAAATCATATTCGAAAAAAGGTAAACACGTGGATATTCAAATATTTGATAGTTCCGATATGAAAGCTGCGATGAAAGAATTAAAAAAACTACAAGAAGATTTTAGAAAAGAAATTGAAGATGAATAGGGGAGGTTATTTTATTTCAAAAAATTTATTATTGCATTCTTAATATCATTAACAAAATTTTTATTTTCATCTTTAGTTAATTGACTTTCATTTTTTTTCTTATCAAGTTTTAACTTTCTTTGAGCTAGAATATTTGCAACATAATCATACACATTAGGATTTTTAGAAAAAATATCTTTTATAATATCTTTGCTAACTTTTATTACTATACAAGGAGTTTCGGCTATCACATTAGCAGATCTTGGTTCACCAGTTAGAAGACTACCTTCACCAACAAAATCTCCAACACCAAGTTTGGCTAAAAATACTTTATCTTTACTTTCATTATCAAGGTAAACTGATACTACTCCGTCATTTATAACGTAAAGAGAATCTCCAGAATCATTTTGTTTAATAATGTAATCGTCTTTTTCAAAATGAAGTCTTTCTGCATTTTCAGCAATTTCATCTAAATCTTCAGAATTTAAAGACATAAAAATAGGAATTTTTTGTAGGAGAACTCTATTTTTTACTGACTCATTATAAGGATTAAATTCGCTAACCTGTCTTTTTTCAAAATCTTCTCTATTTCTATTCGTATCAAGAGCATGCAGTCCTGTATCTTCTTCAAGTTTTCCATAAAGTTTTCCAGCAGACATTTGAACTCCTGCATGTCTTAAAGTTTTATGTATTTCCATCATAACACTATCTTGCATCGAATTTTTTAAAATTCTCTTTGTGCAATCAAAAGCAACAACAAATTCTAATCCAAATTCATTAGCTCCAATAAAACGAACCCACTGTAAATTTAATTGCTCTCTACCATCAACAGGCTTTGCTTTTTTAAGAGCATTATAAAGTAATTTTGAAATATTTTCTGGGTCATGAGATGGGTGAAAATATAATTTATTAAAAATATGGAAACCTTCACTCATTTTTTCTTTATCTTGTTTGCTCCAATTAGTTAAAATTGAATCTGCAACGATTTCATTTGGAATGATTACTTCAGTATTCTGAAATGTTCTTATTCTTGTACTTCTCCATGTAATATTTTCTACATAACCTGTTTTATCATCAACGGTTATCCAATCATTAATAGCAAATGGTCTCTCAATATTTACAAAAATTCCTTTAATTAAATCTGATAAACTCGACTGCAGGGAAAGAGCAATGGCAGCAAAAACTATTCCACCAGCAGCAAGTATACTTGTAAGTTCTAAATTAAAAACAAACGATAAAACTAAAAATGATGGTATTGCAAATAATAAAAACTGAAAAAGAAATGTTATAATTTCAGGTATTGTTGTTCCTGATTTGTCGTTTAATGACAATACTTCATATTTATAAAACATCATTATGAATATTGATGGAATAAAGTATAAAGTTATCAGTAAGATTTTATCTATAAAGTTGCTTATAGATTGATTAATTAATAAAAATTCCTTTTGAATAACTATATCATAAGAAAAATTTACCATTAGATATGATAAAATGGGAAGTATAATGATAGTAAATAATACCCGAGTAAATTTCTTTAATTTATTAAGTCGTATAACAGAGCCAATAATGAGTAGAGAAATGAGTATATATAAAGAATTTAAAGTAACTGCATTATTATAAAATAATAGAATGGATAAGATACATAATAAGCATATTAAAATTATACTAATCTTAGAAAGTAGATAAAAAATGTTAATTTTCATTTTGTAATTTTTACTATAAAGAATTTATATAAAAATGAATTCATTTTCAAAGTATTTATTTGAACACTTACATTTTGGTCTTGAAGAGAAGGATTTTACATTAATTGAAAAAATTATATTCTTTCTCATTATATTGAACTGTGTTTTTGTTGTTATTGAGTCAGAAAAACTGATTTATGATCAATACTCGCAACTCTTTGACTCAGCAAAACTTTTTTTTGGTATAGTATTTTTAATTGAGTATATTTGTAGATTAATAGCTGTTGATCAAATAGATAAATTCAAAGGACTTAATGGAAAAATAAAATATATTTTTACTCTCCCTGCTTTAATTGATGCAATTGCACTTATCCCATTATTTTTAATAGGAATAAATGAAGGTTTTTTAGTAAGATTATTAAGAGCTATAAGAATATTTAGTATTTTAAGATTTGGACGTTTTAGTGAGTCAGTAAATTTTATTTTACATGCAATATACGACAGAAGACATGAATTAATATTTTCATTATTAATTACTCTAAGCCTTATGCTATTATCTGCTACTTTACTTTATGTTGTCGAGGGAGATTTGCAACCAGAAGCTTTTGGATCAATCCCGAGAGCTTTATGGGTAAGTTCTGCAGCTTTACTATCAACAGGTTATGGTGATTATACACCTATTACATTTTTAGGTAGATTTGCTGCAGTATGCACTGCATTGTTTGGAATTGGAGCTGTTGCTTTACCAGCCGGTATATTAGCAAGTGCTTTTTCAGATAGAAAAAATAAAGATTAATTAATAACTTGATTTGTAAAATTTTCTAAATTTTTATTCATTTCTTCATCTGGTAGATGAAAACCTTTAATTGTTTCTTTCCAATCTAGTTTTGAATAATCATCATATTTGTTAACAAAATATTCATTTTCTTTTAAATTAATTTCATTATTCTTTTCTTTTAATGAAAATAAAAGGAATATCCAAGATCGTGGTTCCAACTCTTTAATTTTTTGAGCTTGGGTTATGCAAACATCATAATCCTTTTTACAAAAATAACCTAATACAAGATCTCTATATCTGTTATCTGATGTTTTTTGACCAGCAGGTATAGGATCTAATTCAAGCGCTTTGTGAAGTAATTCTAAGCCTTGATCAATTTTTTTATTTCTTACTAATATTTCACCGTAAACTGCAAGTACTCTTGGATCATTTGGATTCATAGAGTAGGCAATCTTTCCATGTTCTTCTGATTCTTCATATTTTTTTTGCATTAAGGAAATAGCAGAGCTAATTCTTCTCACTTCATAATCGTTCTCATCATGCTCTAAACTTTTCTCAATATGATGAAAAATCATTTTCATCATTTTATCATTATCTTCATAATATTGTTTACCTAGGCCACCACCAATTGTACAAGCTTTAAGTGAGTGCGCTCTTGCATTCGTTTCATCTTGTTCTAGAGCTTTATCAAAGTGATATAGAGCCTTATCATTATGTTCTTTTGCTGATGATTGTCTAAGCCAGTGATATCTTCCAATAACTAAATTTTCATAAGAATTTAAATTTTCCGTGGGTTTTCTTTTAATATTTTGTAAATTTGTAATTTCTATATTACCTAATAATTCTTTTGATATTTTTTGGACAATTTCATCTTGAATATCAAAAATATCCTCAAGAACTCTATCATATCGATCCCCCCATATAATGGAACCATCTTTTGCATTAGTTAAATCTACCGCTACTCTTAATCTATTACCAGCTGATCTAATATTTCCACCAACTAAAAAATCTATTTTATGTTTTTTCGCAAATGTAAGTGCATCTTCATTACTTTTATCATGATCGTCACATGTCTTTTTTGATACAACATCAAATTCTTTCATTCTGGAAAACTCTATAATTAAATCACCTGTAATAGCTTCTACCAAAAATTCACTGTCATCATTTTTGCTAACATTCTTAAATGTGAGTATAGCTATTTTCGGTTGAGAAGAATTTCGTGAAATAATTACATTATCATCTTGTTTATTATTTTCATCTTCATTCTTCTCTTCATTAACTGCTTCAGAGAAGAAATCATCTTCATCAATTTTTAAACCTTTTACTTTGAAAACCTCGAATTCATCACTTATATTTTTTAGTTTTCTTGTACCATCAGCTTCTATTGAATAATCAATTCTTTTATCAACCTGATCTTTGACAATTTTTGACACGAGGATTTTACCTGGCTCACTTTGACTTTCTAGTCTTGCAGCAACATTGACACCTGAACCCATTATATTATTATTTTCTACAATCACATCATCAACATGAATACCAACTCTCCAGCTTAATTGTAGCTTAGTTAAAGAATGTTCATTTCTTTCATATAATTTATCCTGAAATTTAATTGCAGCTTTAACGCATTGTACAGGACTAGAGAATTCAGCAACAACAGAATCACCAGCAGTTGAAAAAATTTTACCGCCAAATTCAGCAATAACTTCATCAATTATTTTTCTGCAATCATTAAGATTAGTGAGTGTAAGCTCTTCGTTCTCCTCCATATGTTTACTAAAATTAACACAATCGGTAGCAAGAATAGTTGCTAATTTTCTTTCAGAATTCATATATTTTTTTTTAACTAAATTTTTTTTAAAATACCAGCCAAATATCGTAACTATTGTCACAGAATCTTAAAAAACAAATGTATATATAAATGATTTTTATAGGAGGCTTTTATGGTTGAAAGTTTTAATGGTATTTTTTATTTGATTTTATACATAATTAATATTGCGTTAGCTGGTTATTATTCATTTACATTTTTATTTAATAAAGAAAAAGAATTTGCAAAATATAATACTGATTCAAGTGCTGCACCTGCAGCAAATTTTGGAATTTTTTGGGTTACTGCTTTTTTCTTTGTTGGTCTTTATATTTTATTTACTGGACCCGAAGGCACTTGGCCTTTCTTTATAATTAATGTTATTGTCTTTGCTATGGCAACTGTCTACAATTTTTGTTTTCATTTTAAAATTGCTTTCCTTTTTGGAAGGGATAAGGTTAATTCGACAATAGAACAGCCAATTGTATCAGCAGTAGTTCTAGTATTAAACTTAATTATAATTTATGGTTTATCAGATAAAATTTATCTATAATAATTTTAAAAGGAGTAATTATGGTTGAAAATTTTGGAGGTACTTTAAATCTAATTTTATTTTTAATTAATTTATTAGGTGTAACTTACTATGGTTTCCTGACTGTATTTTCTCCAAATTCACTTGTTACAAGATATGATTTAGGAGAAAAAGCCTTACCAATTGTAAGAGTAATAGGAACATTTATTGTACCAATAGTAATAATTGGAATTTGGATATTATTTAGAGAAAATGGACCTCAATCTTGCTGGATATATTTTGTGTACGGGTTTTTACTATCTTTGGCTCAAGTTATTTTAAGTTGGGCCCAAAGATTAAAATTTATAGACCCAGACGCAAAAAGTGATGTTGCTGATGAAGTAATAGGTCATGTTTTCTTATTTATCGCAATATACCTTATATATAGTTTGTCAGATGTAATTTATATGTAATTTAAAGCTGGGAATTAAATCCCAGCTTTTATCAACTTAAAGAAAATTCTTTTACTTTATTAAATGCAAAATGATCCGCAGCATGTTTTTTTGCATATAAAACTTCTTCTACGATACCTTTTTCATTAATCATTATATCTGTTACTGCAGTATTAAAATATCCTCCAAGAGGAATAGGCATGAATCCTCTTATTAATGCTGGAAAGATTGCAAATGTTTTATAAATTCCTGCTAAAAATAATTTAAACCAACTACGTTCTATAGAATATTTTTGAAAATATTTAAATTCTTCATCAGCTAAAACTGTAAATGGAATAGGGCCGTGCTTCTTCATATTTGATTTCAAAAGCTTAACATTTGAATGAAAAATTCCTACGTGGGTGAAATTTGGACCAAATTCATTAAATCTTTTATTAAACTCCAGTAGTCTTAAATTACAAAAAGTGCATCCAGCAACTCTGTAAAAAGTTAATAAAACTTTTTTTCCTTTAGTATCTGATAAATTAAATTGATTACCATCATGTCGGGGTAGAGTAATTTCTTCTAATTTATCTCCTTTTTTTATTTTCATACTTAATCATAATACTATAAAAATAATATGTTAATATTAAATTTTAATGACAATAATAATTCTACTAAAATTCATACATTACCTTGCAATAGTTTTTTCAGGCGGTGTTTTAGTTGGTGGTGGAGTGATTCAATCTGTTTATGCTAAAGCAAATCAGATACCTGATTTAACTACAGCAAAGATATTGAAGTTACTTGGCTATATTGGTCTTATATCTTTAATTGTTTTATGGATATCTGGAATTGTACTATCAATTAATCTTTATGGCGGTTTTATAATTAATAGTGCATTTACAATTAAAATAATTGCAGCAGGTTTTCTTTTAGGTCTATCCGCTTTTGTAAATTTTCATGTTTTTAATTCTTCTAAAAATAATTTACCACCAAATAAAACTATAATGAAAATAGCTACGATGAGCGGAAGAGGGCTATTAGTAGTAATTTTAATTGCAGCAGCAATTGCATTTTATTAATTTATAATTTTTTTGCTGCACTTGTTTCTTTAATATTTGTTAGCTTTGTATATCTATCTATCATTTGTGTTGTCTTATGACCGCTTTGAGCCATAATTTCATGAGTGGGTACTCCATTCATTCTAGCCTGAGTAATTGAACCTATTCTTAGGCTATGACCAGAAATTTTATCACAATTTTCTATGCCTGCTTCCTCAGCTCTTTTTTTTAAAATTAAAACAAAACTTGTGTCAGTCAAACTTACTTTTTGATTTTTATTATTAAGAATATATTTTTCTATATTGTTAGCTTTATTAATTTTATAAAAGAGGGGGCCTGAATCAATTAATGCTACCTCTAACCAATTCTTTAACGCGGATACAGGACAATAAGGGGAGTTATTTTTAGGTAAATAGATCATTCTACCTTCACCTTTTTGATCAGTTTTAGAAAAAGGAATTAAAACCTGAACTCCATCATCTTCAAAATTTAAATGCTCATATCTCATGCCTAACAACTCTGATCTTCTGCAAAAACTATAAAAACCAATTAATATTAGAGCTTTATCCCTTATGTTTCTGAAGTCATCATTATCATCTGGAATTTTATTAATTATTTTTTCAATATCTGCTTTCAAAAGCTCTTTTGCTTGGCCAGATTTGTTATTTTTTTCATCTCTTACAATTGCACTTATCGTTTCTGAGATGTTTGGATTTTTTCTATCAAACTGAAAACCATTAACTCTATATTTATAAGTTATAGAAGCTAAAATTCTTTGTATTGTTGACGCTTTATAGGCAGATGAAGAGTAGGGGTTATTATTTAATTTTTCCCTTCCAGGAATATTGCTTGTGCCCTTTAATATTTTTGCTTCTGGATCTTCATGAAGCCAATCCATATAATTAGCAGTTAATGCATATGCACTTTCTAAATCATCTACATCTAATGGACTGCAATTGTACTTATTTTTGCAATAGTCGATAAATTTAAGCCAATCTCCATTGTATTTATCCTGTGTATTTTTTGCCTTAGATTTTTCCTTTAATTTACTTACGTTATCATTTAGTGATATTTTAACCATATTATATATTACGATAATTACAGTTATCGTAAATAATAGTCAAGTGATAAATATTATATATATATATCAATAATTTATGTATATTATCTAAAACTATTTCTAATATTACAAACTATATATAGATTTTCACGTGTAATAAAATACTGTATATAGTGTATAAAATGGAACAATTACCGCAGATTTCAGCTGATTCCCAGATTTTTGTATTAACGGGTGCTGGTATAAGTAAAGAGTCTGGGATAGAAACTTTTAGGGACTCTGATGGACTTTGGAATAACCATAGGATTGAGGATGTTGCCAGTCCCGAAGGATTCTATAGAAACCCCTCTCTTGTATATGATTTTTATAATAAACGTCGAAAAGAACTAAATTCAGGAATTAAGCCAAATAGGGCTCATATTCTTCTTCATGAACTAGAAAAAACATATAAAATTCATATAGTTACACAGAATATCGATAATTTGCATGAGATTGGAGGTTCATCATCAATAATTCATATGCACGGTGAACTAAATAAAGCGAGATGTATAATGAATGATAATCATGTATTTGAATGGCTAGAAGACCTAAATGAGACCCATAAATGCCCTAAATGCTCCTCTCAAATGAGACCTCACATTGTATGGTTTGGTGAAATGCCCATGCATATGGATGAAATTCACGATTTAGCTGAACAATCTAGTTTATTTGTTTCTATAGGCACTTCAGGTCAAGTCTACCCTGCTGCTGGTTTCGTTTCGATGTTTAAAGATATGAGAAAGCCAACAGTGGAATTAAATCTGGAGCCATCAAGTAATCAAGATCAATTTGATTTTGCCATTCATAAACCTGCTACAGTTGCTGTTGAAGAATTTAAAAACTTACTTTTAAAGAATTTAAAAAACTAATTTATTCACGTTATTAAATTTTTTTAAACAAAAAATTTTTTCTATAACTTTCTTTAAAAAGAATCATTAGCATTAATGTTTTTATGACAAGAAAACGTCCTGATTACACTGAAGCGCGTAATTATTACATAAAAGGAGTGAGAAATGAGTACCCTACTCTTCAAGATATCGCTACAGAATTTAATTATTCTTTATCAACACTAAGAAAACAAGCAGCAAATGAAGGCTGGCTTTCAAAAAGAAAAGAAAGAATTGATCTGAAAGAAACAATTAAGATGAGAAAAGAATTTATGGGAAAAGCATCTAAGCTTACTAATGTTTCCTTTAATGCAATAAGTGCTGCAGAATATATAATCAATAAAATTCAAGAAGAGCAAAAGCTCATTGAATTAGGATATAAAATTTTTGATGTACACATAGCGACAAAGCAAATTTGGGCTTTAAATAATGCTATGAAACTTGTGGAAAGAGGTCAGCAAACACTAGATGAGATTGAAAATGGACACATGCCCCCTCTTGATGATTTATCTTTTTTATAAATTAGTTAAATTCACTTCCTTTGTTTATATAAGCACAGTTCTCACAGTGAGGAGTTATTTCAGGAATTGTATTACTATCTAAGGTTAATTTCATATCATTAATTTTATTTTGAACCCAAGAGGTATCAGTTGCATAATCAACCAAAGTGATATCAAATTCCATATTAGAATTAAATTTGTCTTTAGTTTTAACACCATTACAAACCATAAAGTAAGAAGTTGATGAAACATTAAAATTCATATTTCTTAGAATATAAACATAAATATCCATCTGTGTTTTATATCCTTGATGATATTGACTTTTTAAATAATATTCTTTTTCAACTTCTGTAGTTGTAGATTGAGCTTTATAATCAGCTACAACAAGTTCTTCGGTATCAAGATTATACCAAATATCATCAACACCACCTTGAATTTTCAAATTTGTATCTTCATCAATATAAGATATTCCTCCTGACAAAGAGTTTCTCCATTTATCTATATCCTGATGTTTGAATGGAATAAAATTTAAATTGTATTCCTTAAAGATTGGATGTGGTTCTTGCTTTTCACGATAAGCATCAAATTCTTTTTTTAATAAATCATCAACTGTCGTATTCAATGACCAACCAGGCATACTAGGCTCTTGTAAGCCCTTTACTCTATCTAAATAAAAACACCTTTTGCAATCTAAAAAATTTGAAAATTTTGAACGACTGATTTTAAAAATTTCATTTTGACCTGGCTTATAAAAAGAAGATTGTCGTGTCCTAACACCTTTAGCTTCTTGAAATTCACCTTTACTATTTCTTTTCAAACTTACCATTATTAACTTTTATTTTTAAACCCTAAGTTTATATTAAACAAATGAAAAAACTGGATGGCATTTTTGGTTTAAAATTAGATGAATATTTTGATGAAAATCAATTTACAATTATTTCTAAAGAATTGAACCATGGTGATTATCACATAACAATTGATTCACCTCCCAAACCAAATGTTTTATTCAAAGATTATTCAATAAGATGTTCTAAAGATATGATCATACAAGATATTTCAGCAAAAACACTATCTCCAATTAAATTTGAAAAGGCAAAAGAAAGGCAAGAAGATATAGAAAACTATTTTATTGAAACTTATTTTGATAATTATGCAATCTATTACTGGGAATTTGAGAACTTCATGCATGTCTATGAATTTATTCCCTATGATAATAAAATCATACCTCTAAGAAGTGATTATAGAAATTTCGTTAACCCTAATGAAACAACTAAAGAATTAACCTTAACCATATTTGGAGAAAGTGACAATTTTAAACAAGTAGAAATTTTTTTATCTGTTAAAAATGTAGATAAAAATGATGATCCAATTAGGATATTTGAGGATCAAGACATAATTAAATTTGATACTGGTAAAGGATACGAAATTGATGTTACTGGACTTTAATTTTAATAATGAATAAAAAATATACCTTCATCGATCTTTTTGCTGGTTGTGGAGGGTTATCACTAGGATTAGAACAAGCTGGCTTTCATCCTGTTTATGTGAATGAATTAAATAAAGATGCCATGGCAACGTATCTTGATAATAGAAAAGAATACCCCCTACTTCATGATAAAAGATTCCATTCTTATGATATTCATGAATTAACTAAGAAAAAAAAACTTGAAGCATTAACAAAAAATTTAAAAAAGGAACTCAATCTTAAAAAAAGAGATATATCACTTGTTGTTGGAGGTCCACCCTGCCAAGGTTATTCTGGTATAGGTCATAGAAGAAGTTACAAAATAGATAAAAAAGATATTGAATCAAATTATCTTTATAAAGAAATGGTAAAGGTGATTAAATATATAGAACCAAAAGCTTTTATATTTGAAAACGTTAAAGGTCTCATTAGTGGTAGGTGGAGTAAGAAGGGAAAAAAAGGAGAAATTTTTAATGATGTTTTAAAGGAATTTAAAACTTTAAAAAACTATTTTCAAGATTTTGTATTAATTCAAAGTAAAAATTATGGCGTTCCACAAAATAGACCAAGAATTTTCTTAATTGGTATTAGAAAAGATCAAAAATTTTCTGAAAATTTATTCATGACAGCAAACGGTATGTTTCCTGAGCCTGAAATTAATGCATATCCTAACCTTATTGATTTATTAGGTGACTTAATTGATAAAAATTATGAAAAAAATTTTATTACGAATGTTTATACCTCATCTCCAAAGAATGATTTGCAAAAAAAACTAAGGATGAATAAAAATAATAAAAACTATTTTAGAAAAGGTGAAAAAATTACTGATCATGAGTATAGTAAACACTCGCCTAGAATAGTCAAAAAATTTGAATACATGCTCTCTAATGAAGGAAAGATAACAAATATAATGAAAACAAAAAAATTTGCTCAAAGATTAACTTTTCCTAAATGGAAAAAGGATGGTCCAAATATAACCGCAACATCATTACCAGATGATTATGTACATTTTAGTCAACCAAGATCGTTTACTGTAAGAGAATGGGCTAGACTTCAAATGTTTCCAGATTGGTATACGTTTAAGGGTAAACGTACAACTGGAGGATTAAGACGTGCAGGAAATAATAAAGATGTAACTGAAAGAGAATTGCCTAAGTATACGCAAATTGGTAATGCTGTACCAGTTGAATTAGCTAGAAGAATTGGGTTACATATAAAAAAATTTTTAAAAAATTAGAAATTTTTAATTTCTTCACCCATAAAACCTATTGATCTATTTTTATAATCTCCTGTAACTAATGTTCTATCAAGAAAAGAATTAAACATTTCACAGGAAGTTTCAGGAACTAGAGCGCAATTATGACATGCTGAAAGATTAGATGAATTAGGACCTTGACCTGTACTACTTCCAATTTCACTACAAACAGGATCAACAGAACACCAACTAGATTTTATTAAAGCTCTTTTAAATGTTCCTTCAAAAAAACCTGGGCGACCCATTCGGACTAATCCTCCCATTGATCCCTCTGAGTCTCCCCCTACTGTGTAAATAAGAATTCCTGACATGTTGTTATTTTCATTTAATGATGAATAAATCCTTTCTTTAAGGGATGAGGCACCATATCCACAATCGTAAACTAATTGATTAATCAGTATATGAGAAAGTGTGTGTAGTAGAACTTTTCTGGCAACAGGTAATTCATTAGTGTCTTCATCAGATTTTCCAACACTTGATAAATAATTAGATTTAATAATACCCATTCTTTCAATTATCTCGCTTTTTTGCTCCCATGATTCAAGTAAATCAGGTTTTATTTCAAGAAATATACCCTCTCCTGCTGTTTGTGTTGCTGGTAACCAAGTTTCATTAAAATTTGAAATTGGATATAATCTTAGTTTATTTTTGTATTCTTCTAATCTTAAATTTTCTTGAAATTCTTTTCTTGTAAATCCATACATGGCAGATGTTTCAACTAATTTATGAACTAAAGTTATATTTTTAAAATATTTAGAAATTATACCTTCATAATTATTAATATTAATTGGTTTAGTTTCAAAATTTTTAATATTATTTGTTTTTAAAAATAATTTATACTCTTTGCTTCTGTAATTATCTTCTTCTTCTTCAGTCCCAAATTCCAATTCACTCGTATCACTACTTAAAGCTTCTTCATTATTTATATATTTATCAATACAAGAATTTAGTTCATCATCTGTAAATTTAGCCAATCTATCTTTTATATTTAAAATATTATTTTGTGACTCTATTATGCCTTTTAAAACTTGATTATTAATAGTCGAGAAATCTCTAAAGAAATTTGATTTTATTTTTTCACCTACAAGCCCTTTAATTGTTGTAATTAAAGAAGACCAACTTCTATCAAGAAAAATATCTTCAAGCTCAGGATTAATATTACTGTTATCCTCAGGAATATAAATTGATTTAGCAGTTTTGGAAAAATACACTTTAAGTGAACTTCTAAGTGAACCTCCATAAGTTTTATTGCAACTTTCTCCACCTTCTTCATCTAACCAAGTTCTTCGTCCATTACATGGAAAAGCGACTCCCTTTTCTATAGATATGTTTTTTCCTAGTGCTGTAGCTAGAGTTCTTCTTTTATTACAACCTTCACAATATATTGATTGACCTGCAAGTGATGGAACCCCAGTAAATTTAAATTTTAATTTATCACCACTACAAGGCGGTGTAAGTGTTCTATGTACAAATTCATTCCATGGAAAATCATCAATATGCCCATCCTCACAAATAGAAACTAAAGGAACTTGAACCATTCTTGTATTACAAACTAGACATTTTGGTTTATTCGTGTTTTCCGTCAACATCAATCTTCTCATAGTTGAGCATTTTCTATTGATACAATAATGCCATTGAGGGAATCTTAAAAAGGGAATTCTAATTTTTAAATTTTTACTACTAGAGTTTTGAACATAACTTTTAATAGGAAGTCTATAATCTGGTGGTTTCATAAAGTGATCAACATTTAACCTTTTTGCTAATCTTCTCTCTGAAATTAAAAATTCATTTCTATCATTTATGTTTTTTCCATCTGGGTCTTGAAACCAAAAATCAAGACCAGCACCTATCAAACCAACTTTTTCATTAGTAACGTACAAGGCCCCAACACCAAATGTATGTATTAATTGCGCTCGTCTTAGTGGGCTTTCAGTCATTTATTTTGCTCATCCTTTTCTGATTCACTTGCAGCTTTTCTATAACTATTTGTGACATAGGTCATACATTCGGCATCAACATTTCTTAAAGAAGTTGGAGTTGGCCATGATATTTCAGCTATATCAGGCGGAACATATGATCCTGAAGAGTGTATTAAAGGATTATTAGAATCTTCTCCCCTTACAGAATAAATAGATCTTCTCCAGTTTTTCCATTCAATAAAGTAATCATTAAATAGCTTCTCAAAATTCTGTAGTTCATCTTTATCTGATGAGATATCTATAATTCTTTGCTCAATTATGTCATGAATTTCATTAAGTAATTTTTCAGGAATTTCACCATTTTGTTTTGTTGGTTGATTTTTAAAATCATCACCACATGTCATTCTAACATAACCAACCATAAGCGCATGTATTGTTCTCTCTAAAACTGGTTTAGAAAAAGGTGTAACACTACTAGGTTCAACTTGAGCATATAATCTTTGATGAAATGATTTAAATTTTTCAAAATGTGATTTATCCCTTGGTCTCATGGGGCCAAAAAGAGTAACAACTACACCAGGTCGCTCTTGCCATTTTCTACCAATTCTTCCAGCTACTTGAATATATGATGATGTAGATTTTGGCTGACCAAATATTGTTAAAAGTGATAATCTATCTATATCGACTCCAACTTCAATAATATTTGATGCAAGACAAACATCTACACATCCATTGGTATTCGAAGATCGTTCTAGTAAACTGATTGCTTTAGGAACTTCTTGATTTTTTAATCTACTAGTTAATTCAAGTGTTTGATTTCCATTTTTACCAATTTTTCTTATTTGATCAATTGATAGATTTAGTCTTTGCAATAAAACCATTATTCTATTTGGTATATCTGTTTCCAAAAGTGTTAGAGTCGTAGCAAGCTCCCTAATACTTCCAAAAAAATTCATTAAGGTAAACCATGGATCACGATCATCTTCATTCATAAACATTACAGATTGTAATAAAGCTGAATAAACTCTAACTTGAGCTGTTTGAGTAGATCCTAAACCTGTTCCATGAATACCTATAAATTTTTTTGGATTATCTAAAATAGTTTTATCTTCGTCTTTGTATTTATATTTTCCAAAAAAATTATCTTCAATATCTAGTCCCATTGGAGGAAATAAAGATGTTTTTTTTCTATTAAAAAGGTTTTCTACTTGATTTTGATATCTTCTAATTGTTGCCGTTGAACAAATAATTTTTGGTTTAATTATTTTATTATTTATTTTATATGAACATAAATTTTCTATTAAAGATTCATAAATTCCAAACATTGAACCTAAAGGACCTGTAATTAAATGTAGTTCATCTTGAAGTATTAGACTTGGGGGATCATTAACTCTACTTCCATTTGAATCAATACCAAATATACTTCTAGCTTCTGGCATCCAGGCAACTTGAGCAAATTTATCAACTGTTGCAATAAGTACCGTAGGTTTTTTTTCATATATGTCATCATCAATTACATAAATTGGTAAATGTCTTTTTTTATCAAAGCTAAAATGACAGTTATCATCATCGCACATAAAACTTACTGAATTTTTCATTTCTTTGATACCCATCATTTCATAGGATGATCGAAAGGATTTTTTCTGAGAACCTAAGTTTTTTTTAATTTCTACAAGGCCAATAGGCGCTGAGCACCATGGACATTTAGTTAAAAGAAAAGGATCTTCATCTCCAGAGTCTACTTCTTTTTTATCACTTAATTTTCTAACAATAGATCTTGCCTTTTCTTTTCTGTTGGGTGTACTAGCTTGACCCAGCCAAACCCCAATTGAGAATTCATTTTTCCCTAAAATATCTTCATTGTCTTCTCTAATTTTTTCCATTGAACAGATTAAACTTGCTGCCCTTGTAAATTGCTGAGTTGTAAGTAACCGCAAAGTATATCGCATTATGACATCTATTCCGTAATGTTCTTTGTTAGTTATTCTTTTATAAAATCCAAGAAAAGCAATTAATCCTAGATATGCTTCTGTTTTCCCTCCTCCGGTAGGAAAGAAAATTAATTCTACATTTTCACGAAGTTGATTCTCACCATCAACTGTAGATTGCAAACAAGATAATAGAAAGGCTAATTGAAACGGCCTCCACATTCCAATTCCCGAAGGTGGATTTTTGATATCTGGTTCTGAATATTGAGTTTTTGTGATTTTCATACCATTAAGTCCAATGACCCAATCTCTTTCATCATCTTTGTATCTTTTTGTCCTTACTTGTTGAGATAAAATTGCCTGATTTGCTAATTTAAAAGCTATTAAAGCTTCATCATTATTTTGTAAAAATGAAATTCCTGCTCTAATTCTTTCAAGCATTTCATTGCATTTAATTAAATTTTTGTCTGCAGATTTTTTATATTTAGGATTAATTGTTTCAATTAATTTTTTGTTTGACTCTATCCATTCTTCATACAAACTACCTAATAAATGAATTTGATTAAAAATTTCATTATCATTTTCATTTATCAATCCTCCTAATTCTGCCATTGATATTTCAAAGGGTTTGCCATTATATTCAATTTCTGATGTTACATTAGCTGAATCATAGATTGGGAAATGATTTGAAGAAACTTCACTAGCTATTTCATCTCCTTTTTCTTGCACCCAATCTGCTGAACATCCATGACCTATTGCAAATGTTTGTTTATTACGAAATATAAGTTCTAAAGATTTATCTTCTTCAATAAACTTATCATTAACATTATCTTGATCAACCAATTCACTTTCCGGATAAGGAATAATGCATTTAATTTTTTCTTTTTCTAAATTATAAAAAGAAGCTACAAAATTTGATTGAAATAAACATTTTTCATCATTCGATGATTTATTGTCACTTCTATTAACAATATAAATAGTAAGCAATCTTACATTAGAGTCATCATTTTCAATGGTTCTAGTAATTACTTTACATTCTATTTTGAGATTACCATCAATCATCATGCCATTTTTTGGCTCAACAACACCTACAGTTTCTAATAATTTATTTGTTTCAAATTCAAAATTTAATTTTAAAGGTTTTCTAAACCAAGCATAATGATCATTTTTACTTGTATTTTCTTTAACATCGACAAATCTTTTAATATAAGTTCCACATTCATTTAAGTCATGATTATAAATTTTTAAAATAGAATTAGGCTTAACATTTGCAAAAAAACTTATGCCCATTGAGGATTGTTTTAATTCATTACTTGATTTTATGTCAGCAACACCTTCTGAAAAATCATTCTTAATTTTTCTTTTCTGTTTTTTTATAATATCATCATTTAATTTATCTCTTGTTTTTTTATCAATTGCTAAATTTTCAGGCTCATCATCAGGGTTAGTATAAAATACTACATCATTTTCTTCTTTTTCTTCTTCTTCATCTTTCATAATATTAAATGGGTACAGCACACCAACACCGTACCGTCTTGTAGGCTCTTCATCTCCAAGAGGAGTTATTAAATTTAATATTTCCTGACCATTTTCTTGAATTGATAGTTGTGAAGCATCTTTAAATGTATCAAAAGAAAGTGTATCATCAATAGATAGAGTTTGAATTTTTTCTTCTTCAAAATTTAAATTTTTAATATTTAAAGGTCCATGCATCTCACCTTTTAAATAATCAATAAGTAAATTACGTGATTTAATATAATTAGGCATTATTATCCCTTATTAAAAGATATAATTTTTCAACACATCTAGTTATACCTGTATATAAAAGAGATTTAGTCTCTTCTTCATTCATTTTATCTTGTTCAATATCAGTGATAATCACTACAGGACTTTCTAAGCCTTTAAATGATCTAATGCTTGTAGAAAAAATCATTCCTTTTTTTCCAAAATCATTATTTTCATATGAAAATTGATATTTTATCTTAGCATTTATTTCATTCATGTAATCAATTAATCCAGACATTGCAGCTGACTTTTTAGAGCTAAGGGATAAAATAACTATATCTTCATCTTTATAATTCTGTTTTTTTAGTAAATTTAAAATATTAAATATTTGTTCGTATTGATTTACTAAATCTTTATATTTCTTAATTATAGGATTGGTATTATCATCTGGCCTGAGAACTTTTTTGTAAGGAGGATTCATACCACCGAAAATCTGTGCTTGATTTGAAATTCCAACAGAATTTCTACAATTAACTCTTAGGTTTAATAAAGATAAATCATTACAATATTCATCTTTAATTTTATTTGGATAAATAAGCTCTTCCGATGGATCAAAATAATCAAATTGAGAATTTGCAAAATTATAAACTGATTGCCATTCATAGTCGCCAAATATTGACAATTTACTTTTAGTTAAATCATTTTTTAAAAGAGAAGATAAAATTAATAAATTATCACTAGTAGTAATATCTTGGGCTTCATCTATTATTAAATGATCGAAACATCTTTTATATTTTGATTTATCAATATGCTTGTAGACCAAAACTTTTAATTCATCTCTCCAAAAACTAGTTTTTGAAGTATCAATTTTTGTTAAATCAACTTTTGAAATTTCAATTAATAGTTGAGAAAAAGTAAAGAAAGTTATGTACTCACTTAAGGGCTCAATTTCATTTCTAATTGTTTTACCCAGTAAGTTGTTAAAACATATGAAAAGTGTTTTTTCTTTATTCATAAAAGATCTTCTTGCCATTTCAATAGCTAAAAGAGTTTTTCCTGTACCTGCAGGACTGTTTACTATTATACGTTCATTCTGTGATACGTTATCCAAAATTTCAAATTGTTCTTCTGTATATTTTTTTAATTCATTAATTAGTTTTTTTCTTCTGTTATCTGGAGAAAGATAATTTTCATAATCTGGTCTAAGAATATTTAATATTTTTTTAGTTTGCTCAGGCTTAGGCGTGAGGGTTTCTGTATTATTAAACCATCCAAATCCGTCTTTGTTTACGCAATGTAATCTAAATTTATCAATTGTATTGATTATTAATTTAAAAATATTGTTATAATTTTCACCAAGATCATCAACATCTACATATTCAAAATCTAACCATTCAGCACTTTTTTGTTTAAAAGGAGAGTCAGTGAAAATAATCATTCTTGTAAAAATTATATCTTTTAAATTATTTGATGTATTTTTTAAAAAATCTCTAAGATCTTGTGTATTGTTTTTAGCTTGAACAAATGGACCATCAGTATCAGGTTTATTATTTTTTTCTTGAGTGGCATTATAAAACCAACAACCATTTTTTATTTTGGGATAAGGTTCAAAACATGATTTTATTTCAATACACACTACTCCTTTTTTTGGAATAATGACGATATAGTCAATTTCACCCATCCATTTTCTTACACGTTCAAGCATATCTTGTGAATGGAGTATTACCCAATCATCATATTTTTTATCATTGTAAAATTTATTAAAAAGATTGATCTCTCCTCTACTTTTAGTAGTTCTGTATTTAGTTGAAGGAATTAGCTTAACCATAAAAATCTGATTTATCTAAAATTCTATCAAGATATTTTCTTGGCATTTTTACATTATTATTATCTATAGCCTGGACAATAAATAATCCTATTTTTGCTCCTGTGTCGCCTATTTCAAACTCTTGAGAGCCATTTTTATATAAATTATTCAGATCTGAGCTTTTTATTATTTTTGTTAATTCTTTTGTTATAAATTTACTTGCCTGTAAATGACTTGAACGTATTTTAATCATATCATCTAATATTTTTTTTGAGTCTACTTCAGAGAATTCTAAAAAATTTAACAACTTTAAAAATAAATTATCATTATCAAGTTTTATATTTTTTTCTGAAGACATCCAGTAATTGATGTTATTTCCGCTTGCATAATTAATTCCAATATTTTTTAAATCTCTTGCTAATAGATTTTTATCAAGATTTCTTTTTCTCAATTGATGTTCAAGTGCAGTTTTCCATCTTTTTTGTGAGTTTCTTTCTATTTCAGATTTAAGGATTTTTTTATCCGCAATTTCCACCATTAAATCTTTGGATGAGCCTATTCGCAAAACCACAACATCCCCTCTTCTAAATTCATCAATTTGTTTTTTTCTTATTGTTGGTTTATTTTGAAAATCTATTTCAATGGTTCTTTGACTTGAATCAATCCCTTTTTCATTAGTCATGTAGGCAATTTGATTATCTGAAAAAATAAACATTTTGGCATTTAAACTATTTTGATAATCTATATCATTTTGTGAAAATTTATTTGACTTATTTCTAAAATATTCAAGTTCAAATTTTTCAATATCACTATCGGAGTCTTCAGATGTATCAAATAATTTTTGAAATATATTTTTATTGGAAGAAATTTGAGGAATAGAATGAATATTTTTTGAACCCACTGTTTTGTTAAGTTTAGGAGTGTCGTTTTTTGAAGAATTTAAAAATCCAAATGTAACGCAATAAAGTTTTTTAAATTTAGGAGCTTCAAATATATGCAAATCCCTTTTAATCCAGGTTGGATATCCAATAATACATAAATTTTCTTCAATGAAATTTTTTTTCAATTCTTTTCCAGAAACAACAATAATTTTATTATTTGACCTCTCTTCAATAAATTTCTTAACCTCTAAGAACCTTGAGCTAGTTTGAAAATAAAGTAAGCCTTCAGGATAAAATCTTATAAGTTTATCAAATAATGGATTAACTGCAGTTTCTGTCATTTTGATTAACTGTTCTAAAAGTTTTTGAACTGATAAATGATAATGTGGATATGAGTATTTTAAACCATTTATTTTATTAATTATCTCATTAAGAGGTTCACGTTGAAAAATTAAATGATTAAAAGGAAGTGGTGTTTTTGGTATTTGAAATCTGTAATTTCGAAAATAACTAAGTATATCATGAATTGTATCATTAAATTTATCATCTTTATCAATAGATTTTTCTAATTTTTCATAGTTTGTAACAAATAATTTAAAATCGTTATTTTCTACATATGAAACATTACAATCATCTTGCTCTATATTATCAAAATTACTATAAATTTTATTTGCATAATTAAGATTAATATTTCGAAGATCTTTTTTTAAAGAAGTGGTAGATTCATTTTCTTTTAAAACAGAATTTTCATACGATAAACTATTCATTAAGATTTTCTCCAATAGGCCATACAAGGATATTTGTTTGAAAAGTTATTGAATATTGAGTTTTCGATCTCGATCATATTTCGTTGGTAAAGTGAATTAGCAATATTAACAGAATCACTAAAGTGAACATCCTCTGGAGTAAGAATAGCTATAGTATTACAGTTATAGTGTTCATTAATTAATTTTAGATATGCATCAGATCCTTCAAAAATAATAATTTCAGAATTATCATTGGTATTTTCTAGATCATTTGAAGAGCGTGACGACATAACACTAGAATGAGTATGATGATATTGGTTTACTCTATTTGCTCTAACAATATCATTTAATTTTCCTAAAGATCTATCTTGATCATTTAAATAAAATGACAATGGCGTAAATAAATCATCGATAATTTTATTTTTATCACCATAAATTTTAATCAAATTATGTTCTAATTTGTTATTGAATATTTCTTGATCACGTGAATTAAGAAAAAAATTAACTAATCCGTTATCTTTTTTAGTTAACTGACTACCAGGTTTAAGTTCAAAATCTTTAAACTTGCTTGATATTCTTTTTATACAAAGATCTATAGAAGTTTCTTGTATTGGTTCAATTTTAGTTAAATCTTTTCTATTTTCAAAATGAAATAAATTTACAAATCCTCTCTTAAAATTATATTTTTTAAATTTCCTACTTTTTGATGCTTCCATCATTGATAATTCTTCCATACCTAAAAATTTTACAGCAATAGGGTTTTTGTCTTTTGAAATTTTATATTCATAAAACTCACCAATATTTTTTTTATCTTTTAATTCGTCAATTAGAGAAATATTATCTGAATTATCAATTTCTTTACTAATTTCTTCATCATTTTCTATATTATTATTTTTAAATTTTGCGCATGTATAGCCAGCTGCAATAGAAGCGGAGCTCATAGTTGATGTAGGTAACACTAAAACTAAATGAAATTTTTTATCAAATTGATATAAATTTTTATTAATTTGCCATCCAAAATTAAATAGATCTCTAAACCAATTTTGAATTCTTACTTGAATTGTATCATTTTGATTTAAATAAATTTTAGTGTTTTTCCTCAACATTTTTTTATCTTTTCCTTTTTATGTATACTATATTTGAAGATAAATAATTCATTAAAAAATCAATTAATTTTATAGTTTGTTCTAGTATCTAGAGTATTTAGAAATCTATTAACCGTATTATTTAGATTTTTTTTCTCATAGTCGAGGAGTTCTTGTGAAAAAATTGTTTCATCAACAAAAGAGTCTATAAGCATCCGTAAACAAGTAATCAAATCTATATTATCTTTCTGAAGTCTTGCTAATGATCTTCCGATACAGTAGATTTTTGTAACTTCATTAGCTCTATTATCTTTCGTAAAAATTAATTTTATTTCATTAAAAATTTCTTTTTCTAACTCAGCTAATTCATTATATTCTTGATCACTTAATTGGTTTTCTAGAACCATTTATACTCTCTCCTATTATAAAAATTATTATTGTGATTTTTAAAGATTATTAATGTCATCTTTGTGATTGACGAATTTTATTAATATTAACTTATCCATCGAACATCTCCAATAATGTCTGGGCCTATATTAATATCTATAATTTTTTCATCCATTTTTATTATATTTGCTCTCATTTAATTTCCTTTCAGTATTCTAACAGCGCTAATTATTTATTTAATTAGCGCTATTAAGTTTATTGTTAGAAGCAATTTGTATAAGTATAATCACCAATAGTTGTTGTAGTGCAGCTCATACCATTGCTAAAATTTTCATAATAATAATCGCCCAATTGGAACCCAGTTGAACTAAAGCCCCATGCAAATGCACTTGTTATGCTTGATAGGTATAAAGCTCCAGAGATGGTTAATATTTTTAGTACGTTTTTCATAATTATCCTTTCGTTTATGATTACAATTTAAGGATTTATGAAAAATAAATAATAGGGAAAAAGTAAGTTAAATTCTCTAGTTAGGTAATATTCCCAATTTTTGATTTGAGTTTCATTATAGATTCTTCAGCGCTTTTTATTGCTTTTTTAATTTCATTTTTTTCAGCTTGTGTAAGAACACCATCTTCTATACCGTCAACAACACTGTTTGTTAAAGAACCTATTTCTTTCATTACCTGGCCTACATAATAATTGATTTCTTGAGTTGTGGTATTTTGTGTTTCTGTAAAATAACTATCAATCATCGCTTCATGCGCTTTTAACATTGATGGTACTTTCCCTTTTTTTATATTGGCTATATCTATTGCTACAGAGTACTTGTGATGAATATCGTAGGACCCTCCTTCAGCACATTTATAAAAATGTTTCTTATTTTTTTTTACACCAGCGTATTTTTCTGTAGATTCAATTACTTCATTATCATTAAGATCTTTCAATGATGCTTTGATACCATCTTGTAGTGAGTATAAACTTTTCTTCATTTATCCAAAAATTATTTTCATTGAACCTAAAGCACTAGGGTTCTTATTAATATTTGAGTACATAATAAAGATTATCGCTAGTAAATAAATAATTGGCCCTAGTATGCGAATATATTTTTTGTGAATTAAGTAAGGTTAATTTTTGGTCTTCTACTAAATTTACATAGTAAATACTGAGAATAGTAGGCACAGAGGCAAAAAAATATGAGGAAAGTATTATTTGATCCATTGCTGTTAAATAAGGAAGTTTAGGAATATTTTCATCAATTACAAAGTTATAAGCAATTAAAGTTAATAAACAAACTATGGATACAGTTAATCTTGACTCTATTTGCTCTGGCTTTAACCAAAAAACAGACCAGCATACAATTAATATTAAAATTATTGGAGCAATAACTTTATAAACATAATAGGAAGAATTACGTTCGATAGTAAAATATGTTTTGATACCATCATAAACATAGTCATATTTATCATAATATTTAATAGCCTCATATTCTGCATAGTTTCCATTAATATTCCATTCAAGAACTTTTGATTTCAGTTTGTCATCTAATGGTAACGTTACGTATGCATCATAATCTATAAGTTGTGATGATATACTATGTTTAGTATCAGCATAGACAAATTCAATTTCATGTGAATCAAATGGAAAGGCTCTTAAATCAAATTCTGTTGTAAAAGTTGCTATCCCTTGATCTTTTATATTAAGATACAATTCTTCATAATCATCTCCATATATATTGTAATTAAAGGAGATACTTAATTCTCTATTTTCTAAATCATTTTTTACAATATTTATAAATTCTAATTCTGGATGCCAGAGAAATAAATCTTCTGCATAAAAGTCATCCATTGTTAACTCACACCACCAACCTGCTACAAATGTATTTTCATTAAATTCGTCTCCCATTTCTTTCTTTTTCTTGTTAATAAGTTCTTCTACTGTTCCAATTTCTTTTTCATAAGATGGTTTTAGTAAATCAATTAATCTATTATCCAGCCACCAATATTCAAAATCATAATTAACCGTGTATTCAGTATTTTTTTATATCAATGTTTTTTAAAAGAATTAATTCGGAAAATAGGAGTTACTTCTGAAACTTGATCAAACATTGACTTTTCAAGAGTAAAATTTAATTCTTTATTTATTCCTTCTTCTAAGCGCTTAATTTTAAAATTAATTTTTTCATTATCTGCAAATACTTTATTAAATTCTTCGTCTGATAATTCACTTACATTTAAATCATTTAATGAAATAATTTTATCATTACTGATTATTTTATTATAGGAATTTGAGTAATAATTAGTGTTAAAGATACTAATGTGATTATCTTTATCTCTTTTATAAACCCATCGATCTTTTTCAATATCAAACGATTGATCAAAAATTAATCCAAACATTGGTTCTTCTTGTTCAAAAATGGGGTTAGCGTACAATTCATATTCATTATTATAAATTCTTATATTTTCATAAAATGAACTACAAACATTGCTATTTGCATTTAAATTTAAAGAGAAGATGCATAGAAAAAAAATTAAAATTTTATGATAAGAATTGATATTAATCATTCCAAACTTTTTTTTACAATTTCCTGTTTTTTTCTTAAGTTTCTGAATAAGAAAAATAAAACAATAATTTGAGAGATAACAATCAATTCAAAATATCCATAGTTATAAAGAAAATGCAAAATAATTGCGATAGACAAACCTATTATTAAAAAAATTATATTTTTATTATAGAAATAATAATAAGAAAAAGAAAAGCCAATAATAGCTCCACAAGAAGCATGCATAGGAGCAGTTAAAAAAGCTCTTATCCAAGCAATGTCTTGCCAGGTCGTTCCAAATTCTTCTGCACTATAAACATAATCAAAGTTTTCAGCCATAGCAAAGCCTAAAGCGGCTGTTGCACCATAAACCAATCCATCCATAGGTTCGTCAAAATCATCTAATCGAGAACAATATAGAAGTATAATTGAAAATTTTAGAATTTCTTCAACAAAAGGTCCAACAAAAAAAGTATCAATTTCATTATAATAATTACTATAATAAAAATTTTCATAAATTATTTGCATTAGGTACACATTTGCAAAACCAGCAGGTATCGTGATGAGAATACCGAGAATAAATGTTATAATAATAATTCTTCTTGGCTCAGGGAATCTATCTAAAGTAACGAAAAAATATACCAAAACAATTGAAGGAATTACTGTTGCTAAAAATTGAAACATTATATTCTTATACCATTATTCACCCAAAGGTTAAGAGAGTTATTTCAAAGAAATTTTATCTATTTTTAATATATAGTAAAAATGGAACTAAAAATATAAAGCCAAATAATAAAAATATTTTAATAATTATTTCTAATGCCCAAGGTGCATTCATATATTCATCTATACAGATATCTTGAGCAGTTCCTTGATCACTATAGACATAATTATTATCTACGGTTTGACAATATTCTAAAGCATTTTCAAATACTGGTGTGCTTGGGCTTTTATGAACAAACAAAGAATTTAGAGCTATAATAGATACTACAACAGGAGTAATTAAGAAATAAAACCAGAAATTATTAATCATACATATGAAAATAATTTAATTTAAATGACCATGTAGATGTCACAAGGCATAGAAAAAATATGACATACAAAACTTCTTTTTGAAATTCTGGAGCTTCTTTTTTCTTAAAATGTAAATAATACAGCCACGATGCTATAATTATAGAAATAAATAAGAATAATCCGCTCTGTAGATATTCAAATTCTATATTGATACTAAAAGATAAAGCTAAAACAATAAAATAGGACGTTAAAAATAATATAACTCTTGATAAAGACTCCATAAAGCATTTCTAATTTTCAATTTTAACGATTTGTTGTTCAAATTATGTTTGTATTAAGATTTGTTCTTAATGTTACCTCAATTATTAATCATTTTTATCAAATTTTATGAGAGGCATGTATGCCTCTCTTATCATAATTATTTCTTCAGTTTAAAACCTTGTTCTTCTAGAATTTTTATTAATCTTTGAAGTTGTTCTTCTCTTGATAGTTCTAGAAAGTTTTTATCTACTTTTTTAAAAAAAATATTTTTAATACCCTCTTTTTTTTCTCGTTGATTGATAAAATCTCTAATAGATTTTGCAAAATATAATTTAAAGTTGAACATTATATCTCCTTTAGCGTTTTGTTTTGAGTCCCAGCAATTAGAGTATCTAAATCAGGACAATATTATTTTAACACATATGATATTTTTTTGAATATTTTAATGAGTAATTTGATTGTTATTTTAATTATGTAGTAAGGAATTAAACCAAACATTATTAACTCTGTGATCATCGATATTTAATAAAATTCAAATTTTTACCTTATTTCAAACACGAAATTATCATTTTCATTAACTAATTATAAAATGTGGCACTAATAATAAGAATTGTAACTTTCATAATTACCTTATTTTTCATTATTTTACTCCTTCTTGGTGCCACAACTTCTTTTTCAACTGAATGGTATGAAACTGATTTATATCCAATGAAATTTAGAGTTTTATCTCCTAAAGAACTTTTAATTGATCAACTTAATATCCAAAATGAATTCAAAGAGATTGAATCTCATGAAGAATGGACTGAAAGAGCCTATCTTTACTATCCGCTAGTTGAATTTGATGATGATGAAGATGTAATTATATGCGGTGCACAGCTAATTATTATAGAACCATCAGGTCATAATATAAAATATGAATTTATTACAAATATTGAGAATTATGAATTGAAACATCATGTTTTATTGAGAAGTGTTGTAGTTTCACTCAATAACGTTGATGAACAAGATTATGAACAGTTTGAACAAAAATTATACGGATTTGAAATAGTTAAAGATAATCAACTTATAACCAATCTATTTAAACCAGAAAATAGCTCAAAGCATGAGTTTGATTATTATACACCTTCAAATTTCACTGCTAACGGCGGTCAGTTTTATAAAACTATTTTAGAGGGTGGATATGATATTAGAACTTTTTTTGCTCCAGAAATGTCTAGAGTTATACCCGTTGCTAAGAACAGATGGTTTCTAAGTCACCCAAAAAGTATAATTGATAACTGCATCCATGAATTAAAAAATAATCAGTATAAATTAAAAAAACCTAAAGGTGAGATCTTTGAAGAGGCCTATCATAGAACTGGATAAATTTATTTAAATTTAATTAAAAACTATTTTTTTAAAATATGTAAGATGGCATATTTTCCAGATAAAACTGAAGAACTGAGTATTGCATCATTATATTTTTTTTCAAATTCAATTTGTGTTAATACTCCAAAGCTTTCTTTTATTTCTATATCTAGAGCATAAGCTTTAATATTATATACATGCATTCCGTGCGGAGGACATGGTCCATCATAATTTTCTTTGTAATTACTGTTTTGGCCACTCTTGCCAATACCAATTTTTCCATCTTTCATAGCTGGCAATTCATTTACGTCAGTTGGGATATTAAATAATATCCAATGAACCCAAATTTTACCTGCCAGGCTCATTGCATCTGGATCATCCATTATTAATACAATTGATTTAGCATTTTCAGGGACATTAGAGATATTTATTGGAATAGATATATTCTCACCACCTCTTTTCTCACATGCATACTTTTTTGGTATACTTTCTCCATCATTAAATGCTGGAGATGTTATTTCTATAGCATTACTACTAAAAGATAATAATAAAAATGTTGATAAAAAATATTTAATCATAATTTTACAATAAAACATTTTATTAAACTAATTTAAAATAAAAATTAATAATTTTAAACAAAATTATAATCATTTTAATAATCCTAACACCAACTAAGGATGCAGTTAAGAGTTGCTCTTATGGGTACTATTTTTTATCATATGAAAAAATGTTTATTATCAGATATCTGGTGCTAATTTTCTGTGTCCTTACAGCTTTGTATATCCTAGCAAACGTTATTTTGTTTTAATTCAGATGAGGTTCAACTGTTATGAATTTTTTATTAATCCATGAGTTGATTCCACTTTGTGCATTGTAAATAATAGTATTAAATTTCTCATCTATCATATTAGCGACTACCTTAGATCTTTTTCCTGATCTACAAATTAAGATTATTGGATCGGTTACATTTATTTCTAGTTGTAATTTTTCGTACCATTCATCAAAATTATAATTCCCCTCTTCATCGAAAAAAGTTAGTAAAATACTATTTGGAATAACGCCGGTTTGATCCCACTCTGAACTTCTTCTTACATCTACAATTGGAATATTAGCATTTGATAATTTTATCATTTCTTGATCATCGACATCTATAACTTCTGCAAATGCAAATTTAAAAATCAATAAACCAACTATGATCTTTATATAAAATCTAATATTCATTAATATTTCTTATCAATAATTTATATTAATTTTAAATGTTCAACAATTTAAGGCTTGGCAGTTATTAAAAAAATTAGTCGTGTTCTCCACCAGGATCATTTTTTGGCAATTCAACTTTATAGGGATTGCCATATTTATCTCTGTAAATAACGCTACCTCGTGCTCTATTCACTGAATGATAACCTTCTCTAAATTTATAAACATTCTCAGATATTTTAAAAGTAGCAATAGTGATAGCAATGGCTGCGATTAAAAGAAAATGAGTAGCAAAAGTTACTCCCATTACATACCACGATCCTACATAAAGACTGAATGCTATACACCACATCCATGCTAATATTTGCAATACCATGTGTCTGACTTGTAGGTCTGGAATATGCTTTAATGGGTTAAAATCGTGACTCATAACACTATCCCAGCATTCGACTATAAATTGTCTCATAGTAAATAAATAGGTCTTTATTTTAAATAATAAATACCTTGTTAAATATTAGTAATTTTCAACTATACTATACGTGTTTTCTTGAACTATTTCACCTAGCTTACTTCCATCATTAATCATAAGTTTTAAATCTGAATGACTTCTAACTAAGTCTCTCGTTTTGCCTAAATGTTCAAAATTATCAAAATTACAATTAAAAGAAATATGACCCCACATATTTCCAGACATAATTGCTATTGTGCATTTGTTAGCACCTTGATCTTTCCATAACTTTGCAAATTTTTTAACATTTTCCATTGCCTGATCGTTTTGACCAGGAAAAGGTTTCATAATCCACTGTATTCTAACCATATTTCTCCTTTCTAAATAATTTAGTTTGGCATTTCTATTGACGTAACAAAGTTTAAGGTATCGCCACCCATAAATTGAACGCCATTTAAATAGCTACCTCCACCAGTTACTCCTTCAAACTTACCTGTTCCCGAAATAAATGTCCAATCTCCTCCACCTTTAGAAGGTTCCCAATTTCCACTTGTCAGAAAAAGATCACCATCAGTATCATGCACTGTACACATAAAAAATCCTGCTAGAGGAATGCCATCCTTATTTGCAATACCTTTACCCTTACAGTCTGCCATAACTTCTTTAGGCCACCCTTCTGGAGCATCATCGTAAATCCAAAAAGAATCATTGCTCCAATTCCAAATTTGAGCTTCACTAGCTGTTACTATCGGTGCTTCAAAACCACTTGTATTATATGCGGTTCCAGTAAATTCATATTTTTCACCAGCAAATGCTGAACCAAATATTAAAAAAATGGAAGATGTAAAAATTACTAATAATTTATTTTTCATATTATCCCTCTTTTGTTTCTATAGTTTGATAAATTTAATTATTAGAAATACATTATTATAAAAAAACTCTGTTATAGAATTATATCATGGCTATATTGCTTCCAAAGCATTAATCTAACATTAAAAAATATGTAACACTAAGGTGTTAAAGAATACAAATTTCAATTGTAAGAAAGGAGTTTAATTATGAAAATCATATCACACGCAAAATTAACTAAAGGTTATGAGCATTGGAAACAAGCGTTTGATGAAAACGAAAGTTTAAGACAAGAATATGGGGTTACTGTATTAGCTTATGGACATCCTAAAGAGAATAAAGATGAGATTTATACAGTTCTTCAAGTTGAATCTATGGAACGAATGCAAGAAATGCTGAATTTGCCTTCAATGGTAAAATTAAGAAGAGAAGCAGGAGTAGATCTTGAAACTCAAACATTCATTATGTTAGAAGATGGAAATTAATTTTATAAAATGTCTAATCCTTTTATTTTAATAGCTAGAATACGTGTAAAAGAAGGTAAAGTTGAAGAGTATCTCAAAATTGCAAAAGAAGCTGATGACGCCGTTAATTCATCAGAACCAGATATGCTGATCCATACTTTTGATCAAGATCCAACAGATCCCCTAGAATTTACCTGGAGTGAAGTTTATCGTACCAGTGAAGCAATGGTTCACCACATTAATAATCCTCCTGTTGTAGCATATGTAGAAAAACATCAAGAAATAGCCGATAAATTTGAAATAGAAGTTTATGGTAATATTACAGATGAAACGATTAAAGCCATTGAGGATCTTAATGTTCCTTTCAAACACTTTAAAACAACTAATTTTGGCTATATTAGAAAGGAAAAATTCTCATGAAATACATTCTAATTTTTTTATTAATCGTATCACTACCCTCTTTATCTTTTGGAAATAAATTCGAAGACAAAATGAAAAATAAAGAAAAGAAAAATTATGATCAATATGTTTTGAGAGGTGAATTAGTAGGTAATATGGTTTTCACAATAAGAAATATCAAAGAGAAAAAGGAGCTAGTTTCTTTTTTTGATGAATTTGAAGATAGATTTGGTGTCAAAGAAAAAGGTGTAGAATTTAATGTTAAATATTCAGATGAAGGTCATAAATTGGATTGGGAAAGATGGGGTAATCCCGGTCACGCTCAACGCTTTCAGATAATGGAACCACTTAAAAAAGTTGCCAAAAAAAACCAAACTAAATGGTACCGCGTAGAATATTTTTTAGATGGATCATATTTTAGCAAAAAACATAATCTAAGTATTTTTGATTTTAAGCCTATTAAAGGTAAATCAGAAGTAGGTGTAGGTCCTACTTTTAATTATTCAAATAATAGGTTTTCATGGACATTTAATTCAGAAAAATTTTTTACAGAAAACAATGAAGCTGGCCGGCAGAATTATTACAATACCTTTTCACTTGATCTTAATCAAAATGAAATTTCCTTAAAAGGTAAGTGGGTTAATTTAATAATAAATGCTAAGTGGGCAGATGATGGCTTCTTGCATTTATGGATTGATGGGAAACTGGTATCAAGTTACTATGGTCAAACTTTAGCAGGCGCAGATAAAATACGTATGAAGTTTGGTCCTTATCGAAACTATATGGATGATGCTACGTCAGAAAATATAGATATCCCTGATCTAAATGTGAAATATGCAAATATTGGAAAATCTAATAAATGTGATGACCTTTGGTCTGGATGTGATGAACTGACAGATCAGTTATTGAATAATTCTCAAGCACATTTTGCTCATGCTATAATCTTATGTGAAACCGCACCTAATAAAGATACGAAATGTAGAAATTCTGGGTGGCCTCAGAAAAATATACCGTTCTAAAGTTTGTATTTTAATAAAGCACTCAAGAAAAGAGTGCTTTGTTAATTAAGAAGTAGGAGGAGAAAAATCTACTTTATTTCCCATCTCTCTTACTTTGTTTAAATCAACAGACTCTAAAGTAACTGCCTCGGTAAGAGTACCTGCTGCTTTTGCTTTCAAAGCGCATGCAGCCATACTTTCAAACGACTCTGCCTCAGTAATCATAACAAAATCATACTGGCCTCTTGTTATATGATAATCAATTAATTTACCCCCAACACTGCTGACCATTTTTTCCATAGCTGCTTTTCTATCAGAGTCTCCATTAATGATGCCATCTGCACCTTTTTGTGAATAGATGCCAAGTGATATAAAAATTGACATTTAATATCCTCCTTTCAATTTAATTATAAATTAT
>CACBLW010000005.1 GCA_902540265.1 uncultured Alphaproteobacteria bacterium
CTAGAGTCACAGAAATCTTATAAAGATCTTATTAATGAAGGATTTGAAGTTAAAAGCTACGCTATAAGTGACATAGAGGTTGGAAATGATTTAACAATAATCTTATTTGTTACAGTTCTCCAAAAAGATAACGAAGTATATGAGTGTCAGGAATATCAAACTATAGATAAAAATGTTGAGACTTTAGATATGAACTTAATATGTAAAGAATTAGTTCAACCTTATGAAAGAGGTATAGGAACTTAAGACCCTTCAATATTTAAAAAAAACCATTGTAATGCTATTAGTGTAAGCCCATTTAAAATTTCTTTTTTATTCATCTTTGTTTTTACCTCATCAAAACTATAACTTTTAACTAATATGTCCTCATTTTCATTCTCTAGACCTCTTATATTTTCTTTATCTGGAGCAATTACCTCGCCTAAAAAAAGATTGTAAAAAGATTCGGATGATCCTGGAGCAGGAAAGTAACCTTGTATAGATGTAAGATTGCTTATTTCACATCCAGTTTCTTCCAAGCATTCTCTTTTTGCGGTATCTTCTGGAGTTTCACCAGAGTCAATTATTCCAGCAACTATTTCATCTAGATAATTTTGATTATCTCTAAAAATTGTCCCTGGTCTGAACTGTTGAATTAAAACGATTTTTTTATTTATAGGGTCATATGGCAAGACTGCAGATACTTGTGCACCACCAAATAACTCCCTTTTTATTTCATTACTCCAATCTCCATTATATTTTTTGTATTTAAGAGTAACTTCATTCATTTTAAAGAAACCGTCGTGAATATTCTTTTTATCTAAAATTTTAAATTTTGGACTCATAAAAATTGATATATTTTATATTACATATATATTTATGAATATGGAAAAAGCATTATTTGGTGCAGGTTGTTTCTGGGGTGTGGAAGAAACATTTTGTAAAACTCCAGGTGTAATAAATACCTTAGTTGGTTATTCTGGAGGCGATACTATTAACCCTTCTTATGAAAGTGTTTGCCAAGGAAATACAAATCATACTGAGGTTGTTTTAGTTGAATTTGATAATTCTAAAATATCTTATGAAGATCTTTTGAAGGTTTTCTGGAAGTGTCATGATCCTACAACTTTAAACAGACAAGGTCCTGACATTGGAACACAATATAGATCAGCGATATATTATTATAACGAAGATCAAAAAAATAAATCTATTCATTCAAAAAATGAATATGCTAAAAGTGCAGGAATAAATATTGTAACTGAAATATCAGAAGCCAAGGAATTCTATAAAGCTGAAGAATATCATCAAAAATATATCCAAAAAACAGGTTTACACTGCGCTATATAGATTAATTCTTTAGGGAACTTATGTCTGTCGATTTTTATTACGCATTTTTAACAGGCTGGGTAATACTTTTATTATTTTGGAGTACTATTGTTTTCTTTATATATTTGAGAAAACCTCCTAAATCCAAATTAACTAAAAGTTTTGTGATCAAATCCTATCTGTTTTTTTTGGCACTATTGTTAATAATTTTATTTTTTCGATATACCGATTCGTTTTTCTCATAAATTATGTATCAACATATAGTAGGTCAAAAAGATTAAGATACTAACATATTGATAATTAACAACTTTTTTATATTTGATGTTGAATACTGGTTTTTTCATAAATATAAACTACCTCGAAATTAATAAAAATATTATGTCTATATTAAAAAACTATTTCAAACAAAACAGTGTAATGCACAGTTTCTCAAGCTGCCAATGGCCAATTGGCGATCCTCAAGAGAAAGATTTTCATTTTTGTGAAGCTGATACCGTTGCTGGGAAGCCTTATTGTCAGAGTCACTGTGATGTTGCGTATATTGACGAAAAAGAGCTTAAAAAAGAAAAAGAAGCTCAAAAAAATCGTCGCATTGCTGCTTAAGTCAATCTCTACAAATTATTTTCTCATCAAATGTTAATAATTTAGAGTTATTGACATAAGTAACGATTTTCTTAAAATAAATATATCATGCTATTTAGTGTACTGAAAAAACTAAATTTTGACGGAACATTAGAGATAATCGACTCTAATGAGAAAATTTATAAATTCGGAAGCTCAAATCCTCAAGTTCGTATTAGACTAAAAAATAAATCTATAGAGAGAAAACTTTTTTTTAATCCCAATTTACATATTGGTGAAGCTTATATGAATGAAGAATTAATAATTGAAAAAGGCACAATAGAAGAATTTCTAAATCTAATTACTAATTGTTACGATGATTTTATTTCAAACAATAAATTTTATAAATTTTACGAATATTTATCTTCTATTTTGATGCCACTTCAGCAAATTAATCAGCTTGTAAATTCAAAAAATAATGTTGCGCACCACTATGATATTAATGAAGATTTATACAAACTATTTTTAGATAAAGATATGCAGTATTCTTGTGCATATTTTCATAATCCTAACATTAGCTTGGAACAAGCTCAAAAAGATAAAAAAGAACACATAATCAGAAAACTGCAAATTGATAAAAATATGAGTGTTCTTGATATCGGATGTGGTTGGGGTGGTATGGCAATAGATATAGCAAAATCTACTGGAGCTAAAGTCAAAGGAATTACACTTTCAGAAAATCAATTCAAAACAGCTTCTGAACGTGCACAAAAAGAAGGCTTAAGTGATAAAGTTACTTTTGCTTTACAAGATTATAGAAATGAAACAGAAAAATATGACCGTATAGTATCTGTTGGAATGTTTGAACATGTTGGAGTTAAATATTTTAAAACATATCTTAGTAAAGCGAATGATATCTTAAAAGAAAATGGAGTTTTTCTTTTACACACAATTGGTCAAAGAGGTAAACCAACCGCCACAAGTCCTTGGATACGAAAATATATTTTTCCAGGTGGATATATTCCATCGCTATCTGAAGTTATGAAAGAAACACAAAAACTTAATATAAATGTTACTGATGTTGAAGTATTAAGACTACATTATGCTCATACTCTTACACGTTGGTATCAAAATGTTTTGGAAAATAAAGATAAAATTATAAAGATGTTCGATCAACGTTTCTTTAGAATGTGGGAATTTTATCTTTTAGCAAGTAAGTATTCTTTTGTAAATATGGGTAATGTGGTTTTTCAAATACAAATAGCAAAAAATATTAACAATCTGCCTCTTACGAGAAATTATATCTACAACTAAGTACTTTATATTTATTGAATTTCAAACACAGGTGATATAATCTTTTATTTATGGCACAATCACTAAACAATTATATTATTAGAGCATCAATATTTTTAGTCGCTACTTTTGTTATTGTTGTTTTATTATACCCAGTTTTACAAAATGCTTTTTTATCAAATATCTTTATAAATATTATAATTTTATTAGCTTTATTAACTGGAATTGTATTTAATTTTTTTCATCTCATTAATTTAAATTATAAGTATACAGCTTATTCCAACTTCAATATTACTAATTCTATAGAAGCATTTTCAACATTAAGAGGGCAGGATAAAAACATTTCTCTTGAATTAAAAAATCTTAATGGAAAATTTCTTTTTAAAAGTTCATCAATAAATAGATTGATAGAAAATTCAGATATGACTTCAATTAGTATAAGAGAAACTTCTCGTTACTTAGTTGGACTGCTAGTCTTTTTAGGACTTCTTGGAACCTTTTGGGGTCTTCTAAAAACTATTGGATCTGTTGGTAATGTTATTAGTGGTTTAGGTATTGATGATACAAATGTTGCAGGTTTTTTTAATTCTCTTAAAGATGGTTTAAATGCTCCACTAGAAGGAATGAGTATCGCATTTAGTAGTTCATTGTTGGGCTTAGCTGGCTCTTTAATATTAGGATTACTTGATCTAAATCTTGGTCAAGCGCAAAATAAATTTAGTCAATACTTTGAGAAAATACTCAATTCTAATTCATCGCCAGATTTTTCCAAAGTTGAAGATAAACCAACTGGTGAAGCAATTCAAAAAATTTATGATAACTTAGAAAATGTTTTAAATGCTTTTAAAAAATCATCTGAAAATCAAACTAAAATTTCGAAAAATTTAGATAAATTTAATGAAATACTTAATAAAATAAATTCGAACTCATCCAATCTAGATAAACAATTATCAAACTTTTTATCTTCCCAATTAAATACACAGTCTTCTCTTATGAATTTGACAGACGCGTTAAGTAAAAATGGAATATTAGAAGCAAAAAAAGTTAAAGAGTATTTTCAGAATATTGAAAAAGAATTAAAGAAAATTAAAAAATAATAATGTCTACTAGGTCTTTAAGAAATAGACTTGCTGATACAACAAACATTTGGCCAGGTTTTGTCGATGTTTTAGCTACATTACTAATTGTAATTATCTTTGTGTTAATGGTTTTTACAGTTTCACAAATATACTTAAGTGATGCTATATCAGGAAGAGATAAAGCACTCCAAGATTTAAGATCACAAATTAATGAACTTTCAAAAATATTAGTTATTGAAACCAAAGACAAAGAAGAAGCTCTTTCAACCCTCTCAGAAACGGAGAAACAACTTGAAGATACGCAATCAAATTTACAAAGTGAACAGTTATTAAGTGAACAATTACAAACAGATGTAGCAAAAAAACGATCAGAAATATTTGTTCAAGAACAAAATATTATTGCTTTATCAGAGCAAATTAGCAGTCTTCTGAAAGAGTTAAGAATAGTTGCAAATGCTCTAGAAACATATGAAGGAAAAGAAATTGCTATACTCGAAACCGAAGGTTTAGGTGAAAGGATTAATAAAGCGCTAGCAACAAGGATTGACCAACTTAAAATACTTAATCAAGAATTAGACAATGCTAATTTTAAACTAATAGAAAGTGAGAAATCTCTTAAAGCAACAATTTCAGAATTAAATGAAAAGAATAATAATTTAATGGCAATCAACGAAAGTTTAGGTTTAGAGGATGGAGGAATTGAAGAACAATTGTTGGCAATAAAAAACAAAAATGAAGAACTACTAAGTTTAAATAACGAGTTAGAGAAAACAAATATTGAATTATCTTTAAGAGATGAAGAATTACAAAATCAAATATCTCAATATCAACAATTAATGAATGATCTTTTAGAAATTAATGATAGTCTTGGCTTAAAAGATGCATCACTTAATGAGCAACTTGATGCAATTAGATTTAAAAATGAAGAACTAGCAAGATTAAATAAAGATTTATTACAGAAAGATAACACCATTTTCAATCTTCGTGGAAAAATTTCTGAATTAAATAATGTACTGTCTTTGTCTGAAGAAAAACAAAAACAGCAACTTGAAAAACTTGAACTCCTTCAAAATCAAATTGTTTCATTAGAAGAAGAGAATCAAGCACAAAAGGAAACGTCACTTGAAGAAATTGAAAAAATGGAAATTCAAGCTTCAAAAACGTTAGAACAGGTAGAAATTCTCTCTAATCAAATTGATACTTTACAAAAAGAAATAGCTTTACTTAATAGTGCTTTAGAAGCGAGTGAAAGTCAGGCTTTAATTAAGGATTTAGAAATTGAAGTACTTGGTGAAAAATTAAACAAAGCTCTTACATCGAAAGTATTTGAGCTCCAAAAATATAGATCTGAGTTTTTTGGAAAATTACAATCTATTTTAGGTGATAGAAAAGACATAAAAATTGTAGGAGATAGATTTATTTTTGAATCAGAGCTATTATTTGATTCTGCTTCAGCAGATTTACAACTATCTGGTAAAGAAAAGTTAAGTGAAATTGGCCTTACTTTAAAAGAGACTACTAATGATATCCCATCAGATATTGACTGGATTATAATGGTAGAAGGACATACTGACAAACGACCTATACAGACAATAAGATATCCATCTAACTGGGAACTATCTTCAGCTAGAGCTAATACAGTTCTAAAACTTCTTCTTGATCTCGGTTTTCCACCAAATAGATTAGCATCGGCAGGATATGGAGAGTTTTACCCTATCACTGAAGGAGAAACTGATAGTGATCTGCAGCAAAATAGAAGGATTGAATTAAAACTCACTTCTCGCTAATTTGCCTTAAATTTAACATAAACTGACCATAAAAAATCGATATGAGATTTTTAATTTATTTTGTATTTAGTTTGTTTAGCTCTTACTCTGTATTTGCTGCTTGTAGTGACCAACCAGCAAATGAGGTTGATTGGACTAATTGTAATTTTGTAGAAAATCTAGATCTATCTGGTACCGGCTTGGCAAACTCTCAAATGTCAGGAGTTAATTTATCTTTATCTAATTTCGAAAAATCCCAGCTTAATAATTCAAATCTATCTATTGGTAATTTTATCTTCTCAAATTTTAGCAATTCAAATTTATATGCTTCAAATTTACAAGGAGCAAATTGCAATAATGCTAATTTTGACAATGCAAATCTTGCTAAAGTAAACTTCGAAGGATCTAATCTTTTTGGAGCTACTTTTAAAGGTGCAAATTTGTATGAGGCAAACCTACTTGGTGCTAATATATCAGGTGCAATTTTTGATGAAGCAAATTTGTCAAATGCAGTTTGGGTAGATGGTAAAAAATGTGCTCTTGGTTCTATAGGCAGTTGCCAATAATTTTTTTATTTCTTTTTATTTATAGTTGCAAAATGTCGACTGTATCTGAAATACAAAAAAATGATGATAATAAAGCTAATTTTAAGATCTCAGGAATTAAAGAAACTGGTATTCAAATAAAAAACTAAAATATTAATTTACTTTCATTAAATTTAATGATTTGACCTTTTGATAATGAGTCAAAATTCTTATTTATATGCTTTTTGTGTAGTTTTTCTCGCTGGAATTTTTTGGAGTTTTGGAGCGTTGACAGTTAGATATATGGTCGATGGTCATCAATATGTTTTTCAATATTTATTTTATAGAGGTTTAACAATTTCAATTATTCTTCTTATATATTTATTTTTTCGTGAAGGTTTTGCTTTTTATAAAAATTTTCTCAAAATAGGAATACCATCTATACTTGGAGGTTTATTTCTAGCAACAGCTTTTACTGGGTTCATTTTTTCTATTACTATGACTACGGCTGCAGTAACATTATTTATGTTAGCAGCCATGCCTTTTATTGCAGCTATTGTTGGTTATTTTGTTCTTGGTGAAATACTAAAAAGATCAACATTAATTGCAATGGTTGTAGCATTTATAGGTGTTTGTGTGATGATTATAAATGACAGTATTTCTGGTACTGCTTTAGGTGCAATAATAGGATTTATTTCTGCAACTGGTTTTGCCTTATACACTGTAACAATAAGATGGAAACCTGAAACACCAAAATTCACAACAGTTGTTTTAGCTGGACTATTTTGCACTATATTTGCATTCTTTGTCTTAGGCTTCTCTTTTGAACCTTTTGTTCTAATGCCTGAAATAAATAGTTATTTGAGTATACTTCATGGAATAATTGTTGCATCTGGATTAATACTTTACAGTCTTGGAGCAAAATACTTACCCTCAGCTGAGCTAGCACTTTTATCGTTAATGGAAGTTGTTGGAGGAGTTCTGTGGGTCTGGCTTCCTATTTTTGGAATAAATGAAGTACCAAGTACAACTGTAATAATTGGAGGTTTTATAATAACTTTAGCTGTAGTTTATTATGGTTTTGCGGCTAGGCAGATTGATATCAATATTAAAACTTAAATATTTGCTGTAACTTTATTAATATTTTTCCTTGGCAAATTATTTTTAGACCAAACTATATCAAGAGCCTTAATCATTTTTTCAATATGCTCTTTTCTATGTTTAGGAGTAACAGTTATTCTTAGTCTTTCTAAACCTTTTGGTACAGTCGGGTAAAAAATTGGTTGTGCATAAATACCATGATCATCAATTAAATTTTTAGACACTTTTTTGCATAAAAAAGGATCATTAATTAATACTGCTACAATATGAGAATTTGTATCCAAATAAGGGATTGCTAAGGAATCTAAATTTTCTCTTATTAAAGCTGCATTTTCTTTTATTCTTATTCTCAGTTGTTCTGCCAGAGAAACAATTTCTATTGCTTTAGTAGCTCCTGCAGCAATTGATGGACAGATTGAAGTTGTAAAAATAAAACCTGGTGCAAAACTCCTAACGTAGTCAATTATTTCTGAACTAGCTGCAATATAACCTCCCATTTGACCATATGCTTTTGCTAATGTACCATTAATAATATCTATTTTATCTTCAACTCCCATTTCTACCGCAATACCTTTTCCTTCTTCACCATAAAGTCCAACTGAATGAACTTCATCTAGATATGTCATGCAGTTATATTTTTTTGCTAACTCTACAATTTTAACTATAGGTGATCTTATACCTTCCATAGAGTATAAACTTTCGAAAACGATTAATTTAGGATTATCTACATTTGACTCTTTTAGTAATTGTTCTAAATGATCAATGTCATTGTGTTTAAATATATGACACTTAGCTCCACTATTCTTAATACCTTGTATTAAGGATGCATGATTTAATTCATCAGAAAATATCTCAATTTCTTTAATTTTTTTTCCTAAAGTCCATAAAGTAGATTGGTTTGCTGTATACGCAGAAGCAAAAACTAATGCTGCTTCTTTATTATGAACATTTGCCAGTTTTTTTTCAAGTTCGGTATGATAGGTTGATGTACCAGAAATATTTCTTGTTCCACCTGAACCTGATCCATATTCAAGTAGTGTTTTTACTATTTCATTTACTACCTCTGGATGCTGACTCATGTTTAGATAGTCATTAGAGCACCAAACCTCAACTTCTCTTTCTTTGTTTTTAAAACTTTCATCTGCATTTGGAAAACTTTTTATAGATCTGTCTATGTTTCTAAAGTCCCTATAAAGACCTTGTTCTTTAAGATTTTTTAATTCAGATTTAAAGAATTTTTTATATTCCATATTTATTAAATATCTTAGACAATGTTTAATTGTAAGTGTTTAATTGAATGAATTGTCACACCTTATTTTTACTAAAAGACATTCTCTTCCAAACACCATATTTATCTTTAATTATGAATCGATGATACAATGCTGCTGCAATATGAAGTGAAAAAAGAGCTGTTAATATAAGTGCTGAGTAGTAGTGTATAGCTAGAGCTTGAGGGTATAGAAAAAAGTTTTCTTCGATTAATGGTGGTATTTTAATTAATCCCAAGAGATGAACATCCTCTCCTCCAAGCCATGTCATAAAGGTACCTTGAATAGGAATAAGAATAATTAAACCATAAAGAACAAAATGGACTAAATTCGAAACCAATTTATGAAATAAAGGTATATTTTCATATTTGGGATGAGTGTTAAATATGTATTTCCACATTAATCTAAGCACAACTAAACTAAAAACTAAGGTGCCAAAAAATTTATGAGTAATAATAAAACCCATTTTAAGAGGAGAAAATTCCATATTATGAAGGCTAATCCCTGTTGCAACTTGCCAAAAAAGAAGAAGTGCCAATGACCAATGAAAAAGTTTTGCAACTAAGCCCCAAGAAGATTTTGAACCTTTAAATTCAATCATTACTAATTTTATCATATAGTGCTATTTAAAATAATAATACCCATGAAAATTAGAGTTTTATCGAGAAAAAGTGACTTGGCAATAATTCAAGCACGTGAATTTTCCGATTATTTGCAATCAAAACATCCTTTTGTAGAAATAGAATTTTTAACAAGAAGTACTTCAGGAGATAAAGATCTAAAAACACCTCTATCTGAAATGCCAACTGAGGGAGTTTTTACCAATGATTTAAGGGATGAACTAATAAATAATAAATGTGATCTAATTGTTCACTCGTGGAAGGATCTTCCAATTGAAGTTGGTGATAAAACTAAAATAGCTGCAACATTAAAACGAGCCGACAAAAGAGATATATTATTCTTAAAAAAAAATAAAAAAATGGATAGCAAGAAAATTACTATTCTTTGTTCATCACCAAGAAGACAATATAATTTAGAAAATTTTATTGAAAATTATCTTCCACAAAAGTTTGAAAAAGTTTGCTTTGAAAATATAAGAGGTAACATACCTACTAGATTTAAAAAATTTTTGGAAGATCCTAATAGTGATGGTTTTGTTGTCGCTAAGGCAGCAATTGATAGATTACTTTTAAATAATTATTCTGAATTTAATGAATTAAAAACAACTCTAAAAAAGTATATTAACGAATGTCTATGGTCTGTTTTACCATTGTCTATCAACCCTTGCTCTCCTGGACAGGGAGCTCTAGCGATTGAAACAAGAATTAAAGATAATAAACTAAACGAAATTTTAAATGATATTAATTTTTCCAAAGATTATTCGAATGTTATTCAAGAAAGAAACATTTTAAAAAATTATGGAGGGGGATGTCACCAAAAAATAGGAGTATCTTACATATCACATAAATTAGGATTAGTTGTATCCAAAAGAGGTGAAGATGAAAATGGCAATCATTTTGAGAGCTGGGATTTTATTGATTCAAAAGATATAAGTTTTTCTAGTAATACAACAGATGATATTTATCCTGAAAATTTAAAAAATTATAAAATATTTTCTAGAAAACAATTAAATGAAAATGTCGATGATATAAATAATTTACAAAATAAATGTATTTATGTTTCACGAATTAGCTCAATTCCTGATAAGTCAAAAATCCAATCAAATAATGTTATTTGGACTAGTGGTTTAAGAACATGGAAAAATTTATCTGAAAGAGGTATTTGGGTTAATGGAACTTCAGATGGTCTAGGTGAGTATTTTGATAAAGACATTAATGCGCTCACAAATAATCCTTGGGTTAAGTTAACTCATTCTCAATCTCCTGAAAGTTCGATAAAGAATAAAATTGAAACGTATCAATTGGAGTCTATTGATTTTGAAATAGATATAGAAAAGAAAAAATACTTTTATTGGATGAGCAGTTCAGCTTTTAAGGCGAGTATTGATAAATATCCGAAAATTATAGAAAAATATCATTTTTGTGGCCCAGGAAATACTTACAATGAGATTAGTAAAATATTAGGTAATGATAAAAATCTTTTTGTTGAGCTATCTTATGATAGTTGGAAGAAAAAATTACTAAAAACCTAAAAATGACAAATATTTTATTTAAAAATGCTCTTAAAAGAAATATTCAAAAAACACCACCCATTTGGTTTATGAGACAGGCTGGGAGGTACCATTCGCATTATCGCAAGCTCAAAGAAAAATATACTTTTGAACAACTTTGTAAAACTCCGGATCTAGCCGCAGAAGTCGCTTTTGGTCCAATACAAGAGTTTGATTACGATATTGCGATTTTATTCAGTGATATTTTATTTATCTTGGAGGGACTTGGTTTAGAATTAAAGTTTGACCCAGGACCTAAATTTAATTCTTATATAAATTCAGAAAACATTAATGATTATAGTAATATTGATCGTGGCATTGAGCATATGCAATTTCAATTTGAAGCTATAAAAATAACAAAAGAGAAATTGCCAAATAATAAAAGTTTAATTGGATTTGTTGGTGGACCTTGGACATTATCAAAATATGCATTTGGAAATAATAACTCTGATTTAATCGACACTAAAATGAATTTAGAATTTATTTCAAAAATTCTTTTACCCCTTCTTAAGAAAAATATTCAATTACAATTAGATGCAGGTGTTGAGCTTGTCATAATTTTTGATAGCTCCTTGTATGATTTAGATAAAATAAATTTTCATGAAATTTATTCAAAAATTTTGGAAGAGATTGCAATTTCTTTTCCAAATAAAGTTGGCTATTATTCAAGAGGTAAGAGTTTAACAGATCTAAATTCTATCATCAGTTTTCCTTTTGCTGGTTTTGGTTATGATCACACAATTGATCTAAAATCTATGTTTGAAAATCAACAACATGGATTTATTCAGGGAAATTTCAATGAACAATTAATGTTGAATGAAACAGATACATTTCTTAATGATTTAAAAGATTTTATTAAAAAAATGAAATCAATTGAAAATCTTAATGGCTGGATTTGTGGCCTTGGACATGGAATTAACAAAAATACTCCAGAAAAAAATGTTCATTTATTTATAGAAAATATCAGAAAAGAATTTAGCTAATAGATATGGTTAAATATATAGGTGAAAAAGATTATGAGCACGGTAGTAAAGAAAGAATTGGTGTTTTAATTACTAACTTAGGAACTCCAGATGCTCCAAATAAAAAAGAACTAAAAGTTTATCTTAATCAATTTTTATCAGATCCAAGAGTAATCGAATTACCTAAAATCTTATGGCAAATTTTATTGAAGTTAGTAATTTTGCAGATAAGACCATCAAAGTCAGCAGAAGCATACAAACAAATTTGGACTGATAAGGGTTCTCCACTTTTAGATATTGCAAACAGACAACTAAATAAAATCCAATCATCTTTTTCTTCGAAAAATGAAAATATAGTTTTTGAAGTTGGGATGCGCTATGGCAATCCATCTATTTCAGATGCTTTGATAAAACTTCAAAAAAAACAAGTAAGAAGATTATTAGTTTTACCTATGTATCCGCAATATTGTGCTGCAACAACAGGTAGTACATTTGATGAAGTAACTAATGTATTGCAAAAATGGCGTTGGATACCTGAAATGCGTTTCATCAATCAGTACTTTGAAGAAAAAAATTATATTGAAGCATTGTCAAATTCTATAAAGTCATTTTGGAAAAAAACTCCAAAACCACAAAAAATTATTTTTAGTTATCATGGTATACCAAAACGGTATTTGACTAATGGTGATCCGTATCATTGCTTTTGTCTTAAAACCACAAGACTCGTCAAAGAGCATATGGGATTATCTGATGATGAGATAATGACTACTTTCCAAAGTAGATTTGGAAGAGAGGAATGGTTAAAGCCATATACAAGTGAAACATTAAAAGAATTACCAAAACAAGGGATTAAAAATATACATATAATATCTCCTGGTTTCAGTAGTGATTGTCTTGAAACACTTGAAGAACTTGAGGAAGAAAATAAAGAATATTTTATGGAGTCAGGTGGAGAAAATTATCATTATATACCCTGCTTGAATGATCATGATGATCACATCGATGTTTTTGTAAATCTTATAAAAAAACATACTCAAGGTTGGCCATTATGATTGCTGATCCCAAATTTAATACTGCAAAAGAATGGTTTGAAAAATTACGAGATAACTTAATTGAAACTATTCAAAACATTGATGAAAATCAATTTGAAATAAGTAATTGGGATCACAAAGGTGATGGTGGTGGTAAAATGAGTAAAATTAAGGGTAATATTATTGAAAAAGGTGGAGTAAATATTTCTACCGTTTCTGGGACATTTAACGAAAATATGAGAGAAGCTATCCCGGGTGCTAAAGAAGATCCAAATTATAATGCAACTGGCATCAGTGTTGTATTACATCCTGTTTCACCAAAAATTCCTTCTATGCATTTTAATACAAGATTTATTAAAACCACTCAGGAATGGTTTGGTGGAGGTATGGATATTACACCTTGTGTAATATTTGAGGATGAAGAAAAATATCATCGAGGTTTAGAAGTTTTATGTAATAAATATGATAAATCATATTATCCTAAATTTAAAAAATGGTGTGATGACTATTTTTTTCTTAAACATAGAAACGAACCAAGAGGTGTTGGAGGAATATTTTTTGATTACCTTCAAACTGGTGATTGGGGAAAAGATTTTGAATTTGTCCAAGGTGTAGGTACTTATTTTCACCAGTTTATCAAAAATACTTTAATTGAACTTAAGGATGAGAAGTGGAATGAAAAGGAAAAAAAGATACAATTAGTTAAGCGTAGTCGCTATGCTGAATTTAACTTATTATATGATAGAGGTACAAAATTTGGTCTAGAGACTGGTGGTAATGTTGATGCTATATTAATGTCAATGCCTCCCCAGGCGGTATGGGAATAAATAATGTTATTTAATACGCTTAAAGTTATTCATATTTTCAGTATCATAGCTTGGATGGCTGGACTTTTATATCTTCCACGTTTGTTTGTAAATCATGCCAATCCTGAAATTACAATAGAAACCTCAGAAACATTCAAACTAATGGAAGGAAAATTGTACAGAATAATAATGCTTCCAGCTTTTATAGTGACGTGGATATCAGGTTTAACACTTACACATTATGTGGGTATTGATACATGGTTGCTTTTAAAAATTTTATTTGTAATCTTATTATCTGGATATCATTTTTTTTGTTTAAAATGTCTTAATGATTTTAAAAATGATAAAAATAAATACTCCACTAAGTTTTTTAGAATTACAAATGAAGCACCAGCAGTAATATTGATTTTTATACTTATACTTGTTGTATTTCAGCCTTTTTAATTACTACTTTTTTGTTTTAATAGGCGTTTTTCTCTTTGGATTACAAACCTTGCATATTTCACACTCCAAACCATAACAACTTCTTGCCTGACAAAATTCTCTTCCATAAAATATTATTTGTAAATGAAGTTTGTTCCAAGATTTTTTTGGGAAAAGATATTTTAAATCTTTTTCTGTTTGGACAACATTTTTACCATTTGTTAAACCCCAACGTTGAGCTAAACGATGAATGTGCGTATCAACTGGAAATGCTGGATGACCAAATCCTTGAGACATAACAACACTTGCAGTTTTATGACCAACACCTGGTAATTTTTCCAATTCCTCTAAACTTTCTGGAACATTGCCTTTAAATTTTTTTACAAGAATTCTTGATAGTTCAAAAATTGCTTTTGATTTTTGAGGCGCCAAACCACAAGGGCGAATAATATTATAAATTGTTTTTTTTGGCACTTTTGCCATTTTTGTAGCTGTGTTAGCTTTTTTAAATAATATTGGTGTAACGTGATTAACTCTTTTATCTGTACATTGAGCACTAAGAAGTACTGCTACAACTAATTCAAATTTATTTTTGTGGTTAAGAGGTATAGGTACTTTTCTATATATACGATTGAGTATTCTGGAGATCTCTTGAGCTTTCTCTATTCTTTTCACTTTATAAAGCCTCCTCCAATGATTAAGTCTTAAGTATTACTGATAATTATGACAAAATATAGCACTTATTAATACTAATAATATTGAATATTTCCATTGAAGTAGTATGGGTCTACCATCAAATTTCTATGGAGGAAATAATATGAAAAAAACTTTAAGCATTGTTTTGTCTTTGCTTTTCATGGGTATTTTTTCACCAGCATTTTCAAATACTATTAAATGGTCAATGCCTGGTGACTCTTTAACTCTTGACCCGCACGCACAAAACGAAGGACCAACTCACATGGTTTCACGTCAAGTATATGAAGGTTTAGTAACTCCAGGTATTAATATGGAAATACTTCCTCAGCTTGCTGAGTCATGGGAAACTACTGCTGCTGATACTTGGGTATTTAACATTCGTAAGGGTGTAAAGTTCCATGATGGATCAGATTTAACTGCTAGTGACATTGCTTTTAGTGTCAATAGAGCAAAAACTGCTCCATCTGATATGGTAGATTTAATTAAAAGTATTAAATCAGCATCAGCTTTAGATGATCATACAGTTCAAATTGTTACTGATGGACCAAATCCAATTCTTTTAAACCAACTAACTCAGATATTTGTAATGTCTGAAGATTGGGCAAAAGCAAATGGTTGTGAAGTTTCATACAACTGGGACGCAGGTGAAACATCTTATTGTGCTTCTAATGCAAACGGAACTGGGCCTTTCAAAATTACTTTTAGAGAACAGGATGTAAGAACTGTTTTTGAAAAAAATAATGATTGGTGGGGTGATGATAGTACTTTCAATGTAGATACTATTGAATTACTTCCTATTGCAAATGATGCAACAAGAGTTGCAGCACTTCTATCTGGAGAAATTGACTACACAAACGTTGTTCCTGTTCAAGATATTGAGAGAATCAAATCTTCTGCTGGACATGGTGTAAAAATGACTCCTCAAAATAGAACAATATTTTTTGGAATGGATCAAGGTTCTACTGAATTAAATTCATCTAATATCAAAGGTAAAAATCCTTTTGCAGATAAAAGAGTTCGTTTAGCTATGTACCATGCTTTAGATATGGAAGCTATTAAGGATAAGGTAATGAGAGGACAAAGTGTTCCTGCAGGAATTATCACTGCTCCTGGTGTAAATGGTCATACAGCTGCACGTGATGAAAGATTACCTTATGATCCAGAGCTATCAAAAAAACTATTAGCAGAAGCTGGTTATCCAGATGGATTTGAGGTTACACTAGATTGTCCAAATGATCGTTACATAAACGATGAAGCAATCTGTGTTGCTGCAATTGGTATGTTTGCTAAAATTGGAGTTGATGTAACTCTTGATGCAAAAACTAAAAGTCAACACTTCTCAGAAGTTAAAGAAGGTGACGCAAACGGTATGACAAGTGACATGTACATGTTAGGTTGGGGTGTTCCAACTTTTGATAGTCATTACGTATACTCGTACTTATTTGATAGTGCTGGTAGCTGGAATAAAGTTAATTTCAGTAATGCTAGAGTTGATGAGTTAGTAGCGGCAATGGGTGTTGAAACAGATCAAGATAAAAGAAATGCTATGATTGCTGAAGCTTGGGATATTACTCAAGATGATGTAACATATCTTCCTTTACATCACCAAGTTGTCAACCAAGCATCAAAAAGTAATGTCGATGTTCCAATTAGAATGAACAACGAGCCATTATTTAGATTTGCAAACGTAAACTAATAATTTTTATATTTTCTGGCCAGTAATCTGGCCAGAAATTAAACCATGTTTAGCTATTTCTTTAAAAGACTCTTTCAATCTATTCTTGTAATGATTGTTGTAGCTTTTGTTTCATTTTCCTTATTTAATTTTGTTGGTGATCCAGTAAATAGTATGACTGGAGAAGACGCTTCAGATGAAAGACGTGCTGAGGTTAGAGAAGTATTGGGTTTAAATGATCCTGTTTACGTTCAATTTTCACGTTTTATAGGAAATGTAATTCAAGGTGATTTTGGAATATCATACCAATTAAAAAGAGAAGTTTCAGACTTAATTGCAGAAAGAATGCCTGCAACTTTAGAATTAGTTTTCGTCTCCGCTTTAATTGCAATCATCAGCGGTGTTATCTTGGGTGTATATACTGGTATTTACAGAGACAGTTTTATTTCTAATATTATTCTTGTGATTTCTCTAGCAGGGGTTTCATTACCTACATTCATTATAGGAATAATGTTAATTTATTTGTTTTCAGTAATTTTAGGAGTTCTTCCATCCTTTGGAAGAGGTGAAGTCACACAATTAGGTTTTTGGAGTACAGGATTTTTAACTATTTCTGGTTTAAAAGCACTGATACTCCCATCAGTTACGTTAAGTTTATTTCAAATGACCTATGTTATTAGATTAGTCCGCGCTGAAATGATGGAAATTTTACAAACAGATTATATTAAATTTGCAAAAGCAAGAGGTATAAAAGGGAGTGTTATTAATTATAAGCATGCGCTAAAAAATGGATTAATTCCAGTTATTACTATTACAGGTATTAACATTGGAACGTTAATTGCTTTTTCAATTATTACAGAAACAGTTTTTCAATGGCCAGGCATGGGGTCATTATTTATCAAAGCAGTATACTTTGTCGATATTCCAATTATGTCAGCATATATGATTATGGTAGCTTTTATATTTGTTATGATAAATTTTGTTGTAGATATCACATACTATTTTATTGATCCTAGAATTAGACTGAAGGAAGAGGGTAGTTAAAATGCTACTTAAAACGTACAATAAAATATACGATACTGATATTGGATACAGTTTTTTTAATTCTAAATTAGCAGTAATTTCTTCAACAATATTCTTTATTATACTTTTTTGTTCTGTATTTGCTGGGATAGTTGCACCTTATAATCCTTTTGATCCAGCATCAGTTTCTTTAATGGATGCCTTTACCCCACCAGTATGGTCGGAGGGAGGAAGTTTTAGCTTCATATTAGGAACTGATCAGCAAGGAAGAGATATGTTTTCAACAATGATTTATGGTTCAAGAATTTCACTGATCGTTGGTTTTGCATCTATAATTTTTGCAATGATACTTGGAGTTTTTCTTGGAATAACAGCTGGATATATTGGTGGTAGGTATGAGATTATTGTAATGCGCCTTACAGATGTGCAGTTAACTATTCCAAGTATTTTAATGGCTTTACTTGTTGATGGTATTGCAAGGGCAATTATCTCACAATCAATGCATGACGAAATGGCAATTTATGTTTTGATTTTCGCCATTGGTATTTCAGAATGGCCTCAGTTTGCAAGAGTATCGAGAGCATCAACCTTAGTTGAAAAAAATAAAGAGTATGTCTCAGCTTCAAGAATTATTGGATTATCAAATATATTAATTATGTTTAAGCATATTTTACCAAATATACTTCGACCTATATTAGTAATTGCTACAATCGGATTAGCACTTGCAATTATTACAGAGTCCACCTTAAGTTTTTTAGGTGTTGGCGTTCCACCAACAACACCTTCTCTTGGGACTCTAATAAGGTTTGGAAATAATTTTTTATTTTCAGGAGAGTGGTGGATTACTTTTTTTCCAGCAATTTTCTTAATTGTTTTAGCATTATCAATTAATTTATTAGGGGATTGGATGAGAGATGCTTTAAATCCAAAATTAAAAAAGAGATGAGTTTTTTAGAAGTAAAAAATTTAAACATAAGTTATCCAACACGAAAGGAAACTATTGTTGCAAGCAAAAATGTAGAATTTTCTTTAGAAAGAGGCGAAATATTAGGAATTGTTGGTGAGTCTGGATCTGGAAAATCTACAATTGCAAATGCGATAATTAACTTGATTGATCCTCCAGGTGAAATCACAGATGGCTCAATAAAAATAGACAATATTGAATTAAGAAGTAATGAAGAAATAATTCAAAATATTAGAGGAAAAAAAATAGGATTTGTCTTTCAAGACCCTCAAACTTCATTAAATCCTCTATTTAAAATAAAAGATCAATTAATTGAAACTATTCAAGCTCATTTAAATTTAAGTTATCAAGATTCACTTAAAAAATCAATTCAACTACTTAAAGAGGTTGGAATAGAGAACGCTGAAAAAAGAATTGAGGACTATCCACATCAATTTAGTGGCGGAATGCGTCAAAGAGTTGTTATAGCTTTAGCAATAAGTTGTGAACCTGATTTAATAATAGCAGATGAACCAACAACAGCTTTAGATGTAAGTATTCAATATCAAATATTAGAACTACTTAAAGATCTTACAAAGAAAAGAAATCTTGGAGTTATAATTATTACCCATGATATGGGAGTCATAGCAGAGACGACTGATAAAGTTATTGTTATGAGATATGGACATATTGTTGAACAAGGTGAGACTAAAGAATTATTAACAAATCCAAAATCAACAGAAGCAAGAAGCTTAGTAATTTCAGTGCCACCAACAAATAAGAAAATTGATAGATTTAAATTAATTAGCCCTGATGGTAAGGAAATAACATCTAGTTCCAAGAATTTGACTAAAAATATTATTAAAACATGGGGAATAAGGGAAAATAAAAATCAAAAATTATTAAAACTTGAGGAAGTGACAAAAGTTTTTGATGATAATTCTTTAGGTAGTGGTTTTTCATTTATTTCTAATAAAAGTTCGGATGATAAAATAGTTAAAGCTGTCGACAATGTATCTTTTGAATTATTCGAAGGTGAGACACTTGGATTAGTTGGAGAGTCTGGTTCAGGTAAATCAACTATTGCAAAAATTATTACTGGATTAATTAGTCCTAACAAGGGTGATTTAAAGTATAATAATGAACCTCTATATAATTCAAATAAAAAATATCAAATTCATAATAGTAGAGGTCAAATTCAAATGATTTTTCAAGATCCTTACTCATCTCTAAATCCTCGTTTCAAAGTTAAGGATATTATTGCAGAACCAATTAATTTTTTTCAAAAAAATATAAGCAATAATGAACTTTTACAAAATGTTTACGACCTAATAGATATTGTTGGAATGACCAGACAATCTTTAGATCGATACCCACATGAATTCTCAGGAGGGCAAAGGCAGAGAATATCTATTGCTCGTGCTTTGGCAACAAGACCACGATTATTAATATGTGATGAACCAACTTCTGCATTGGATGTCAGTATACAAGCTCAAATATTGAATTTATTAAAAGATATACAAGATGAACTGCATCTCACTATGTTATTTATTAGCCATGATCTTCCCGTAATTCGCCAAATGTGTAACCGAATAATTGTACTAAAAAATGGTGCTGTTTGTGAAACAAAAAATACAGAGGAATTATTTAATAATCCTGAGCATGAATATACGAAAGAATTAATTAGACTTATGCCTAAAATTGAATCAATAATTTAATTAATCAATATTAGGTAAATTTTCAGGAGTTCTAGTACTTAAAAGTTTATAGGTATCCTTAGTTATTAATAAATTTTCCTCTTGTACTAATATTTTATTTTCGTCCATTTCTATTGATGGTTCAAGAGTTATAATCATATTTTCTTCAAGTAATGTTTTGTCATTTTCCATAATACTTGGCGGCTCAGTCAGTTGTAAGCCTAAACCATGACCCATCCTTCCAACTGATATTTTGCTAGTTGTTAAACTATGAGATAATTTTGAATATATTTCTGAACAACTAATTCCAGGTTTTATAATTTCTAAAGTTCTTTCAGTTGCTTCCCACAATTTATTATATGCATCTAGAACTTGTTTGTGAATTTTTCCAAAGCCAAAATTTCTATCGAAATCTGAAAAATAACCATTTAAAGTTGCACCGGTATCAATAATAAGAATATCACCATCTTTAGTTACTCTTTCTGTTGGGTTACAGATAATCTGATTATAACCATTAAATCCCGAAGCACACGCCATATATTGAATATAATCTGCACCACTCTCAATTAATTCTTTTTTAAATATTGATGAAATTTGTTTTTCATTCATTCCTAAATTAATTTTTTCAGGAAAATTATCAAACACCTTACTTGTAATAGAACAAATTTCTTTAATATTTTTGATCTCTATTTCAGATTTTATTTTTCTTATACTCCAAAGTATTTTACTAGCATCAACAAAATTATATTCTGATAAATTTTTTTGAATATCCTGATAATCGTTAATACTCATTCGTAAAAAAGTTTCACTTCCTAATTCAAAACCAATATTTGAATTTTTAGGAAAACTTTTGATATTTTTTTTCAATAAAGATATTCCTTCATCTTTTGGATTTGGAGACTCCCAAGTTTCGATATCATTGACTAATGTTTTTTGCATAGCTGTAATACCGATAGATGGTATTATAGCTTTAATTGGATTTTTTTTTGAAATAATTAAATACCAGGGTCTGGTAGGACTTTCCCAAAAATTACTATCAAGTCCAGTGAAATATCTAAAATTTGACGGCGAAGTTATAATAACTGCATCAATATTTTCTTTTTCAATATGTATTTGTATTTTTTCAATTCTGTAAATAAATTCTTCTTTTGGAAAATCGTTCATAAATTGATAAGTAAAATAATATTAACATAAATTAACAATAAGAAATACTTTGATCTATTCATCATTATTTATTTTTTGTTTGTCTTTAGGTACTTTTTTTCCTTTTGCTTCAGAAACATATTTATCTGCACTCTTATTATCTAATAATTATAATCCATTTTTATTATTATTTTTTGCTTCAGCAGGTAATATTATAGGATCTCTAATCAGTTGGATATGTGGTTACTTTGTAAATTTTCTTATTAAGAAACCATGGTTTCCAGTAAATAAATATTTATTACAGAAAGCTACAGATATTTTCAAAAAGTATGGAAAATGGTCATTATTATTTTCATGGGTGCCTATTATTGGAGATCCAATTGCATTTGCAGCAGGCACAGTAAAATATAATATTACTTTTTTTTTAATATTTGTATCTATTGGGAAAATTGCTAGATATTTGATAATATATTTATATCTTATCTAATTTGTGATGTTTGAAAATCTTATATTTGTTTTCGTTATTGGTTTTTTATCTGGAGTTGGTTTTTTATCAATTTTATTTTTTCTCCGCAAAACAAAAAGTTCTGAAATAAAAGATGATACTGATCTTACTTCCTTAAAGAATCACATGCAATCAATTCAGAAATCTCTACAAAATTTTAATTTAGCTCAAGATAGAATTGAGAATACATTAATTAGAGGTGGTGCGCTTCAACAAGGTCCTTGGGGAGAATTTGTACTTAAAAATATTTTAGATAGTGTTGGTTTAAGAGAAGGAGAAGAGTATTCAACTCAAAAAACTTTTAGAGATGAAGATGGTAATTTACAAAAACCCGATGTAATTGTTCATATGCCAGGTAATAGACACATAATTATAGATTCAAAAGTGTCCTTAGATTCTTGGCATGATTATTCTAATACAAATGACAATCAACAAAAGAAGATATTTTTAAAAAAATTTTTGGATTCAACAAAAACTTCGATTAGAAGTTTGAGTAAAGATAATTATTCAAAAATATATGGAATCAATACAATTGATAATGTTTTAATGTTTGTTCCAATAGAACCAGCATTACTTACTTTATATAATGAGGCAAATAAACTTATAGAAGATTCATGGAACAATAAAATAATTATTGTTGGGCCATCAACTTTACCCTTTTTACTTAAAGCTGTAGAAAATATGTGGCGGGTTGATAAACAATCTAAAACAATAAAAGATATAGCATCAGCTGCATCAGATATATATGACAAAACAGTCAGTGTATATGAGTCGTTTGTAAAAGCTAATCAGTCAATAGATTTAGCTAAATCAAAAATGGATGAAGCTAAACAAAGATTGCAAGATGGTTCAGGAAGTTTGACTAAAAAAGTAGAAAAGATGAAAAAATTAGGAAGATTAAGTACTAAAAAACAGTTGCCAGATATAAATGACGATGTAATAAACTAAATAAATGCCTAGTTTTGATATTGTAAACAGATTAGATCATCAAGAAATTGATAACGCACTAGGAAATGCGACAAGAGAAATTACCACCAGATACGATTTTAAAGGATCAGATACTTCAATTGAAAAAAAAGAAAATACTATAGTTGTTATTACTGATGATGAAATGAAAGCTGGTCAAGTAAATGACATGCTCGTTACTCATTTTGTTAGACGAAAAGTTGATCCTTTATGTTTAAAAAAAAATGATATGGAAAAAGCTGGGGGAAATAAAATTCGTCAGACGTATGAATTAGTAGAAGGAATTGAACAATCCCTGTGTAAAAAAATTACTTCTGATGTCAAAAGTTCTAAATTAAAAGTTCAAGTAAAGATCAACGGGAATGAACTTCGTGTTGAAGGAAAGAAAAAAGATGATTTACAAAGTGTAATGAAGCTTATTGAGGATGCTAAGATAGGTATACCAGTCCAATTTGTAAATTTTAGAGATTAAAAAATGATTACATGGGAATTAATAGCTGCTTTAGCAGTGTATAATTTTATTATGTACGTAACTCCAGGTCCAAACAATAGTATTTTAACTGCATCAGGTATAAAATTTGGATTTATAAGATCTATACCTAATATTTTTGGGATTCCTTCTGGTCATGGTTTGCAATTAGCACTTGTATGTCTAGGTCTTGGATCTTTGTTTATTACCTATCCTATACTCTATGATATTTTAAGATATGTTGGAGCAGGCTACATTCTTTATTTAGCATATAAAATGTTTGGGTCTTTAAATATTTCAAAGACTGAAGATAGATCAAGACCATTAAAATATCATGAAGCAATTTTGTTTCAATTTGTAAATCCAAAAGCTTGGGTAATCTGTTCAACTGCAGTAACATTATATTATCCAAAAGATGAAAATATAATAATTGGAACACTTTTTATGGTTATTATGTCTACAGTAGTTAATATTCCTTCCATTAGTATATGGGCATATGGAGGAAGTGTTATCAGACAATATCTTAATAATGAAAAATTAAAAAAAATTGTTGAATGGTTTTTAGCAATCCTTTTAATTATAACCGCAGGCTCAGTACTATTTTACAACGCTTAGGGTTTAGGGATTTCATTAGATTCGCCAACAGAATTATATCCTTTAATAACTGCAGGTCTTGTTGATATTTGTTTATACCATCTCAACACATTTGGATAATCATGCAAATTTATTTGATGCCTTTCATAACGAGCTGTCCAAGGCCAAATTGAAATATCAGCTATTGAATAGTTATCCGAAAAATATTCTTGTTTAGAAAGTCTTTTATCCAAAATTGAATATATATGTTGTGCATAGCCTTTTGTTTTATCTTCTGCAAATTTGCTTTTACCAGGATGATAAAACAAATATTGATGAGCCTGGCCTAGCATTGGCCCAACGTAAGCCATTTGAAAAAAAACCCATTGTATTATTTCCCAATACTTATCTTTATCTAGAAATTTATCATATTTTTTTGCCAGATAAAGAAGGATAGCCCCGGATTCGAACACTGTTTGGTTGTTATCATTATCTACAATTACAGGAATTTTATTTGCAGGAGATATTTTTGAAAACTCTTTACTAAACTGCTCTTTTTTATCTAAATTTATTAAAATTGGATTAAAATCCACACCTAATTCTTCAAGCATAATGCTAATTTTTCGACCATTAGGGGTAGGTGATGAATACAAATCAATCATTTTTTTTAGAATTTAATTAATAGAGAACTATATTCATAATATGCAGGAGAATATAGATAATATTATTAAATTAGCCTGGTGCGATAAAACCTCTTTTGAAAAAATAAAAAGAATTCACGGTGTAACCGAATCAGAGGTTATAAAAATAATGAGAACAAATCTGAAACCTAGATCATTTAAGTTATGGAGAACTAGAGTAACAGGGAGAACGAGAAAGCATGAAAAGAAAAGAAATCTATCCGAAAAATCATTTAAATATGAGAGTTATCTCTAAAATATTAATTGTCAGTATAAGCCTTTTGTTTGCTAGCAAGATAGCGTTAGCAGATCAAAATGATCCACGGCTAAATAATTTGTTTAAAAAATTAAATGAGACTGAAAATCAGGATGAGATAAGAGATTTGATATCTGACATTTGGAATATATGGTATGAAGTTGATGATCCAAAAGTAATTGAATATTTTGAGAAGGGTATTCAAGCTATGAATTTAAGAAATTATCCACTAGCAATTAGATTTTTTAATAATTTAATTGAAGAAGATCCTAATTTTGCAGAAGGTTGGAATAAAAGGGCTACAGTTCACTTTATGATGGGTAATTTTGATCAATCTATGCAAGACATCATTAAAACTCTTGAATTAGAACCAAGACATTTTGGTGCTCTAGATGGAATGGGTTTAATTTTTATTCATCAGGGTCAGTTTCAACAGGCAATTGATGTATATGACAAGATGTTAGAGATTTTTCCTTTTAGTGTAAAAACTATGGATAAAAAAGAGAGAATACAATCGTTTATTTCTCAATCTACGTAATATCAAAAAATACTAATAACAAAGACAGTGTAAAAAAACTAACAAACGTACTTAATACTACATTGGAAGAAACGACAGCTTTTAGTGAGTTATATCTGTATGCAAAATAATATGACTGAGACCCACTTGGTAAAGCTGCGGCCATAGTAACAATAATTACCAAGAGACTATCAAGCTCTAATATAAATTGTGCTAAACAAAATGCAATTATAGGGTGAATGAAATTTTTTAAGATAGTTAATAGTATTGCACTATAAATATTTTCTCTAATTTTAAAATTTCCTAACGCAAGACCTAAAGAAATGAGAACCATTGGAAGAGCAAGGTTTACAAAAATATCTAAGGGCTCTTTAAGAATAGATGGAACAATAAGATTAGAGTAATTAAGAATGATACCAATTATCATTCCGAAAAGTACAATATTTTTAATTATACCTAATAATATTTGATAAAAAATTTCGACAATGCTTTTTTGTCTATTTCTATAAACTTCTATTATAATAACAGTATAGCTAAAATGAACAATACCATGAAAAAAAACTAATATCATATAAGGTATTGTATTTATTGGACCCAAAACTGCATACATAAGAGGTATTCCCATTGCTACTGTGTTACCAAAACAAGCAGCTAATCCAAATAGTGCAGAGTCATCTGTTTTAAAATTTAAAAATTGTTTGCTAATTAAAAATCCAATCATGGATATAAAAATTCCTGAAGCAAAAAATGAGATGATCAGACCAATAGAATTAATTTGAGGAAATGAGACTTGCCAAAAATATATAATTAAAGCTAAAGGCAGAAGAATGTTGAAACCTGTAAGATCAAAATAATCAATATATTTTTTTGGAAGTATTTGTAATTTATTTACAAAAAATCCAAAAAGGATATATCCAAACACACTGCTAACTATATTAAATAAGTCAATCATTTAAATCAAAAAAATTATTTAAAAATTGAATGACGCTTTCTTCAACTATATTATTTTCACTTGAGTTTGAATTTTGAAAAAATTTTGAATTTTCATCAAAACTTATATTAGGATTATTTAAGTTTCCTTTAATTAAAGTAGTTAAATATATTTCATTATTTTGAGATAAGTTTAAAATAATATCTATAAAATTATTATTGTAATTGTATTCTCCTTTTATAAGAATTCTGTTGTTTTTATTACTAATTTCTATTTTGCTAGTTTCTAAAATATTCTTATTTTTATTTATTTCGCCTTTAAAATTAGAACTTTCATTACCAAAAGCATTTATTAATTCAGAAAATGCAAATTTTTGATTGTTTTGATTTTCTAATTTTTCAAAGAATAATTTTAAAAATGAAATAAGAAATTTTTCTTCATTAGTCGTTTCTAAAAATATTTTTCCATTAATTTTATAAATTGAATCAAATAAATTTTCTAAATTATCACTATATTTAAGATAATTTTCAATATAATTTACTTTTCCATTAATATTTACTTCACTAAAATTAATATTCTTAATATTCAAATTATCAATGAGAATATCTAAGTTTCCTGAAACTTGAAATACGGGCTGAGAAATATCAATTCTAATATTATCAAAGTATAAATTATTTTTGTAATCTTTAATTTCTAAGTTTGTGTTAAGCTTAACAATTGGAAAAATATTGATTTTAGTTTTGTTATTTTCATTAATTTTAATTTCTAATTTCTTCTCGATATCACTAATTATTTTTTCTTTTTCAAAATTATTTAGAAAAATATAAATAAAGATAGATAAAATTATTAATATAATTACTACTATAGAAAAAAATAATCTAATTTTTTTCATATATTAGATCGTAAAAAACTATATTTTTGTAAAATTATTTTCAGGATCATGCAATGGATTAAATTGAACAGACATAACATATTTATTTTTAGCAACTTCAACCTCAAAATTGCTGCCATTTAATTTTTTTAAATCTATTTCTGAATCTATATATCCAAAGACCATATTTTTATTATAACAAAATGAATAATTGCTAGAAGTTGTTTCTCCCACAATTTTATTTTTATAATAAATAGGCTCATCATGTAATAAGAGAGGATTTCCTGGCGTAGATTTTTCTAAAACAAAATTTGTTAGTTGTTTCTTTTTAATTCTATTTTTTATTTTTAAAGCTTCTTTACCTATAAAATCTGTTTTTTTATTTAATTTAACAGTTAATTCTAATCCAGCTTCAAAAGGATTTTCAGCTGGAGAAATATCATGACCCCAATGTAAATATCCCTTTTCCATTCTCATGATATCTAGTGCATGGGCACCAGCATGTGAAAGGTTATATTTTTCTCCAACTTTAACTAACTCTAAATAAATTTCTCTAGATATATTTATAGGAACATAAATTTCCCAACCAAGTTCACCAACAAAAGATAATCTTTGGAAGATTAATTTATTATTTTTCAATGATATTTCTTTAGCAGTTCCAAATTTAAACTTATCGTTTGAAAAATGTTCTCCAAATATTTCTGTTAGAATTTCTCTACTTTTAGGACCAAAAATACCAAAGCAAGCTAAACTTTCAGTAATATCAATTAAAGTTGTGTTTTTACTTAAATTTTCTGAAATATGTTTTTTATCATGTTCTCTCACAGATGATCCCGTTACAATACGAAAAGAATTAGTATCAATACAAGTAACTGTTAAATCGGCAACAATGCCACCATTTGAATTAAGCATTTGTGTGTAAGTTGTATGACCGGGATAATTTTTAATATTATTACAGCATAATCGTTGAAGATCGTTGAAGGCAGTGTCTCCCTTAATTTCAAATTTTGCAAAGGCACTTAAGTCAAATAAACCAGCGTTTTTTCTTGTGTTTATTGTTTCATACTTTGCTGCATCATACCAATTTTGATAGCCATAACTATACTCATATTCTGGTTTCTTACCATTTAGAGCATACCACATTGGTCTTTCAAAACCGGCCACTTGTCCAAAGCATGCCCCTTCTTTTTTCAAATCATTATGAAAAGGAAGTAGTTTAATATTTCTCGAAGATTTATGTTGTTTGTAAGGCCAGTGCATTGCATATAAATCTCCTAATGACTCAGTAACTCTTTCAGTTATAAATTTTGTTTCAGAGTGAAATTTTTCAAATCTTGAAATATCTAAGGAGTAAAGATCATCATTAACCTCACCGTTCATCATCCATTCTGCAGTTACCTTACCTGCACCACCAGCACTCTGAATACCAATACTATTAAATCCACAACAAACATAAAAGTTTTTTATTTCTGGTGTTTCTCCTAAAAGATAATTTGTATCTGGAGTAAAAGCTTCAGGACCGTTAAAGAATTTTCTTATACCTACATTTTCAAGGGCTGGTATTCTTTTCATAGCATTTTTTAAATGCGGTTCAAAATGATCAAAATCTTCAGGTAGTTCTCCAAAAGAAAAATCATTGGGCACTTTATACGTATCAGTAAATGCAGGTTTAGCTTTAGGCTCAAAAATTCCTACTAAAATTTTTCCCGCATCCTCTTTTAGATATAAGCAATTATTGTAATCTCTAAGAACTGGAAGTGATTTAGAAATTTCTTTTAAAGGCTCACTTAATATATAGAAGTGTTCATTTGGATATAGCGGTATACTAACGTTAATATCATTTGCAATCTGCCTAGACCACATTCCAGATGCTAGAACAATATACTCACATTTAATTTTTCCATGTTTTGTATCTACACCTTCTATTGATCCATTTTTAGTAAGGATTTTATTTACAGAACAATGTTCAAATATTTGAGCACCATGCATTTTTGCCGATTTAGCAAGAACATTTGTTATACCAACAGGATCTGCTTGACCATCTTTTGGAATAAATATCCCACCAACAACGTCATCAGTATTTATAAGAGAATAAATATCCTTAATCTCATCTTTTTCTAATTCATTAACTTCTATGTTAAATCTTTGAGCAAAAGTAGCTTGCCTTTTTAATTCCTCTAATCGATCATTAGTTGTTGCAATAGTTAAAGAGCCGTTTTGCTTTAAACCTGTTGCTAATCCTGTTTCTTTTTCCAGGTCTTTATATAAATTTAACGAATAATTTCTAAGTTTTGTAATGGTTGCTGATGCACCAATCTGACCAATCAGTCCTGCTGCATGCCAAGTAGTTCCAGAAGTTAATTGATCTCTTTCTAGCAAGATCACATCTTTCCATCCAAATTTTGCTAAATGATAAGCTACAGAACATCCAGCTATACCACCGCCTATTACGACTACTTTTGCAGAAGTAGGAATTTTATTACTCATTTGTAATATTATAGATAAAGATTTTCAGTATGAGTTTCAAAATAAAAATCTAGATCTTCTATATTTATTTCATCTATTTTTGATGGCTCCCAAATAGGATTATGATCTTTTGAAATTAGCACAGAATTTACACCATTATCAAAGTCACTACGGTATACTATTTTTTGACTTAATTGAAATTCAGTTTCTAAACATTCTTTTAACGATTTACCTTTTGCATCATCTATAAGTTTAGTGCTTATCGCAAGACTCATTGGACATTTAGCTAAAAGAATATCTAAAATTTTTTTTGAAAACTCTGAGCTATGACTTTTTAAATTTGTCATGATTGTTTGAATATTTCCATTGAATAGTTCATTTATTAAATTCATATTTTTAATTAGATATGTATCATTCTTTACTTCAAAATTATCGTGTGAAATTTCTCCTCTTGTAATAAATTTTTCTTTAACATCTTCTATTTTATTACTTTGAAAGTAGTGAGTTGCTAATCCGAAAAAAATTAATTCATTTAATCCTAAAACCTCACCCGTTAAACCAATATACTTACCAATGTTACCTGGAAGATTTGATAAAAAATAACTTCCGCCAACATCTGGAAAAAAGCCAATTGCAGATTCTGGCATTGCAAATTTTGAATTGTCTGTTGCCAATCTGTGATCACCATAGATTGATAAACCAACCCCGCCCCCCATCACTACACCATTCCAAACTGAAAGAAATTCTTTACTAAATTGGCTTATTAAATAATTAAGTTTATACTCAATTTTAAAAAAATCATGTTTTAAAGAGTTTTCTTTTCCAGCAAGAACAAGAGATTTTACATCACCTCCTGCACAAAAATGTTTACCTTCTCCAACTAACAATACTCTTAAGATATTATCTTTTTCTTCCCATTCTAATAATTTGTCATGGAATTTTTTTGCCATTTCTAAATTGAGAGCATTTAAAGCTTTAGGACGATTTAGTTTAATGATTCCAGTTTGGTTAGTTTCTGTAAATACAATATCCATTAATTCTTTTTAAACTGCAAAACTTTATTAGAAAGACCCACTTCTTTTGCCTTTAATCTATTAATTTCATCTCGTAATCTTGCTGCATCTTCAAATTCAAGTTTTGAAGCAAATTCATTCATTTTTTTCTCTAAATTTTTAATATGTTTATTAAGATCCTTACCAACTAATTCTTTAGCATTATCAATTTCAACTGTAACATGATCTTGTTCAGCTGTGTTTTCAATTATTTCTTGAATATTCTTTTTAATACTGATTGGCGTAATTTTATTTATTTTGTTATATTCTAGTTGTTTTGTTCGTCTTCTATCTGTCTCTTCGATTGCTTCTTTCATACTAGTGGTAATGTTATCAGCATACATTAAGACTTTACTCTCAACATTTCTTGCAGCCCTACCAATAGTCTGAATTAAACTAGTTCTAGAACGAAGGTAACCTTCCTTATCAGCATCTAATATAGCCATTAAAGCACATTCAGGAATATCTAAACCTTCTCTAAGAAGATTTATTCCTACTAAAACATTAAAAACTCCTAGTCTTAGATCTCTAATAATTTCTATTCTTTCTAATGTATCAATATCAGAGTGAAGATACCTTACCTTTAATCCTTCTTCATTGATATATTCAGTAAGATCTTCGGCCATTTTTTTTGTAAGTGTTGTGATTAGAACACGATGACCTTTATCTATAGTCTTTTTACATTCATCAATTAAGTTATCAATTTGATGTTTAGTTGGCCTTATCTCAATAGGTGGATCAATTAAACCTGTTGGTCTAATTACTTGTTCAACAAAGGTACCACCTGTCTTTTCGAGTTCATAATCTCCTGGTGTTGCACTTACAAATATAGTTTGTGGACGCATTGCATCCCATTCTTCTCTTTTTAAAGGTCTGTTATCAACACAACTTGGTAGTCTAAATCCATATTGAGCTAAAGTTGATTTTCTAGAAAAATCACCTTTGTACATTCCTGCTATTTGACCACATGTCTGATGGCTTTCATCTATAAACAATAAAGAGTCTTCTGGAATATATTCATAAAGTGTAGGAGGAGGCTCTCCCGGCTGTCTTCCTGACAAATATCTAGAATAATTTTCAATACCACTACAACTTCCAGTAGTTTCCATCATTTCTAAGTCAAATGTAGTTCTCTCATCCAACCTTTGTCTTTCTAAGTATTTTTTTTCTTTTTCAAAAATCTCTAATTGTTTTTTTAGATCATTTTTAATCATCGTAATTGCTTTTTTTATTGTTGGCTTTGGGGTTACATAATGAGAGTTTGCAAAGATTCTTATTTGTTCAAGTTCTCCGAGCTTCTCTCCAGTGAGTGGGTCCACTTGTGTTATACTCTCTATATCGTCTCCAAACATAGATATTTTCCAAGAAATATCTTCATAGTGAGAAGGGAAAATTTCTAAAATATCTCCCTTTGCCCTAAAGCTACCTCTTCTAAAGTCCATGTCACGACGTTTGTATAAAAGTTCTACCAACTTTCTGATAATTATCTCTCTACTTATGGATTGATTTTTATCTAAAGTAAAAGACATTGAAGAATAAGCATCAACTGATCCAATACCATAAATACAAGAAACTGATGCTACTATAATTGTATCTCTTCTTTCCACTAAAGATCTAGTAGCTGAATGTCTTAGACGATCAATTTGTTCGTTAATTGAAGATTCTTTTTCAATATATGTATCCGTCCTTGGTACATATGCTTCTGGTGTGTAATAATCATAATAACTGACAAAATATTCAACAGCATTATTTGGAAACAAATTTTTCATTTCTCCATAAAGTTGTGCTGCTAATGTTTTGTTTGGTGCCATTATTAAAGTTGGTTTCTGTACTTTTTCAATTACTTTAGCCATTGTAAAGGTCTTTCCTGATCCAGTGACACCTAAAAGAACTTGTTCTTGTTCTCCTTCATTTAGACTTTTAACAATACTTTTAATTGCTTCAGGCTGATCACCACTTGGATTAAAATCACTTACAATTTTAAAAGGTGTTGTGATTTCGGAAGAGAGATGATGTTTTTTTTCTGCTTTATTCATTGATTCTAATATAATCATTTAGATAATTGTACTTTTCTAAAAAACTACCATCTGTTGTTATTGTTCCATTTAATATTCTTCCATCATCTTCTTTTAATAAAAAAGGAAGAACTTCTTTGATAATACCTTCACTAAATTCTGTACTTGAATCACGTGGTAATTCAGATGGTAAATTATCAACTGCCATAACAGCAATTCCATCATTATTTTCATCCATTTCTTTTAAAGTATATCTTTCAATCCAATAATTTGGCTCCTCAATTGTTGTTGATCGTATTGTAGTTGGAACAGAGCCATTAATATCACAAGTAATATCGCCAACAATTTTTAGATTTTGTAAAACTTTTAAGTCTTCATTCTCAAATATTTTTGGAGAAGATGGGTCCCAGTAATGTGCACTTATAAGTATATCAGTTTCTTTTAAATATTGTAATGCAGAACTAGAGTAATCTTGAGGATTATCAATAAAATGTTCAAGGTTAAAGTTTGTGGAAGAATTATTTGTAACATAGTCTTTAGTTTCTAAATTACAAAAAATAGGTTGATCAAATTTTTTTTCCAAAAAGTCTTTTTTTGATACTGCTTTAATGTTTGTTAGATTTAAAAGTTCAATTACTCCTTTTGCAACCCTACCATCACCAGTAACTAGAATTTTAGTTTTAGGAAAATATAAATTTTTTAAATTTAATACTAATCTTTCATAATCATTAATTTTATAGGCACTAGCAAGAGATTGTTTTCCAAGCACTTTTAGCAATAAATTTAAGGTATTATAACAACCAACAATACCTGCAAATCTTCCAAAACCTAAACATCTTGTACCATTTTTACCTCTGATATTTTCATAATCAATCAATGTAATTTTTTTATTTAAAATTGATAAGAGTAAGTCTTTCTTATATTTTTCAATATATTTTTGTTGTTTATTAATTTTAAAAGTGTGAGAAAAAAAAAGATATGTCCTATTATTAATTAAAATATTGGGATCAATTTCTTTAACTCCGAATATGATTGAGCATTCATTTAAATTTTCATTAATTTTAGCACCACATAATTCATATTCTTCATCAGAAAAACATCTACTATTTGATGGCTGAATAATGAAATTAATATTTGGATTGCTTTCTTTGTATTTTTTAATATGTTCTGGGACTAGAGGAGTTCTATTTTCATCATTTCTAGACTCTCTAATAATACCAATATTGGTTAATTGCTTATCCATTCTCTTGTTGGATATTAATTTTAAAATCTTTTAAAATTTTAAAAAAATACATTATGTCTTCTGTTTTATGTGGTGCAGTTTTAACACCAGTCTCAATTTTATTATCCAAAATTAGATCAATCGCAGCTGATAAAGTAATCGATACAAGTTTGCCCATTGCAGTATTTTCACCACTTCCTTTTTCATCTAAAAAATAAGAACTATCAAAAATTTTATTTTGATTTTCAAAAGCTTTAAGTTTTACAGAAAGTACAACACGATCTTCTTCCTCAGGTAAATATTTATTATCTTTTAATAATTCTTCACTTTTTTCATTGATTTCAGCTTCTATATTATCCGATTTATTTTCAAGCATTGAAAAAATATCTTGCCATGCCTCTTTCCAACCATCAAGTCGCAAAGTTCCTCTTACGAACTCTTTGACTTTCCATTTCTCGTCAAACAGGTATTCACTTACATATGGTGTTGAATCTCTGTTTGGATAAGCTTCAAAATTTTCATCAGATATTGAATAAGAACTAATAGATTTGTAAGGAGTTACAGTATTTATTTTACCTTTCGTTATATATTTTGCATCATTGTTTAATGCTTTAATTACTCCAGCTGGAGACCAACTAAATTTGTATTTGAAATCATTTGGAATTGCTGGAAAACCCCCACAATATGATTCATAAACCACTTCTTTTTTTCCAGTCGAGATTTTTTTAAGATCACTGACAAGTAAATGAGAAAAAAAATGATCGATACCTGGATCTAAACCTACCTCATTGATAAATACTAAATTTTCTTTTTTTACATCTGAATTTAGCATATTTATTTCTGGATTAAGATAACTAGTAGATGCAAAATGACATTTATGTTTTAAACAAAGTTTAGCTATTTCTAAATGTTTGTTTGCTGGTAGTTGAGAAATAACAATATCACCCGGATTTGTTTCCTTAAATAATAAATCAACATCAAACTGTTTTGCGTTCACATTGTTTTTATCTACATGGTCAATACTCTTTATAGCTTTATCTAATGTTCTATTCCATACTGTAAAATTATCTAAATTTTTAGCTAATCTTCTAATTCCTGGTATGGAAGATAATCCTGTTCCTATCCAATGTACATGTTTCATAGTCTTATTTACTTTTATATTAAATTGTTTACTACATTAATGAAACTTAAAATACGGTAATTTATTTGACTTCAATAGTATCTATTTTTTTATTAACAGGTCTAGTATCTGGTTTTATTGCAGGATTATTAGGAGTTGGAGGTGGAATAATAATAGTACCTGTAACTTACTTTATTTTACTTAATCTTGGTTATAGCTCTGAAATTGTCATGCATGTTGCTGTAGCATCTTCCCTTGGTGTAATTTGTTTTACTTCAATTTCTTCCATAAGATCCCATGTTAAACTTAAAAATACAAATTTAATAATTGTAAAAAAATGGGCAGTAGGAATAATAATAGGATCAATTGTAGGGTCAATTGTAGCTAGTTCTATTTCAGGACAGAGTTTAGTAATTCTTTTTATAATTCTAGCATTTTTGATTTCATTAAATATGCTGTTTCAACAAAACCCAATAATTGTAAGTAAGGATATACCATCATCTAATATAATTAACTTTTTAATTAGTTCTTCTATTGGTTTTTTATCTGCAACCATTGGTATAGGTGGTGGCAGTTTTAGTGTTCCTACTTTAACAATGTTTTCAAAAAAGATTCATGAAGCAGTTGGTACTTCTGCTGTTTTTGGTTTTTTAATTGCTTTTCCAGGAACACTTACATTTATGTATACTGGGTCAAATATAAATGAACTTCCCATTTATTCTCTTGGTTACGTAAATATTATAATAGTTTTTTTTATATCGATAACTAGTATATTTACTGCTGGAATTGGTGCAAAAGTTTCATCAAATATAGATAAGTTAGTATTAAGAAAGATTTTTGCTATTTTTTTGTTGTTAACTTGTGCTAGTCTAATTATTGAACATTTTATAATTTAAATGAATTTTGTTGCAGATAGACTAAGTAAAATAAAACCTTCAATGACTGTAGGTATAAATATCAAAGCCAAGGCTTTGAAGGACGAGGGTAAAGATGTAATTGTTCTTGCAGCAGGTGAGCCAGATTTTAACACACCAAAAAATATAAGAGATGCTGCTAGTAAAGCGATGGAAGAGGGTAAAACAAAATATGTACCAGGTAAAGGTACACCAGAATTACAAAAAGCAATTCAGAAAAAATTCAGAGAAGATAATAATATTGATTATCAATTAGATGAAATCATATGCGGTGTCGGAGGCAAACACATTATCTATAATGCTATGATGGCAACAATTAATCCGGGAGATGAAGTTATTATAACAGCTCCTTTTTGGGTTAGTTATCCAGATATTGTTTTATTAGCAGAAGGGAACCCTGTGATAGTTGAGTGCCCTCAATCACAAAATTTTAAGATTACACCAGAACAACTAGAAAAAAATATAAACTCTAAAACAAAATGGTTAATGTTAAATAGTCCTAGTAATCCGACTGGCTCAGTTTATTCAAAAAAAGAGTTAGAAGACTTAGCACTTATCTTAAAAAAATATCCTAATGTTCTTATAATGTGTGATGATATATATGAAAAAATTGTTTACGATGGCATAGAATTTCATACTCTTGCTTCTATTGAACCTTCACTGAAAGACAGATGTTTGACACTTAATGGTGTTTCAAAATCATATTGCATGACAGGATGGAGACTTGGATATTGTGGAGCTCCAAAAGAGATTATTGCTGCTATGAACAAAATACAATCACAAAGCACAACATCAACTTCTTCAATTACAATGGCTGCTGCAGTTGAAGCAATAAGTGGTCCTCAGGATTTTATAAACGAGCATAATAAAAAATTTTTGATACGTAGAGATTTAGTATTGAATAAATTAAATGATATTAATGGAATTACATGTCAAAAACCAGAAGGAGCTTTTTACGTTTATCCAAATTGCGAGGGTATAATTGGAAAAAAGACACCAAATGGAAAACATATCTCCAATGATGAAGATTTCATGACATACCTTTTAGAAGATCAAGGTGTAGCAGGAGTGCATGGTGCAGCATTTGGGTTATCGCCTTATTTTAGATTATCTTATGCAACTAGTGATGCAATTCTAGAAGATGCGTGCAACAGAATAAAAGAAGCTTGTAATAAGCTTACGTAAGATCTTTATCAGCAATTATTTCAGCTAATCTAAGCAGATTAGTAGTACCAGCACTTCCAAATGGAACACCAGCTGAGATAACTACATTATCTCCTGGTTTTACTAATTTTTTATTTTTTGCAATCGAACATGCAATATTAACCATATCTTGTGCATTTTTAGCATCTTCTTGAGTATGACAGGAGTTTACACCCCAGTATAATTGCATTTTTCTTGTAGTATTAATATTTGGAGATAAACCAACAATTTGAACTGGTGCTCTTTCTCTAGCCATTCTTGTCGTTGTTCTTCCACTTACAGAAAATGTAATTATTGCTTTTGCATCTGATTTTTTTGCAATTGAGTAAGCTGCTAATGTTATTGCATCTGTATTATCAACATCATCAATATTTTCTTGAGTAATTTGTAAATCATAATTATTTTTATCATTCTCAACATTTTCTATTATTTTATTCATCGTTCTTACTACTTCTATTGGATGTGCTCCAACAGCAGATTCACCAGATAACATTACAGCATCTGTTCCGTCGTAAATAGCATTAGCAACATCAGATGCTTCAGCTCTCGTTGGCACAAGATTTTCAATCATACTTTCAAGCATTTGTGTAGCAACAACAACTGGCTTACCAAAGTGCCTACATCTTTTAATAATATTTTTTTGAACTATCGGCACTTGTTCTGTTGGCATTTCAACACCCAAATCACCTCTAGCTATCATAATTCCATCTGCAGCATTTATAATATCATCAATATTTTTTACTGCTGAAGGCTTTTCAATTTTCGCCATCACGAGTGCTTTATTGTTAATTATTTTTTTTAGTTTGTGTATATCCTCTGCTTGTTGCACGAAAGAAAGTGCAACCCAATCAACTCCCATATCTAATGCCTTCATAAGATCAGATTTATCTTTTTTGGTAAGGGCGTCTATAGGAAGAATTACATCAGGTATATTTACACCTTTGTTATTTGAGATTTCAGCATCATTTAAAACTTCTGTTATTAAACTATCTTTTTTTTGTTCAACAACTTGTAATCTAATCCTTCCATCATTTATTAATAAAATAGAATTAGGTGTTAAAAAATCATATATTTCTTCATGGGGAAAGTTAACCCTATTATTATCTCCGGGTTCAGTTGAAAGATCTAGTATAAAATTTTGCCCTTTAACTAAATTTTCTTTTGTATTCTTAAATGTACCCAATCTTAACTTGGGCCCTTGTAAGTCAGCTAATATGCATGATGCATGATTATGTTTTTTTTCAAGAGATCTAATAGTTCCATAATTATTTCTATGAGTTTCTAAATCACCATGTGAAAAATTTAATCTAAAAACATCGCATCCAGCCACAAATAAATCTTCTATTATTTTTTTATCTGATGAAGCAGGTCCTAAGGTAGCTAAAATTTTAGCTTTTCTGTTACGTTTCATTAATTATTATATATATATCACAAAAAAAGATTTATATAATTTATTTACGTAATATGACCAAAAACTTTGATAGAGATTTACTTGCTGATGTTGCAGAAAGATTGATTCATCATCTAAAAAATAGAACAGATGTTCAAAATATTGATTTAATGAATTTGTCAGGTTTTTGCAGAAACTGTCTTTCAAAATGGTACGTTAGTGCTGCAGAGAAGAAAAATATTTCTATTTCATACGATGAGGCACGAGAAATAATCTATGGTATGCCATACTTAGAGTGGAAAACAAAATTTCAAAAAGAAATAACTCCTGAACAAAAAGAAAAGTTTGATAAAGGAAAAACTTAATATAGTTTTTCTAAATTCTCTCCATACATCTCTTTTACCTTAAATCTTCTTACTTTCATGGAAGGAGTCATCATATTGTTTTCAATTGTAAACTCGTGATCAATGAGAATATATTTTCTTATTTGTTCAATACCAGAGAGGCTTTTATTTACTTTATCTACAACTTCCTTCATCTTTTTATTAAATGAAGAATCTTGAATTATTTTATTTAAATCGCCCTCAACATTATTTTCTTTTGCCCATTCTAAAGCTAAATCTTTATTAGGAACCAGGATTGCAACTAGGTAATTTTTGAAATCTCCATATAACATTGATTGAGCAATTTCAGGTTCAATATCTAGTTTTGCCTCTATTCTTGAAGGAGAAATATTATCTCCACCAGCATTTACAATAATATCTTTTTTCCTATCCGTTATTTTTAAATAATTTTCTTCATCAAATTCACCAATATCACCTGTATGAACCCACCCATCAATTATAGTTTTATTAGTTGACTCAGGATCATTCCAATAACCATTCATAATTAGTTCACCACGAGCTAAAATTTCTCCATCTTCAGAAATTTTCACTTCATTTCCTTGAAGAACTTTTCCAACAGTATCTAATTTAATTTTTTCAGGAGGGTTTGCAGAAATAACAGGAGCAGTTTCAGTTTGTCCGTAACCTTGAAGTAGTGGAAGGCCAAGGGCGCTCAAATATAATCCAACTTCAAAATTTAGTGCTGCGCCACCTGATATCAATGCTCTGAGACTTCCACCAAATCTTTTCTTAACTTTTTTTCTTACTATCCTATCCATCAATCCATTCATAAACCTTTCAGAGAAGCTCATCTGCTCACCAAAATATTTTTTCTTTCCTAGATTTAATGTAATTGCAAAGAAGCGTTGACTTAATTTACTTTGGTTTTTTAGACCTTGTGAAATACGTGTGTGTAAAGAGTCATAAAACCTTGGAACAGCTGTCATAAAATGTGGTGCTGCCTCAGCCATATTCACTAATAATTTATCTATACTTTCAGCGTAATAGATTTGTGCACCTTGTCCCATTTCTAAGAATTGTAAAGTGTGTTCATATGAATGAGATAATGGCAACCATGATAAATATCTAATTTCTTTAGTTAAATCACTAGTAAGACTCTCAAGTAATTTATCACAGGAAGCACAGTTTCTCAGCATTGCTCCATGACTTATCATCACGCCCTTAGGATTGCCTCCAGTACCTGAGGTATAAATAATACATGCTGTATCTTTTCTTTTAAAATTTTTTGATAACTCTTCTATTTCATTAGAATTTTTACTTTTTTCTAAATTATCATTTATAATTTTATTGTATGATAAAATATTTACAACTTCTGTATAAGTTTCATTATCATCATTAATTTTTATTACGTTTTGACAATGTGAAATTTTTTCTATTGCAGGTAGAGCTTTCTTCATTAATTCGTGTGAAGATACAATGGCGCATCTAGCACCTGAGTGTTTAATTATATATTCATAATCATTTGTTGTACTTGTAGTGTAAGCAGGCACAGATATTGCTCCAATAGACATTATTGCTAAATCAGTAATTTGCCACTCAGGTCTATTTTCAGATAAAATTAATACTCTATCACCCTCTAAAATTCCTAGATCTATTAAATATGTTGCCAAACTTTCAACCTGCTCCTTTACTTGTAGCCAGCTTAAAGAAACATATTTATCATTTTCTTTTTTCCATAAATAAGGTTGATCTTTCAGATCATTTGATTGATAATAAAAAACACTAGGTATGTTATTAAATTCATCAAAATTAACAATCATACATTTAATCCTCCCTACAAAGCTCTGATAATAGACCTATATCGAAATAGTCAAATATGAAACAAAAAAATTATCAAAATTTAACAAAAAATACGCTTGGAAAACTGCCAGTTTGGAACCTCAAAGATTTATATGAATCTCCAAAAGCGAAGAATCTAAATAATGATTTAAATCAACTCAGAAGAATTACAAAAAAATTTGAAAAAAAATACACATATAAAATTACTAAGCTTAGTCCCAGTCAACTCTTAAAAGCAATTATTGAATTAGAAAACATTGATATAAAAATTGACAAAATTATGTCATATGCACATCTCTTAGTTGCAGAGGACGGTAATAATGAAAAGAATAAAATTTTTTACCAACAAATGCAGGAACAAATTACTAATATAGCTTCATCAATAGTTTTCTTTAGTCTTGAGTTAAATGAAGTTTCGAATGCAAAATTAAATAAAATCTATGCTGATAAGAAATTAGAACCTTATAAAAACTGGATTAAAAATATACGAAAATTTAAACCATATCAATTAGATGTTAAAACAGAAAAATTACTTCAAGAAAAAAGTATTACTTCTAGATCAGCTTGGGTAAGATTATTTGATGATACAATTGCGTCACTTAAATTTCCATTTAAAGGTAAAAATTTATCTAGTGCTGAAATTTTTAATTTTCTTTCTGATGAAAAAGAATCAAATCGAAAAAAATCTGCAGAGGTTGTATCTGGTGTTTTGAAAGACAATATTAGTTTGTTCACATCCATTACCAATAATCTTGCTAAAGATAAATCAATCAATGACAAGTGGAGAGGATTACCAAGCCCAGTCAGCTCTAGAAATTTGTCAAATGTAGTTGAAGATGAAGTTGTAGAGGCATTGACTGAAACAATAAAAGAAAATTATCCAAAAATTGCTCATCGCTATTATAAAATAAAAGCCAAATGGTTTAAAAAGAAATCATTGATGTATTGGGATAGAAATGCACCTCTTCCTTTTCAATCACAGAGTATTTATTCCTGGAAAGATGCTAGACAAATTGTATCTGATGCTTATTCAAATTTTGATCAGAGAGCTGGAAATATTGTAAATAAATTTTTTGATAATTCATGGATACACGCTCCAGTAATCGCGGGAAAATCTCCTGGTGCGTTCGCTGCTTCTACTGTTCCATCAGTTCATCCATTTATACTTGTTAATTACCAGGGTAAAGCAAGAGATATAGCAACTCTTGCTCATGAACTAGGACATGGAATTCATCAATATTTAGCAGGAAAAAAACAAACTTATTTTAACTCTTCAACACCGTTAACTCTTGCTGAAACTGCAAGTGTTTTTGGAGAAATGTTAACTTTTAAATCTCTTCTATCTATAACTAAGAAAGAAAATGAGCGTAAAGGACTTTTAGCAAATAAAGTTGAAGATATGCTTAATACTGTAGTACGACAAATTGCATTTTTTGAATTTGAAAAGCGTATACATGACCAAAGAAAAATTAAAGAATTAAGTGTTAATGAGATTTGTAAAATTTGGATTGATGTACAAAAGCAAAGCTTAGGACCTTCAATAAAATTTAATGATGATTACAAATATTTTTGGAGCTACATACCTCATTTCATTCATTCACCATTTTACGTTTATGCTTACGCTTTTGGAGATTGTCTTGTAAATTCTCTTTTTAATGTATACGAAAGTAAACTACCCAAATTTGAAGACAAATATATTACTTTGTTAGAAAGCGGTGGAAGTAATACATATGACAAGCTCTTGAAACCCTTTGGATTAAATCCGAAGAAAAAAGATTTTTGGCAAAAAGGTGTTAATGTTATTGAGAGTCTTATTGACCAATTGGAAGAATAAAATTGATGAAAGATAAAGAAGCAAAATCTTTAACAAAACAACTTACTAGATATGCAAAAGTAGGTGGTGTAGTTGGAAAATTAGCTACAAAGCTTGCAAGTCAAAGATATTTAGGGGTTAAGTTAGACAAAGAAAAACATGCCTCTGAAATTAGAGCTGCCCTTGGAAGTATTAAGGGGCCATTAATGAAAGTGGCACAATTATCGGCAACAATACCTGATCTACTTCCTGATGAATATGCACAAGAACTTATGCATTTACAATCAAATGCTCCTCCTATGGGATGGTTGTTTGTTAAAAGAAGAATGGCAGCAGAATTAAAACAGGATTGGCAAAAAAATTTTATAGAGTTTGATAAAGAAGCGACAAGAGCAGCTTCACTTGGGCAAGTTCATAAAGCTAAAGTAAAAAATGATGAAATAGTAGCTTGTAAACTTCAATATCCTGACATGACTTCAGCAGTAAGTGCAGATCTCTCGCAATTAAAAATGATTTTTTCAATTTATCAGTCGTATAATAAAGCTATTAAAACTGATGAAGTATATAAAGAGATTACTGACAGGTTAAAAGAAGAGCTAGATTATGAAAGAGAAAAAAAATTAATGTCAGTATTTAGAAATATTTTTTCAAACATAAATTTTGTTCACGTACCAAAAACCTATGACAAATTATCTACAAAGAGACTGCTGACCATGAGTTGGCTTGATGGAGAGCCTATTTTAAATTTTAAAAAGTCATCTAAAGAAACAAGAAATACATTAGCATCAAATATGTATAAAGCATGGTATAAACCATTTTTTGAATATGGTGTTCTTCATGGAGATCCACATTTAGGAAATTATTCTGTTCAAAAAAAAGATCTTAGTATTAATATTTATGATTTCGGATGTATGAGAATATTTAATGGTAATTTCATTCAAGGTGTAATAGATTTATACTTTGCTCTTCAAGAAAAAGATAATTCAAAAGCAGTTCATGCCTATGAGCAATGGGGATTTACAGACATAACTAAAGAAAAACTAAAAGTATTAAATAAATGGGCAGGATTTTTATATTCCCCCTTAATGGAAGATAAAGTTCAAAAAATACAAGAAAGTGATAGCGGTATTTATGGAGCACAAATTGCATCTGAAGTTCATCAAGAACTCAAGAAACTTGGTGGTGTTAAACCCCCAAAAGAATTTGTTTTTATGGATAGAGCGGCAGTAGGATTAGGTTCAGTCTTTATGCACTTAAAAGCTGAAGTTAATTGGTATAGAATATTTCACGAACTCATTGAGGATTTTAACTCAAAAAAACTAATGGAAAACCAACAAAAAGCTTTAAATTTAGCGAACCTATCAATATAAGAACTCATGCTCTTATCTGCTATTAAAGAAAATGATAACAACGAGACAAGAGTCTCTATCTCCCCTGAATCCGTAAAGCTTTTTTCTAGACTAGGTTTTGAAGTTATAATTGAAAATGGAGCGGGGGAAACTTCAGGATATCAGAATTCAAATTATGAAGAAGCTGGAGCAAAAATTGTTACTAGATCAGAATGCTTGAAGGCTGATGTTTGTTTATGTGTTAGAATGCCAAGCACTGATGATATAAATAACTTAAAAAGCAATTCATTACTAATTGGAATTTTGAATCCGTATGAAAATAAATCTGAATTTTCTAATTTAAACAAAAACAAAATATCATCATGTTGTATGGAATTAATTCCTAGAATAAGTAGAGCACAAAGTATGGATGTTCTATCATCCCAAGCTAACTTAGCGGGGTATAGAAGTGTAATTGATGCAGCTGAGCAATTTGGAAAAGCTTTTCCAATGATGATGACTGCAGCTGGAAGAGTAAATCCAGCAAAAGTTATGATACTGGGAGTAGGAGTTGCAGGTTTACAAGCTATAGCAACAGCAAAAAGACTTGGGGCAGTAGTATCTGCTACTGATGTAAGAGCAGCAACTAAGGAACAAGTTGAAAGTCTTGGTGGAAAATTCATAATGGTTGAAGATGATGAAGCTCAAAATGCTGAAACCGCAGGTGGTTATGCAAAGGAAATGAGTGAAGATTATAAGAAAAAACAAGCTCAGTTGATAGCTGAAACAATTTCAAAACAAGACATTGTAATTTGTACAGCTCTTATCCCTGGAAAAAAAGCACCGGTGTTAATTACTGAAGAAATGGTTTCTTCGATGATACCAGGTTCAGTAGTAATTGATTTAGCTGTAGAAGCTGGTGGTAATTGTCCTTTAAGTAAAATGAATGAAATAGTGATACATAATGGAGTTAAAGTTGTTGGTTATGGCAATGTTCCTGGAAGAGTTGCAAAAGATGCATCAGCTTTGTATGCTAAAAATATTTTTAACTTCTTAAGTTTATTAATAGATAAAGAAAATAAAAAAATAAATTTTGATTTTAATGATGAAATAATTAATTCTGTTTTGCTAACGCATGATGGGGATGTAAGATTGGAGCAATTTAAGTAATATGGAAGCACATTCTTCAGAAGTTTTTGTTATTGGACTAACAGTATTTTTCTTAGCTTGTATTATTGGCTATTATGTAGTTTGGTCAGTTACTCCTGCTTTACATAGTCCTTTGATGGGTGTGACAAATGCTATATCAAGTGTAATTATAGTTGGAGCAATACTTGCAGCTGGTCCTCAAGGTTTTGATACTTCTAAAATATTTGGATTAATTGGCGTAGTATTAGCTTCAGTTAATATTTTCGGAGGCTTCCTCGTAACTTATCGAATGCTTTCAATGTTTAAGAAAAAAACAAAAAAAACAAAGGAAAAAGAATAATGTCTTCTAACATGGTTGCGATATTATATTTAATTTCTGCGTTATTATTTATCTTTGCTCTAAGAGGTTTATCACACCCTGAATCTTCAAGAATGGGTAACATTTTTGGTATAATTGGAATGATTATAGCGGTGTTTACAACGCTAATGTTCAAATCAGTTCTTAGTTATTATGAAATTGGAGCCGCGATACTTATTGGTGGTGCTATAGGTTCCTTTATTGCTCTCAGAATTGAGATGACAGCATTACCTCAATTGGTAGCAGCTTTTCATAGCTTAGTAGGACTAGCAGCTGTTTTTGTTGCTGCTGCTGCATTCTATGATCCCGTAGCTTTTAGTATTGGAAAAGTTGGTTCGATTAAAACTGCTAGTTTAGTTGAAATGAGTATTGGAACATTTATTGGTGCTATAACTTTCTCTGGTTCAGTTTTAGCTTTTGGAAAATTACAAGGTACAATTTCAGGAAAGCCTATAGTATTCAAGTTCCAGCATCTTATAAATGCACTAATTTTTCTTCTAATTATTTTCCTGATTATATTATTTGTAATTAATCAATCTCCAACAATCTTTTGGACAATAGTTATTGTTTCAATATTATTAGGTTTTCTTGTAGTAATTCCCATTGGTGGAGCTGACATGCCAGTTGTTGTTTCTATGTTAAACTCTTATTCAGGTTGGGCAGCTTGCGGCATAGGATTCACCCTAAGTAATAATCTCTTAATTATAACCGGTGCTCTTGTCGGAGCGTCCGGCGCTATATTAAGTTACATTATGAGTAAAGGGATGAACAGATCTATTATTAATGTTGTTTTAGGAGGTTTTGGCGGCGAGCAAGACACTAGTGCTAGTAAGGATAACTCAGATAAAATTGTTAAACAAGGTAATGCAGAGGATGCGGCATATATAATGAAAAATGCAGACTCAGTAATTATAGTACCAGGATATGGAATGGCTGTAGCGCAAGCTCAACATGCTTTAAGAGAAATGGGTGATATATTAAAAAAAGAAGGAATAGAGGTAAGATATGCTATTCACCCAGTTGCTGGAAGAATGCCAGGTCATATGAATGTTTTACTAGCTGAAGCTAATGTTCCTTATGAAGAAGTTTTAGAACTAGATGAAATTAATCATGACTTTCCAATGACAGAGGTTTCTTTTGTTATTGGTGCAAATGATGTAACTAATCCTGCTGCAAAAACGGATGAGGCTTCTCCTATTTTTGGTATGCCTATTTTAGATGTAGAAAAATCTCAAAGCGTTTTATTTGTAAAACGTTCAATGGCAACTGGCTATTCTGGCGTTGATAATGAATTATTCTACAGAGATAATACAACTATGCTATTTGGAGATGCTAAAAAAATGTGTGAGGATATTGTAAAAAGTCTTTCCGCTTAATCGTTGTTTCTTTTCGCAGATTTTCTAGCTCTTCTAATATTTTCTTCTTTCTCTCTAGCGCGTTTCAAACAAGGTTTTTCATAGTGTTTGCGAAGTTTCATTTCTTTATATAAACCTTCACGCTGCATTTTCTTTTTTAGCGTTCTAATTGCTTGTTCTACGTTATTATCTTTTACGTTTACAAAAAGTGTCATTAGGTCGGGCTAGTAACATAAAGTCTTATTATTTGCAAACGGATATATTGAATTAATCTATTGGTATATTAGAAAAAATACTTATATCTATTATGTGTCTATTTTGAAAATATCAAAAATCGGTCATCCCATTTTGCTAAAAGAATGTTCTGAGATAAAAGAATTCTCGTCAGATTCTCTAAAAAAAATAGTTTATGATATGTCTGAAACAATGCTTGACTATAACGGTATAGGTTTAGCAGCACCCCAAGTACACATTTCAAAGCAAATAATAGTATTTCGTAATCCTGATAATGAAGATAAAGATAAAATTGAGATAACACCATTAATTAATCCTAGTTTTACACCCATGGGAAAAGAAACCGAGGATGATTGGGAAGGATGTTTATCTATCCCTGGTATGCAAGGCCTGGTTAGAAGATTTAAAAAAATTAAATATTCTGGATTTGATCTTGATGGTAAAGTGATTGAAAATGAAGTTGAAGGTTTACATGCAAGGGTAGTACAACATGAGGTAGATCATTTAAACGGGATTTTGTATACATCGCGCTTAGCACATAAAAATGCTTTCGGTTTTGAAAAAGAAATAACAATTTATTGGAAAAATGAAAAAAACAGAAAATAAAAAAAAAGAATATATTCTTTTAAAAGCTAAAAAAATTGTATCAATTGAAGGCTGGTCATCAGAAATATTTTCAAAATTACAAAAACAAAATATAGAAAAAAATGATTTATTCTATTTTTTTCCTGATGGATATAAAGATTTATTAGAATATGCTCTACAAAATATTAATGAAAAACTTGAATATAAATTAAAAAAAATTAATTTAATTAATTATCCAATTAACAAAAGAATAAAAAAAATATTATTATTACGATTTGATATATTAAATGAAGATAAAGAATTTTATAAAAAAACTTTTAACCATCTTTTGCTACCCACAAATAATAAAATTTCCAAAAAGAGTTTATATAATTCAGTAAATACAATGTGGTATTTAGCTGGAGATAATTCAACAGATTTCAATTTTTATACAAAAAGACTGATTTTATCAGGAGTATATTCTAATGCCTTATTCGTTTTTTTTTCAAATGAAATGAAGTATGTTGAAGAAAATATCGATAAAAATCTTAAGAGAATATCAAAAATTCCAAAAATTAAAGAAAGAATTTCTTTTATTAAAGATAACGCTCCTAAATTTTTAAAAAGTTTTTTAACTTAAGCTATACTATCTGGCTCTAATTTATTTTGAATTTCTAATATTTTATCTTTCAGGATTAACTTTCTTTTTTTTAACCTTTGAATTTGTAAAAAATCTACAGTATTTTTTTCTTGTAGCCTAATAAGTATTTCATCAAGATCTCTATGTTCTTGTTCAAAATTTTTTAAAATTTCTATAAGTTTGTCAATGTCATCCATGAAAATAAATAAGTAAAAATGTAATAATAGTATATAAACGCCCTGTGGTAAAAAAAATAGCAATTTTAACAAGTGGTGGAGATTGTGCAGGTTTAAATGCAGTAATTAGAGCTGTTACATTAAGAGCACATAACAAGTACAATTGGGAAGTTTATGGAATAAAGGATGGAACATTAGGCTTGTTGAAAGAACCACTGGACGTTATCAAATTGAATCCACAAAATTTTGAAGGTAGTTTAATGAGGATGGGTGGAACTTTTTTGGGATCAAATAACAAAGGCAATCCTTTTAAAAAAATTATTAGGAATGGAAAAAAAATTGACTCATCTGATTTAGTTATAGAAGGTTTTAAAAAATTAGGAATTGATGCTCTAATCGGCATTGGTGGTGATGGAAGTTTGAAAATTCTTCAAAGTATTACAAAAAAAGGAAATATAAATTTTGTAGGTATTCCAAAGACTATTGATAATGATGTTAAGCATAATGAACTATCTATAGGGTATGATACTGCAGTTGATGTAGCAACAAATGCTTTAGATATGCTTCAACCAACAGCAGCAAGCCACAGAAGAGTAATGATTTTAGAAGTGATGGGTAGAGATGCAGGTCACATTGCTTTGAATGCAGGAATTGCAGGAGGAGCAGATATTATTTTGATTCCTGAAATTCAATATTCAATAAAATCTATTGCTGATCACATTGAAAAACTTAGATCTAAAGGAAGAAATCATGCATTAATTGTTGTTGCAGAAGCTGTAAAAAAAGAAAACGGTAAAAAAGCTACAGTGAAATATGTTGATGGAGAGGTGCGCCTTGGAGGAATAGGAAATTATCTTGGTGATGAAATCTATAAAATAACAGACTCTGAAACAAGAGTTACAGTTTTGGGACATGTTCAAAGAGGTGCTCAACCAACCCATAGAGATCGTTTAATTGCAAGTGCCTTTGGAGTTTATGCTGTTGATTTAATTGCAAAGAAAAAATTTAATAGAGTGGTTGTGTGGAAAGACAGAGGAGTACAAGATTTGATGCTTAGTCAAGTTGCTGGATACTCAAAAACTGTTCAAAAAAATGATCCTTTAATTAAAGTAGCTGAAGGTCTTGGAATTTATATTGGTGAAATAAATTAGAAATTTCCTAATTTTTTCCAAATAAATGCATAAATTTTTAAAGGCAAATATCTCATTATTTTCACGGAAAAAACCAAAATAAAAGGAAAATATATTTCAAATTTGTATTTACCAGTTAATCCTTCAAAGATTTTTTTTGCAGCATAACTTGCAGGTTTTAAAAAAGGCATTTTAAAAGAATTTAACTTCGTTGACTCAGTATCTATGAAACCTGGATTAATGACTGAAATTTTTATATTTAATTTTTTAAAATCAAAATATAAACTTTCTACTAAATTTAGTTGTGCTGCTTTGGTCATACCATAAGCACCTGCTGTAGGCATCCCTCTGTATCCAACTGGTGAAGAAACTATAGATATTAAATTATCTCTACCCTTCATATAATTTTTCAAAACATCTATACAATTTATTGTTCCATTTAAATTAACATCTATTAATAAATTATAATTATTTATATCAAATTCTTGATTCTTGTTGGGTGAGTAAGCGGTTGCATTTAGAAGAGCAATATTAATTTTTGATATTTCGTTTTCTATGTAAGCAATAGTACTATCAACATCTGTGTACTTACTTACGTCACAAGCCTTATAGTAGATTTCATTATTACTTGTTATATTTTTTAATTTTTCGACAGCTTTTTTTAATTTGTCTTCATTTCTTGAGGAAATTATAACCCTCCAGTTTTCTTCTAAGAATTTTTGCGCTACAGCGAAGCCGATTCCAGAAGATCCACCAGTAATCCAAATAGTTTGCAATTATTGACCCCAATCATTACGAATTATTGTTATAATATTTTTTTTATCATTAGGGTTTTTGAATTCCATTTTCATAAGCTCTTTTTCGAAATACCAAAGTGTATATTCTGGGAATGGACCTTTATCTTTTGGATTTTTTGATGCATTAAAAATATATTTGTTAGCTGATATCTCAATGTCATTGATTTTTATTTTTTCATCTTCAAGTTGCTTTACTTCTATGGTTCTTACAATACCTTTTTGAGTATCAAATACTTCTTTTTCATTTAACATTTCAATATTCCAATAATTTAATGGTACTATATTTATATCTAATTTTAATTCTCCATCCATACCACTAGCAATAAATAAATTATCTACATCATTTCCAAGTATTTTATATTCTCGATCATCTTCAAAGTCTGTAAAACCATCTATTGATACAAATTCACCATTTGTCCAAGTTTCTTTAGTTTCTTGAAAAAATTTGTATGCTGGAAAAAATAAAACTTTTACATTTATCTTTAAGACTGAATGTATAATGATACTATCTTCATTTTCTTCAAATTTTGATATTAAGCTCCCTATATTTTTCTTTTTTCTAATAACATCATAACTTACCTCATTATCTTCTGGTATTGGAAATGGTTGACTAAAAACGCTAAAAGAAAAAACAGATAAACAAATTATAAAGATATATTTCACGATTTAATTCTTAATGATGATCTTCCCCCATCTATATGAAATATTTGTCCAGTAATCCAACTATTTTTATCACTTAATAGAAAACTTCCAATATCTGAGAAATCATCACCAGATCCAATTTTAGGTAGAGGATGCATATTTTCAATTGCTTTCTTAATAGTTTCATTGCTAATCAACTTTTGTGTCATTTTTGCGTCAGTTAAACTTGGCGCTATACAATTTACTTTGATTTTTGGAGCAAATTCAGCAGCTAAACTAAGAGTAAGTCCTTCAATGGCACCTTTTGCGGTAGAGACTATTGTGTGATTAGTAAAGCCCTGTTTAACAGCAATAGTTGAATAAAGAAGAATACTACCAGTATTTTTAGCTAGAGTTTCTTGATTAAACTTAATTGCATTTACAGCACTAAGTGTATTTATTTTAAAAGAATCAATAAAATCCTCATCTTTAGTCATTTTGAGAGGTTTTAAATTTATAGAACCAACACAAAAAGCAATACCGCATATTCGATCTTTATATTCTTCGGAAATACTTTTAACTTTATCAAAATCTAAAACATCACAAACTTTATATTCGCAACCAATTTCCTCAGATAATTTTTTTAATTCTGTCTCATTTCTAGAAATAATTATTGGATCATAATTATCGTGCTTCAATTTTATTGATAATGCTTTTCCAATAGAACCCGTGCCCCCAAAGACAAATATATTTTTGTTAGACATCTTTAACCTTTCTAATTTTAATTTGATGATAACTAATTAATAAAGTTGATAATAACAAAATTGAATTAGTTTGATGTAAACTTGCGACTGGTAAATAAACATTACTTAAAAGAGTTATAATACCTAATATTACTTGTAACGTTAGAAAGAATAAAACTAAATATACAAGAGTACTAGATATATTTTTATTATCAAATTTAATAAATTTAAAACAAACAAAAAGGATATAAAAAAAAACAAATATTGATAACCAACGGTGGTTAAAATTTATTGCAACTGTATTTTCAAAAATATTAAAAATACCTAAATCATCAATAACGTAATCATCGGGTATAATTTTTCCATTCATTAGTGGAAAAGTATTAAAAGATTGTCCAGAGTTTGTTCCTGCCATAAATCCACCTGTTGCAATTGTGATAAATATTAAGATTACAGCAACTAAAATATAAAATTCAATTGTCTTTGGATTAGATAAAAAACTTATATTAGAAGAATACCTGTAATCCATTGCTATCCATAATAGTATAGAGAAAATTATAAGAGCATTTAAAAGATGAAAAGTAAGTCTATAAGGGCTCACGTAAGGATTTTCAGTCAAACCACTCTTTACCATCCACCATCCAATAACTGCCTGAAATAAACCAAACACAAAGACAATACCAAGCCTTATATATAGTGATGATTGAATTTGTTTTTTTAGACTAAAATAAATTAATGGTATTAAAAAGACAACTCCTATTGCTCTTGCAAATATTCTATGAAACCACTCCCACCAAAAAATATATTTAAACTCATTTAATGTCATATTTTTGTTAACTATTTTGTATTCTGGTGTTTGTTTATACATTTCAAATACAACCAACCAACTTTCTAAACTCAGTGGAGGAATTACACCTAAAATTGGACGCCAGTCAGTCATAGAAAGTCCAGAGTCAGTTAATCTTGTGAGACCTCCTATTACTATAATTAATAAAACCATTGCGGTTATTGTTAATAGCCATATATAAATCGCAGGATTATAATATTTTGAAGTATTAGCGTAATTCATTTAGATTATATATAATCCCTAGAAATAATAAAAAAAGTTGTTATTTTTTACATATGACAGAAAAAACTGATGTAGTAATTATAGGTGCAGGTCCGGTAGGCTTATTTGCTGTCTTTGAATTAGGTCTTTTAAATATCAAATGTCATTTAGTTGATAATTTAGATAAAGTTGGAGGTCAGTGTGCTGAATTGTACCCAGAAAAACCAATTTATGATATCCCCTCAAGACCAGTTGTAACAGGACAAGAATTAACTGATGAGTTAACTAAACAGATAAACCCTTTTAAACCTAAATTTCATCTCAACCAACAAGTAGAGAAAATTGCTAAAACAGAATATGGTTGGATTGTAGAAACTAATATTGGAACAAAAGTTGAAGCAAAATGTATAGTAGTGGCAGCAGGGGCAGGAAGCTTTGTGCCCCGAAAACCTCCGATTGAGAATATTGAGAGTTTTGAAAACAAGAGTGTTTTTTATGCAATTCGAGACAAATCTATATTTAAGGATAAAAAACTCTTAATTGCAGGAGGAGGAGACTCCGCTTTAGATTGGACAAATGAACTATCTAAGGATTCCAATGTAACTCTAATACATAGAAGAAAAGAGTTTAGGGCTGCACCTGATTCCGTTTCAAAAATGCAAGAGTTAGAAACAAAAGGAAAAATTAAATTTTTAAAGGGACAAATTAAAAAGATTTCAAAGATTCAAGATAATAAAATAATGCTAGAATACGAAAATGATGATGAAAAATTCAATATTGAAGTAGATTATCTTTTACCGTTTTTTGGTTTAAAAATGGAACTAGGTCCAATTGCGGAATGGGGTCTAAACTTACACGAGAACCTAATTAAAGTGGACACTGAAAAATTTGAAACGTCTACACCTTCAATCTTTGCAATTGGTGACATAAATTGGTATCCAGGAAAACTTAAGCTTATTCTATCAGGATTTCACGAGTCTGCCTTAATGGCTCAAGAAGTATTCAAGTATTGCTTTCCAGATAAGAAAAACATTTTTAGATACACAACATCTTCTAAAGAACTTCAAAAAAAACTAGGCGTTTAATGCCGAAGTTAATAATCACAGATAGATCAGGTAAAAAGTCTGAAATTGAATATGATAGTAATTTTACATTAATGGAAACCCTTAGAGACAATGGCTACGATATTGAAGCTTCATGCGGAGGATGTTGTGCTTGTGCTACCTGTCATGTTTATATTGATGAAAAATGGACAAACAAGCTGAAAAATATGGATGATGATGAAGAATCTATGCTAGATCAAGCTTTTGATGTTAAAAATAATTCCAGATTATCTTGTCAAATTGATCTTTCTGAAGAGCTAGATGGCCTAGAGATAGAAATTGCAACAGAATAGTATTGACATAAATTATTAATTTGTATACAAACAGTTTGTATAAAAACTATGGCAGACACTTCTCTTAATGAGAATAGATTAGCATTACTAATTTGGCAAACATCAAACTTATGGCAATCTAAAGTAAGAAATAAATTAAAAGAGAGTCAAATCACTTTAAATGAATATCTTATTCTCGAGACAATTTATTTATTACAGCAAGAAAACATAAATATTACTCAACAGGATATATGTAAAAATGCATCTATTGATAGATCAGTTGTTAGCTTACGTGTTTCTAATCTAGAAAAAAAGAAGTTAATATCAAAACAACAGCCACAAGATAAAAGATCTGATAGTTTAATATTAACTGCAGCAGGGAATAATTTAATTAATAATATTATTGATAATATTGTAGATTTAGAAAATGAATTATTTAATAAATTAGGATCTGAAATTTTTAATTTCACAAATTCATTAAAGTTGTTATTGGGTAAAAAAATTAGAATTAGAGCAAAATTAAATGATTGATCAAGAATTAGTACAATCCTTAAAAGCTTGGCCTTTTAAAGAAGCATTACAAATCATAAAAAAAAATGGTGGTTTACAAAATTTTAAAATTCCATCTAAGGGATATGTATTACTAGAAACTGGTTATGGCCCTTCAGGTTTACCTCATATTGGAACTTTTGGTGAAGTTGTAAGAACATCAATGGTAAAAAATGCATTTAGCTCTATGATTGATTGTCCAACAAAACTGATTACATTTTCTGATGATATGGATGGATTAAGAAAAGTTCCTGAAAATGTTCCAAATAAAGAAATGTTAGAAAAATTTATAGGTAAGCCACTTACTTCTATACCAGATCCATTTGGTAAATTTAAAAGTTTTGGACATCATAATAATGCAAAACTTAGAAGTTTTTTAGATGAATTTAATTTCGACTATGAGTTTGTTAGCTCAACAGAAAAATATCAAAATGGAGATTTTAATGAAACAATATTAAGTATATTTGAAAACTATTCAAAAATATTGGATATTATTTTACCTACCTTAAGGGCAGAGAGAAAAGAAACTTATAGTCCATTTCTCCCTATAAGTGAAAATTCAGGTGAGGTTCTTCAAGTAAAAATTGAAGAATATAAAATGGATTCAAAAACAATTATTTACAAAGATCCATCTTTAGACAAGTTAGTTGAAACAGAAGTGATTAATGGAAAATGTAAGTTACAGTGGAAAGTCGATTGGGCAATGAGATGGATGTCTTTTGGTGTTGATTATGAAATGTGTGGTAAAGATCTTACAGAAAGTGTTGATTTGGGATCAAAGATTTGTAAGGCTTTAAATAAAAAACCACCCACTAATCTAATTTATGAAATGTTTTTAGATGAAAAAGGTGAAAAAATTTCTAAGTCAGTCGGAAATGGTATTAGTGTAGATGAGTGGCTGCGTTATGCCTCTCCTGAGAGTCTCGCACTTTATATGTTCCAAAAACCAAAATCAGCAAAGAAACTTCACTTTGATGTAATTCCTAAAACTGTAGATGATTATCTTTCTCATTATAATTCATATTCAAAATTAGATAAAAATAAACAGTATGATAGTCCAATTTGGCATATTCATTCAGGGAAACCGAAAGAATTCAAAACGGAAATAAATTTCAATACCTTAACTAACCTAGTAAATGTTTCTAATTCTAAAGATAAAAAAGTAATATGGTCTTTTATTAATAAATATGATGATCAAATTAATGCCGATTCAAATCCTGAATTTGATCGCCTCATAGACTTTGCACTAAATTACTATGAAGATTTTATTTTGCCTAAAAAGAAATTTTTAGAGATTGATAGTAGTAATAAAGAAGTATTTATTGATATTATTTATGTTTTAGAAAATCAGGTTACTGAAAACAGTTCGTCTGAAGATATTCAAACATTATTATATGAAGTAGGAAAAAAACACGAATTTGAAAACTTAAAAGATTTTTTTAAACTAGTGTATCAAGTTATGCTTGGTCAGGATCAAGGCCCTAGACTAGGATCATTTTTTAAATTATTTGGTTTAAGAGAAACTATTGATTATCTAAAAAAATTAATAGATAATTAAATTATTGTACAATAGTTCATTAAAAATATTAAGATTATTACCTCCCGAGTTATCTCATAATATTACAATTAATTTTTTAAAATATTTCAAAGTAAGACAAAAAAATATTGAGGATCCTATTCTTACACAACATTTAATGGGTTTAGATTTTATAAATCCAATTGGACTTGCGGCAGGTTTTGATAAAAATGCTGAAGTGATGCATTCAATGTTTTCATTTGGTTTTGGTTTTCTAGAAGTAGGCACAATTACTCCACAAGCACAAAGTGGTAATTCTAAACCTAGAGTATTTAGATTAAGTGAAGATAAAGCTATTATCAATAGTTTAGGGTTTAACAATAAGGGTATTAAAAAAGTAAAAAAAAATTTAATTAAACACCAAAAATCATATTTAAATAATAAAATTGTAGGAGTTAATATTGGAAAAAATAAAAATTCAAGTGAAGCTATTGATGATTATCTAATCGGTTTAGAAGAGTTAGGTGATTTAGCAAGCTATATTACTATAAATATATCCTCACCAAATACTGAAGGATTGAGAGATCTACAATTGCGAGGTAAGATAGAAATATTAATTAAAAAAATTATAGATAAAAGAGATGAAATAAAAAATATTAATACCAAGCCAATATTAATTAAAATTTCACCTGATTTAAATGAAGATCAACTTAGAGATATAGCTTTAATTTCTTTAGCTAATAACATAGATGGATTGATACTTACAAATAGCACCATCAAAAGAGAGAACAATTTAATTTCTATAAACAAAAGAAAAAAGGGGGGGTTAAGTGGCAAACCTCTATATGATTACTCTAATATAATTTTGAAAAAAATGTATGAATTAACAAATGGTCAAATACCATTAATAGGAGTGGGCGGTATTTCAAGTGGAATGGACTGTTACGAAAAAATTAAATCTGGTGCTTCTTTAGTTCAACTATATACCGCTTTAGTTTATTCTGGTCCAAATCTAATCAATACAATGAAAGGTGAGTTGATTGACCTAATTAAAACTGATGGATATAAAAACGTATCTGAAGTTGTTGGTAAATCGGTATAATAGTGAAAAAAATAAAATCCATTGAAGAAATTGTTAATGATTATGACAATTTTATAATTGATCAATGGGGTGTGATGCATGATGGAATATTTGGGTATGATCATGCTTTTAATTCTATCAATATTCTTAATAGTAATAATAAAAATTTATTCATAATTTCAAATTCATCAAAAAGATCAAAGTCATCCATAGATAGATTACCCAATCTTGGTTTTAAAAAAAATTCTTTTATAAATACAGTGACAAGTGGAGAAATGATTTGGCAATTACTTAAAAAACAATTTTTAGATGATAAAAATAAAAAAAATTGTTTTCATATTTATGATGAAGAAAAAGAGGATGGTCTAGATTTTAGAGATGGTTTAAATTTTAATTTTGTAGAAAAAATAGAAGAGGCAGATTTAATTTTAGCTTGTACTCCCTTTATAAACTTACAGCCAATAGACTACATTCCATTACTAGAAGTAGCTTATAAAAAAGAAATAAAAATGTATTGTGCAAATCCTGACTTTGAAACAGTTGAAAGTAAAACTAACAATAATATCTTTTGTATGGGTGCTATTGGTGAAATATACAGAAAAATGGGTGGAAGCGTTATTATAAAAGGTAAGCCTGATGTAAGTATATATAATGAAACTATAAATCAATTTAATTTTGAAAAAAAAAGATCAGTAGCGATTGGAGACTCATTATTTCATGATATTAAAGGTGCTAATAATTTTGAAATAGACAGTGTTTTAGTAAAATCTGGTATTCATAAAGACTTAACTCAAATAAATAATTTAATTAAAAATCATCAAATAACCCCAACTTATATTATAGATAAATTTAGTATTTAGAATACTTGACAAAGTAATATTTATATTTACATGGATTTCATTATGTCTATGAGATGTGAATTAACTGGAAAATCGTTTCAAACTGGTAATAACGTTAGTCATGCTAAAAATAGAACAAAAAGACGTTTTAAACCAAATCTTCAGAATATAACTTTTGTTAGCGAAGCTTTAGGTCAAAAATTTCAAATGAAAGTTGCTGTTAGTACTATTCGAACAGTTGAAAAAAAAGGTGGTTTAGATGAATTTCTAATAAACACACCTAATTCTAAATTACCGTTAAAAGCAAAAAAACTTAAAAAAACTATTCTTAATAAATCAGCTTAATTGTAGTTATGGACGTTTTAACTGGTATTAAAACTCTTGTATCTTCAATACCTCAAAATATTATTAATTTAATATCGAATCAAAATACTGAAGTAGTTTGGTTTTTAATGCTAATATTGTGTTTTCTTTCAATATTAGTCTTTTTAAGATTATTTGGATATGTTGGTTTGTATGTCTATTCTGCCATAGCAATAATTGCAGCTAACATTCAAGTATTAAAACAGGCTAACTTTAATTTTTTTTCTTCAATTAATGAAAAAATTATTCCATTTTATGAACCAAGTCCAATAGCTTTGGGAACAATATTATTTGCCTCTACTTTTTTGTGTACAGATATACTGTCAGAATATTATGGTAAAGAAAAAGCTAGAAAAAATGTTCTTATTGGTTTCTGCAGTTTTTTCTTGATGACGATTTTGATGTTGGTAACAATTGGTATTCAACCAGCTGAAGACGAATGGGTATCTATGGTGCAAGAAAGTTTAGCAATTTTATTTACTCCAATGACAAGCATATTTGTTGCAAGTATGATAGCTTATTTGATAAGTCAATATTTTGATATTTGGTTCTTTAGTTATTTAAAAACTGTTAGTTCTAATAAATTACTTTGGTTGAGAAATAATGTTTCTACAGCTGTATCATCGTTAATTGATAATACAGTTTTCAGTATTTTTGCTTGGATAATTCTAAATCCCAATCCTTTTCCACTTAGTGATGTTATTATGACATTTATTTTGGGTGTTTATCTTTTAAGAGTATTCATTGCTATTCTTGATACACCTTTTATTTATCTAGCAAAGTACTTTATTCCAGAAGAAAAAAATTCCTCTCCTGAAATGGGTTAAAATTAGTTTTCAAATAACTAATGAAAGATTTTAACTGGTCAATTAAAAATAAATCTAATAATTCAAATGCAAGAACTGGAATAATATCTACACCTCATGGTGAAATTAAAACACCAGCATTTATATTTTGTGCAACAAAAGCAGCTTTAAAATCTTTTACTACAAAGGACGCAAAAGAAAATAATACACAGATCATATTATCAAATACTTATCACTTAATGCTTCAACCAGGAAGTGAACTAGTTGCTAAACATGGAGGTCTTCATAAATTTACGGGTTGGAAAGGACCTATGTTAACAGATAGTGGTGGATTTCAAATTTTTTCTCTTGGACATGGCTCAGTTGCTGACGAAATAAAAGGGCGAAAAACAAATTCAAAAAATAAAAAAACTTTAATTAATCTGAATGAAGAGGGTGCTTTATTTAAGTCTTATATAGATGGTTCTACTCATATGTTATCTCCTGAAAAATCTATAGAGGTTCAAAGAAATCTTGGTGCAGACTTCATCTTAGTTTTTGATGAATGTACTCCTTATAATGTAGATAAAACGTACACATCTGATTCTATGTTAAGAAGTCATAGATGGTCTTTAAGATCAATCAATGCCTTTAACTCTAAACTTAATTATAGTCCTAAAAATGGCTCAGCAGGTAGACAAGAAATGTATGGGATCATTCAAGGTGGGATTTATAAAGATTTAAGAGAAGAAAGTATTGAATTTAACACAGAAAAAATCAATACTTTTGGAATTGCTATTGGTGGTAGTTTAGGATCAAATAAATATGAAATGAAAGATATAGTTCATTTTACTTCTTCTAAATTAGACAATTCTCGTCCAGTACATTTGCTTGGTATTGGCGACCCAAGGGATATATGGGATTTTGTAGCAGATGGAATCGATACATTTGATTGTGTAAGCCCAACTAGAATTGCTAGACATGGATCAGCTTTAGTAAAAGGTATACAAGGAAAGATAAACCTAAAAAATGTTAAATATAAAAATAATTTAAACCCAATAGATAATGAATGTAATTGTTATACTTGTAAGAACTTTACACTGGCATATTTATACCATCTTTTTTCTGCACAAGAATTACTGGGATTACAACTGCTTACTAATCATAATATATATTTTATGAATAATCTTATGAAAGAAGTTAGAAGCTCAATTGATAATAATAATTTTGATAATGCAAAAAAGAAATGGTTAAATTCTTAATTATCTAAATGAAAAGTAGCAGATAATTGATTTAGTAATACCTCGCCTAATTGATCAACATCCATTATTGTTACAGCCTTACTATAGTATCTTGAAACATCATGTCCAATTCCTATAGCAATTAATTCAATTTCATCTTTTTTTTCAATTTGACCAATTATATCTCTTAAATTTTTTTCTAAATAATTACCTGGATTTACAGAAAGTGTTGAGTCGTCAACTGGAGCGCCATCACTTATAACAATAAGAATTTTTCTTTTTTCCTTTCGAAAAGATAATCTATTATAAGCCCATGATAAAGCTTCTCCATCAACATTTTCCTTCAAAATTCCCTCTTTTAATAATAAGCCCAAATTTTTCTTTGATCTCCTCCATGGTGAATCTGCAGACTTATAGATAATATGTCTTAGATCATTTAACCTGCCTGGATTAGAAGGCTTTCCATTTTTGATCCATTTTTCTCTAGAGTTACCCCCCTTCCAAGCTTTGGTTGTAAACCCTAATATTTCAGATTTAATTAAGCATCTTTCCAATGTTTTTGCTAAAATATCTGAACAAAGGGCTGCAACTGTAATTGGTCTGCCTCTCATTGAACCAGAATTATCAATTAGAAGACTCACAATAGTATCTTTAAATTCAACTTCTTTTTCTATTTTGTAGCTTAATTTATTATTTGGATTAGCAATAATTTTAGCTAATCTTGATGTATCAAGAAAACCCTCTTCCATATTAAAATCCCAATGACGATTTTGCTGAGCTAAAAGTTTTCTTTGCAGCCTATTAGCAATTTTAACAATTAGTGGTTGAAAAGAAAATACTTGCTGATCAAGATTTCTTCTAAGTTTCTCTAATTCTTTGATATCACAAAGTTCTTCAGCATTAATGATTTCATCAAAATTATAATCATAAACTTTATAATTCTCTAAATTCTCTAAAATTTTTCTATCTGGTAAATAATCTAGTTCAGTATCCCCGCTTTCTTCTCCCATATCATCATTTTCTTCTAATGAAACTGACTGCTCAACAGCTGTTTCACTTGTTTGCATTTCAATATTTGACTCAGTTTGTTCATCATTGTTTTGTTCATCATTGTTTTCATTTTCATTATCTTGATCTTCATCGTTTTGATTAATATCTTCGTTCTGAGTATTGTTTACGCTGTTATTAAGTAATCCAAGTTCATCTAGTTTTTCAACTATTGTAGATGTATATTTTTCCTGATCATGTAGACATTTCTTTAAATCTATAAAAAAGTTTGAATAATCTTTTTTTAATTTTTCTTTTACAATATTTTTAAAACTACTATTAATTTCACCTAAATCTACGCCAACAATTTCTTCAAATGCTACGTTTTTAAATGCTTTAATTAATAAATTTTGATCTTTTTTAGTATTTCCAATTTTAAGATCTCTAATATACTTATTCTTTAGATTTTTTTGTATTCCCTTGAATTCACTACTACCTATAGCTTCTACTCGTGCTTGTTCCAAAACATTAATTATTTCGTTTGATAACTCATTTTGATTTAAAAAGTTTTGGTGTATATCTTTTGAATGTAATCTGAACTCTAATGCAAAAGAGTCCGCTTCAGCTCTTAAATATTCTAGATTATTTTTGAAATTTTCAATTTTTGGTTCAGTTAGATTTATAGTGTTACCAATAATTGAAGGATTTTCTTTAACAAAATTAATCTCTATGTCTTCTTTTTTACCTATTGATTTTATTGTAGCGCTTAATGACTTTTTAAAATCTTCAATAATTTCACTATTCTTTGACATTAGCTACCTTAGCATCAGTAATATCAATTCCAAATGACCTTTGAAAATATTCCTGTAAGATAGATCTCTCCATTTCATCGCATCTATTTAAAAAAGATAGTTTAAAAGAATATTCTATATCATTGAATAGAAGATAATTTTCTGCCCAAGTCAATACAGTTCTTGGACTCATAACAGTTGAAATATCACCATTAATGAATCCTGATCTAGAAAGATCTGCAGTAGCTACCATGCATTTAACGATGTCTTTGCCATCCTTATTATTAAGTTTTTTTACTTTACTTAAGATAATATTTATTTCTTGCTCGTTACTAAGGTAATTTAAGGTTGATACAATATTCCATCTATCCATTTGACCTTGGTTTATTTGTTGAGTACCATGATACAAACCAGATGTGTCACCAAGACCAACAGTGTTTGCTGTAGCAAACAACCTAAAAAATTTGTGAGGTTTAATTACTCTTGATTGATCCAGTAGAGTTAATTTACCTTCTGACTCCAAAATACGTTGAATCACAAACATTACATCAGGTCTGCCCGCATCATACTCATCAAACACTAAAGCTACAGGATTTTTGTATGACCAAGGAAGTATGCCATCCTGAAACTCTGTCACCTGTTTATTATCTTTGAGTACGATAGCATCTTTACCAATCAAATCTATCCTACTGATGTGACTATCTAAATTAATTCTAATACATGGCCAATTAAGTCTAGCTGCTACTTGTTCAATATGAGTAGATTTACCAGTACCATGGTATCCTTGAATCAAAACTCTTTTATTAGAAGAAAACCCTGCCAGAATTGAAAGAGTTGTAGCTGGATCAAATATATATGTTTGATCTATTTCTGGTACGTGTTCAGTTTTTTCTTTAAACTTATAAACATCAAACTCACAGGAAACCCCAAATATCTCTTTGGGATCAATTTTGATACTAGGAGTTATTTCTATATTTTTTGTATTAGTCATTTTTAAATTTTTTTAAAAGTATTTTGTATGAGTTATTTATTTCCTTAAACTTCTCTTCTGCTTTTTTATCGTTACCATTTACATCAGGGTGAAATATTTTCACTAGTTTTTTGTAAGTTTTTTTAATTTTATCCAATGTCAATGGTAAATCTAGATTGAATGATGATAGAGCTTTGCTTTCTTCTTTTGTAAGATTTTCATCAACCAGCTTATTTCTAAAGTAATTGTTCTCTCGTTCATTTGGATTGAAATCGTTAATTTCTTCATTAAAAAAATTGTTAATTTGATCCATTACTTTGTGATAATTTCCCTTTAATGGCCAAGATGGCCTGTTCCAAATAATATCTTCTCTCATTGAGTTCTCAATTTCATTAACTGATAATCCTTTATAGAAATCCCATGATTTGTTGTATTCCTTAATATGTTCCATGCAAAAATAATAATATTGATTCAACATAACCCTTGATTTTGGTGCTTTAAACTTGCCTTCACTATCACAATCTTTGTGATCACATTTTCTAAAAAATGTTTTTTCCCAAGAAAGACTATTTTTATTAATATCTATTTTATGTTTACCCACACTTATTATATAGTTTAAAAATAATGAATCGTAAGCAAAGAATTGATAAAATATTATCAAGTAAATTTGATAATTTTTTATTAGAAATTATTGACAATTCAAATTTGCATAAAGGGCATAATAATTTTACTGGTAGTGGTGAAACTCATATTAAGATCATATTGAAAAAAAAAGATAATTCCTCATTTAATAGATTGAATATTCATAGGATTATCAATAGTTTACTTGAAGAGGAATTTAAAAATGGTTTACATTCTTTAGAAATTAAAATTAATTAATTTTTGAAATTTCAACTTTAGATATTTGTTTTTTTGAGTGTGATAAAATCTTATAAGTAAAAAAATTATCTTTAAATAATTCTCCATATGAAGGTATTTTTTTTGACATATCTAAAATATATCCTGCTATAGTTGATGATTCAACTTCTGGCGGATCTAAATCAAAACTTTTATAAAGATCCCTAATATTTTTTTCACCATTAATAATCATCTTGCCATAGTTATTAAGTTTAAAATCATTTTCTGGAACATCAATTTCATCAACAATTTCTCCAACTATTTCTTCAATAATATCCTCTAAGGTTATTAATCCAAGTAATTCACCAAATTCATCTACAACAAAAGCTAGGTGCTCCTTTCTTTTTTTGAATTCAACCAATTGTTCTAATAGGTTTGTTGTTTCAGGAATAAACCAGGGGTTAGAAATTTTATCAAAAATAATTTCTTTTGACTCATTATGATTTTTTAAATCTATATTTAAAGTTCGTACATTTAATAAGCCTATAATATTTTCAGGATTATCTTTCCAAAATGGAATACGAGTATATCTGGAGCTATTGATTCTTTGTATAATTTCATTTGTCTTAAGAGATGAATCTATTGAGTAAATATTTTTTCGATGTGTAAAAATTTCTTCGACAGTTATATCGTTTAACTGCAAAATGCTTTGTAACATATCCTTTTCTTGTTCATAATCTGGATTTGAGGTTTTATATAGATCTATAACTCCTTTTAACTCTTCTTCTGATTGAAGATCGTTATTTTTTATATCATTATCATTTTTTCTAAAAATTAATCTTACAATTAAATTAATTATAAATACAAAAATAAATAAAATTTTATTTAAATAATAAATAATTGGAGCAATTAATAATGCAGTCCTATTTGGTCTATTAATGGCATAAGTTTTGGGAAGCACTTCAGCAAATATAACAATGACAACAGTCATTATAAGTGTTGCATAAAAAATACCTTCTACTCCAAAAAGATCATAAAAAAATGCTGTAGCAAGAGAAGATGCTAAAATATTAACTAAGTTATTTGAAAGTAGCAAAGTTGATATTACGTTATCTTTTTTATCTAGTAATTCAAGCACATAACCCGCTTTTTTACTGCCCTTTTTTTTCTTATATAAAATTCTTGCTTTAGAAGTGGCAGTAATTGCAGTTTCAGATCCTGATAAAAAACCTGAGAGAACTACAAGAATTATTAGTAAAAAAAGAAGAATTAGACTTGTCATTTAAATATTTTGTAAAATTTTATAAACTTTATCCTTATCAAGTTTTTTATAAAATATTGAACTCCCAATCTTATTAATAAGTGAAAAGTTAATATTATCATTAAAATTTTTTTTATCTTTACTTATCTTTTTTATTATTTTTTTTTCTTTTATTATTTTGTCAAAAATTTTTAGATTACATTTTTTAAAATGCATTAATATTCTATGAAGTTCATTAGACGAGAGCAAGCCGAGAAAATTAGATATTTTTGCTTCAGTAATCATTCCTATTGAAATTGCCTCTCCATGGTTATATTTTTTATAATTATAATGGCTTTCTATAGCATGACCAATTGTGTGTCCGAAATTTAACATCGCTCTAGAGTGACTATTTAATAAGAATTCTTTTTCATCATTTTTTACATAAAAAAGTTTTATAATTATCGATTTATAAATTGCTTTTTCTAGAATAGATTTATTTAGGTTAAGTAATTTATCTATATTTTTTTCTAACCAACAAAAAAAATCATAATCATTAATTAATGCATGTTTAATTATTTCTGCATATCCTGATTTTATTTCTTTATTTGATAAAGTATTTAAAACAGAAATATCAATTAATACCTCTTTTGGTTGATAGAAAGTTCCAAGCATATTTTTTCCGTAGGTCGTATTTATTCCATTTTTACCTCCTATAGAGCTATCTACTTGAGATAAAAGTGTAGTGGGTATCAAAAAAAAATCCAAACCTCTTAAAATTGTACTTGAAACGAATCCTGCTAAATCCCCTAATGTTCCACCTCCTATAGCAATAAGTACAGATTTTCTATTTACATTATTTTTAATTAGTTTTTCACTAAGGTCTTTGTAACCATTAATTGATTTTATTCTTTCTCCACAGTGAATGCTTATAACTATTACATTTTTTTCTTTTTTAAAATTAAATTTATTTTTAATTTTTGAATCTATAACACAGAAAACCTTTTCATTTTTTTTTGCAATTTTTTTTACAAATGTTGAAATGTAATTTTTTTTTATTAATATTGAAGTATTCAATTTTTTATTTTTTATAAATAAATTAGTTTGCATAAATATTTAGTTGAGATTTTATTTGATTTAAAGTTTGAAATTTATCACCATTGTTATTTACAATCAAATCAGCTTTTTCATAATATTTTTGCCTATCTTTGAAGAGATTTTGTAATATTTCCTTTTTATCTAAATTTTTATTTAAAAGGGGTCTTTTTCTTGAAAACTTTAATCTATTTTGTAAATTGTTTAAATTAACTTGTAAATAAATTGAGTAAGAATTTTTCTTTATTATTTTTCTTATTTTTTTACTGATTATACTTCCACCTCCTAAAGAAATTACGCAGTTATCTTTAGTTAATATATCAATACAAACTTCTTCCTCGATATCTCTAAAATAAGATTCACCACTTTCTTCAAAAATTGTACTTATTTTTTTCTTACTTTTTAGCTCAATTTCTCTGTCTGTATCATAAAATTCTAAGTCTAGATCTCTACTTAAATCTTTACCAATTATTGATTTACCCGAGCCCATAAGCCCTATGATACAAATATTTTTCTTGTTAATTTCAGATAGATTCAACATATTGTAATTTCTTCATATTATTGACAAATTTTTTGACGAAATAGAAAAAAACTTAAAAAAATGATAAAAACATATATTAGTCATTTTTTATTATCATATATGAAAAATAGTTACATTATATATTTTTTTACAATACTAACAATAATCGTTTTTATCACACTCTATATGATCGAAATTCCTTCGCCTTCAGCAACAATAACAGAAGAATATAATCTAGAATTAAAATGAAAATTATCTTTATCGTTTTATTGATTTTTTTTTCAAATTATATTTTTGCAAACGAAGAAGATAACAATGAAATAGAAGTAATTAATTTATATGAAAATAAAAGCCTTGATCAAATGGTTCTAGAAAATCTTAATGATAAAAAAGAAAGTGACGAGGTATTTGACGATTTAAATGAATCTAACGAATTAGAAATTAAAAATAGTGAAATTAATGAAAATCAAACTACAAATATTGAAGTAAGTCAAATTGAAATTGTTAAAGATAACTTTTTTCTTAAACATAATATAGGTGATCTAAAAAATTATTTTAACAATCTTCAAAAAATCAATTCAAAAACTTTACAAGAAGAAATAATCGAGGTTCTAGATAACCTTCAGTTAGATATTGAAAATGTTAAAGACAATGAAATATTTTTCTTAATTGTAAATTACTTTAAGTCTGTTGGTCAAATTAATCAGTCATATGAATTAATAAAGAAATATCAACTTACCGATGATAAAAACTTAATTTTCTATACTGAAGTTGAATTAAATTATCTTTTATCAACTTTTCAATTAAATGAAGCTTGTAACTTAAATGAAGAATTAAATGAAAATATAAAATTAAATTATTTCTATTTAGAAAAACTAGACATATTTTGCTTAATTTTAAATGACAATCAATCAGAGGCAAAATTATTGAATTCAATTTTGATTGAATCAGAAAATAATTTAGACAATTATTTCCAACATTTGTTCTCACTTATAACTAATTCTTCTGATGAGAATAAACTTGAAAAAGAAATGATAAATTCCAATCTAAATAAAGATTTAATTTTTTTATATAGTGCTATGACTAGGATTGCAGAGCTTCCTTTCTCTATAGAATTTTATGAAATTGATAGAAAAAATCTATCTATTCCTATAATTTTAAATCAATCCTCTCCTATAGATTTGAGAATAAAAGCAGCTAACGAAAGTTTTCTTCAAAATTTAATTCCTATTGATAGCATATCAGCTTTATATATGGCAGCTGACTTCAATTCGGATCAATTAAATAATCCTAAAGAAACAATTGAGATGCTTTCTGGCAATAAAGAATTAAGTATGGCTTTTTTATTTCAGCTTGTAAATATTCAAATATTTCCGAACGACAGATTGAATACTTTAATACAATTTTGGGAATTTGCTAAAAAAAATAATTTGGAAGAAATTGCGTATAAATTGTCAATTAATATGTTAAGTTCTATTGAAGCTTCTTCAGAAAATATCATTTATGGGCCTCAAATCGCATCAGCCCATATTTTTAATAGTAATTTTGACGATGCACTAAATTGGATAGAATTGTATGAAAACACAATTGAAGTAGATTCAAAAAGTATTTATGCGAGAATTTTATTAGATTTATATTCTTCTATTGATTTAAATTCTTTTATAAGATCTATAAATTTAACCTTAAATAACAATAATTATCAATATAATGATAATTATGAACTATTGTACGTTCTAAAAGATGTAATGAATTTAGATATAAACTCTAATACTAATATAAACTTAAATAAAACTTTTGATGATAGATTAATGCCATCAATTTTTCTAATTAATGAAATAAAAAATAGTATTCTTAATAGTTTTGATGAAAAATTCCTTTTATATTCTTTAATTTCCTTAAATAATAAAGAATGGAAAAATATACACCCAGAGCACTTAAGAATTATACTAAAAGGATATCTGCAATATAAAGATGGAGTACTATTTAGAAATATAGTTTTAGAATTATTTAAAAACTATAATTTTATAATATGATAAAATATTTTGAATTTGAAAATGAAATAGAAAAAATTGAAACAATATTGAAACAATTAAATAATAATCAAGAATTAAATGTAGATAAAATTAAGAAATTAAATAATCAAAAAGAGGATTTATATAAAAAAATTTATTCAAATTTAGACCCGTGGCAAAAGGTTCAAGTTTCAAGACATGGTGAGAGACCTCACGCCCTAGATTATATTGAAAGTATTTTTACAGACATTGTTTTTTTGCATGGAGATAAAAAATATGCAGATGATAATGCAATTGTTGGAGGTTTAGCAAAAATCAGAGATAATTCAGTTTTTTTTATTGGAACAGAAAAAGGAAATACAATGGAAACAAGAATTAAACATAACTTTGGAATGGCCAAACCAGAAGGATACAGAAAAGTTCAAAGATTAATTAAGTTAGCAGAAAAATTTAAATTACCTTTAATATCATTTGTTGATACCGCTGGTGCATTTCCAGGAAAAGATGCTGAGGAAAGAGGGCAATCCGAATCTATCGCTTCATCAATATTGCATTTTTTAAAGGCCAAAATTCCTACAATATCAATTATTATTGGAGAGGGTGGATCTGGAGGAGCAATAGGAATAGCTACCTCTGATAGAGTTTTAATGCTAGAACATTCAATATATTCTGTTATCTCCCCTGAAGGCTGCGCATCTATATTATGGAGAAATACTAAATTTTCTCAGGAAGCAGCTAAAACATTAAAATTAACATCTAGTGACTGTAAAAGTTTCAAAATTATAGATGATATTATACCAGAGCCTTATGGAGGAGCTCATAGACATCCTCTTAAACAAGCTGAAATATTAAAAAATAAAATTATTAATTTAATTGATGAATTAAATAAAATATCGATTAAAGAATTAGTTGAAGTCCGAAAAGAAAAGTATTTAAATATTACCTCAGATATTTAACTTCCATGACACTGTTTATATTTTTTTCCTGAACCACATGGACAAGGTTCATTCCTACCTATTTTTTTTGTTATAATTCTTCTTGGTTCAGACGTTTGTTTATTATTACTTTCATTATAATTTTTATTATTGTCACTTACTAGTTTAATATTAAATAAATTTTTTAAAACCCTTTCATTTTGGTTTGATAGCATTTCATCAAAATAATCAAAAGATTCTTTTTTATATTCATAAAAGGGATCTTTGCCTCCCATAGCTCTTAAATTCACACTTCCTCGCAAAGAGTCCATTGCTGCTAAATGATCTCTCCAATCCTTATCTATTTGAAATAACATTACTCTTTTTTCTGCAAACTTAAGTAATTCAGCTGAATATTGATATTGTTTTTCTTTATATTTTTGGTTTACCTGATCTAATAACCTTTTCTTAATTTCCTCTTCATCAACTCCATCCTCTTCAAACCATTTTGAGACTGGAATATCTATACTAAATATTTCTTTAGTTTTTTCTTTTAATAAATTTCCATCCCATTCATGCGAATATTTTTTTGGAGGAATAGTAACTTCAATTAAATAATTTACATAATCCACTATCATATCCTCAATAATTTTTGATTGATCGTTAGTATTTAGAATTTCTCTTCTATTTTGGTAAATTATTTTTCTTTGATCATTCAATATATCATCAAATTTTAAAATTTGTTTTCTCATATCAAAATTATGACTCTCAACTTTTTGCTGAGCTCTTTCAAGAGATTTAGTAATCATAGAATGCGTAATTACTTCACCATCTTTAAGTCCTAATTTGGATAAAACATTTTCAAGTGTTTTTGATCCAAAAATTCTCATAAGATCATCTTCTAATGATAGAAAAAAAATACTTTCGCCTATGTCTCCTTGTCTTCCTGATCTACCTCTTAACTGATTATCTATTCTTCTACTTTCATGCCTCTCTGTACCAATTACTAGTAACCCACCAGCATCAATTGCTTCTTTTCTTAAGTCCTCATTGCCATTACCTAATTTAATATCTGTTCCTCTACCAGCCATGTTGGTTGAGATAGTTATGTTTCCAGGCATACCTGCTTCCTCGATAATTTTCGCTTCACTCATGTGATTTTTGGCATTTAAAACATTGTGTTTAAGATTTTCTTTCTTTAACAGATCTGAAATTTTTATAGAATTTTCTACTGATGTAGTACCAATAAGAATTGGTTGGTTATTATTATTTCTTGATTTAACAAGATCTAATACTGCATTATACTTTTCTCTTTTAGTCATGTAAATTTGATCATTTTTATCAACACGATTTACTTCAATATTAGGTGGAATTTCTACAACCTCTAAATCATATATACTTTCAAATTCTTTTGCTTCAGTTGTTGCGGTTCCTGTCATCCCACTTAGGCGATCATAAGTCCTAAAAAAATTTTGATATGTGACGGATGCAATTGTTTGATTTTCTTTCTGAATTACTAAGTTCTCTTTTGCTTCTATAGCTTGATGTAATCCATCGCCATATCTTCTACCTTCCATGGCTCTACCAGTTAATTCATCAATAATGACTACATTTCTATCTTTAATAATGTAATCCTTATCCTTTATAAATAAATGATGTGCTCTAAGAGCTTGTATAATATTATGGTTTAAAACCATATTTCCTAAATCTTGAAGAGTACCCTCTTTAATAATGCCATTATCTTTCAGTAATTTTTCACAGAATTCCATTCCATCTGTTGTTAGTAAAATACTTTTACTTTCTTCATTAATCTCAAAATCATTTTCTCTCAGGATTTTAATTATTTTATCAATTTTAGGAAATAAATCCGTATTGGAGTTTGATTCTGCAGAAATAACAAGAGGTGTTCTAGCTTCATCTATTAAAATACTATCTACTTCATCAACTATTGCAAATGCATTTTTTTTAAAACACAAGCTATCGTAATCGTTTTTAAGATTATCTCTTAAGTAATCAAATCCTATCTCATTATTAGTTGCGTATACGACGTCTGCATCATATTGATTTGATCTTTCTTCGTAAGCTGTGTCTGAAGTAACACATCCAACACTAAGTCCAAGAAAATTATATATTTGACCCATCCATTCCGCATCTCTTTTTGCAAGATAATCATTAACTGTAATAATATGTACGGATAGATTTTCTATAGTATTAGCATAAGCAGCTAGAGTAGCAACTAAAGTTTTTCCTTCCCCTGTTTTCATTTCAGTTATTTTATTTTCGTATAAAACCATTCCACCAATTAGTTGAACATCATAGTGTCTCATATTTAATGTTCTTTTTGATGTTTCTCTAACTACTGCAAATATTTCTGGTAATAATTTGGATATTGATCCAGTTTTATTAAATTCATTTTTAAAGTGATTTGTTTTATTTTTTAATTCTTGATCAGAAAGTCTAGAAATTTCTTTCTCCAGTTTATTTACTTTCTCAACAAAACTTCCATATTTTTTAAGTGAATTGGATTTTAAAGAACCAAATAATTTATTAACAATATTAATCATGTTATGATAAATGGCAGTTAATATATGAAAAATATTTCTTCTACAAAGGAATTTAAGCTAAAATGTGGTCAATAAAATGATTTCAATATTTAAGCCAAAAAAAATCAAAGATTTTAATCCCAGTGGCCTTGATATTTTTACTTTTAATGCAGGATTTAAAAAAAGAGATAAAGATCTATTATTAATAATCTTTGATAAAATTATTAATGTATGTTGCGTATATTCAAAAACATCAACACCTTCAGCCCCTATAATTTGGGATAAAAAATATAACAAAGGAAAAGCTAAAGCATTAATTGTGAATGCTGGTAATGCCAATGCGCATACTGGGAAAGATGGACTTATAATTATTGATAAGTATGTAAAAAATCTAACAAAAAAAATTGAATGCAAGCCTAATGATGTATTGGTATCATCAACAGGTGTAATAGGTAAAAAGTTTAATCCTAATTTAATTATAAAGAAATTTAATAAATTGCATTCTAAAAATAAAAACAGTTTATTAGACAGCGCAAAGGCAATTATGACAACTGACACTTTTCCTAAGGTGTCAATAAAAAATATTAACTTAGGCAATCAATCATTTAAAATTTATGGAATAGCTAAAGGATCAGGAATGATACAACCAAATATGGGAACTATGTTAGTATATATTTTTTTGGAATGTGAAATTTCCAAAAAATTAATGTCTAAACTGCTTAAAAATAACCTAGATAACACTTTTAATTCAATAACCGTTGATAGTGACACATCAACAAGTGACACTTTAATGATGTTTTCCGTTGGTAACAAAAATATAAATTTAAATAAAAAAAATTTTAAAATACTAAATTTAAAAACATATGAGTTAATGCATGATTTATCCCTTCAAGTTATTAAAGATGGAGAAGGTTTATCAAAATTAATAAAAGTTAATGTTTTGAATGCAAGATCAAAAAATCAAGCTAAAAAAATAGCTTTTAGTATTGCTAATTCTCCTTTGGTTAAAACAGCTGTGGCTGGTGAAGATGCAAATTGGGGCAGAGTAATAATGGCGATTGGAAAAACTGAAGAAAATATTAATCAAAATAGAATTAAAGTTTTATTTGGAAATAATATCGTATGTGAAAATGGTTCTATAAGTAAAAAAATTAATATTAGAAAACTAAATCATTACATGAAAAATAAAACAATAGATATTAATGTAAAATTAAATTTAGGAAAGTTTTGTCATACTGTTTATGGAAATGATCTAACTCTTGAATATTTAAAGATTAATGCTGATTACAGATCTTAATTTTATTTTTTCCAAGCACAAATCGTATTGTAATTTATATCAAGATTAAAATTTTCATCATAATATTTTTTTTTAAATTGTTTTTCCAAATTAATAAAGTATTTCTTATTTTCAAAATTATTTCTTTTATCATTACCTAAATAAGGTAAATTTAAAATTCTTATATCATCAAGTAGTTTTTTAAAATCTGAATATTCAATTTTAAAATTATTAGTATTTATTAAAGGCGCATCAAAATTATGTAATTTAAGCAGTTTAAAAATATCATTCGTATCTAAAATTGGATTAACTCTCTGATACATTCCTCCATATAAAATATTATCTGTTTCGAACATTGAATTTACTAACTGATAGATATTTTCAGTACTAGGTATCGTTGCTATAAAAAATCCATTGGGATTTAGACATTGAAAAATATTTTCTATAAAATTGTTAAAATTAGATGTTAATTGACAAAAAAAATTACTATAAATCAAATCAAATTTATCATCTTTTATTTTTAAATTGTCTAAATCAATTTCTATTAATTTTCGATCTATCTTTTTATTAAATATTGATAAATCTATATCAGCACTCGTTATAGAGCATGATGGAAACCTTTCTTTAAGATAGTTATTAACTAAATTATCGTTAATCCCAAGTTGTAAAATACTATTAAAAGGAACTTTTAAAATATCTAAGGAATCAATTATATTTTTACTTATTTCATTATATATAAAGTTTTCTCCATATCTCCTATTTTTAGCTCTTAATAGTTTAAGATATTTTTTGTTTATCATTTTTTTATAAAGTATAAAAAGTAATTATGGATTTCATTCTTAAAGAGATAGTTACAATTATTAAAGAAGAAACTGAACAAATTAATAAAAAAATTTATGGAACTACTTTTTTAGAAATATTAAAAGAAAAAATTTTAAATCGACAAGATCAAATCATTTTTAAAAATCTTCAAATACAGAATACTAATGTTCATATAGAGGAAGTTATAAATGTTCTTGAGAAAAATCTTATTTTTAAATTATCTTTTTATAAAAATCCTAATTCTATATTAAAATCTAAACTAAATAAAAATTTGCTTCTTATTGTTTTTAAAGAAATTGTAAAGATTGATATTTTGAACAACAATACTCTAAAATATATTAATGTCAGTTTAAAGCCAATGATGGGTATAACTTTATCTAAAGGAACTGTATGTAATTTAAATTTTCCAAAAAATGCATTAATTATGCAATTAGAGTCTGATGATGTTGATTTTAATATTGAAAAAAAACAAGATAAAACAATATAATATACATGATTGTATTTAATCTCTCTTGTTTTGAATGTGCTTTTTCTTTCGAAGGATGGTTCGAAAATACAAAAGACTATAAAAAGCAAATTAAACAAGGATTAGTGTCTTGTCCTTCCTGTAATAGTATTAAAATTAAAAAAGGCTTAATGGCACCAAATGTGGCAAAAAAATCAAATTCAAAAACTTTTAAAAAAAATAAATCAATTGCTTCTAATGTTAAAAAGTTAAAAAATATTATAGAAAAAGAATTCGACTATGTTGGTGATAAATTTACTGAAGAAGCAAAAAAAATTAAATATGGTGAAACGAAAGAACGTGCAATATATGGCGAAGCTTCGATTGAACAAACTAAAGAACTAATGGATGAAGATATTGATGTACTACCATTACCTTTTTCAACAAAAAAAACTAATTAATTAAATTTGCAGTACAAAAATAATTGACCATAAAGTTTTTTGTTAATTTCCATTCCCTGCTTAGTGGATCAAAAACAAGACCTTTAATATTTTTAAAATTAAAATTTTCTTCTGTTAAAGTTTTTTTTAATTCTTCAGGTTTAATTAATTTATTGTAATCATGTGTTCCTTTAGGTATCCAATTAAGAATATTTTCAGCAATACTAATTGCAAATAATTTAGAAAGTGAGTTTCTATTAATTGTGGAAATTATAATTAAGCCATTTTTATTTAAATTTTTTTTTATTTTTTTAATAGTTTTTTTCCAATCATCTAAATGTTCTAAAACTTCAAACATTAGTATTACATCAAATTTTTCAACTAATTTTGATTTTTCAATATCTTTATGAATATAGTTAATTTTTAGTTTATTTTTTTTAGAATGTATTTTAGCAGCACTGATATTATTTGGAGCAAAATCTATTCCAGTAATTTTAGCACCGAGTCTTGCTAGTGGCTCACAAATAATTCCTCCACCACAGCCTACATCCAGTATTTTTAAATTTTTAATATCTCTATCTCCAATTTGATCTAATATATATGTCATTCTATGACTTTTAATCTGATGAAGTATCTTAAATTTTCCATTTTCATTCCACCATTCATCTGAAAGTTGATTAAACAAGGTAAATTCTTCATTTTTTGATTTTATATTCATCATAAAACTTGTTTGTTAGAAACAATAATTATAATAGCTGAAATAATTTAAAAAAAATTTAAGTCAATGAAACTTATAGTAATGAAATTTGGTGGTACTTCAGTTGGTAGTATCGGTAAAATAAATAATGTTGCAAACATTGTTGAAAAGCAATTAAATGATAAAAAGTTAATTGTTGTTTTATCCGCAATGTCCGGCATTACAAATAAAATGCAAGAATATATAGATGAAATTGAGTCAAACGAGATTATTGAAAATGATTTAATTCTAACATCTGGTGAAGCAGTTTCAGTTGGACTTCTTTCGGCTATTTTAAAAAAAAGAAATATTAAATCCATTCCATTACTTGGTTGGCAAATCCCAATTATAACAGACAGCAACCATCAAAAAGCTAAAATCTTAAACATAGACAAAGTTAGAATTGATAAATATCTAAATAATTATGATGTTTTAGTAGTCGCTGGATTCCAAGGTGTAGATAAAGAAGGAAATATTACATCATTAGGCAGAGGTGGCTCCGATACAACTGCAGTAGCTGTTGCCGCCGCTGTTGATGCTGATAGATGTGATATTTACACAGATGTTGATGGTGTTTATACAACTGATCCAAATCTTGAACCCAAAGCTAAAAAAATTAATAAATTAGCGTTTGAAGAAATGTTAGAAATGTCTTCTACTGGTGCAAAAGTACTTCATACTCGCTCCGTTGAATTAGCAATGAAAAATAATCTCACCTTGCAGGTACTTTCTTCAATTACAAAAGATAGTGGCACTCTTGTTGTAGATGAAAATAAATTAATTGAAAAAGAAATTGTAAGCGGAGTTAGCTTTAGTAACAATGAATCAAAACTAACCTTATCTGGTATTGCTGATAAACCTGGTATATCAGCAACAATTTTTGGATTGTTAGCTAATAATAATATTAACGTAGATATGATTGTTCAAAATACATCACAAGATGGTATAACAGCAAATATCACCTTCACTGTTCCAAACAGTGACATTCATAATGCTAAAAAGTTATTAGAAGAAAATCAAAATTTAATCGACTTTAAATCTATTGAAACTGATACCAATATTTCTAAAATTTCTGTAATTGGTATGGGTATGATGTCTCAATCTGGAGTTGCAAAGAAGATGTTTACAACATTAGCAGATAATTCAATTAATATATTAGCAATCTCAACATCAGAAATAAAGATAAGCGTATTAATTGATAAAAAATTCACAAAAATTGCTGTTAAATCTCTTCACGAAGCATATAATCTAAATAATTAAATGAAAACTGTAGGTCAAATCTTATTAATTGGAAGAAAATCTAAAAACCTTTCAATAAGCGATATATCAATTGAATTAAAAATTTCTAAAAATATGATTGCTGATCTAGAAAATGATGATATTAAAAATAATTCAGATATTATTTTTTACATAGGTCATCTAAGATCTTATTCAAACTTTCTTGATCTAGATAGTGACACAATTATCAAAAAATTTAAAGAACAAGTATCATTTAATATTAAGGAAGATAAAAAAAATATCACTCCAATAGTTGAAGACAATTTTTTTAAAATTGAAAAGTTTTTTGCTGCTTCTCTTATCTTGATTATATTTACTTCATTTTACTTTTTGTTCGTTGATGAAAAAAATAATGAGATTAATTTTGCCCTAGTGCCAGACATACCTGAGAGCTTGCAACCTATAGTAGAAAAAGCAAATACTTTTAATAATAATTATTCTCATAGTAATAGTTTAGATAAAAGTAATTTTATAAATAATTCTAGTGCTATAGCATCTATAGAAAATGATGTAGATGTTGCTACAATTGCTACATTAAAAATGCTAAATCCAACCTGGTTGCAACTAAGAGACGAATCTAATAATATTATATTAAGTAAGTTAATGGATAAAGATGAAGAGTTTTCTTACGAACTTAAGCTTAATTATAATATTACAGCAGGAAATGCAGGTAATATTCTAGTGATTATAGATGGTGAAGTAAGAGGTAAAATAGGTAAATTTGGTGATATATTAGATTCCTTTGTATTATTTAAAGATTTTACAAATTAGATAGATGCATAGACCCTATCAGCAAATTCAGAGAAGAAAATCGCGTGTTGTTAATGTAGGTAGTGTAAGTATTGGTGGCAATAATCAAATTGCAGTTCAAACAATGACTAACACCTTAACTTCCAACGCAAAAGACACCTTAGAACAAATTGAAAGATCAGCAAAACTCGGCGTAGATATAGTACGTGTTTCTGTGCCAGACAAAGAATCCTCAAATTCTTTAAAGGAAATAGTTAAGCATAGTTCCGTTCCAATTGTTGCAGATATACATTTTCATTATCAAAGAGGAATTGAGGCAGCAAACAACGGCGCCTCCTGTATTAGGATAAATCCTGGAAATATTGGAAGCATTGATAGGATAAAAGAAGTTATAAAAGCGGCAAAGGATAATAATTGTTCAATAAGAGTTGGTGTGAATGCAGGTAGTTTAGAAAAACAAATTTTAGAAAAATATTCAGAACCTACACCAGAAGCATTAGTAGAAAGTGCTAAATTTAATATCAAGATACTTGAAGATAATGATTTCACCAATTTTAAAATTAGTGTGAAATCCTCAGATATATTTATGTCTATTAAAGCATATGAGCAATTAGCTGAATTATGTGATTATCCATTACATTTAGGTATCACAGAGGCTGGAGGAAAAAGAACAGGTTCAATTAAATCTTCAATAGGAATTGGAAATTTACTTTTGCAAGGAATAGGAGATACAATTAGAATATCACTTTCAGATGAGCCAGAGGAAGAGGTAAGAGTCGGTTTTGAAATCTTAAAAAGCTTAGGATTAAGGAATAGGGGTGTAAAAATAATATCATGTCCATCATGTGCTAGACAGCAATTTGAAGTGATAAAAACTGTAAAAAATTTGGAAAAAAAATTAGATGATATTTCCACGCCAATAACAGTATCAATTATAGGATGCGTAGTAAACGGTCCAGGCGAAGCAACCATGACAAATATTGGAATAACGGGTGGTGGAAATGATACACACATGATTTATCTTGATGGTAAAAAAAATAATGTTGTGAAAAATGTAGATTTAGAAAATTATCTTGAAAAAATTATTAGAAAAAAAACAAAAGAACTTGAGCTAAATCAGTAAAATGAAATTAAGATCAGTTAGAGGAACCCATGATATTTTTGGAGAAGAAATAGAAAAATTTAACCAAATTTCTAATATTGTTTCTAAAAATGCTCATTTAAAAAATTTTAAAGAAATCCAGACACCTATTTTTGAATTTAGTGATTTATTTGCAAAACCTTTAGGTGAACATTCTGATGTTGTTTTGAAAGAGATGTATTCATTTGAAGATAGAAATAATGAATTTTTAACATTACGCCCTGAGTATACAACACCTATGATTAGAGCTGCTATCACTAATAATCTCTTGAATGATCTTCCATTAAAAATTTATGGTATTGGTCCAATGTTTAGAAGAGAAAGACCACAAAAAGGTAGATACAGACAATTTAATCAGATAAATTTTGAAATACTTGGCACTAAAGATTTTCTTGCAGATGTTGAATTAATATTACTGTCAAATAATATTTTAAAAGAACTTCTGCCTAAATCTAACATAAGACTTCAAATTAATTCTTTAGGAGATAAAGAAACTTTAATTAATTTTAAAAAAAGTCTTACTAAATATTTTAATACTTATAAAAAGAAACTATCAGAAGAAAGTATTAAAAAAATTGATACTAACCCATTAAGAATATTAGATTCAAAAAATGATGAAGATATTGAAATTGCAAAATCTTCACCAAAAATATATGAATATTTAACTATCGAAGCTAAAAAGTACTATGAAGATATTAAAAGTGCTTTAAATCTTCTTGAAATTAATTTTGAAGAAAATGCTAATCTAGTTAGAGGTCTTGATTATTATTGTAATACAGTATTTGAATACAAATCGGATAATTTAGGTAGTCAAGATACCTTATTAGGCGGAGGACGATATGATGGGTTAATAAAAGTATTAGGAGGGCCGGATATACCTGGAATTGGATGGGCTGCAGGCATTGAAAGAATTGCTTTATTAATGGAGTCTGAAAAAAAAATAAAATCAACTATTCACATTGCAGTAACAAATGTAAAATTTACAGATTATTTTGTTCATCTACAAAAATATTTATCTGAAAATAGAATTTCATATTACTGGAATTATAAATACAATTTAAAAAAATCATTTACTAAAGCTAATACATCTTCAGCATCTTACATTATTATAATTGGAGAGAACGAGTTTAATGGTAATTTTTTTACTATTAAAAATTTAATGACTGGTGAACAAAAAGAATTAAAGCTTAATCAAATATTTAATCATTTGAATGATAAATCTAGATAAACAATTTTCAATAATTTTAGAAAAATTTAAACTAATTGAAAATTCATTAAACAATATGAATAATATTGACTCAAATGAATTAATTAAGCTAAACAAAGAATATTCTGAGCTCCGACCAATTGTATTAAAAATTCAAGAATATAAAGATTTTCAAAAAGATATATTAAATCTTAATGAGTTAGTAAAAGATAATGATTTAGAAATTAGTAAAATAGCTGAATTAGAGCTCATTGAAAAAAAAAACTTTATTAAAGATCTTGAACAAGAATTATTAAAATTATTAATACCAAAAGATGAAAATGACTCTAAAAATTCAATTTTAGAAATTAGAGCTGGAACTGGAGGTGATGAAGCATCACTTTTTGCTTCTGATTTATTAAATATGTACCAGAGATATGCAGATTTAAATTCATGGAAATTTGACATTTTATCAATATCAGAAACAGGTTTGAAAGGTGTAAAGGAGGCAATTTGTAATATCTCAGGATTAAATGTTTTTTCCAAATTGAAATTTGAATCTGGTGTTCATAGAGTACAAAGGGTGCCAACTACAGAAAGTAGTGGAAGAGTACATACATCTGCTGCAACAGTAGCTGTTTTACCTGAAGCAGAAGAAGTCGATATTGAAGTTCTTGATAAAGATTTAAGAATTGATGTTTTTAGATCAAGCGGACCAGGAGGACAATCTGTTAATACAACTGATAGTGCTGTAAGAATTACACATTTACCAACTGGAATTGTAGTTTCACAACAAGATGAGAAATCGCAACATAAAAATAGAGCAAAAGCTTTAAAAATTTTACGATCAAGATTGCTAGATAATCAACTTCAAGAAAAAAATAAAGAAAGGTCTGAACAAAGGAAAAATCAAGTCGGTTCTGGAGATAGATCTGAGAGAATAAGGACATATAATTTTCCACAAGGAAGAGTTTCTGATCATAGAATAAATCTTACATTGTATAATCTATCAGAGATACTTGAAGGTAACATAGATGAATTGATAAATCCATTGATTGCTGAAGAAGAGAGTACAAAGTTAGCTAATATGAAAAATGAATAATTTAATTAAACAGAGTTTAATAAAACTAAAGCAAAAAAATATAAATAATCCAGAATTAGATCTAAGAATTTTGCTAAAGCATGCTTCAAAAAAAAATAATGAAATTATTTTGAGTAATCTAAGCCTAGATAATATTGATATTGGTAAATTTAAAAAATCTCTACAAAAAAGAATCAATAGACAGTCAATAGCTAAAATAATTAATAATAAATCTTTCTGGAAATACGATTTTTATGTAAATAATTATGTTTTAGATCCACGTCCAGAAACAGAATTAATAATTGAGGAAGTTTTAAAAATTTATAATAACAAAAATCGAAAATTAAAAATATTAGATATAGGTACTGGATCAGGCTGTATTGCAATATCACTTGCTAAGGAATATAAAAACGCATCAATCACAGCTATAGACGTTTCTCAAGAAGCATTAGAAGTAGCATCAAAAAACTCAAAAATACATAATTGTGGTAATCAAATTCAATTTAAGCTTATTGATTTTAATAATATTAATTCCAAGTTCGATTTGATTGTATCAAATCCACCATATTTAACAAACGACCAGTATGATAATACAGATCCAGAAGTTAAAAATTTTGAACCTAAATTAGCTTTAGTTGGAGGAGATGATGGTCTGAAATTTTACAGAGAATATTCAAATACTCTTCAAAATTTAATGAATAAAAAAGCTTATTTTGTTTGTGAAATCGGTATTAATCAACGACAAGATTGCGAAGAAATTTTTCAAAATTCAGGATTAAATTTAAGTAATATCGTTCATGATTTACAAGGAATTGAGAGAATCCTTAGTTTTTCTAAGATATAAGTTGAAATAAATTAAATGAACTGTATAGGTAATGAAAATAAGATTAATAATTTAATAAAATTTTTAATTTCCAAAAAAATGTATAAAAAAAACGGTAGAACCGCTTATAAGAGTAATAGAAGAACCAGTTATAAGAAACCTGGTGGATACAAAAATTTCAATAATAGAAATAGAGGAAATGTATCCCAGCAATATAACAAGTACTTAAAACTAGCTAAAGAAGCATCACGTTCAGGTGATAGAATTCAATCTGAATACTATTATCAATTTACCGATCACTACTACAGAATAATGGTTGAGTTAGGTATTAATATTGAAGAAAACACTAATTTTGATGAGTTAAAACAAAGTACTTCAAATGAACAAACTTCAGGTACTGATAATGCAACTATCGAAGTAAATGATAGTGATAAATCAGAAGATGACTCTATCGAATCTATTCCATTTATAGCTGAACCATCTAAAGAAAAAAGAATAAAATCAACAAAGTAGTTATTCGTATAACAAACTTAAATGATCTGCATATATTATTTTATATTCTTCTTTAAATTTTTCTAATTCTTTACCCTTAAGTATTTTTCCAGAAGGAAGTTTTAGTTTTAACGGATTTATATGTTTATTTTGATAAATAATTTCATAATGAAGATGAGGTCCTGTAGAATTTCCTGTACTACCTACATAGCCTATAACTTCACCTTGGTTTACTCTTACCCCTTTAGAAATACCTTTCTTATAATTTGAAAGATGTGCATATGCCGTTTTATATCCATTATTATGCCTTATACGAATGTATTTCCCATATCCTCCATTCCTTCCAACATACTCAACAATTCCATTTCCTCCAGCATAAATTGGTGTTCCTGTGGGTGCAGCAAAATCAACACCTTTATGCATTTTATTGAAACCTGAAATAGGATGTTTTCGCATACCAAAATTTGATGAAATTCTTGCACCATCTAATGGTGTCTTTAAAATTGATTTTTTAACATTTTTTCCCTCTCTGTTAAAATAATCAACATAACCATCATCTGTAATAAACTTAAAATATTCTAATTGTTTTCCATCAATTATTATCGAAGCATATTTAATATCGTTATATTCTAGTTTACCTGTTTCAACTATTTCATCAAATTCATAAGATATTGAAACAACTGTATCGACTCTAATATCTCTTTGAAAATCAAGATCAAAACTAAAAAGGCGTATAATTTTAACTAAAATATCTGATGATACATCATTTTTAATACCGTCTGAAAATAATGATTCTGAAATTGTATACTCTTTTGATTCAATAAATGAATTCTTTGTTAACTTTATTATATTTAGATTTATTTCTTTATCTAAATTAACAGAGATAATAGTCTTATTGTTTTTAAAAAATTCAATTTTTTTTATTTCAGCAAAATTATTTTCAAACACACTTATAATTTCTCCAGTTTTAATTTTCTTTAAATCATAAGTTTCTTCGATCTTATTAATGATTTCATAAATTTTTTTCTGCTTAAAGTTTAGATTTTCCAAAATAGAGACAAAAGTATCACCTTGTAAAATTTCAATTTTTTTCTCAACAAATTGTTCTTTATCAATATTTTTTTTTATATTAGGTGTTGCTACTTCTTCTTTTTTTTCTTGAATAATTTCTTTTTTATCTTCTACTATTTCTTTTTTTATAATTTCTTCCTCAAAAATATATTTCTTTGGTATATTTAAGTATTCAGAAATAAACAAATAATATCCTGATGATATTAAAGAAATTAAAATTAGATATCTTAAAATTTTAAACACCTAAAAATATTTTGAATTAAAATATACAAGTGGTTTCAATTTGTCGTTAGATTGTAATTCCAATATCTTGCAAATAAATATTATGTGATCACCTTTTTTGATTTTTTCTATTAGCTCACATTCAAGATTTGCTATACAATTTGGTATAATTACTGTTTTATTTTTCCGTTCAATAAATTTTATATTTTCTAAATTAGGTTCAGTTAAAGCAAAATTGTCAGATAATTTTTTTTGTTTACTAGATAGAATATTTATTGATAAAAATTTAGTTTTTGAAAACTTCTTTATTGAGGATGAGTAGTTACCTAAAGAAAACAGAACCATAGGAGGGTTAAGAGATAAAGAGTTAAATGAGTTAACAGTTTTCCCATAAATTGAATTATTATTTTTAACACATACAACAGTAATTCCTGTTGAAAACTTACTAAGTGTTTTTTTAAAATTATTAGTGTTTACTTTTTTCATAACCTTTTTTGCATATAAATAGAATCAATCCACTTATTTTTTTTAAAACCAGCTTTCTTTATAGTTCCAATATATTGAAATCCATTATTTTTATGTATTTTTATAGAAGCAAAATTATTCTTTCCACCAATCACTGCTATCAAATTTTTAATCTTTGAAATTTTTTTACATATTTTAACAAGTTCTTTTAGTATTTTATTACCATAACCATTATTAATTAAATCTGGATCAACATAGATTGAATGTTCATATGAAAATCTATATCCACTTTTTTCTCTAAATTTGTTTACAAAGGCTAATCCAATAACTTCATTTTCTTCAATTGCTAAAATAAATGGTAATTTATTTTTTTTAATTTTTTTAAATAATAAATTAAATTTTAATTTAGATAATTTTTTTTCTTCAAAATTAGAGAATGAATTTTCAATAAAATAATTATAAATTTTTAGAGCTTTAGAGATTTCATTTTCTGTAAAATTGTTTTTTTTTACCCTCATTTATCTCCTAATATTAATATTCAATTGTATGAATAATTCTAAACTCTGAATATTATTTAATAAAAAATTGATCAATATGTTTATAATTTATTTACTTAATTAATGATTAAAAAAGGTTAAATTAAGTATAATTTAAAAATCTCATACTATCTTTCAATTATTGCTTTACCTTTAAAAGTCATTATATTTCAAATACTATATTTTTATAAAATAATACTTATTGGGTGTGTAGCTCAGCGGTAGAGCACTGCCTCGACACGGCAGGGGTCACAGGTTCAATCCCTGTCACACCCACCATAGAAATCTTAATAAATATTCTTGAAATTTAATAATATGATATATTTAAGTAATATGATTAAATGCTTTCTTGTTGCTACTCTTTTAGCCTCAATAATCTTTTTGATTATTGATGTAATATGGCTTAGTTTCGCAACAAAATCCTTTTATAGACCTTTACTCGGTGATTTGATTATTGGGCCTGCTGATAAACCCGTTCTTTGGGCAGCCGCTCTTTTTTACATATTATACGTATTTGGGATGGCGTTAGTAGTCATTCAGCCATGTATGGACTCTGAAAGTATATTTAAAACAGTTTATACGGGTTTTATATTTGGCTTAGTCGCATACGGAACGTATAACTTGACAAATATGGCTGTTGTAAAAGGTTGGTCACCAACTGTCACTTTTGTGGACATGTTTTGGGGAGGCTCACTAACAGCTCTTTCAGCTACAACAGGTCTATATATTGCAAAAAAAATTGTTCATTATTAAAGAATTCTTTTCATTCCAAATTCAAGCAATTTTATAAGTATTGGATTTTGGTTTAGTTTCTTTCTATGTTTTTTTGTAAAATTATTAATCTCATTCTTACAAAAATCAGAAACTTGTTTTTCACCAATCAATTCTAGCAAAGTACTTTTACCTTGCGCAATATCTTTACCTGGTGTTTTTCCAATTTTCTTAAAAGTTCCAATTTCATCGATTAAGTCATCTATAATTTGAAATATTAAACCAAATAACATTCCATAATCTTTTGCAAATTGAATTTCTATTTTACTTTTATCTTTTAATATAAAAGGTGCAGAAAAAGAGAATTCAAATAACTTGCCAGTTTTTCTAGAATACATATCTAAAATTTTATTTTTAGATAATTTTTTATTTTCATATTCTAAATCTAAAGCTTGACCAAGAGCTAATCCTTTATGTCCAATACACAAAGAAAGATAATTTATTAAATTTAATCTAGAAATAACATTTTTATTTTTAAAATTACCTGAGATCAATTCAAATGCTAAATCATGTAAAGCATCACCAGCTAATATTGCAGTAGCTTCATTAAATTTTTTATGAGTACTTAATTTACCTCTTCTGTAATCATCATCATCCATTGATGGTAAATCATCGTGAATTAAAGAGTAAGAATGTATACATTCAATACATGAAGCTATTATAAAGGCATCATTTGATGAAATTTTTGCTATTTTTGCAGATTCCATTACTAAAAATGGCCTTATTCTTTTTCCTCCATTCATAGAGCCATAAAAGATTGCATTTGATAAACTTGATTTGTCTAGCTTGTTTTTTAAAAGTTTTTTAAATTTAATATCAAACTTTCTTTTATTTGCATTTATTAACGTATTTAAGTTCATAGATAACAATTTATATTTGTTTTAATTTTTAAATTATTTAATACAAATATGCGAATGTATTTATGAGAATAGAAGAAGAAATTAAACTTGACTACTCAGATGTCCTTTTTAGACCAAAGAGAAGTACTTTAAAAAGTAGGAAAGATGTTGATTTGAATAGAAAATATACCTTCAAACATTCAAGATCATCGTGGAAAGGAATTCCAATAATTGCTTCTAATATGGATGGTGTTGGTGAAATAGATGTTGCAAAAAAACTAACTTCTCACAAACTAATGACCGCCCTAACAAAACAGCATGACATTAATCAAATAGGAACTATTTATAAAAAAAATATTTTCTTTGATTCAATTGCTCTTAGTTGCGGTACAAGTAAAGACAGTTACAATAGGTTAAATTCAATTTTAAAAAAATATCCAAAATTTAAATTTATATGTATTGATGTTGCAAATGGTTATTCAGAAAATTTTAGTAATTTTGTTTCAGAAGTAAGAAAAAAATATCCAAAAAAAACTATTATTGCAGGTAATGTTGTTACTGCAGATATGACTCAAGAATTAGTATTAAGTGGGGCGGATATCGTTAAAGTTGGTATCGGTCCTGGAAGTGTATGTACCACTAGAATACAAACAGGAGTAGGGTATCCGCAACTTAGCGCTGTAATGGAATGTGCTGACGCAGCACATGGATTAGGAGCGCATATTATAGCTGATGGAGGATGTACTTGTCCTGGTGATGTTGCAAAAGGATTTGGTGCTGGTGCAGACTTTGTTATGCTTGGCGGAATGTTAGCAGGTCATAAGGAAGGTGGTGGTGATATAATTCAGGAAAATGGAACTAAATTTATAGAGTTTTATGGATCAAGTTCTGAAGAAGCAAATGAGAAACATTATGGTGGTCTTGCAAACTATAGATCATCTGAAGGTAAAAAAGTTAAAATACAAATGAAGAATTCGCTAGATAGTACAATTAGAGATATTCTTGGAGGTGTAAGAAGTAGTTGTACATACGTTGGCGCTTCATCATTGAAGCAGCTTAGTAAATGTACTACATTTGTAAGAGTAAAAAATCAGTATAATGACACTTTTGGGAAAGTGTAGTTTAGTAACCTATTGCCATACCATCCTTTCGTGGATCTGACCCGCCAATAAGCACTCCATTTTTTCTATCTATTTTTATACATTGACCACCGCCAATAGCATTTTTATTTATTTTAATTTTATGACCAATATTCTTTAATTTTTTTACAATTTTATCATCTAATGAATTCTCAACATTTAAGAGACCGTTTAGAGCAAATGTTCTAGGCAAATCCAACCCTTCTTGTACTGTCATGTTATAGTCGATTATATTTTGAATCAAATGAGACTGACCAATTGGTTGATATTGTCCTCCCATAACACCATAAGAATACAGCGTCTCATCATTCTTATTAGTCATTAGACCAGGGATTATTGTATGAAGTGGTCTTTTATGACTATCAATTGAGTTGGGGTGACCTTCTTCTAATCTGAAATTTACACCTCTATTTTGAAAAAGAATTCCTGATTTATTACTTGTAATTCCACTTCCAAAACCATGACATATCGAATTAATAAATGACACTGAATTCAAATCTCTATCTACAACACTTAAATATATTGTTTCAGGGTGAGAAGTTACATAGCCTTTTTTTGAAGAATAAATTTTATTTTTATTTATTTTAGAACATAAAGAGCTTATATATTCATTACTTAAATAATCTTTTATTTTTATATTATTAAAATTAGGATCACCAAATATTGTTTCCTTAACCTCAAAACATATTTTTGAAATTTCAGCTTGAAGATGATATCTTTCAAAACTTGAAGGATGGTATTTTTTGATATTTAATTTCTCAATCATTGCCATCATCATCAAAACAACTAATCCAGGACTATTTAAGGGGCATTGATGTATTTTAAAATTTCGATATGAATTTGATATTGTTTTTGAAAATAGCGTTTCTTGATTATAGAAATCTTCTTCTGTATGCAATCCACCTAGTTTATTTAGTGTCTTAACCATGTCATTAGTTATTTCACTTTGATAAAATCCTTTAATCTTATTTTTTGATATGACTTTTAAAGTATTTGCTAAAGGAATATTCTTAAAAACTTCACCATAACTATAACTTAGATTTTGATTTAAAAATAATCTTTTTGAATTAGGATTTTTTTTAAGTTTTTTTTCATTCTCTTTCCATGCAATAGCTTCTACTTCATGAACAGGAAATCCTCTTCTAGCAAAATTTTCTGCTCCAGATAAAACTTCTTTAAAATCAATCCTTCCAAATTTTTCATGCATAGAACACCATGCATGAACTGCTCCAGGAATAGTAACTGAATGTGGACTTGTTAAACCAATATTTTTTATTTTATTATCTTTATAAAACTGTAAATTTGCTTTTTTTGGCGCGATTCCAGACCCATTTACAGCAATTGGTTTTTTACCATTCATCGAAATAATTGCAAAGCAATCTCCACCAATTCCTGTTGCACTAGGACATACTACAGCTTGAACTGCTGAAGCCGCGATAGCAGCATCAACAGCATTTCCACCTTTTTGAAGTACATTAATTGCTACCATTGAGCTTAATGGATTTGATGTTGCAACCATGCCATTTTGAGCTAAAATATTAGATCTTCCAGGATAAGATAATTTTCTCATATTAATTCAGACAATATATGTTTGACAAAACAAATCCCAGAATTTAAAGCGCTTTCTATGAAAGTAAAATGTTCATTAAAAACTGCTAAAACTAGGGATAAGGATTGTAAAATTGTTCGTAGAAAAGGCAGGATTTATGTAATTAATAAAAAAAATCCAAGAATGAAAGCAAGACAGGGTTAATTAACTCTCCGCTATATATTTTTCAGCCTCTAAAGCAGCCATACAACCCATACCAGCAGCAGTAACAGCCTGTCTGTAAATTTTATCTTTTACATCTCCTGCAGCAAAAACTCCCTTTATACTTGTCTCAGTACTATCAGGTTTAGTAATTATATAATTCTCTTCATCCATTTTTAACTTATCAATAAAAAGTGAAGTAGCAGGATCATGTCCTATAGCTATAAAAGCACCATTTACATCTATAGTTGTTTTGGTGCTATCTAATGTGTTCTCTAAAACAATTTTTTTTAATGTATTTGGATTTTCTTCTCCAACGAACTCAGAAACCTTACTATTCCAAATTACTTCAATTTTTTTATTGTTAAACAATCTTTCTTGTAAAATTTTTTCAGCTCGTAAACTATCTCTTCTATGGATTAACAAAACCTTTGAAGCAAATTTTGTCAAAAACATTGCTTCTTCTACTGCACTATTACCTCCACCAATCACTGCTACTTGCTGATCTTTGAAGAAAAACCCATCACAAGTTGCACAAGCAGAAATACCAAATCCTTTAAATTTTTTTTCACTTTCCAAGTTCAGCCATCTAGCCTGAGCGCCTGTTGCAATAATTATCGATTTGGACACAAATTCTTTGCCTGACTCAGTTTTGGAAGTAAATGGATTGTTTTCAAAATCAACTGAAGTTACAATATCATTATGAAAGATAGTTCCTACTTTTACTGCTTGTTCTTTCATTTGTTCCATAAGCCAAGGACCCTGAATTACATTTTCAAATCCTGGATAGTTTTCTACATCCGTAGTGATGGTTAGCTGACCTCCTGGTTCTAAACCTGAAACTAAATGCGGTTTTAAATTTGCTCTTGCTGCATAGATTGCAGCAGTATAGCCTGCTGGTCCAGAGCCTATAATTAAGACATCATTTTCTATTTTTTCAGTCATATAATAAAATTAATAATTTAAGCACTTTTTTCAACTGGCCAATCTGTATTAAAAGTAACATAATTTATTTGAATACATCTTCTTTCTTTTTGAATTTCTTTTAATTCAAGTCCATGCCAAGTATCATCCCCTGAAGAAAAAAAATAACCACTATTATGAACATATTTAATTGTTTTAACTAATTTAAAATTTTTATCATATAGGTCAGTACCCAAATTTGACGCTTCATTATATGGGTTCGCCCAAACCATCATCGTCATTAATTTTTCTGAAATATCTTTGTGTGGTTTTAACCAAAATCCTTTTTTATCTCCAATTACTTCTAATCTTACGTATGAATTTGATAAATCTTTATGAATTATTTTCGATATTTTATTTACCATTTCTTTGCTTTGTAAAGACTGAATTAATTTTGTTAGAAATGGAAAATTTTGATAATTATTTTTTGTTATAAAAAGTCTTAATTTACCATCAACTCCCTGTCCTGTATGATCGGCAGCTCTTGTTCCATCGTACATTCTGTCTCCTGACGGAATATTACTATAGGAAATTTCATCTAATGCCCCTTCTTCTAAACAATTACTAAATACCCAGTGATTAAAGGGAAAATCTGCATGAGTTAAGTTCTCAAGATTCATTTTTCCTTTCTATAATTCTTTTTTTTATAATTCCAGCAATTCTTTTGCTTTCCTCTAGTTTCATATATGTCCAATTTTCTAATTTATCTAAAGTATTAAAATCTCTTGTTATATTCATTTTTTTAAATTCTTCATGGAATCTTATAAATCTTTTACTTTTTCTCTTCATTGGTAATTGATAAACATAAATTGGCTTACCAGATATACTTGCTTCAGAAATCATAGAGGTTGAGTCAGAAGTAATAATAAAATAATTGGAATTATAAATAGCAAATTCGTATGGATTCTCTCCTTCTCCAAGCCATAATGTAGACATAGTGCTCAATTCTTTTTTCAAAATATGCATAATTTCTTTATTAGTTCTTCTCGAGGTAAGAACTAAAATTTCATTATTATGAGACTTTAATTTTTTTATTCTTTTACAAAGATCTAAAGTATTTTCTTTTTTAAAATTATAGTGATTATTTTCACCTCCAATAATACATGTGATCAAATTTTTTGTATTGATTTTATAATGATTTTTCAAATTATAAAATCGTTTAAAAGGATGTATTGCACCGGAAGAATTAATTATATTGTCACCATATAAACCATCATGATTTGGAGCTATAATATAAGAAAAGTTTTTTGAAGAAATTTTTGGATTTTGAATATGAATATTAATAATATTTGGATATTTTTTTTTAAGATAGATTGATAGGTAAACACTTTTTCTTCCACAACTGATAACTAAATCAGGTATTTCATGTATTGGTAACTTATTTTTAAATGACCATCTAAAAATAGGAAGTATCCCAGGCTGTAATTTATTCCAAGGAAAAATTATTTCAGTTTTAATTTCCTTTATATTTACACTCAATTCATTTGCTAAACCTTTAGTCTGACTTATCATTCCTTGTGAACCATCAGTTAATGACCAAATTTTAGGATTATCTATATTCAAATGTATTTTACTGATAATATTGTATAACTTTTTAAACCTTTGGGACTATTGATTTCAACATTATCTTCTTCTGTTTTGCCAATTAGACCTCTTGCTAAAGGACTTGTAATAGAAAGTTTTTTATTTTCAATATCAGATTCGTATTCTCCAACAATTTGATACTCTTGTTTTTCTCCACTTTCATCATCTTCTATTTCAACAGTTGCACCAAATTTTATATAATCACCTGCAACTGATTTTACATCTATTACCTCTGCTTTACTAATAGCGCTTTCCAAATCTATAATTCTTCCTTCAATTAAACTTTGTTGTTCTTTAGCATATTGATATTCTGCATTTTCAGACAGATCACCATGACTTCTAGCCTCAGCTATTGCTTCAATTATTTTTGGTCTATCCTCAGATGTTAATTTTTTTAATTCATCTTGTAATTTTGTATAACCCTCAGTAGTCATAGGAATTTTATTCATAAGATGATGATGATTTATTTATTTTTTATAGTCAATAAAATTAATTTATAGTTTGAAGACTTTTTATTGTGAATTCTTGAGTTTTCATATGTTCAATAGCATCTACAGCAACTTTTGCTCCAGCTATTGTTGTGTAATATGGAATATTATACATTAAGGATGTTCTTCTAATACTATAGCTATCTCTAATAGATGATTGAGTTTTTGTTGTATTAATCACTAGCTGAATTTCATTATTAATTAATGAGTCAACTACATGAGGATGACCTTCTTTTACTTTATTTACTATTTTTGTCTTAATGTTGTTAGTATTTAAGTATTCAGCAGTCCCTTTAGTTGCAAGTAGATTAAAATCTAATTCTTTTAACTTTTGTGCTATCTCAATAATGTACTTTTTATTATCATTATCTATTGAGATAAAAACTGTCCCTTTAGATGGAAGAATATTACCACAAGCTATTTGACTTTTTATATAGGAAGATAAAAAAGTTTCATCTATTCCCATGACTTCTCCAGTGGATTTCATTTCAGGACCTAATATTAGGTCAACTCCATCAAATTTATTGAAAGGAAAAACAGATTCTTTTACATTAAAGTTTTTTAATTCATTAATTTTATAATCATTCAAAATTGAATTAAGATTTTCTCCGACCATTACTTTTGCTGCAATTTTTGCGACTGGAATACCTTTTGATTTAGCCACAAATGGTACAGTCCTGCTGGCTCTTGGGTTTACTTCTAAAACATATATTTTTTTATCTTTAATTGCTAATTGAGTATTCATTAAACCAATAACATTAATTTCATTCGCAATTTTTGATACCCACTCAATTATTTTATTCTGAGTTTCTTTACTAACTGAATAGGGGGGTAAGGAACAAGCACTATCTCCAGAGTGAATTCCTGCCTCTTCTATGTGTTCCATAATCCCAGCTATAAATATTTCTCCATTTTTATCTCTAATGATATCTACATCTATTTCTTTGGCATTCTCAAGATATTCATCAATCAAAATTACATTATTTGAAGAAACTTCAAGAGCTTCACTAGAAAATGATTCTAAACTATCTTTATCATATGCGATTTGCATAGCTCTTCCTCCAAGTACATATGAGGGTCTAACTAAAACAGGATATCCAATTTCTTCAGCTTTTTCTAAAGTTTGAGTTACCGTATTTGCAAAAGCATTTTTTGGTTGAGCAATTTTTAGTTTCATTAATATTTCACTAAATCTATCTCTATCTTCAGCTAAATCTATTGCTTCAGTTGAAGTTCCTATAACTTTTATTCCAGCCTCTTCTAATTCTTTTGCAATTTTTAAAGGAGTCTGGCCTCCAAATTGAACTAATACACCATGAACATTTCCATTACTTTTTTCTTTATTGTAAATTTCAATAACACTTTCAGCTGAAAGTGGTTCAAAATAAAGTCTATCAGCAGTATCATAGTCAGTTGAAACTGTTTCGGGGTTACAATTTATCATTATTGTTTCAATGCCCTTTTCTTTCAATGCATATACAGCATGTACACAGCAATAATCAAATTCAATGCCTTGACCTATTCTATTAGGGCCACCTCCAAGAATTATTACTTTGTCTTTTGATGTAGGATTTGCTTCACAGAATTTAGTATTTTCAAAATCCCAATCGTAAGTAGAATAAAGATACGGAGTTTTAGAACTAAATTCACCTGCACAAGTATCCACTAGTCTGAAGACAGGATTAATATCGTTATTATTTCTAAATTCTCTTAATTCTTTTTCTTTAATACTTAATATTGATGAGATTTTACTATCTGAGAAGCCTATTTTCTTAGCATTTAAAATTATATCTTTGTTGAGACCTTTTTCTTTTAATATTTTTTCAAAATCAATTATTGTTTTAATTTGATATAAAAACCATTTATCATATTTTGTAGTTTGATTTATTTCATCAACTGTTAATCCAATCCTTAGAGCTTCTCCTACTACTAACAAGCGTTGAGAAGATTGTATTTTAAGTTCATTTAAAATTGTATTTTTATCATTTGAGCTGAGTTTTGGTTTATCAAAACCAGTTAGACCATACTCAAGAGAATTAAACCCCTTTTGGATTGATTCATTAAAAGATCTCCCTATACTCATTGCTTCACCAACTGATTTCATAGAAGTCGTTAAGTCAGAATTAGCACCAACAAATTTTTCAAAAGTAAATCTTGGAATTTTAGTTACAACATAATCAATAGTTGGTTCAAAACTTGCAGGTGTTGTTGTAGTAATATCATTTTCGAGTTCATCCAAAGTATAACCTACGGCTAATTTTGCAGCAATTTTTGCTATTGGAAAACCAGTAGCTTTTGATGCTAATGCAGAAGATCTACTAACTCTTGGATTCATTTCAATTACATTAATTTCTCCATCTTGAGGATTTATTGCAAATTGAACATTTGACCCACCAGTATCTACACCTATTTTTCTTAGAACTTTAATGCTAGCATTCCTTAAAATTTGATATTCTTTATCAGTTAATGTTAATGACGGAGCTACTGTAATGCTATCTCCGGTATGAACACCCATTGGATCAACATTTTCAATTGAGCAAACAATAATACAATTATCTTTATTATCTCTAACAACTTCCATCTCAAATTCTTTCCAACCTGAAACAGATTTTTCAATAAGTATCTGATTGGTTGGGCTAGCATTTAAACCCCTATTACATAAATCAATAAAGCCCTCATCATCATAGGCAACACCACCTCCTGTACCTCCTAGTGTAAAACTTGGCCTTATGACAAGAGGTAAATTTAATTCATTTTTTACTCTTTTTGACTCTTCAATAGTGTTAACCACGTAACTTTTAGGACAGCTCAGACCAATTTCTTTCATGGCATCTTTAAATTTTTGTCTATCCTCAGCTAATTCTATTGCTGTTGGATTAGCCCCAATCATTTTTACTCCGTGTTTTTCAAGTATACGATTATTAAAAAGTTCCATTGAAACGTTTAAAGCAGTTTGCCCTCCCATAGTTGGCAGAAGGGCATCTGGTTTTTCGATTTCGATAATTTTTTCTACAAATTCTCTAGTTATAGGTTCAATATAAGTTTGATCAGCTAATTCTGGATCAGTCATTATTGTTGCAGGATTTGAATTAATTAATACAATTTTGTAACCTTCATCTTTGAGAGACTTACATGCCTGTGCACCTGAGTAATCAAATTCACAAGCTTGACCAATAACTATAGGACCAGCACCTACTATTAATATTTTATTTATGTCAGTTCTTTTTGGCATTTTTCTCAATAAGTTTATAAAATTCTTGAAACAAATAATGACTATCATGTGGACCAGGGGACGCCTCTGGATGATATTGAACACTAAATACTGGTAATTGCTTATGTTTTAAACCTTCATTAGTCCCATCAAATAGTGAAACATGAGTTTCAATTATATCTTTGCCAAAACTCTCTCTATCAACTTCAAAACCATGATTTTGTGAAGTAATTTCAACAATGCCTGTTGTAAGATTTTTGACGGGATGGTTCGAACCTCTGTGACCTTGAAACATTTTTTTAGTCTTTGCATTTAATGCCAATCCTAAAATTTGATGCCCTAAACATATTCCAAATATTGGAATATTATCATCAATTAATTTTTTAATCACATCAACTATTTTACTGCCTGTAGCATAAGGATCACCAGGACCGTTTGATAAAAAAATTCCCGAAGGATTGGTTTCTATTATTTCTTCGTAGCTAGAAAATAAGTTTAATACTGTTGGGTTAAGGTTAAATTCATTTAGATTTCTTAAAATGTTATTTTTGATACCAAAGTCTAAACAAGTGACATTATATTTAGATTGGCTTTTATTTGATTTATCACTTTTCCATATTCCTTTTTTCCAATTATAGTTTTGCTCTGTCGATACTATTCCAGCCAAATCTAAATTTTGAAGACCTTTCCAGTCATTTATTTGAGTTTTAAGTTTTTCAATTTTATTGTCATCTTCTCCAAAGTGAATAATTGCAGCCTTCTTAGCTCCCTCAACAGATAATTTCTTAGTTAAGTATCTAGTATCAATTCCAAAAATACATGGAATTTTGTTATTTAAAAAATATGAATTTAAGTCACTTTCCGCTCTCCAATTTGAATAGTCTGATAATGGCTGATTTATCACACAACCATCAGCGTAGATTTTTTTTGACTCTTGGTCTTCTTGATTTGTACCTACAATCCCAACATGTGGAAAAGTAAATATAATGATTTGTTTTGTATATGAGGGATCAGATAATGCTTCTTGATAGCCTGTTTGAGAGGTATTAAAACAAAGTTCACCTACGGCAGCTTTTTTCTCACCTAATCCATAACCCCATAAGATTTCACCATTTTCTAATACAAGAGCTGCAGTTTTATTGTGTATATATGGTTCTTTTTTTAAAACTTCCATTATATTTAGTTGAAGCAAAATGATAGTTAGTAGGCATTTATAACAATGTAGTCAAGGATTAGTTGAAATTAAAAAGAAGAATTATATTATTAAATTATATTTATTAGAAAGTGAAAAAACATGAGCTTAAAGGACAAAATTGAAAGTGATTATAACAATTCTATTAAAGAAAAAGATAGTAATTCCATCAATACTTTAAGATTAATAAAGAGCGCTATTAAAGATAAGGAAATCTCTCTTAGAGGTAAGCAAGACGCTTTGACGGATTCTGATATTTTAAGTTTGCTTCAAAGTTTAGTAAAACAAAGAAAAGATTCAATAGAAGCTTTTGAAAAAGCGAATCGGATTGATCTAATTGAAAATGAGCTAAATGAAATCAAAGTAATAGAAATGTTTTTACCCAAACAAATGGATGAAGATGAAACAACATTGATCATAAAGAATATAATTCAAGAAAATAATTATACATCTCTCAAAGAAATGGGTGCCCTTATGAAAATAATTAAGAAAAAATATACTGGAAAAATAGATATGGGTTTAGTAGGAAAAATAGCTAAATCTTTACTGGGTAATTGATGTCATTTTCAAAAAATGATCTTGAATTAATAAAATCAAAAATAATACTTTCACAAGAAATTGAAAAGAAAACAAAAGTTATAAAAAAAGGAAAAGATAGTTGGTGTTGCTGCCCTTTTCACGATGAAAAAACCCCTTCTTGTAAAATAAATGATGATCTAGGATCGTATTATTGTTTTGGTTGCGGGGCAAAGGGCGATATTTTCACTATATACACAGAGCTATATAATTTTTCATTCCCAGAGGCAGTAAAAGAATTAGCTCAGAGAGTTGGTATTAGAATAGTTGACAATTTTGATTCAAATATAAATAAAAAAAATGAAAAAATTTACAAAATTTTAGAAATTTCAACTAAATGGTTTCAAGATAATCTAGAGACAAGTAAAGATTGTAAGAGATATTTAAATAAAAGAAATTTATCGGACGAAACTATTAAATATTTTAAGTTAGGATTTTCTTCTAGTTCAAAGCAAACTCTATATCAATTTCTAAAAGAACAAAATTTTGAAGACAAAGAACTACTTGAGAGCAATGTAGTAAAACTAGATAAAAACAACAAGATACGAGATTTTTTTTATAATAGACTTATGTTTCCAATTACTAATGAATATGGAAAAATTGTAGGATTTGGTGGTAGGGTGTTAGATAATTCAAACCCTAAATACATTAATTCACCTGAAAGTGATTTTTTTAAAAAAAGAAATATCCTTTACAATCTTTTTAACGCTAAACAGACAATAAGATCAAAAAAGAATATGTTAATTTGCGAAGGTTATATGGATGTTATAAGTCTGTATGACAAAAACATTAAAACTGCCGTAGCTCCACTTGGGACTTCTTTAACAGATAGTCATCTTATATTATCATGGAAATATGTGAGTAAGCCAACATTAATGTTTGACGGTGATACTTCTGGTTTAAAAGCATCTTTCAAAAGTGCTGTAATGTCATTACCTTATTTAACCCCATCAAAATTATTACAATTTGTCATACTTCCTAACCAATACGATCCAGACACTTATATTAATGAGTTTTCTTTGAATGAATTTGCAAAATATTTAAAAAATCCACTTTCAATTGTCGATTTTATCTTTGAAGAATCATCTAAATCAATAGACCTAAGCAAGCCAGATAATAAAGTTATTTTTGACAATTATATTGATGAATTGGTAACTAACATTAAAGATACTAAAATAAAATATTTTTATAAAAATGAATTTAAGTCTTTATTTTTTAAAAAATTAAAATCATTCTCAAAAAATAAAAATTCAATTAGCATAAAGAAAAATAAAATATCATTAAAAGAAAAACAAGTTTTTTCTTTTCTTACTGCTTATTTAAACCATTTAGAATTGAGAAATGAACTTTATCTCCTTCTGACTCAATCTGCATTGCTAAACAAACACCAAATTGAATTCTTAAATTTTATACACAATTCAGAATTTCTTGAAGTTCAAATTGATAATATAGATGTTGACAGTTTACCTGATATATTTTCTGAAATTTATGAAAAAACCACAGATACTAGCATTTTTCAATTATTTCCTTATGTTCAAAAGGATTTTAATAAAGATAATGCACTAAAGGAAATAAAAGAATCTATAAATAATTTAAATACAAGACTTTCAAATTTGAAAAAAATAAATAAAAGCCTAATTGATATAGATGAAAATTCATCATCGTTAACTTTGGATGAATTAAAAACTATTACTTTTAATCTTCATAATAACGAAGAATTACTAGAATAAAAATATGGCGAAAAAGAAAAAAAATAAAGTTTCAAAGAAAACTAGTAAACCAAAAAAAAAGTCACTGGTAAAAAAGAAGTTAGATAAAAAGAAAACCACTTCAAAATCGTCAAAAAGCTCTAAACCAAAAACAATCAAGAAAACGAATAAGACTGTCAGTAAAAAAGTATCTAAAAATTCTTCAGTTAAAACAATAAAAGAAGATAAACCAAAAAAAATTCCAAAAACTATCTCAGTTTTTGATGAAAAAATAAAAGAAATTTTTGCTAAGTTAATTAATAAACATAAGGTAGATGGAATCTACACTCAAAAGATTATAGAAAAGGCTATTCCTAAAAGATTTAGGCTTGAAGAAAATATTAAAAAATTTAAAGATTTAATTACTTCTAATAATATAAAAATATATTCTGAGGAAGAAGCAAAAGAGCTCATTTCATTTGCTAAAGAGCAAAATGTTAAGGCTGAAGAAGCATCAGACGAACAAGAAAAAAAACAAACTGGAAAAACTGATGATCCAGTAAGACTTTATTTAAGAGACATGGGTGCGGTAGAACTCCTTAGTAGGGAGGGAGAAATAGCCATTGCAAAAAGAATTGAGGCGGGAAGAGAAAAAATGATAGGTGCCATTTGTGAAAGTCCTATGACCATAAGGTCAATAATCAATTGGAAAGATGCAATTAAAGATGGAACTATGCTTTTAAGAGATATTGTAGATTTAGAAGCAACATATGACATGTCAGATATTTCAGACTCTAAGCTAGAAGACACACTAAAGTTAATTGAAAGTGGTGGGGATGAAAAAGATGATAATAAGAAAAAAAATGATAATGAAAATAACGATAATGAAACTAATAGTGATGAGCAACAACAAGAAGATGATGAGGATGATAGCTTAAATGTATCTCTTGCGGCAATGGAGGAAAAACTTAAACCAAAAGTATTAAATGATTTTAATGATATAACAAAACTTTTCAAAAAACTTCAAAAACATAGCCAAGAACTAATCAATGCAGATAAAAAAAATGAAAAAAATTTTATTTCTTTAGAAAAAAAATATGTAAAAATACAAAAAGATATGGTTGCGGCTATGAAAGCCGTGCATTTTAATTCCAATACAATTGAAGCTTTAATGGAAGCTTTGTATGAACTTAATAAAAAATTACTCTTAAGGGAAGGAAAGATGCTTCGAATGGCTACGAGTGCAGGTGTTAAAAGAGAAGACTTTATATCTCAATACTTGAACTTTAATTTTGAAAAAAATTGGATTCAAAGTTTACTAGCGACAAAAGATAAAAACTGGGAAAAATTTATTAACAGAAATCATATAGAAATTAATAAAAATATTGAGGAAATCCGAGAGATACAAGCTGCTTCAGAATTACCTCTTTCAGAGTTTAGAAGAATAGTTGGAACTGTTCAACAAGGGGAAAGATCTGCAAATAGAGCAAAAAAAGAAATGATAGAATCAAACCTTAGATTAGTTATTTCAATAGCAAAAAAGTACACTAATCGAGGTCTGCAATTTTTAGATTTAATTCAAGAAGGTAACATTGGCCTAATGAAAGCAGTAGACAAATTTGAGTATAGAAGAGGATATAAGTTCTCAACTTATGCAACCTGGTGGATTAGACAGGCAATAACAAGATCAATAGCAGATCAGGCAAGAACAATAAGGATACCTGTTCATATGATAGAGACAATTAATAAGATTGTAAGAACTACAAGACAAATAATGTCGGAAATTGGTAGAGAACCAACACCAAACGAACTTGCAGATAGATTACATATGCCTTTAGATAAAGTTAAAAAGGTACTAAAGATTGCTAAAGAACCAATAAGTCTTGAAACTCCTGTTGGTGACGAAGAAGATAGTTCACTTGGTGATTTTATTGAAGATAAAAATGCTCTTATTCCTATAGATGCAGCTGTAAAAAGCTCTCTTCGTGATACTACTACCAGAATACTTTCATCTTTAACACCAAGGGAAGAAAGAGTTTTAAGAATGAGATTTGGAATTGGAATGAATAGTGACCATACTCTTGAAGAAGTTGGACAACAATTTAGTGTTACTAGAGAGAGAATTAGACAAATTGAAGCAAAAGCTCTAAGAAAATTAAAACACCCAACAAGAGCAAGGAAATTAAAAACGTTTCTTGATGAATAATGAAGCTAACGCTTCTAGGAACAGGATGCCCATCTGTAGATTTTAAAAGATGTGGTTCATCTAATTTAATATCTACAAAATCAACAAAAATTCTAGTCGACTGTGGATCCGGAGTTACACAAAGATTGAATCAAAGTAAAAACTCATCAGCGGATATAGACGCACTTTTATTAACTCATCTACATACAGATCATGTTATAGATTTGTATCAACTCATAATCTCTTCATGGCATTCAGACAGAACTTCCCAATGGAAAATATACGGACCAAAAGGAACAAAGAAATTTGTAGATAAAATTTTTTTAGCTTGGAAAAGTGAACGAAAATTAAGAATTTCTTATGAAAAAAGAAAATCTTCAAAAGCATTAAATTATAAAGTTTATGAGTTTAAAAATGAAGGATATATAAATATTAATGATATTAAAGTAAAATATTTTGAAGTTGATCATAAGCCAGTACCTTACGCATATGGTTTTTCTTTTTTTAGTAAGAATAAAAAACTTACGATTAGTGGAGACACAAGACCCTGTGAGAGTTTGATGATAAATGCTCAGAATGCTGATGTCCTTTTACATGAAGTTTTTATTGAGTATGAGATTAATCAAATATCAGGACTTAGATCTAAAAAAACATTACATAATGTTAAAGAATATCATACTCCTAGTAATTTAGTTGGTAAGGTTGCAAAGTTGTCAAATTGTAAAAAACTTGTATTAACTCACTTTGTACCTACCAGATTTAATATTTCAAAGTTAAAAAAAATAGTCAGAAAAGATTTTGGTAAAGACCCAATAATTGGAAACGATTTATTGACGATAAATATTTAATTAATTTTATTTAAAAACTTTTCAAATTCTTCATCCTTTATATCAACTATATTAGAAGGTGTGGGAAATTTTTTTGTTCTTACATCATTAATGAACTCTTTTAAACCTTCAATAGTATCATCTAAGAGTTTTTCATAAGATTTATTTGTATCTTTAAAAATTTTAGCATGGCGAGGCACTCTTTCCGTGTTGGTGCCAATAACATCTTGAATGAATAAAAATTCAACATCACATTTTGGTCCACTTCCCATTGATAATGTAAGTAAATTAACTTTCTTGGTAATTATTTCAGCTACGCGGTCTGGTACGCATTCTACCTCAAGACCAATTGCACCAGCATTATCATATGAAATAGCATCCTGATAAACTTTAAATGCAGAATCAGCATCTTTACCAACAGCTTTAAAGCCACCAGTCCATGTGCTCTTATAGGGTACGAGCCCGATATGACTTACTGCTGGCAAACCTTCATTGCGAAGAGCCTCTATATATTTTGGACTATTTCCACAGTATACAGCATCTGCCCCATTGTCTCTTGCTATTAGAGCAGCATCTATAGCTTTTTCTGGTGATGACAGTTGACCAAGGCCATATATCATAAAAGTATTTGGTGCAGCTTCTCTAATATCTTTTATGTGCGCATCCCTGAACCATCTATTTGTTGGTACTCCAGTTCTAAGAGTTTCTTTTTTAAATGATACAATTTGGATATCTATTCCTGCTCTTTCAGCAGCATAAGCCTCAAGAGCATTTGTTACATATAATTCAGTTAATTTAATTTTTCCTTTTTTATCAAATAAATCTTTTACAGTTAGTTTAGTCATTAATTATATCGAGGTAAGTAATTGCCATGTGCTTCAATTAATTTGTCAGTCATATCATATATCTCATCTATTGTTAAATTTGCACCTGTTAATGGATCAAGCATAGCTGCATGATAAATATGTTCTCTTTTTTTAGTTAGCGCTGCTTCTGCTGTAAGTATTTGAACGTTTATGTTTGTTCTCATTAGAGCAGTCAATTGTTCTGGTAATTTTCCAATTTTTTTCGGCATAAATCCATTTGCATTAATAAGGCAAGGAACTTCAACGCAGCAATTTGAAGGTAAATTATCTATATATCCTTTATTCATTATGTTTGCATTTATTGTAATTTCATTACCATTTACAATTCCATCAAAAATATAGGACGCGTATTCGTTACTTCTGCTAAGTGGCTGTTCATAAATTGGAGACATATCTTTTTCTAAATCATTCCATAATTTAATATTATTTTCGCATCTATCTATGTACTCCTCTATAGGAATTTTATATTTTTCAATTACATCATTTCTATTTTTTTTGATAAACCATGGTACGTATTCAGCAAAGTGTTCACTTGATTCTGTAACAAAGTATCCAAATCTTTTTAAAATTTCGTATCGTACTTTTTCATAGAGAATTTTATTAGACTCATTATCAACCATATTGCTTCTGGAAGACTTTTCTTCATTATTTATAATTTTGTCAGCCAATAATTTTAATTTTGGATATAAGTCCTCATTAGCTTTTCCATCTATTTTTTTTTCAAATTTTTTATAGAAAGCCATATGATTTATAC
>CACBLW010000006.1 GCA_902540265.1 uncultured Alphaproteobacteria bacterium
TGAGTATTTTATCTTCTAGAGCAATTTTCTTAGGCTCAGTACCTTTGCCATAAATAATGCCAGGGACCAATCCTTTATTTAAAAGACTATGATTTGAACCAATATCTTTATTTCTTTCTATTGCTTTAAAATCACTCATAAAATAAAAAATTAATCGAAAAGGGCAGACACTGAAGTATCAGTGTTAATCCTTTTAATCGCATCACCCATTAAAGGAGCAATACTAATATGTCTAATGTTTTTTGTGTTTTTTACCTCTTTAGAAGGCTCTATTGTATCTGTTAATACCAATTCTTTTATGCTTGAATTTTCAATCTTTTTTAGTGCATCTCCAGATAATACACCGTGAACAATATAAGAATAAATTTCTTTAGCCCCATTTTTACTCAGAGCTTCGGCAGCATTACATAACGTGCCTGCAGAGTCAGCTATATCATCTAGTAAGATACAAGTTTTATCTTTTACATCTCCGATGATATTCATTACTTCAGATTCACCAGCTTTTTCTCTTCTTTTATCGGCAATTGCCAGTCCAGCCTCTAATCTTTTAGCAAAAGCTCTTGCTCTAACAACGCCACCAACATCAGGTGAAGCAACAACTAAATCTTTGTTTCCATTAAATCTTTCTTTAACATCATCGATTATCGGTCTTACAGAAAAAATATTATCTAAAGGAATGTCAAAAAAACCTTGAATTTGACCAGCATGTAAATCCATTGTTAATACCCTATCAGCACCCGCGGATGTAATTAAATTTGCTACAAGTTTGGCAGTGATTGGTGTTCTAGGTCCAGTCTTTCTATCTTGTCTTGCATATCCATAATATGGGATAACAGCAGTAATCCTTTTTGCTGATCCCCTCCTTGCAGCGTCTATTGTAATTAAAAGTTCCATTAAATGGTCATTAGCCGGATGTGATGTCGATTGAATAATAAACACATCTTCACCTCTAATATTTTCATTTATTTCCACAAATATTTCTCTATCATTAAAAGTTCTAACAGAGGCATCTGCTAATGGAATATCAATATGTTTAGAAATTTTTTCTGCTAGGGATTTGCTACTATTACAGGCGATTATTTTCATATAATCAAATTAATTACTATATTAGAATAATAATAGATCAACCAAAATTAATCATTAAATGCAATGATATTGAGCATTCTTCCAGTATCTCTAAATTTTTGTGATTCCCTTCGATGGCTAAAAAAAACTTTCTTATTTGAGAAGGTATCTTTGTTAATATTATATATATTTTTAATACCCAATTCCTTGAATTGATAGTTAATCAATCTCCTTAAATTAAATAAATCTTTGTCTTTATTTTTGTATTTGAAGAAAATAGAGTATTTTTTATTTTTCCTTATAAACTTACTATTAAAGTCTTTTGATACTTCAAAGTTTTTAAAGCTCAAACAAGGACCAATAAGAACCACAATATTTTTTTTAATTATTTTTTGTTTAACAAAATATTCTATACCTTTAGCAGCTATATTTTTTAATGCCCCTTTCCAACCTGAATGAAGAGCACAGATATATTTTTTATTTTTATCAAAAATAAAAATTGGACAGCAATCTGCAGTTAAAACTCCTAAAGCTATTTGCTTATTGCTTGTGATTAATCCATCTCCAGAATATTTATTGCCTATATTTTTTTTATTAATTTCTACAATCTTGTTGGAGTGTATTTGACTAATAAATTTAATTTTTTTTTTAATCTTTAAATTTTTAAGACAGATATCAATATTTTTATTTACATTTACCTTTGTATCTTTGCTATTTAAGCTACAGTTCAATGAATAGTTTTCTTTTTTTGATACTCCACCATTTCTAGTAAAAAAACCAACTTTAACAAAAGGCTTAATTTTTGAATGTGTAAAATAATTTTTACTAATCATAAGTTTGCAACAACAAGACACTTAAATAAGTTTCCCATCCTATCAACATTAATTAATCTATCCACTTCTTTATCTAATAAATTTTTATTTAAATTTGAATTTTTACTTAGCAATTTTTTCTTTCGTTCTAGTATTCCATATTTTATTAAAAAATCTCTTTGTGAAACAAATTCGTTGATTTGTAATCCGTTTTGTTTTGCTATTTCAATTAATTCATTGAAATTTACATGACTTGAAATGTCTTGTTGCCCTATATTTTCAAATATACTGGTTTTTTTATGATTATATATTGCTTGTAACGTAAAGCTTTTTAATTTTTTATTATATCCATAATCGATTAAAATACATATACCTCTATTTTTTTGTAGATATTTGCAAATTTGCTCAAAATATTTATTTCTTGAAAAAGAAACTTCATAAATTTTTTGTCTTTTGTATTTATTTAAATAATCTAATATTTTTTTACTAATTACTTGTTTATTTATAGAATAATATTTATTTTCCTTTTCATTGAATTTCACATATCTTTCAAACCAATTATTATTATTATTTAAAAATTGTCTTACAGGAAAGCAGTCAAAAAATTCATTTGAATATATTATTGAAGGTAGTTTAGATGTGAAATTTAAAGCTTTTGACCATCTAATTTTTGATTGCTTAAAATAATTTAAATTTTTCTCTTGTATTTTTCTTAATTCTTTATTTATTTCAATTAAATTAACATTAGCATTTTCGAAAAAGTTAGGAAGTATTTTAGCAGTTCTTTCAATATCTTTAAATAATGTTCCATTCCCTGGTCCTAATTCAATTAAATTAAATTTTGAGTTAATTTTTTCTTTCCAATTATAAACTAAATACACGCCAATAATTTCTCCAAACATTTGTGAAATTTCTGGTGATGTAACAAAGTCAAATTTTCTTCCTATAGGTTTTTTTCTTAGGTAATAACCATTATTTCCAAAAAGAGCTGTTTCTATAAATTTATCTAAACGAAAAATTTTTTTATTGTTAAGAAGATTTACTTTATTAATTTTTCTTTTTCTTAACATTTATAATTATCAATATTCCAAAAATAAAAAAAGGTATACATAGTATTTGACCCATTGAAATAAAATTAAAAAATAATCCTAGGTGTAAATCTGGTTCTCTGACGTATTCAATTATAAATCTAAATATGGAATAAAATATTAAAAAGAGACCACTAATTGCTCCGTAAATTTTGTATTTTTTTATCTTATAAAAATAGATTAATAATATGAGAAATAAAATAATTCCTTCGAGAAAAGCTTCATATATTTGAGAAGGATGCCTTGGTATATTATCTATTGATGGATAAATAACTGAAATATAAAAATCAGTTGGTCTACCTATTAGTTCTGTATTAATAAAGTTTGCAATTCTCCCAAAAAATAATCCAATAGGAGCAACGATTGACACTAAATCAGATAGGTAGAAAAAACTTTTTCTGTTAATTTTTGCAAAAATTAAAGTACTTATTATTATACCCGTCAACCCACCATGAAATGACATTCCTCCATTCCAAATTTCAAATAGATAAAAAGGATTAGTTAAAAATTCATTAAGTTGATAAAAAATCACATAACCTGTTCGCCCTCCGATAATTACACCTAATACTGCCCAAATAAGAAAGCTGTCTATATTTTTATTACTGTATTTATTTCCATAAATTGCATTTAATTTTTTAATAATATAAATTCCTAATAGAAATCCCAAGATATATGCTAAACTGTACCACCTTATCTCAATGAAACCGATTGATAAAATGACAGGATCTATTGATGGTTGAATAAAATTCATTTATCTATATTTAATATTATAACATGGTTGATAGAAACAAAATACTTTCCGATTTATCTAAATTTGCGGTGGATGCTATGAGCACTTTTTCAGGTGTTAAAGAGGAGATTGAAACAATTGTATCTTTACGAGTTAACAAAATAATAAAAAAAATGAACCTCGTTAAAAAAGATGAATTTGATGCACTGAAAAAAATGGTGCAAAAAGTTATGATGGAAAATGAAAAATTAAAAAAAACATCTTCAAGATCAGTAAAATCTAAGAAAAAAACAGTCAAAAAGAAAAAAACTACTAAAAAAAAATCAAAAAGGTAGAGATCCTCAACTAATTCACATTTTTTATAGATTTTACCTTGCAAAATACGAGTCCAATCTAGTAATCAAGATATAGTACTATTTATATGTGCCATGACTATATAGTGTATGGAAAATGAGAATATATTGTTAAATCCTATAGATATCATTGAGGATGTTATTCATCAAAAAAAATGGAACTTTAGTAGAGCTGCCGATCATGAATTGGTTGCTGAGATAGCATCCCATTGGTGCGCTTACAGATTATATTTTACATGGTCTGAAAATATTAACGCGCTAAGTTTTTCAATAACTTTTGATATTAAGTTTCCTCAAACTAAAATTAATAAGGCGTATGAACTACTAGGACTTATAAATGAGAATTTATGGATTGGGCATTTTGATATAACAAGTAAAAATGGTATCCCAGCTTTTAGACATACTTTATTATCAAATAATTCAACAGAAACATTGCACAAAAAATTTGAAGATCTTGTTGATATTGGAATTTATGAATGTGAAAAATTTTATCCAAGTTTTCAGCAAGTTCTATTTGACGATATCCCACCTAAAGAAGCTATAAAATTCTCCAATTTTGAAGTTATTGGTAGAGCTTAAATTTTATTTTAAAACTGCTATATTATAGATAGATGAAAAATATCTTATTAATCGGATGTGGTCACATGGGTGGATCTCTAATGTCTAGATGGTCTAACTCGAAGAATTACACAATTAGTGTTATAGATAAAAAAAAATATGCAATTCTTAAAAAAAGAAATAGAAATAAGAAAATAAAATTTTTTAAATCAATTAACGATATAAATGATCAAAATAATTTTGATTTTATAATATTTGCAACACGACCTCTTGAATTAACAAATGTCTTTAAAGAATTAAAAAATGTAAATTTTAAAAAAAAATCTATAGCAATAAGTGTAATAGCTGGCAAAAAAACAGAATTATTTAAAAATAATTTATTAAATATAAACAAAATTGTAAGAGTGATGCCAAATATGCCTGCATTAATAGGAGAGGGAGTTCATTGCATCTATGCAAATAAATCTATTAATAAAAAAGAAATTAATGAGATTGATAAATTGTTCTCTCTGAGTGGTAAAACTCTTTTTTTTAATAGTGAAACTTTTATAGACAAAGCAACTGCTGTATCAGGAAGTGGTCCAGGTTTCATATTTCAGTTAATTGATATTATGGAAAAATCTGCAATTTATTTAGGTTTTTCCAAAAACACAGCTAAAATTTTAATTAATGAAACTTTTAGAGGTTCTATAAATCTATTAAACTCTAATAATATTTCTGCTGAAAAAATGGTTGAAACTGTTGCAACTAAAGGAGGTACAACCGAAGCAGGAATCAAGAAAATGAAAATAAATAAGGTTGATAATATTTTTAATCAAGTTTTTAAGGCAGCATACAAAAGAGCAAAACAACAAGGTGAAGGTAAGTGAATCAAAATAAAATATCTCTAGCAAAAAAGACTTTACAATATTTAGAGAAAAAAAAATTAATTGACATTAATCTTAAAAATATTTTATCTAATAGCAAAGTGCTGAATATTAATAATAAAATTGATTTGGTCTTAAATATTAATGATTTCTTTGATTTTCAACTAAAAAAAAATCTTGTTAATATAGAAAAGTCATCACAGAGAGATATGTTATTTGAAATTATGATGGCACGTTATGATATATTGAATGAATATAGAGTTTCTGTAAAAAATATAATTAGTTATTTTATTTCTAGACCACAAGGAGTATTAAAACTTATTCCTAAACTAATTGAGAGCAAAATTTTAATTGCTACATTTGCAAATATTAATCCTAGTGGTATTCAAGGTGTTATAAAAATAAAAATTATTTTTGCGCTTTATTATATAACTCTATTTACTTGGTTTAATGATGAAAATGAAAGTTTAGAAAAAACAATGAGTGTCTTAGATAAATATTTAAACAATATTGAAAAATTTATAAAATTTTCATGAGCTCTCATAATATTATAAATTACAATGAATTTGAAAATGTTGATATAAGAATAGGAACAGTAATTGAAGCATATGAATATAATGAACTTAAAAAACCATCCATAATTTTGAAAATAGATTTTGGTGAAAAAATTGGTATAAAAAAAACTTCTGCACAATTACAAAAATATTATAAAAGTGATGAATTAATTAATAAGCAAGTTATTGCTGTTGTAAACTTTGAACCTAAACAAATTGGTAAAATTATTTCAGAAGTATTAGTTCTTGGTGTGCCAGATTTAGATAATGAACCAGTTTTATTGTCTCCAGATAAACCAGTAAATAATGGGGGTAAACTATTTTAAAATCAAAGAGGAAGTAAAACTTTAAGTTGAAGACCTCCTAGATTTGAGTCAGATAATTTAACATCACCTCCATGAGATCTAATAATATCCCTTGTAATAGTTAATCCTAAACCGCTTTCTCCTTTGAGTTTATTTCTAGAGGGATCTAAAGTAAAAAATGGTTTAAATACATCTTCATATTTATCTCTTGGTATACCCTCACCATCATCGTTGAATTCAATCACACAATCTTTTTCATTTTTATAGAGATTTATCTCAATTTTTTTTGCATATCTTTGTGAATTATCAATTATATTATTGAACGCTCTTTTAAGCTGAATTTGTCTTCCTGATGATTGAATTATGGTCTTTTCATTTAAAACTAAATCAATATTATTTTTGTCAACTGTCTTAATAATATCAGCAATTAATTCATTTATAACAATAGTTTCAATTGGTTCAGGTGATTCTGTTTTTACAAAACTAACATAGCTATCCAACATTGACGTCATTTCATTAACATCTGCTTCAAGTTCAGATTTTGCCTTTTCATCTTTCATCAATGAAATTTGAAGTTTCATTCTTGTTAATGGCGTTCTAAGGTCATGACTAACTCCTGCAAGCATTTCTGTTCTTTGTTTTAAAAATCTTTTAATTCTTGTTCTCATCTGATTAAAAGCATTAGCTGTTTGTCTTATTTCATATGCTCCTGCAGTCTTAATATCTGGTGCATCTAAACCTCTTCCAAAGGTTTCGGCAATTATAGCCAACCTTTTAAGAGGCCTTAATTGTCTGCTCATTAAAAAATAAGACATAAAAAAAAGAATTATAGAGGCAAATATCATCCATAGAAGAAACACAAAAGCAGATTCACTGTATACTCTATCCTTATCTACAATAATTTCTAAAATATCTTTATCAATTTGAATATATATAAGAACACCTTCTTCAAGATTAGATAAATCATAATCAAATTTTTTTTTTAAATTACTTAAGGATTGATTTAATCTTTTAGATAATATGCCTGAGTTTAGATTTAATTTTGAAGATAATAATTCTTTATCTTTAACGATATTTATTTTCATTTTGAAATCCTGATTCGCTACATTAAGTGCATTATTAGTAAGATCACTATCAATTAATTTAACCAAAACATTGATATCTGCAGCTACAGATTCAGTTAATCTCTTAGAAATAATACTCCATGATGTTTGGTAAAATACAAATGAAGTTAGTAAAACTATAATAATTATAGGAACGAAAATTATAATTATTGATCTTCCAATTAAGGTAGAAGGTATTATTTTTTTAATCATTAAATTTCATTACAAATTAATTTATATCCTTTTCCTCTTATGGTTTTAATATACTGAGGTTGTTTTGCATTTATTTCAATTTTTTGCCTCAAACGTGTAACTTGAACATCAACTTTTCTTAGTTCTGTTTCATCAAATTCTTGATCTGCTAATTCTTCCCTTAGTACAATATTGTTTCTTTTATTAATCAGCTTCATAAGTAAATTATTCTCACCTTCAGTTAAATAAATTGATTTATCCTTTTTTTGTAGTTTGAAATTTGATGTATCAAAAATAAATTCACCAAATGTAATCTTTATTTTTTTAACCTTAAGGTTTTCAAATAAATCTAGTAATTTTTTAATTCTTAAAAATAATTCTTCTGGTTCAAATGGTTTTGATAGATAATCATCAGCACCAATTTTTAATCCATCAATTTTATCCTTATCTTCACCCATTGCTGTAAGCATTATTATTGGCGTATTAGAAAACTGTTTTATATGATCAATTAACTTAATGCCATCTCCACTTGGCATCATTCTGTCAAGAATAATCAAATCAAATATAGCAATTGATAAAATATCTTTGGCTTCATCATAATCCTTACTAAGATAAATTTCTAAATTTTTTTCTCTTAAATAGTCTTTTAGTAATTCTCTTAGTCTTTTATCATCATCGACAATCAAAATGTTTTTTTTCATATTAATTATTTATTTCATCAAACTTTTTTTTATTTGAATCTTCAACCATCTCATAAAGAATTTTTTTAAAACCATTTATGTCTATTTCATTAAAGTTTAATAAAACTTTTCTGATTTTCTTTATTTGAATTTCTGATAAATTTTTTTCTAGTTCTTGACCTTTTTTTGATAAAATCAATTTCTTTGTTCGTTTATCATCTCCTACTGATAAAATAATATATTTCTCCTTAACAAGTTGATTTAATACTCTTGATAGACTTTGTTTAGTAATTTTTAATATGGACAAAAGTTCTTTTATTGTAAGATTTTTTTGCTTACCAACAAAATATATTACTCTATGATGTGCTCTACCGAAATTTATCTTCTCTAAAATTTTATCAGGGCCTTCTGTAAAGTCTCTATATGAAAAAAATAATAGCTCTATAATCTTTCTTATCTCACCTTCGTTTAAAAAGAGTGGTGTTAACAACTTATTTAGGTCAGCCATATTGACTTAATTATGCATCACTGATAGTCAATTGTCATTAAAAAAGTTAATAAAGGATATGCTTAAATCATTTGAAAATAGAGATGGATGGATCTGGATGAATGGTAAAATAATACCATGGCAGGATGCAAATTCTCATATAATCTCTCAAGGACTTCATTATGCAAGCGCTGTTTTTGAAGGTGAGAGAGCTTATAATGGAAAGATTTTTAAATCAGAGCAACATACTAAAAGGTTTTTTAAATCTGCTGAAATAATTGGAATGGAAATTCCTTTCACACATGATCAAATTAATAAAGCAAAATATGATCTCATTGATAAAATGAATTACAAAAATTGTTATGTTAGACCACTTGCATGGAGAGGTGGAGATCAGATGGGATTATCAACAACTAAATCAAATATAAACGTAGCGATTGCAGTTTGGGATGACTGGGCAACTTATTTTAAAATTGAAGATCAAAAAGCTGGTTTAAAATTAATTACATCACCTTGGAAAAGACCTGCACCGGATACAGCTCCATATGAAGCAAAAGCTTCTGGACCTTATATCATTTGTACTTTATCAAAAGAATTTGCAGAAAATAAAGGTTATCATGATGCTTTGATGTTAGATTATCGAGGTTATGTTGCTGAAGGTACAGGAGCAAATATTTTTTTTATTAAAGATAGTAATATTCATACTCCTATTCCAGACTGTTTTCTTAACGGGATTACACGTCAAACGGTCATTGAAATGGCATCTAATCAAGGATTTAAAATAACAGAAAAACATATAATGCCTGATGAAATAGGAAATTATGATGAAGCTTTTTTAACGGGAACAGCTGCTGAAATTACTCCTATTAGATCAATTGATGATTTTAAATATAATACAGGAGATAACACAACTACTTTCAAATTTATGAATGATTTTAGTGATATGGTTAAAAATTCTATTTAGAATTTTCTAACCATTCATCATCTTTATAATAAAATTCATTTTTCCAGAATGGTGCATCTTTCTTTAAATAATCCATAATAAACTCACAAGCATTAAAGCTATCTTTTCTATGCTGTGAAAAACAACTAACTAAAACTATTTTTTCGTTAACATTTAGTTTTCCATATCTATGGATGATTAAAGTATCAATTAAGCTCCATTTTTTTAATGCATTATTTTCAATTTTTGACAACTCTTTAAATGCCATTTCTTCGTAAACTTCTAAATTTAAATATTTAACATCTTTATTATTGTTTAAATCTCTTACATAACCAACAAAAGAAGTTTGTGCCCCTATGTCTGAATGTTTATTTTTAATTTTATCTATTTCTTCTTCTAAATTAAAATTTTTTTTTTGTATTTTTATCATCACCCACCGCTAACTGGGGGAAATATTGCAATTTCATCAATTGGATTTAAACTCAAATTTTCTGAAACATATTCCTGATTAACTGCAAATCTTAAAACGTCTTGTAAAAAATGTTTTCTTAGCTCAGGATACAAATTTTCTAAATATTTCTTTAATTCTTGTATAGTTTTAGGGTGATTTATATCAATTACATCGTCATCTTTATTTGTTATATCCTTAATCCAAGCAAAATATCGAATTCTCATTTTAAAAATGTTTTATTGATCCTTTAATATAATCATAGGCAGTATAGAGAGTTAGAATTCCAGCAATCCATAGAAAAGTCTTACCTAAATAAATAATAAACAATAAATTAAGATTACTCTCAGATAATATAAGTAATCCAAGTGCAGCTAGTTGAAGGAAGGTTTTTGCTTTTGCAATTCTTGAAACCGGTATACTAATTTTTATCCCAGCTAAGTATTCTCTTAAACCTGATACTGTTATTTCTCTTAATAATATTATTAGGGCTGGAATAGTATCCCAGTCTTTTATTACACCCTTAGAAGTTAAAATAAGAATAACTGCCGCTACTAATAATTTATCTGCAATTGGATCTAAAAATGTTCCAAAGTTTGTCACTTCATTTCTTAGTCTAGCTAAATAACCATCAAAGTAATCTGTTATTCCAGCTAAACAAAATAATATAAAGGCTATCCAACCAAAATATGGATTCGTAAGATATATACAAAGAACTATAATTGGAATTATAGCTATTCTAATTATTGTTAGAATATTTGATATATTCATTTGTATTCTTTGTAGATGAAGAATTTTTTAAACGCTATGAAAATATTCATAAATTTTTGTTAGAATTGACTCAGGTATAGATTTAACCTCTTTTAATTCATCTAAACTAGCTAATTTTAGTTTCTCCACTGTGCCAAAGTGTTTTTTTAAAATTTTCTTTCTTTCAGGACCTACTCCTTCTATATCATCAAATACAGATTTGACGCTCATCTTTGCTCTCTTTGATCGATGAGTTGTTATTGCAAATCTATGAACCTCATCTCTAATATTTTGCAAAAAATGAAGAAGTGGATTATTTTCATTTAATCTATATGTAAATTTATCATGTATTAGAATTTCTCTACCTACATCTCTTTCCTCACCTTTTGCCATAGAGATAATTGGTATATCTATTTTTAAACTATCTAAAACTTTTTTTGCAGAATTATATTGTCCTTTTCCTCCATCTATAAGCAACAAACTTGGCAAATCTAACTCGTCTTGAAATTTTGAGTTACTAAATCTCCTAGTAAGCATTTCTTTCATCATATAATAATCATCAACTTTATTTTTGTTTTCTTCAAGATCAAATCGAATATTAAATTTTCTATAATTTGATTTTATAAATCCATTTTGATTATAGGCAACCATTACACCTATAGGATATTTTCCAAATGTATGGCTATTATCGTAAGCTTCTATTTTTATAATTTCATCTTTGAGTTTAAATATTTTTTTAATTTCTGAATTAAAATTATCAAAAGATTTAAGTTTATTTAATTTAATATCTAAATTTATTTTAGAATTTTTTTCTGCAAATTTAAGTAAATTTTTTTTTGGTCCTTTTAATGGTTTAATAAATTTTGTTTTATCAAAATTCTTTCCTAAAATTTGTGAATTATTATTTTTATCAATAGTTATGTTAGTAATAATTGTTTCAGGAATATCTTTTTCTGCATAAAATATATTTAAGAAACCTAACATTATTTCCTCGTGATCCAATAAGTTATCATGATCTGGGTAGAAAGCTTTACCACCATAAGAAGTATTATTTCTAAAAAAACTTCCATAAATGCATGTTTTACCTTCATTTGATGTTATTGCAAAAATGTCAGCATTTTTAATATCTTTAATCTTAATTGAATTATTTTGCTCAATATGTTTTAAAGCTTTTAGTCTATCTCTAAGAGATGCTGCTAATTCAAAATTATTTATTTTTGAAGCCTCGTACATTTGATATGTAAAATTTTTTTGTATTTTTTGAGAGTTACCACTACTTAGAAAATCGTCTGCTGCCTCTATTAATTTTGAATAGGCTTCTTTTGTGATTTTTCCTCCGCAAGGACCAGAACATCTTTTAAGATAATAATTGAAGCACAATTTATTTCCTGCATTAACCTCTTTATCTGTGCATGATCTTAATAGAAATATGCGTTGTATTGTATTAATAGTTCTATTTACTGCATCTGGACTTGCAAATGGTCCATAATATCTTCCCCTTTTCGTTTGTGGACCACGATGTTTTTCAATTCTAGGAAAATCATGTTCTGAAGAAATAAATATATAAGGGAATGATTTATCATCTCTTAAAAGTACATTAAATCTTGGCTTATGTTTTTTAATTAAATTACATTCAAGGATGATTGCTTCTAATTCTGTATTTGTAACAAAAAAGTTCATTGATTTAGTTAGACTAACCATTCTTTGAATTCTTCTGGTTAGGTTATTTAGAGATAGATAATTCTTTACCCTATTTGATAATACTTTTGCTTTTCCAATATATAAAATATTACCTTTATCATCCTGCATTTGGTAAACACCAGGTTGATTTGGTAAAATTTTTGATGTAGCCTTAATAATCTCTTGTCCAAGAAGCGTCATTTTATCAATCGTAAATAATTAATTTTTCTTTAAATAGGAATTTTATAAAATTAATAAATAACTAACAAGATTATTGTAGTTCATTTAATAATTAATTTAATGTAGGTAAGAATAATATATTAAGGGTTTTATTATGGCAAAAATGACAACAGAAGAAGCTTTCGTAAAAGTTTTACAGAAACACGGTATTCAACACGCTTTTGGAATAATTGGATCTGCATTTATGCCGATATCTGATCTTTTTCCTAAAGCTGGAATAACATTTTGGGATGTTGCTCATGAGTCAAACGGTGGAATTATGGCTGATGGATATACTAGATCAACTGGTAAAATCGCAATGTGTATTGCGCAAAATGGACCTGGTATAACTGGTTTAGTTACACCTATAAAAACTGCTTTTTGGAATCATACTCCAATGCTCTTAGTTACTCCACAAGCAGCTAACAAAACTATTGGTCAAGGAGGCTTCCAAGAAGTTGAGCAAATGAACTTATTTAAAGATATGGTGTGTTATCAAGAAGAGGTAAGAGATCCAGCTAGAGTAGCAGAAGTTTTAAATAGAGTTATTTCAAAAGCTATTAAAGGATCTGCTCCTGCTCAATTAAATATACCAAGAGATTTTTGGACTCAAGTTGTTGATATTGATCTGCCACCAATTATAAAATTTGAAAGACCTTCTGGTGGAATTGAAGCAATTAAGGAAGCCGCAAATCTTTTATCTAATGCAAAATTCCCCGTTATTTTATCTGGTGCTGGAGTAATTTTAGCTGACGCTATAGATGATTGTAAAAAACTTGCAGAAAAATTAAGCGCTCCAGTTGCTTGCGGATATCAACATAATGATAGTTTTCCGGGCAAACATCCTCTTGCAGTTGGTCCTTTAGGATACAATGGATCTAAAGCAGCAATGGAAATAATTTCCAAGGCAGATGTAGTTCTCGCACTTGGTACAAGATTAAATCCTTTCTCAACTTTACCAGGTTATGGAATAGATTATTGGCCAAAAAATGCAGATGTCATTCAAGTTGATATCAATTCTGATCGTATTGGTTTAACTAAAAAAATTAGTGTTGGTATTTGCGGAGACGCAAAACTTGTTGCGAAGCAAATTTTAGAAAATCTTGCTACTAATGCAGGTGATCAAGATCGAAAAGAACGAGAAGAGTTGATTCATAAGACAAAGTCAGCTTGGCTACAAACATTAACTGGCCTTGATCATGAAGAAGATGATCCTGGCACATCTTGGAATAAAGACTCACGAGATAGAGAACCAGAGAAAATGTCACCAAGAATGGCATGGAGAGCTATTCAAGCAGGGTTACCTGAAAATGCAATTATATCAAGTGATATAGGAAATAATTGTGCAATCGGTAACGCTTATCCAACATTTGAGAATGGTAGAAAGTATTTAGCACCTGGTTTATTTGGACCATGTGGTTATGGTTTTCCATCTGTAATTGGAGCAAAAATAGGCTGTCCTGATACTCCAGTTGTAGGCTTTGCAGGTGATGGCGCATTTGGAATTAGTATGAGTGAAATGACTTCTTGCAATAGAGATGGATGGCCAAATATTACAATGATAATTTTTAGAAATTATCAATGGGGAGCAGAGAAAAGAAATACTACACTTTGGTATAATAACAATTTTGTTGGAACTGAACTTGATCCTAAATTAAGCTATGCAAAAATAGCAGAGGCTTGTGGTTTTAAGGGGATTAAAGTCAATTCTCAAGAGGAACTAACAGAGGCTTTACAACAATCTTGTAAGGATCAGATGCAAGGAATAACAACCTTCATTGAAGTGATGCTTAACCAAGAATTAGGTGAACCTTTTAGAAGAGACGCAATGAAAGCTCCAGTAGAAGTAGCTGGAATTGATCCTAAAGATACAATAGTTCAATAATCATTTTTGATCTTTAATTATTAGATCAGAACCTTTTTCAGCAATCATCATTGTTGGCGCGTTAGTATTTCCAGATGTAATAGTAGGCATCACAGATGCATCAACTACTCTTAAGTTGTGTATACCTTTTACTTTGAGATTATCATTTACAACTGAGTTTTCATCATTACCCATTCTACATGTGCTAACTGGATGAAAAATAGTATTTGCAAATTTACCTGCTTCTCTTGCTAACGATTCATTATCTTTAAATTCTATTCCAGGCCTGTATTCTTTTGGTTGATATTTTTTGTATGCCTTTGACTCTAAAACTATTTTTCTAACTATCTTAATTGATTTCGCTGCAATCTCTCTATCTTCGTAAGTAGACAGATAGTTCATTTTTATTTTTGGATAAATTCTTGTATCAGAAGATTTGATTTCTATAGTTCCTCTACTCGTTGGGCGAACATTTGTAATTGTAGGTGTAAAAGCTGGAAATTTATGTAGTTCAGCTTTACCTAATAAATCTGTACTAGCAGGTGAAATATGAAACTGTAAATTAGGATTTTCTAAATAAGAGTCACTTTTAATGAAACCACACAAATAGCTAGCTCCAACTGTTAATGGGCCTTTTCTGTAAATAAAATAATTTAATCCAGTTAAAAATTTTTTTGTAAAACTGTGATATATATCATTTAATGTTTCTAGATTTTTAATTTTGTATACAGGTCTTAACATTAAATGATCAGTCAAATTTTTTCCAACACCATTAATTTCTCTAACGATATTAATATTATTCTTATTTAATAATTCTCCTGGTCCAACACCTGATGTTTGAAGTATGTGAGGGGAACCTATAGTACCCGCACATAATAATACTTCTCTATTTACAGAATAAATAAATTTTTCATTACCTCTCCAGACATTTACATTTTTTACTTTAAAGTTTTCAAATGTAAAATTTTTTACATGTGCATTTGTAATGATTTTTAAATTTTTTCTATTTTTTACAGGATTTAAAAAACCTACAGCAGAACTACATCTAAAACCTTTATCAATTGTCATTGGGAAATATCCCATACCTTCATTATCACCATCATTAAAATCAGAATTTTTTTTGTAACCAAATTCTTCCGCAGCATCTAAAAATAAATCTAATAATTTAAATTTTGATCTAATTTGTTCTACTTTGATAGGACCACTGTCCCCATGAAAATCACTTTTAGAGATTTTATAATTTTCTGATTTTTTAAAATAAGGCAATACATCATCCCAAGACCAACCAATATTTCCTAATTGTCTCCAGTAATTATAGTCATTAGCATGACCTCTAATATACAGCATACCATTTATTGACGAACTGCCACCTAGAGTTTTTCCTCTTGGAATAAGCATTTTTCTATTATTACAAAATTCTTCCTCTTCAGTAGTAAAACACCAATCCGTATTTGGGTTATGCATTGTTTTGAAATATCCTCCAGGAATATGTATCCAAGGATTTATATCCTTGCCACCGGCTTCAATTAATAAAACTCTAATTTTTTCGTTTTCTGTGAGTCTATTTGCTAAAATACAACCAGCTGTTCCAGCACCAATTATGATATAATCAAATTGTTCATTCATTATTAAGAATTTTTTTTTATTATATACTAATTAAATTAAACATATAACTAACTAAAATAATTAAAATTATTAATGGATATTTTTCTCGCAATAATAGGATTGGGTCTTTTAGTATTAGGTGCAGAAATTGTTATTAGGGGTTCAATTAGTTTTGGAAAAAAAATAAATATTTCATTATTTGCTATTGGAGTTGTAATTGTAGCTGGGGGTACGTCATTGCCTGAGTTGGCAAGTAGCATTAATGCAGTCCTAAACAATTATTCTGACCTTGCTTTAGGTGCAGTAGTTGGGAGTAATATAGCAAATCTAGTACTTGTTATGGCTGCTACGACAATAATTTTTCCAATTGTAAACATAAATAAGAATCAAATTAATCAAGCATGGATTAATATCTTCTTAGGCATTTTTTTGATTTTTATGACGTTTTTTTATTTCAATTATATTTTTGGAATAGTAGCTATTCTTACTCTTATTTATTTAATGTACATTCAAATGAAAAAAGGAGAAATAGATAATACAGAAATAGATAAAAATGATTACTCAACGATAATTTCATTAATATTAATTGTACTAGGTATTATTTTTTTAGTTTTTGGTTCAGATTTATTAGTTAGTTCAGCAATTGAAATAGCAAAAAAATATAATGTTTCTGAGGCAGTTATAGGATTATCATTAATTGCATTTGGCACATCACTCCCTGAATTAGTTGTTGGAATTTTATCTGCAATTAAAAAGAAAGTTGATTTTGCTCTAGGGAATATTTTAGGATCAAATATTTATAATGTTCTTGGTGTTCTAGGTATTAGTTCTTTGTTTGGTAATTTTACATTACCGGAAATATTCTTAAAACAAGATTTATTAATTATGGTTGCTATTACTTCAATAGTTCTAATCTTTATGCTCTCAATGAAAAAAATTGGACGAATATATGGAATTTTAGGTTTATCTATCTATGTTTCTTATTTGTACTATATTTTTTAATTTATATTTAAAATTTAGTTTAAATTTAAATTAAATTTGTTAAATAAAACTTAATATGTTTATTGATAAATTAGAAAAATTACAACATCAGCTTATTGAAAATAATTTAGATGCATTCGTAATTATTCCAGGTTCAAACTTTAGGTATTTAACTGGTGGCGATTTTCACTTGATGGAAAGACCAACAGCGTTAATTATTTCCAAAAATCAAAAACCTTTAGCAATACTTCCAGTACTAGAAGTTGATAGTTTTAAAAAACTGAATATTGATGCTGAAATTTTTCAATGGCAAGATAGTGATGGATATCAAGAAGCATTTAATAAAGTATTTGAAAAAATTAAAAATTGTAAATCTTTAGGTGTTGAGGGCCAAAGGATGAGGGTTTTTGAATATGAAGCTATAAAAAACGCAAATAAAGATTTAAATATCAGTAATGCTCAAAGAATAATAAGTAATATACGATTACGTAAAAATAGTGATGATGTAGAAAATTTACAAAAAGCTATCAAAATTGCAGAAACAACGTTAGCTAATACTATTAACTATGTAGAAATAGGAAAGTCGGAAATAGAAATTAAAAATTTTCTACTCCAACAACTTTATGAAAATGGTGCTGAAGGTATTGCATTTGATCCTATTGTTTTGGCAGGTGCTAACTCAGCACTTCCTCATGGTCATTCAAGTAATGATTATTTTTTAAAAGATGGTGATTGTCTCCTTTTCGATTTTGGAGCAGTAGTGAATGGTTATAATTCAGATATAACGAGAACTTTTTTTGTTGGTTCTGCTTCAGATGAGCAAAAAAATTTTTATGATGCAGTTTTGAAAGCAAATAAATTGGGATTAAGTATTTCAAAACCTAATTTAACTATGCATAATCTAGATGACAGTGTACTCAATTCTCTAGAAGATTCTGGTTATAAAGATTATATTGTCCACAAAACCGGGCATGGTCTTGGACTAGATGTACATGAAGATCCATATATTATGAGAAAAAATAATGAGCTTCTTGAGGAGGGCATGGTAATCACTATTGAACCCGGTCTTTATAAACAAGGAGATCTTGGTGTTAGAATTGAAGATGATGTTTTAATTACAAATGATGGATGTAAAAGTTTAACTACCTTTTCTAAAGAATTAAGAATTATTTAGTTTTCATATTTTGCTGATGAAATAAAAAATATCCAGATAGTAAACTAGCAAAAGGTTTAGCAAGTTTTACAGTATCTGAATTATAATAAAACTCTTTATGTAGTATATTCATTGTTCCTAATATTATGTTATTATTGATAACAGGAATATTGATTATAGATCCACAACCTAGGTTTGATATCACTTCGTGATCAAAAAATAATTTTTTTATTGTCTTCATATCTTTTCCAAGAAAATTTTTTTTATTCAAAACAACTTTTTTTGTCCACTCATTTTTAGGAATTGGTTTTGTGCCAAGAAGAGGATATGCTTTAATGTTGCTAGAGTATACTCTTTCAACATACTTCAATGATTTATCTACAACCATCAGTGTAAATAATTTATGCCCTATAATCTTTTTAACTTTTAAATCTAATTCTTTGAAAAATTTTTTAGAATTTTGAGAATTTGTTTTATTTATTAATTCTACTAAAATTTTATTATGGTTTTGTTGCATCTTCTTCATCAGTTACGGTTGGTATAGCTCTTATAAGAGTTTTTGTGTATTCACTTTTTGGATTTTGGAAAATTTCTATTGTATCTCCAGTTTCTTCAATTTTACCTTTATTCATTACAACTACTTTATTAGCAATATTTTTTACAACACTTAAATCATGGGTAATAAAAATGTATGTAAGATCAAATTTCTTTTTTATGTCTAATAATAAATTTAATACTTTTGATTGAACAATAACATCTAAAGCTGAGGTTGGCTCATCAAGAATTATAACTTTTGGTTCTGTTGCTAAAGCTCTTGCGATTGCAACTCTTTGTTTCTGCCCTCCAGATAATGTATCCGGATATCTATCCATAAAATTGCTTTCTAAACCAACAAAAGATAAGAGTTCTTCAACTTTTTCTTTGTATTTATTATTTTCTACAATTTTATGAATCTTTAATGGCAAGGCTATAGTGCTGTAGATAGTTTTTTTGGGATTTAATGTCGACATTGGATTTTGCTGAACAAACTGGATTAGTTTCCTAAGTTGAAGACTTCTGTTTTTAATTAGTATTTTATTTTCAAATAAAACTTCCCCCTCATCTTGTTGATAGATACCTAATATAATATTAGCTAATGTTGTTTTGCCAGAACCTGACTCTCCAACAATTGCAAAACAATCTCTCTCTAATATTTCTAAGTTTATATTTGATAGTGCTTTCACTACATTATTTTTAATTGTAAATTGTTTTGAAATATCTCGTATCTTAATCATTTTGGATGTGTAAATTTTGGAATTTCAGCGTAGTTAGGAGCATTATCATTGTGAATTGGTATCCTAGTGCCATTTAATTTTGGAATAGATTGTAACAATGCTTCAGTATAGGGATGACCTGGATTTTTAAAAACTTGAGACTTAGTTCCTTCTTCTACAATAACACCTCTGTAAATGACATAGACTTTCTCTGCAAATCTTCTAACAACTCCCATGTTATGAGTAATTAAAAGTACAGCTGTGTTCGTTACCTTTGTTAAATCATCCATTAAATCTAATGCCTGATTTTGCACAGTTACATCTAAAGCAGTACTCGGCTCATCTGCTAAAAGTAAGTCAGGACTATTTATCATTGCCATTGTAATCACTACTCTTTGAGCCATTCCACCACTTAGCTGAAAAGGATATGACTCCATTACTCTTTCAGGATCTCTTATTGAGACCTTAAGCAATGCTTCACATGCTTTATCAAATGAGTCTTTTTTACTAATTTTTCCACCATTACAATTTACTTCAAAAAATTGTTCTTTAATTTTAAATACTGGATTTAATGCAGCGATTGGATCTTGAAATATTATGGAAATATTATTTCCTCTTATTTTTTTAAATTCTCTTTGGGATAAATTGATTAGTTCTCTATCTTTGAAAATAATATTACCATTTTTAAAAACATTTCTTTGGTTTAGTAATCCTAAAATTAATTTAGTTGTTACTGATTTACCTGAACCTGATTCTCCAACTAAGGCTACTTTTTCACCTTTTTCTAACTCTAAATTAATTTTCTTTAGAACATTTAGCGTACCTTCATACATTTTAAAAGATAGCTCTAAATTTTTGATTGATAATAATTTATTAGACATCAACATCAAACATATCTTTCAGACCGTCTCCAACTAAGTTAAAACCAAGCACTACAATTAAAATTGCAAAACCAGGAAACAACGAAAACCACCAAGTGTCAGGTAGAACTGAAGCTCCTTTTGCTACCATTGTACCAAGGTCAGGAGTGGGAGGTTGAGCGCCTAATCCCAAAAAACTTAATGAAGATCCAACAAGAATTACAAAACCTAAATCAAGAGTTATCTTTGTAAGTAGTGAAGGAAGGCAATTAGGTAAAATTTCTCTAAACATAATATGCATTTTAGATGCACCCATGATTTCGGCCGCTGCAATATAACCCTCAGTTTTTACTGAACGAGTAATATTATAAATCAATCTTGTGTACCATGGCCACCATGCCATAGATACAGCTATCATTGTATAAAATAGATTGGGTCTGTCTAAAAGACCTATAATAGATAGTGCTAAAACTAAAGCGGGGATTGCTAAAAAAACATCTGTGATTCTCATTAAAATCATTTCAGTTTTTTTACCAACATATCCTGCGCATAATCCCATTGTAACTCCAATTGGGACAGCAATCGCAAGAACGACAATTCCTAGTGTTAAAGAAATTCTGTAACCAAAAATTACTCTTGTAAAAATATCTCTTCCAATTTTATCTGTACCAAAAATATATGTAGAACTAGGCGGCTTGGATTTGTTTGCAAAATCTGTAAATGGCCCAACATGTTCTGGAAAAGGTGTTATAAATGGAGCAAATATTGCTAAAATTACAATAGTTGTGACAATTACAAGACCAACTACAGATAAAGGATTTCTACTAAATTTATAAAAATATTTTGATTTAAAAAAATTCATATCAATCCTTAGTAGTTATTCTAGGGTTTAAGAGTAATACCACAAAATCAACAATCATATTAATAATTAGAAAGAATGTCGTAATAACTAATGCTGTTGCAATTATACCATTAAGATCTTTAGCCAGTATAACTTCAACACCATATTTGGCCATACCAGGCCAAACAAAAACAGTTTCAACTAAAAATGCATTTCCTAACATAAAAGCAAAATCTAAACCGATTATTGTAACAGTAGGGATTGAGGCTGGTTTTAATGCATACTTAGTTGCAATTCTATACTCACTAAAAGAGTATGATTTTGCAAACTCAATATATTGTTTTTCATAAACATCACTTAAATTAGTTCTAGTTAATCTAGCGACATTACCAATAGCAGGTAGTGCTATAGCTAGACCTGGTAAAATTAGATGTAAAAAAGCATCACCAAAAACTTTGAAATTGCCCTCAAGAAGAGAATCTACCAAAAGCAAACCAGTCACAAGTGTTGGAGGATCTAAAGCTTCATTCATCCTTTCTGAAACTGGTAAAATTGGAAACCAAAATGCAAAAATTAACATTAGTATTATTGCCCAAAGAAAACTTGGAGTTACAACTCCTAAAAGTGAAATTAATCTTGCAACATTATCAATAATACTATTCTTAAATTTTCCAGAAAGAATTCCAAGAGGCATTCCGATGAGAATCATTAATAAGCCAGACATTAATACTAATTCAAACGTAGCTGGAAAATAAGAAATAATATCAACTAATACTGGTCTTTTAGTATAAGTAGAAATCCCTAAATCACCTTGAAATAATTTTTCAATAAAAATTCCATATTGAATAAAAATTGATTCATTTAAGTGTAAAGTTTCTCTTAATTGTTCAACCATTTCATCAGTAGCAAATGGTCCAAGTGCTATCCTAGCTGGATCTCCAGGTATCAGTCTTGCAAGACAAAAAATTACAATCGAGACGCCGAAAAATACAATAATCGAAACAAAAATTCTTCTTAAAAAATATTGTAGAGTGTTCAATTTTATAGATTTACAAAAAAAAGGCCGGTCTTTATAGACCGGCCATCAAATTTAATTTACTGCCATTTCTCTAAATGACAAGTTTCTACCCATTGTACCATACTGTTGTTGTGTACTAATTGTATCTGAATTTGATACATTCTTAGATATTGGTTGAAACCCAACAAAGTCTGTTATGAATAAAGTAATAGCATTATCAATCATTACCTGATTGGCAGCTTGATAAATTTTTATTCTTTCAGCTTCATTTGTTTCAGTTCTTCCTTTTTCTAATAGTGCATCAAGCTCTGGGTCATTAGCCCATTCAGCTGACATCCACGTACCACCTCTTGAAGAGTGGAACTGAGCGTACATTAGTGCGTCAGGATCTGGTACATTCGCAAGAACTGAAACTACAGTTGCATGCGGAGTATTTTCCCAACTTGATACTTGTTCAGTAAATTTAGCCCAAGGTAAACCAGTTACTGTAGCATCATACCCTAATTCCATGGCATTTGCTTGTAATTGTAAAGCCCATGGCTCTTCATATGGAACTTCAGCAATCCAAGCTAAATCAAGTGTATAATCAGAAGGATTATATTTACATTTTGCTTGTTCAGCTTTAGCCTTCTCAATATCTCTTTCAATTGGAGCTTTGTTAGGATCGTATCCTAAAACTCCAGCAATTAAAGCTCCACTTGCTTTTTGACCAGCAACTAAATCATCAGTAATTGCGAAAGATTGATAAAGAGCATCATAGTCGTAAGCTAATTGTATTGCTCTTCGGCAATGAACGTCATCAAATGGAGCTCTTCTATTATTTAGTTTGTTCATCCAAGATCCTGGACGATTAATTTTTACTAAATCAACACTATCTTCTTTCGAAAGTGCAGCAAGAACTTCATTTGGAAGCCACATACTTGAGATCTCATGTTCACCTCTGAGTAAAAGTGCTTTAATTGTAGCTGCTTCAACACTGTATTTAATAATTACTTCATCTGGTGCCTTTGCATTATGACCTTGAAAATAATCATCATTTTTAACTAATACAGTTTTAACGTTTGGATCGTGTTCACTTAATTTATAAGCACCAGTTCCAGCAGAAGTTGATAATAGATATGCTTCACCGTAATCGCCATTATCACCATAATTACCGTCAACAGTATTAGCTTGAACATCATCTTTATCAACAATCGCCAATCTCATTAAACTTGCAACTAGTGGCGCAAATGGTTCTGTTGTTTTAAACTGAACTGTACTTGCATCTAAAGCAGTAACACTTTCAACTGAACCAAAAAGGAATGAAAAACCCTGACCCATATCCATTAATCTATTAAATGAATAAACTACATCGTCAGCATCAAGTGTATTTCCACTATGAAATTTTACACCACTTTTTAAAGATACATTCAATGTGTTTGGATCTGGATATTCCCAACCAGTTGAAAGTAATGGTTTAAGTCCACTTCCATTTTTCCCCTCATCAACAAGAGCGTCATAGACATTAAATATAATTACAGAATCTATGTTATCAGAGAATTTAGCTGGATCAGCTTCTCCAATTGCTGCTTCGTCAGTTCTGATTACCGTTTTTGCACTTACAAATGAAAAAGATAATACAGATATTATTAGGGATAATAAAATTGTTTTAAAAAAACTAATTTTTTTCATTTTATTCCTCCTAAAAAAAATTAAATATTGATAAATCTTAGAGGAATTAAAAAAGAATTCAATTGTATAATATTGAACGTATATATGAAAAAATTGCTATTTTTTTTGATTATTTAATTAAATTTGAAATGTTTAAAGTTTTCTTCGACGTATTTTTTAGATAAATATTCTTGTTTTAAGTCATACTCAATTTTTTCTATTTTTCGAAACTCGGGATTTCCATACCCACCACCGCCACCTGTTAAAAAAATTATCTTATCACCTTTATCTAATTTATATCCTGATTTCTTTGGCATAAAAAATTTATCTCCATTTTTTTTAATTACTTGTACGTTATTTGCTCTTCCAGCTTTCCCATCTTTTATACCCCATGGAGGATTCTTTGTTCTTTCAACAACAGTCGTAATAAATGTTTCTTCAATCATTTCGAATTCTAAATCTAAACCTAAACCCCCTCTAAATTCACCTGCGCCACAAGAGTCTTTAGCTAATTCTATTTTATTTATTAGCCAAGGATTTTTTGACTCCCAAATTTCTGTCGGAGAAATTCTAGTGCCAGCTGAATTATGATGCATTGAAGTAACCCCATCACCATTGTAAAAACCACCTTGGCCTACAGGATGAGGAGCTCCGTCTGCCCAAGGTTCACCATCTTTTTCTCTTTTGCCCCACCAAACTGCTGCAGCTAAACACCCACCACTACTTGCAGGAAATGCTTCAGGTAATTTTTCAGATAGAATTCTGTAAATAACTTCAATTACTTGTAAACCAGGCCATCCATTTAAAAAACAAGGAGCAGGAGAAACCGGATTAAACATAGTTCCTTTTTTTGTTTTAACAATTAATGGTCTAAAAAAACCTTCATTTGGCTGCTCCCCATTTCCTGCCATCATACTAAATGCAACACGGGCTTTAGAAACAGTTGATGGTAGAGGACAATTTATTGGTCCATTTTGTTGATCTGGTGCATCTGTAAAATCTAGAATTAAATCTGAACCTTTTACTTCAATAGATATTTTGAATTTCACAACACCTTCATCGACGCCATTACTATCCATCTGACCAAAACCAGAATATGTACCATCAGGAATTTTTTGTAAACTTTTTCTAACTAATTTTTCACCATGTTCATATATTTCTAAGACAGATGCATAAAATAATTCGTAACCAAATTTATTTACAATTCTTTTTAAAGCATTTGCTCCTGCAATTATTCCATTTAGTTGAGCATTTAAATCACCCTCAATAGCCTTAGGTACTCTTGAATTGGCTTTGATTAATTTAAAAATATCTTCTTCTAATTTTCCTTTTTTATAAAGCTTAAGCCCAGGGTAAATTGTTCCTTCTTGAAAAACATCTACTGTATCTGTTGAATAAGGTTCTTTACCTCCTGTATCAAGCCAGTGAGCTTTAATTGCTGTATATCCTATTAGTTTGTTTTCTATAAAAACTGGCTTAACTAGTGCAGCATCCTGTGAATGAGAACCTGAACCATATGGATTATTATATATAATTATATCTCCATCAAAGATATTTTCTTCTCCCCCAACTTCTTTAACTGCTTGCTCTACACAAAAACTCAGAGTCCCCATGAAACCAGGTAAACTTGGTGACTGTGAAAGCATACAATAATTTTTATCGTAGATTGCACTAGCAAAATCAAGAACCTCATAAATGATGGGTGAAAAAGCTGATCTTACCAAAGCCTTTTTCATTTGCTCTGCTGCTGAATTGAGACTATTTCTAATTATTTCAGAAGTTATTGGATCAGTTTTAATTTTTTTATTTTTTTTTAATTCCTTAGATTGAAAAATATCAATACTCATAACTATATTTCGATAATAATGATTTTATTCTACTTTTAATAAAAAAATTTTCAAAATTAATAATATTGTCTGTTAATTATTCTTGAATTCTAAATAGCATCTGATAGCTTACTTTTTATTATGTCATCAAGAATAGGAGTAGATATAGGTGGTACATTTACTGATTTTATTGTTTATGATGAAAATGATAACAAAGTAATAATTGATAAAATACCAACGACTCCAGCAGATCCTGAAAAAGCAGTTATTGAAGTAGTTAAAAGAAATTTAAATAAGGAACAGTTAAGTAATATTGATTTTTTCTTACATGGTACTACTGTTGGTTTAAATGCTTTATTAGAAAGAAAGGGATCAAAAGTAGGATTACTTTGCACAAAAGGTTTTAGAGACATTATTGAGATTAGAAGGGGCGATAGGGATGAAATGTACAATTTATTTTGGCAACCACCACCGCCATTAGTTCCACGTTATTTAAGACAAGAAATTGAAGAGAGGTTATTTGCAAATGGGAAGGTTCACACTAATCTAAACATAAATGATGTTAAAGAGTCTTGTAAACATTTTATTGATGAAGGTGTTAACAGTGTTGCTATAGCTTTTATGAATGCTTATTCCAATAAAGAGCATGAATTACTTGCGAAAAAAACTTTAATAGAAAATGGTTTTAAAGGTGAAATTTCATTATCATCTTTGGTTTCAGGTGAATATAGGGAATACGAAAGAACAACAACCACAATAATAGATGCATTCGTAAAAGCTAGAATGTCAAATTATTTAGATACTTTAAAAAATAGTCTTAATGACATTGGTTTTAAAGGTTCGTTTCTTTTAACTCGATCTGGAAGTGGTTCAATGACATTTGATGAAGCAAGTGAAAGACCTTTTGAGACAATTATGTCAGGTCCAGTTGCAGGAGCAGAGGGTGCAGGAGAATTATCAAGGAAGCTTAAAAATACAAATATGGTTACTGCAGATGTTGGCGGTACAAGTTTTGATACTTGTTTAATTTTAGATGGAAGACCACAAATACAATTTGAAGGTAAAATAGTTGGTTTACCTCTCCAATCTCCTTGGGTAGATGTTCGTTCAATTGGTGCTGGTGGTGGATCAATTGCCTACTTGGATGATGGAGGTTTGCTTAGATCAGGACCTCAAAGTGCTGGGGCTGTTCCGGGTCCAGCATGTTATGAAAGAGGTGGAAAACAACCAACAACTACTGATGCTGCTTTTTATTTAGGAATGCTTGGTGAAGGTAAACTAGCATCAGGATTACAATTAAATAAAAAACTAGCGGAAGACGCCCTTAATTCTGTTGGTTCAAAAATTAATTTATCAGCTTTTGATACTGCAAAAGGTATTCTAAAAATAAGTAGTGCCAATATGGCTGATGCGATTAGAGAAATTACAATTGAACAAGGTATTGATCCTAGAGAGTTAAAACTTTTAGCTTTTGGAGGTGCCGGTCCTTTAATGTCTAATTTAATAGCTGAAGAACTTGAAATAAAAGAAATAATTATACCTCCTTACTCTGGTAATTTTTCTGCTTGGGGGCTTTTAGGAGCAGATTTACTACAGATGAATGCCAAAACTAAAATTCTACGTTTATCAGATGATGCATTAACTGAGTGTAACACCATTTTAGAAAATTTATTCAAAGAATTAGAGGAAAGACAAAAAATAGATTTTACAGCTAATGAAAAAATAAAAGAAGTTGCTCTTGACATGAGATGGATGGGTCAAGAACATACAATTACTCTTAAAATTGATGATCATTCAGATGGAAAAATAAATTTAGATTCTGAAACGTTAAAACAAAACTTTATGAAAGAATATGAAAAAACTTTTGGAAGTAAATTAGATACTGTAGTCGAGGTCGTATCTACTAGAGCATCAATACGCGTTAATCTACCTAGAAAATCAGAGTCAGGAAAAATAGAAGAAGATAATATAGAAATATCTTCAAGTACAATTAGTTGTTTTTCATTTAATGCTGATAAAAATTTAGAATTTAAAATTATTCCAAGAAACGAAATAAAATCTGGAATGTCAGGACCTATGATAATTTTGGAAAGTACAGCAGTTACTTATGTTGATGAAAATTATAATATTAATACAGATGGATTAGGAAACCTAATTCTTAATAATAAGGAGAATTAATTTAATGAGTAGTGAACTTCATCATTATAAATGTGGCGTAGATAGAAAATCAAATAAATCAGAGGTTGATCCAATCACAACCCAGATAGTAAGAAACTCATTAAATTCTGCTGCTGAACAAATGAAAAGAGCGCTATGTAGAACTGCAATGTCTCCTGTAATTTACGATGTATTAGATTTTGCTGGTGCTATTTATGACAATCACATGAGACTTTTAGCTCAGGCACCAAGCTTACCATTGTTTATGGGAACTTTAAATTTTTGTATTGAGGAAGCAGTTAAAGGAGTTGGGGGAGAGTCCAAACTCAATGAAGGTGATATAATTATATATAACTCACCTTATGGTACTGGTTCACACCCACAAGATGCTGCATTAGTTATGCCAGTTTTTTTTGATGGAGAATTAATAGCATACACCGCTATTAAAGCGCATTGGCTTGATATAGCTGGAAAAGAACCATACTCAACAGATACAGTTGATGTTTTTCAAGAGGGAACCGTTTACCCAGGTGTTAAACTTTATAATAAAGGTGAATTAGTTGAGGACATTTACAAAATGTGTATTGCTAATACACGAGTTCCTAACTCTGTTGCAGGTGATATTAACGCTCAAGCAATTGGAGTAAGAGCTGGTGAAAGAGCATTAAAGAAGATTGTCGCAAAATATGGTTTAAAAAAATTTAGAGATACTACTGAAGCAATCTTTGATGCCGGTGAAATGATAGTTAGAAACTACTTAAAGAAAATTCCTAATGGTGAGTATGTTGGATCAGGACAAATGGATAGTAATGGTGTTGAAGAAGGTACAGTACCATTTGATTTGAAAGTAATTATTGAGGATGAAAAAGTAATTTTAGATATGTCAAATGCACCACCTCAACAAAATGGACCTATAAATTGTCCTTTACCTTCAACTGTATCAACAGCTCGTGTATCTATGAGTATGTTAGCCGGAAGCAATGAGCCACCTAACGAAGGTTTTTTTAGACCAATAGAGGTTATCACTAAACCTGGAACGCTGTTCCATCCTATTTCTCCTGCCCCATGTTTTTTATATGGTTGGCCTGCTTTACAAGCAATAGAAGTTTTTTATAGAGCTCTTGGAACAAAGTTCCCTGAAAATGTTCCAGCAAGTAGTGGAGGTTGTATAAATGGTATTGTCTGGTGGGGCATACGAGAAGAAACTGGTGAGCCTTGGGCAGATGGGGCTCCTCATCCAGTTGGTCAAGGTGCAAGTCATTTTGGAGATGGAGCAACATGTCTTCATCATGCAGAATCAGCAACTAGATTTGCTCCAGCAGAGGTTTGGGAAAATAGAAACCCTTGGCTGATAAATAAAGTTGAACTAATTCAAGACAGTTGTGGAGCTGGAAAAAATAGAGGAGGTTTGGGAGTTAACTTTGAATTTGAAATGTTAGAGGATTCTTTTGCAACTACAGTTTGTGAAAGAAGTAAACTACCTCCTTGGGGTTTAAACGGTGGTCTTGAAGCTCTGCCGAATAATTGTTTTTTAATGGAAGATGGAAAGACAAATAGAGAAGTTCCAAAAGCTACTAGAGTTCCAATTAAAAAAGGTAACAAAATATTACTTCAATGTGGAGGTGGTGGCGGATATGGCGATCCAAAAGAAAGAGATCATAACAAAATTATTGATGATGTAAAACAGGGTTATTTATCTAAAGAATATGTAAATAAATACTACCCAGATGTTAAATTATAATAAATGTTAAGAGTAGCAACAGATGTGGGCGGTACTTTTACCGATTTAGTATATTTTGAAATTGATGAAAAATCTGGAAAAGCACTTTCTATAAAAACTGCAAAAAGCGACACTACTCCTAGTAGTTATGAAAAGGGAGTTTTTGATGCAATTGAGAAAGGAAATGTAGATATTGCTAAATCTACTTTTTTCGCCCATGGAACAACAGTAGTTATTAATTCGATAACTGAAAGAAAAGGTGTATTAACAGGATTAGTTACTACTAAAGGTTTTAGGGATAGTCTAGAAATTGCAAGAGGAGATAGACCTGACTTTTTTAATCTCAGATATCAAAAACCAAAACCGTTCGTTCCTAGGTATTTAAGAGCAGAGGTTCCTGGTAGAATTGATTTCTTAGGAAAAGAATTAACTCCTCTTGATTTATCAGGTTTGGATAAAATAATTGAAAAATTCAAAAAACATGATGTGCAATCTATTGCTGTATGCTTAATTCACGGATATGCTAATTCACTGCATGAACAAAAAGTAATTGATTATATAAAAAGTAAGTGGGCAGAAATTGACATTGTTGCTTCCCACCAAATTACAAGAGAATGGAGAGAGTACGAAAGGACTAATACAACTGCTTTATGTGCATATGTTAAACCCATTGCAAGAAGTTACTTGGACAAACTTAATGATAAATTAATAGCTGCTAACTTTAGTGGCAACCCTTATGTTATGCAATCTAATGGGGGTATTGACACTTTTGAGTCAACAAAAACTATTCCTTTGACAATGATAGAATCTGGCCCTACTAGTGGAGTGTTAGGTGCAGCAGAGTTAGGAAAATTAATTAAAGAAAATAATTTAATTACCTTAGATGTTGGTGGTACTACAGCTAAGTGTTCACTCATAGAAAATGGTAATGTAAAAATTAACACAAACTATTGGATAGAAAAAAATAGACAATCTGCAGGATATCCAGTTATGCTTCCAGTTGTTGACATAGTTGAAATCGGCAATGGAGGAGGAAGTATAGCATGGGTAGATAATTATGATAAATTACATGTTGGTCCACAAAGTGCAGGAGCTGATCCAGGCCCAGTATCATATGGGAAAGGTGGTACATCTATTACTACAACTGATGCAAATTTGATTACAAATAGGATTAATCAGAATTATTTCTGCGGTGGGGAAATTAAGGCTGATATGGATGCTGTAAGTAAAAGAATAGCACCTCTTTCTAAAAAATTAAAATTTACTAATGAAGAAACTGCACGTGGCATCATACGTATTGCTAACAATAATATGATAAATGCACTTAAACTTGTATCTGTTAATAAGGGATACGATCCAAGAGATTTTAGTCTTGTAGCTTTTGGAGGTGGTGGTGGAATGCATGCTACATCGTTAGCAAAGGAATTAAATATTCCAAAAGTGATAATACCAGTTAATTCTTCTGTTTTTTCTGCTTGGGGCATGTTGATGAGTGATTTGAGAAGAGATTATATTCTTACTAAACTTACTACTATGAATGACCAAGCAATTGATATTTTGAATAAAACTTTTAGTGAAATGGAAAAACAAGCAGAAGAAAGTTATAAAAAAGAAAATATTTCTAAAGAATTAATATCGTTTAAAAGATTTGGAAGTTTTAGATACTTGGGTCAAGATCATTCTGTTGAAATTCCAATTACAAATTCAAAATTTGATGAAGATTCAATAAAGAAAATTATTGATGATTTTCATACTCAATATGAAAAAGAATTTACTTATAAATTAGAAAACCAAGTAGATATGATTCAATTTCACCTTGTAGCTTTTGCCAAAATTGAAAAGCCTGAGTTACAAGAGAGAAAAATTACAAATATAAAAGTTGAAGATACTATAAAAGAGATAAGAGAAGTAGATTTTGATGAAATGGGAGTGCATAAATCAAATATTTATAATTTCGATCTTCTAGAACCTGGAATGGAATTTACTGGCCCAGCAATAGTTGAAGATCCAAGCACTACGGTTGTAATTTTTCCTAAACAAAAATGTAAAGTAGATAAGTTTGCAAATTTACACATCTCAATAGGAGTAGAAAATAGTGAATAGTATAAAAAATGATCCAATAACGACTGAGATTATTCAAAGTTCACTACAAGCTGCTTGCGATGAAATGTTTGTAGCTATGAGAAAAACTGCAATGAGCTCAATTATTTATGAAGTTCTTGATTTTGGAACAGCCGTAACAGATTCTAACGGTAACATAGCTGCTTCTGGTGCTGGTATACCTGCATTTATTGCAATGTGTGATAAGGCAGTGCAAGCTGTTATAAAAAAATATGATTCAAATCAAATAAAAGAAGGTGATGTTTTTGCTACTAATGATCCTTACAACGGAGGAGTAACTCATTTAAATGATGTTATTGTTGTTATGCCAGTTTTTTCACAAGGAGAAAGAATAGCATGGACGGCAAATATTGCTCATTGGCCTGATTTAGGTGGGATGGCTCCTGGAGGTATTTCAGCTGATGCAAAAGAAATATTCCAAGAAGGTCTACAACTTCCAGTAATCAAAATGATTGAAAATGGAAAACCAATCCAATCAGTAATAGATATTATAACGGCTAATAGTAGAGTACCACAATACACACTTGGAGATATGTGGGCAGCTATAGCTTCAATAAGAGTAGGGGAAAAAAGAATTAAGGATATTGCAAATAAATATGGAACAGAAATATTTAAAAATTCTGTTCAACAATTTATGGATTATGGTGAAAGAACTTCTTTGGATGCGTTATCAAGTCTTCCTCATGGAACTTATCATGGAGAAGATTTACTTGATGATGGCAGAAAAATTCAGGTTGATGTTACTATTAACGATAAAGAATTTATTGTAGATTTAAGAAATAATCCAGAGCAAGATGATGGTCCAAATAATGCTTCATATGATGGAACAGTAGTATCTGCGCAAATGGCATTTAAAGGGATCACTTCAAGTGATTTCATTTGTAATGCTGGAACGTTTAGACCTTTAAAAGTTTTATGTGATGAAGGATCTATGTTTAATCCAGTAAGACCAGCTGCTCAAGGTATATACTACGAAACAGATATTAGATCCTATGATTTAATTTGGAAAACTATTTCCCATCTAAATCCAAATAAATCATCTGCTGGAAGTTTTGCTTCTATATGTGGTACATTTATGGGTGGCCAACATCCGGATACTGGAGCTACCTTTATCATTATAGAACCACAAGTTGGTGGTTGGGGAGCAAGTAGTGTAAGTGATGGCTGTAGTGCAAACTTTTCTGCTTTTCACGGTGATACTTTTAATACCCCCGCAGAAATATCTGAAGCTAGACATGGTGTTTATGTAGATCAAATGAGACTTACTGACGAAGATGGTGGTGAAGGTAAATTTAGAGGTGGCAAAGGAATAGTAATGGATTACAGAGTTAGATCAAAAAATGCCTGGGTATCAGTAGCTTATACAAGATCTAAAAGTTTACCATGGGCATTAGACGGGGGTAATGAAGGTGGATCTAATTATATTGAGGTAATTCGTAAAAATGGAGATCTAGAAAAATATTCTGTTGTAACTGGATTAACTCTTGAACCAGAAGATGTCGTGAGAATTCATACTGGTAATGGAGGAGGGTGTGGTAAGCCAGAACTTAGAGACAAGTCTTTGATTGAAGAAGATTTACTAAATGAATACATCACTTTAGATCAAGCAAAAAAATTTTATAAATACAAATAGTTTAAATTTTAAAAATTGGATTTTTTAATTTTTTTGAATTTATTTCAATTCCTAGACCTATATTATTTGATGCCTCAAATTTACCTTTTTTTCTTTGTGGGGAACCCTTAGAATAACTCAATGTGTTATAACTGTTAAAATCAGTTGACGAAAAAAGATATTTTGAAGGTGTACTATGAGCTAAATGTGCAATTGCTGATGTTGCAATATCACCACCCCATGAGTCTTCAATAGTCATTCCAACTCCTAACTCAACACATAAGTCTCTTAATAATTTACTTTTTGAAATTCCGCCAAGTTTACTTATTTTTATATTAATTATATCCATAGCTTTATCTTTATAAGCTCTTAAAAAAGCACTTATAGAATCAATATTTTCATCCAAAATAAATGGGTTACTGCATTTATCCCTAACAATTAAATTTTCCTCATAAGTTAAGCAAGGTTGTTCAATATAAATATTTAAATGATTAGTTTCTTTGACTACTTTAAGCGCATCATGCATCAGCCAACCAGTATTAGCATCAGCAACTAATATCTCATTATTCTTTAATTTCGATCTAATTAATTTAATTCTTTCAATATCCTCTATTGGGTCCCCACCAACTTTAAGTTGAAATTTTTTATATCCCTCTTTTTGATATTTAATAACTTTCTTTGTCATTGCTTTAGGGGACTCTTGAGAAATTGCTCGATATAGATCTACATTTTTTCCAAATTTTCCTCCAAGTAATTTCCACAATGGGACTTGCATTACTTTTGATGTTATATCCCAGCAAGCAATATCAATTGGTGATTTAACATAGTTGTGACCCTTTAAGTTTTTATCCATTTCTAAATTAATTTCTTGTAGATCTGTTGGATCTTTATTGATTAGGTATTTACCAATCTGCTTTATGCCCGTTCTTACACCTTCAGCATAAGCAGGTAAATACGCAGGACCAAGCGTACAAACTTCTCCAAGTCCACTAATTCCAATATTGGTATTTATTTTTACAATTGTTGAATCAAAAGAGTTTACTGAATTACCATGAGACCAACTATAATTTCCTTCTTTAAGTGGAAGATCTATTTTAAAAACTTCAATTGATTTTATTTTAATCATTTTCATCCGATAGCATTAATAAAGAAGTATTTCCACCTGACGCTGTAATATCATTTGATAATGTTTTTTCATTTAACAGATTAAGCAAATAATTTGGTCCTCCAGCTTTAGGACCTGTTCCTGACAATCCTCTCCCTCCAAATGGTTGTGATCCTACCACAGCTCCAGTAATGTTTCTATTTATATAAATATTTCCTACATTAACATTATTTGAAATAAAATTTATCGTGCTGTCAATTCTACTATGTATTCCTAAAGTTAATCCATAATTTAAATTATTTATTTCATCTACTAAGTTATCAATTTTATCAGAAGAATATCTTACTATATGAAGTATAGGTCCAAAAACTTCTTCATCAATTTCTTTTAAATCATTTATTTCAATTAATGTAGGCTGAATAAAAAATCCTTCTAAATTTTTATCTAATTCTGAGTTAAATAAAATTTTTTCTTTAAATCTGTCTAAATGTTTTAATATTTTGTTCTTAGCTTTAATATCAATTAAAGGTCCAATATCTGTATCTAATAAATAAGGTAAACCTACCTTTAATTTTTTTGTTGCACCAATTAACATGTTTATAGTTTTGTCGTAAACTTCATCCTGAATTGCAAGAACTCTAAGTGCAGAACATCTTTGCCCGGCAGAATTAAACGCTGACTCTATTACATCATCAACAACTTGTTCTGTTAACGCAGATGAGTCCACAATCATAAAATTCTGCCCCCCTGTTTCAGCAGTTAAAGATATTATTTCTTTTCTTTGGTTAAGATTAAGTTGAATGTTATTCGCTGTTTCAGAAGAGCCTGTAAATAAAACTCCTTTTATGTGTTTATTTTTAAGAACTTCATCACCAATACTTTCTCCGTCACCTAATACTAATTGCAAAGCCTCTTTAGGAAGTCCGGCTTCTAATAATATTTTGATTAATTTGTATGCAATAATTGAAGTTTGTTCAGCAGGTTTAGCAATTACAGTATTTCCTGTTAAGAGTGCAGCAATTATTTGTCCTGTAAATATTGCTATTGGAAAATTCCATGGACTTATACAAAAAAATACACCTTTACTCTCATATTTTAAGATATTTTTTTCACCTGTTGGTCCAATTAAAATTTCATCCTCCAAAAATATTTTTTTAGATTGATTAGAATAATAATAACAGAAATCTATTGCCTCTCTTAAATCGTCGATAGCATCTTTTATCGTCTTTCCAGCTTCCTCAACACAAATTCTTATTAGTTCATTTTTGTTAACTTCTAATAAATCAACAAATCTATCTATAATTTTGCATTTATCCTCAATACTTATTAATTTCCAAGTTTTTAGATAGTTATTTGCTATTTCAATTGCCTCATAAACCAATAAATTATTAGCAAAAGTTACTTTTCCAATCATCTCATCTTTTAAAAATGGTGAAAAAATATTTATCTCATTTTTTGTGGTTTTTTCATCTCCATTTATTATTGAATTTGCTAAATATTCTTTTTTGTTTTTATCAAATATTTTTTTTATATCTAAAATAGTATTTTCACTTTCTAGATTTACGCCCTTAGAATTTTTTCGTATTGGTAAAAAAATATCCTTGGGTTTAGGAATATATGGATTCCCATATTCATTATATTTTTTAATGATATCGATAGGGTCAATGACAAATTCCTCTACTTTAAAATTTTTATCATTTAGTTTGTTAACAAAGGATGTATTTGCTCCATTTTCTAATAATCGTCTCATCAGATATGGAAGTAGATCTTCATAATCACCAACTGGAGCATAAATTCTACATTTAGATTTTTCTAGATTAGAATTTTTATTAAAATAATTATGTAAGATATCAGCCATTCCATGAATTCGTTGAAATTCAAATTTACTACCTCTTGCTATTTCTTCAATAAAGGCAATCGAATAAGCATTGTGTGTAGCAAAAGCGGGAAAAATATTTTTTTGATATTTAATTAATTTTATAGCACAAGCCATCCAAGACAAATCAGTTAGAGGTTTCCTTGTAAAAACTGAATAGTCATCAAAACCAGATACTTGAGCATATTTTATTTCACTATCCCAATAAGCTCCTTTAACTAAGCGTACTGGTATCACTTTATTATTTTTATTAGCTAAATTATTCAACCAATCAATAATATAGAAGGCTCTTTTTTGATAAGCTTGTAAAGCTAAACCAAGCCCATTCCAATTTTTAAGTCTTTCATCATTAATCAATAATTCAAAAATTTTTAACGATAATATTAATCTATTATCTTCTTCGGCATCTATACATAATTGAATATTATATTTTTTTGCTAACAATCCTAATTCAATTAGTTTTGGTAGGAGTTCTTTTTTAAGTTGAGCAAATTTATGTCTTTCATATCGTGGATGTAATGCTGAAAGTTTAACAGAAACTCCATTTGAAAGTGTAGGATCTAAGTTGTTTAGTAGTTTTTTCCCTGTAAACTCTATACTTTTTAAATATTCTAAATAATACTTATGTGCATCTTCATCAGTTCTCGCACCCTCTCCAAGCATATCAAAAGAAAATAAATTTCTTTTATATTTTTCTGAATTTGTAAATTTAACTGCTTCATCCATTTTTGCTTTAAACACAAACTGCTTTGCTAAAACCATAACAGCTTTTCTTACAACAGTCCTAAATACTGGTTCAGAATTTTTTTTAATAAAACTTTTGTAATTTTCCTCTAATTTATTTTGATCTAATTTATTTCTCTTTAAAATATTTCCGGTTAAGAAGAATGCCCAAGATGATGCGTTAACAAAAAGACCTTTATCGAAACCAGTATGCTTTTTCCAATCAGTCGATGTAAACTTATCTTCTAATAATCTATCAATAGTTTTTTGATCGGGTATTCTTAAAAGTGCTTCAGCCAAACATAGCAGTACAGTCCCTTCTTCACTGTTTAATTGATATTCTTGAAGCAAGTTTTCAATTGGACTTTTTATTATTCCTATTGATTTTCTAGATTCATTTACAATTTGTTCAGCTCTCGCTTTAATATCTTTTCTTTTATCAACATAATTTGGTTCAAGATATTTTATTAAATTATCTACAATTATTGATTCATCAAACGATACTACTTGATCAATTTCAAATAATGTATTTACGGCAATATTTGGCATATTTTAAAATTAATAATTAATGAAATTATCATTTTAATAATATAATCACAATTTGTTTAAATGAATAAGTAAACCATGAAAATAGATGAAAATACATTACTTCAATTGTGTAATGCAGCTATCACTGCAGGAAATAGGGTTCTAGACTTTTATGAACTTGACACTGAGATTATTTATAAAAAAGATGAATCCCCATTAACTAAAGCAGATTTAGATTCTAATAAAATATTACAAAGTAGTATCTCTAAAATTACCCCAAACATACCAATATTAAGTGAGGAAGAATTTATTGCATGGGATACAAGAAAAAATTGGAAAAAATATTGGTTAATTGATCCTCTAGACGGCACAAAAGAATTCATAAAAAAAAATGGCGAATTTACAATTAACATTGCGCTAATTGAATATAATCAACCAGTCTTAGGTATTATTTATGCCCCAGCGTTAGGAAGCTTATTTTTTTCAAAAAAAAATTGTGGTTCTTATAAAATTTATACGAAAAGCAATCTTGATACTTTTAATAATTCAGAAAAAATTTCTGTAAAATATAAAAATAAAGAAAAAATTATTGTTTTAGGAAGTAGGTCGCATTCAAACGTAGCTTTTGACAATTGGGTTAAAAATAAATTTACTGACTTTGAAATAATTGAAAAGGGAAGCTCACTTAAATTTTGTGAGATCGCTGAAGGCAAAGCAGATATTTATCCAAGATTTGGACCAACTTCTGAATGGGATATTGCTGCTGGTCATATAATTTTATTGGAATCAGGTGGAAAACTTAAAAGTATAGATAACAAAGATTTAGTATATAATACAAAAGAAGATATTCTTAACCCGCATTTTTTTGCATATGCAGACGATGCTTTAATAAAAAACTAATGAAAAATAATCATCTTAAAAAACTAGAGACAGAGAGTATTCATATTATTAGAGAGGTTGCCGCAGAGTTTTCAAATCCTGTTATGCTCTATTCAATTGGAAAAGATTCATCTGTTATGCTCCACTTAACAATGAAAGCTTTTTCACCAAATAAAATCCCATTTAAACTTTTACATGTAGATACAACATGGAAGTTTAAAGAAATGATAAAATTTAGAGATGAAGTTTCTAAAAAATATAACTTGGATTTAATTGTTCATATAAATCAAGAGGGTGTTAAAAAAAATATTGGTCCAATATCCCATGGATCAAAAACACATACAGACATAATGAAAACACAGTCTTTAAAACAAGCCTTAAGTAAATTTAAATTTGACGCTGCTTTTGGTGGTGCAAGAAGGGATGAAGAAAAATCTAGAGCTAAAGAAAGAGTTTTTTCTTTTAGAGATATAAATCATCGTTGGGATCCTAAAAATCAGAGACCTGAATTGTGGAGCCTTTTTAATACAAAAATAGGTAATAACGAGAGTGTAAGAGTATTTCCTCTATCAAATTGGACAGAACTTGACATTTGGCAATATATTTATGAAGAAAATATTCCAATTGTCCCCCTCTATTTAGCAAAAAAAAGACCAGTAATATTAAGAGATAACGTGCTCATAATGGTAGATGATGACAGATTAAAAATTAAAGAAGAAGAAAAAATAGAAACTAAATTAGTTAGATTTAGAACTTTAGGATGTTATCCACTAACAGCTGCTATTGAGTCAAAAGCTTCTAGTGTTGAAGAAATAATAATAGAATTGCTTGAATCCAATAATTCAGAGAGGCAAGGCCGGCTTATTGATACAGATCAAATTGGATCTATGGAAATTAAAAAACGAGATGGTTATTTTTAATGGATATAAATACCTTTTTTAAAAAACAGAATTCAAAAAATCAGGTTAAAATTCTTACATGTGGATCAGTTGATGATGGTAAATCAACATTAATTGGAAGACTTCTATTTGATTCAAAAAGTATTTTTCATGATCAGATTTCACAAGCCGAATATGAAAGTGAAAAATATGGAACTCAGGGTAAAGATATTGATCTCGCTTTGTTAATTGATGGATTGCAAGCTGAAAGAGAGCAAGGAATAACAATTGATGTAGCTTATCGATATTTTGAAACACAAAAATGTAAATTTATTATTGCGGACACACCTGGTCATGAGGAATATACAAGAAACATGGCAACAGGTGCATCAAATTCTGATGTAGGGATTGTACTAATTGATTCAACTAAAGGTATATTAGATCAAACAAAACGGCACACTTTCATTCTATCACTTTTAGGAATTAGACATATTATAATAGCAATCAACAAAATGGATCTTGTAAATTATGATGAAGATATATTTACAAAAATAACAAAAAAATTTGAAATAATTTCAACAGATTTTGATTTTACTTCAAAAGATTATATTCCGATGTCTGCTCTAAAAGGAGATAATGTTTTTAGTGCTTCTAAAAATATGCCATGGTATCAAAAAGAAACTTTAATAAATACGTTAGAAAATTTAAAATTAACTAAAGATAATAAAAATGATAATTTCTGTATGCCTGTTCAATGGGTAAATAGATCCACTTCTGATTTTAGAGGATATAGTGGAACAGTAGTGTCTGGCTCAATTAATATTAATGATAAAATTTATACAACAACTTCAAGTGAAGTCGCAAAAATAAATAAAATTATTACTCCAGAAGGAAATATGAAGAATGCTACGAATGGCCAAGCTGTTACTCTAACTTTGGACAAAGAAATCGATATTTCTAGAGGAGATTTAATTACAAGTAATTTAGATGACATAAAAATTACAGATCAGTTTGCTGCTCACATCATTTGGATGAATAACGAAAAGATGTTACCTGAAAGAAATTATATATTTAGATTTACAAACTCATACATAACAGGAAAAATTACTGATTTAGTTCACAAAATAAATATTAATTCATATGAAAAAATTGCCTCAAAGTCTTTGAAATTAAACGATATTGGTTATTGCAAAATTGCGTTGAGTAGAAAAACATTTATTCAATCATACAATGACAATAATCAACTTGGAAGTTTTGTAATCATTGATCAATTTAATAATTTAACTGTTGGTGCTGGGGTTATTGATTATGAACTTAGAAGAGCAAGTAATATTTCATGGCATGAAATGTCTGTTGACAAAGTGAAGAGATCAAAGATGAATTCTCAAAAACCTTCTGTATTATGGTTCACTGGTCTTTCAGGATCAGGTAAATCTACTATTGCTAATATTTTAGAACAAAAATTACATGATCTAAATAAAAGAACATATTTATTGGATGGTGATAATATCAGACATGGTCTTAACAAAGACTTAGGATTTACAGATGAAGATAGGGTAGAAAATATAAGGAGGGTTTCAGAAGTCGCAAAATTAATGACTGATGCTGGATTAATTACTTTAGTTTCATTTATATCCCCTTTTAAATCAGAAAGAAAAATGGCAAGAGATTTATTTGAAGATAGTGAGTTTGTTGAAATTTTCGTGGATACACCATTGGAAGAATGTGAGAGTCGAGATCCAAAAGGATTATATAAAAAAGCTAGATCAGGAATATTAAAAAATTTTACAGGAATAGATTCAGATTATGAGGTACCTTCTGATTCAGAAATTAAATTGAAAACACTTTCAAAAAATCCTGAAGAATTAGCTGATGAAGTTTTAGATTTCTTGAAAGTTAATAATATAATTTAATTTTAATTTTTAATTTTTGAAGCAGGTTTACCATACTCTACATTTAAGCCACCATATCTTCTCACTCTAATATTGCATTGTTCTGCGTGACCAATAAATCCCTCAAGATAAGATAGTCTAGATCCATATTCTCCGATAAGTTTAGCTGCTTCATCTGTCATAATTTTTTGATAGGTGTGAGTTTTAATAAACTTACCAACCCATAAACCGCCAGTGTATCTTCCAGCTTTTTTAGTAGGAAGAGTATGATTGGTGCCTATTACTTTATCACCATTAGCAACATTAGTTCTAGCTCCCAAAAATAGAGCTCCATAAGATTTCATATTTTCTAAAAACCAATCATCTTTTTTTGTCATTACTTGTACGTGTTCTGATGCTATTTCATTTGCTTTAGATAACATCTCCTCATAGGTGTCACACAAAATAATTTCCCCGTAATCTTTCCAGCTTGTACTCGCTGTTTCTTTAGTAGGTAATATTTCTAAAATTCTATCAATCTCTTTAAATGTTTCTTCTGCAAGTTTTCTTGAGTTTGTTATCATAACAGCTGGAGAATTATATCCATGTTCAGCTTGTCCTAATAGATCAGTTGCACATATTTCACCATCAGCAGTTTCATCAGCAATAACCATTGTTTCAGTTGGACCAGCAAATAAATCGATACCAACTCTGCCATACAATTGTCTTTTTGCTTCAGCAACAAATGCATTGCCAGGTCCAACAAGCATATCAACTGGTTTAATCGTTTCTGTACCAATAGCCATTGCACCTACTCCTTGCATTCCTCCTAAAACATAAATTTCGTGAGCACCACCCATTTTCATTGCTGTTACAACTGCTGGATTTGGTTTACCTTTAAAAGGTGGAGTAGTGGCTACAATTCTTGGCACCTTAGCAACAGAGGCAGTAACAACTGACATATGTGCAGAAGCCACCATTGGAAATTTACCGGCTGGAACATAGCAACCAACTGCTTGTACAGGTATATTCTTATGACCTAGAATAACACCTGGGTGCGTTTCTACTTCTAATTCACTTAAAGTTTTTAGTTGTGCTTCAGCAAATGTGCGCACTTGTTTCTGAGCAAATTTAATATCTTCTTTATCATCATCAGATATTTCACTGATTAATTGATTAATTTGATCTTCATTTAACCTAAAACTATCTGGTGAATAGTTATCAAATTTTTGAGATAACTCTCTAATGTGTTTATCACCTTCTGACTCAATTTTACTTAATGTTTCCTCAACAATTTTTTTTACTTTATCATTATCTTCAATTCTTTGTTTTACATCTAATCCTTTTTTTAAATATTCAATTGCCATAATTATTTTTTATGAATTAATTTAAAGATATCAATACCTATTTGATCGAGTATGTGTGCTATATCAATTGGTACCCAATTTTCCCTAATAAGTCCTTCATGATGTAAATAAAAATCCATTACTCTCATTGTTATTTTTTTATGAGTTGGTTCATACCCTAGCCAATCACTAGATCCATGGACACATTGGATACTATGCCAACCCCCAGTCATTGAATAATTTCCATCCCCAATTTCAATGTAATGACCAATTTTCCAATAATCTCTGTCCTTAAATGTAAGTCTAAATGGGAGTTGGTGATGATCAACAAAACCATTTAAACCTCTAGCTGTGCCTATACCACTTGGTCCATACCACATCATTTTTGGATGCCAATAATCTTGTTGAGGATGATTAATTAATTTTTCTTTTATTTGATCTTTTGTAAGACCTGGTTCAGTCTCGGGTTTAATATTTAAACTTCTTTGCATAGTTAAATCTTGATTTAAAGATTGAAGAGATAATTCCTTATCTAAATTTTGATTATTTTCTCCATCACCTGTAATAGGAGAAGGCCACATACCCTCTACACCAAGAGATTTATTAATGGGCCAATGACCAGCCTGACGAATAAAATCTACAGTATCAATCAATGTGTAGGATTTTATTATTTTGTTATTAGTTATTTGATGTGCCTCACATGTTCGAAGATGAATTGTTTTGTTTGTTGGTTTAACGCCCAACCATTCATTTGAAAATGTTCCAGTTAAATGACTAACAAATGAAACAAAAACTTTATCTCTGAATGCTCCACCAATAACTAGATTATTTCTTCTTTCAAGATCAGGAAATGCTTTTTTTAAAGGTATTAAATATTTATTTTTTATTTCTTCAATTCCCTTAATTTCATTAACTGGATGAAAGCCATTAAGCTCTGCATCTACATGATATAAATTTTCAAGATTATCTTCTAAATCTTCAATAGAACATTCAGCAATTTTATTTAATAAATTTTTAAAATATTTTTTGTTTTCGATATTTATTTTTGGATCAAGATCTAAATGAATTATGTTTGAGTTACCTTTTTCACCTGTATCAAAGTTTTGTATTTTATTTGCCATAATAATTTAATAACACTATTGTTAAATTATAATTGATTTATTCATTATTTTGAATAATATTCAAAAAAAATGAATAAAAGATCATAACAATATGTCAATTAATATTACAACTAGATTAGCAAAATTCGATGAACTTATTCCTAGTAATATTCCATTTGTTGAGGGAAAATTAAAAGGTCATCAAGATAGAAAAAATTATTCAGTAATAGGCCCTGGTGTCAGTGAAGATGCTAAACAAAACGTTAAAATAGCTGAAGAACATGGTTTTAATATTGGTGCGGTAAGCGCTGCTCCAATGAATGGTTCTGGTTTACATAGTCATACAACTGCAGAAGTTTTTATCATTCATTCAGGCGCTTGGCGTTTTTACTGGGGCGTTGATGGTACAGAGGGAGAAGTAATCCTAAAAAAAGGTGATATTGCTTCTTTTCCTACAAATATGTTCAGAGGTTTTCAAAATGTAAGTGATGAAGAGGCGCTAATGTTTGTTGTGTTAGGTGAAAATGATCCAGGTGTTATTACTTGGACGCCTAAACTTTTAAAAGATGCAAAAAAATCTGGCATGGTATTAATGAATGATAATTCTTTAATCGACACAGAGAAACAGAAAATAACAGATGAGACTAAAATTATTCAACCACTAAAAGATAATGAATTAGAGAGTTTCGACCATTACTCTTCAGAAGACATTGAAAAATTTGTTATTCGATTTAATGATAAAGATAAATACTTTGTAGATGATGATCACTATCAATCTAATAAAATTATTAACTATATTGATCAGTTTCAAATTCATGATAAATCTTTTATGCCAAATATACCGCATTCAACAGGTTTTAGCCTTTCACTTCTGAACGGCAAGAGTGCTCATATACATGAATACAAACTAGAGAAATCAGAAGTGTATCATTGTTTATCTGGCGAATGGGAAATAGATTGTGATGGAGATAAAGTAGTAATTAAAGAAAAGGATACCTTTTCAGTACCAAAAAATTCACTACGTTCAATCAGACAGATAAGTGATCATGATGGTAATTTATTTATAATACGACAAACTAATTAAATATTAATTATATGAAAGGATTTGATGCACAATTCAAAGATTTTCCTGATTATATTTTAAAGATCACATATCAAATTTGGGAAAACAATGATGTTGAAGCAATAAGAGATTATTATGCTGATACTCCAAACGTAAGTCTTCCAACACCTACAAGATCTCCATCTGGAGTAATTTATGGTGCTGACCCAGTAATTGAAAGTACTTATGCAAGTAAAAAATTATTTCCCGACAGAACACTTTTAGGTGAAGATGTGATTTGGACAGGAAATGATGATGAGGGATATTTTTCATCACACCGCATTTTATCAACCTCTACTCATTCTGTTGATGGTATGTATGGGAAAGCGACAGGAAAAAAACTATATTACCGAACTATTGCTGATTGTGCATGCATGAATAATCAAGTTTATGATGAGTGGCTTGTGAGAGATCAAGGAGCAATTGTGAGACAAATTGGAATTGACCCCAAGAAATTTGCAAGCAATCTAATTAAAGATGAAGGCGGTCCTGAAAAAGCAAGTAAACCCTTTGATCAAAATACACCTGTTAAATCAATTTATAAATCTCCTGTATTAGCATCTGGTAACATTGGAGAATTATATGCAAATATCTTAACTTCTATTATGAACATTAATTTAGAGAAAACAATAAATGATAATTATGACAGAGCCATACAGCAATTTCAACCAGGGGGAAATACTCACCATGGTAGAGATGAGGTAATAAAATTTTGGAAGCAACTAAGAGATGCTTTTCCCAATGCACTATTCTCAGTTGAACACATTGCATTTACTGAAGAAAAATATGAACCTAAAAAAGCTTCAGTTCGATGGTCTATGGTAGGCAAACATGAAGGGGATGGCCTTTTTGGGAAAGCCTCTAATTCAAAAATTTATATAATGGGTATCAATCATGTTGAATTTGGAGAAAGAGGTATTAAAAATGAATGGGTTCTCTATGATGAAACTATGATCTGGAAACAAATTTTACTAAAAACAGGTTAATTTAATGTCTAATATTTTAACAACACATGTTGGAAGCCTTCCTAGATCAAAAGAACTTTCAGAATTTTTATTTGCAAAAGACAAGGGAGAGAAATTTAGTCAAAGTAGTTTTGATCAAGTATTAAAAAAAAACGTCGAAAGTGTGGTGAAGAAACAACTTGATGTTGGAATTAATTTTGTCAGTGATGGGGAGATGAGTAAAATCAGTTATGCTACATATATTAAAGACAGAATTGATGGTTTTTCAGGTGAAAGTGAAAGAAGAGCACCTGCTGATCTTGATGATTTTCCAGAATATAAAGAAAAGATTGCTAAAAGTGGAGGCACACCAACTTACACCAGGCCATGTTGCACAAACGAATTAAAAGTAAAAGATGAAACGTCTCTTCTACAGGATATAAATAATTTTAAAAATTCACTTGATAAATTAAATCACCAACATGCATTTATGAACTCAGCTTCACCTGGTGTCATAAATGTTTTTATGCCAAATAAATTTTATAGTACCGAAGATGAATATTTGGATAAATTATCTAATATTATGGCTAAAGAATACGAGGCTATAACAAAATCAAATATCCAAGTTCAGTTAGATTGCCCAGACCTTGCTTTAGCAAGACACATGAACTTTAAAAATTTATCTGAGGATGAATTTATCAAACGTGCAGAACTACAAATTGAATGCCTAAACTCAGCATTATCTAATGTAGATGTTGAACAAACTAGAATGCATATATGTTGGGGTAATTATGAAGGGCCCCACACACACGATATTGCTCTAGAGAAAATATTACCTATAATTTTGAAATCAAAGATAAAATACTTTCTGATTGAATCTTCTAATCCTAGGCACGCACATGAATGGAAAGTTTTTCAAGATATAAAGTTACCAAAAGATAAAGTCCTAGTTCCTGGCGTAATCGACTCAACCTCTAATTTTGTTGAACATCCGGAAGTTGTTGCAGATAGATTAATTCAGTTTTCTACAGTCATTCCAAAAGATCAATTAATGGCAGGGACAGATTGTGGTTTTAGTACATTTGCTGGTTTTGGAAAAATTGATGAAAAAATTTGTTATGAAAAGCTCCAGGCATTAGTTGAGGGTACTAAACTTGCCTCAAAAGTTATCTAATTACTGATTTAAAAATTTTGCTCTTTCTAAAAGATCCACTCCTAGTTTTTTTAAAAAATGTAAATGATCAATAAAGATCCAGTTTTCAGCCAGTTTATCTCCATCCCTTCGATATAAATCTACAACTCTCATTTCTGATTCAATATCACTTGCATTTGTTAATCCTAAATATTCTCCTTTAGGTTTCATAATTAAATTTGGCCAACCAAACCAACCTCCAAGATCATCTTCAGAACTACTAAGTATGTGTCCATTGAAACGAACAAACTCTAAACCATCTTGAAATGGTTTTGTGTGACCTTTTTGATAACCATCAATAGTATATGAAGCTCCTATACCCCCTGGTCCCCACCAAATCATATTGTTATGCCAATCTAATTCTAATTCTTCTTTATAAGATTGCATTTTGGATCCTTTAACAAGTCGATCGCGCATTCTATGAATTAAATCTAATGTTTTTAGACTTTCACTTTGATTAGAAATATCAAATTTTAAACCTTTATGATTCATCGGTCCAGGTGTTACACAAACGAGACCTGTAGATTCAGGAATTATAGAAAGACCTAGTTGCTGCATTAAATTCATTACATCTAAAAAAATAGCTCCTTCAGTAATTTTGTCATTTTCCACTTTGTAAAATTCTGCAAATCTTAATAAAATTGATTTATTATTTGGTTTAAGGCCTACAAATGGCTTATTGAAAACACCCATGAAATGACCCATACTGGAGATCCATTTCCCTTTATTTTTATCTAGTGAATTGATCCCAGCATAAAATATATCTAATCGACGTTGTATGGGTGAAAATGAAACTTTAATTGGTTTCCAAAGATTATTAGCAACAAGATCTATACTACCTAGTTCGTTGAATGGGTGGGTACATTTCATACTAAAATCTTCTGATGCGTATTTGGATATAACTTCAGATAATGCATCAATCTTACAACTATCTATTTCATTGAAATAATCTAATACTATTTTTTTTTCTGCTTGGAGATCAGTCATTTCATTTTGATTATATTAATAAACTAAAAAAGACAATATTCATTTTTTTGAATAAAATTTCATTGCTTTGAAATATTTTTAAATGTATCTCATTACAAATACAAATTATGAAATTTAATAAAATTACAGATAAAAGACCAGAAGCTCTTCAAGACAATCATATGCCTAAGAGTTATGATATTTCATTAAAAGCATATGGAGGTGGAGGAACAGCTAAATCATTAAATCCAAAACCCAAAAAACTTAAACATCAATCAATGAAGGGGTTTGAGGATCAATATAAAAATATAATCGATTATATTGTAAGGATTACGTATCAAATATGGGAAGAAAAAAATATTGGCTACATCTATGACACCTACAGTAAAGATTGCAGAGTTTGGGATGAATTTGGTTTACAATCTGGATCTGAAAAAATTGTAGCTGATACTGTACATACAAACAACGCTTTTCCAGATATTCGATTATTTGCAGATGAAGTTATTTGGGCAGGGGATGAAAATGCTAGTTTTCATACTTCGCATAGAACAATAATTACTGGAACAAATACGGGATTTAGTAAATTTTCTAAACCAACTAATAAAAAAGTAAGATTATTTTGTATTGCAAATTGTGTAGCAAAAAATAATGAAATCTATTACGAAAATGTTGTTTACGATACAGCAGGCTTAATTAAACAACTCGGATTAGATTTAAATCAAGTTGCAAAGCAACTTGTTGATGAGGGAATTGCAGGGCCCTATGCTCCTCATTTTAAAAAATCTAAGCCAACAAGAAATATTACTAAATTAAAACCAATTAGTTTTGATATTCCAGATAAAATCAAAAATGTAAGAGAGTTTGTTCATGCAGTTTATGATACAATTTGGAATAGACGAAACTTTTCTGCAATAAATAAAGCATACTCTAGTAATGTAGAATTTGAAGGTTCAACTGGTCGTAAATTTAAAGGAGTTTTGCAATTAAGAAAATTTATAATATCACTTTTAGCTTCATTTCCTGATCTTGCACTCAGTATTGAAGATTTATACTGGATGGGAAATACAAAAGATGGTTACTTAGTATCGGTTCGTTGGGGCGCTTTAGGTACTCACAAAGGTAATGGCTCATATGGCCAACCAACTAATAGAGAAGTGTATTTGTGGGGAATCACTCAATGGGAAATTAAAAATAATAAAATTATTAAAGAGTGGACTGGTTTTAATGAGCTTGCAATTCTAATGCAAATTTTAGGAGATAAAAAATGACTTTAGATGAAAGTAAAAAATTATTAGCTGATATGTATGATGCACTTAATGCTCAAGATCTAGAAGCACAACATAAGTACTGGCATGATGATATGGTTTGGCACGGTCCTCCAGGTTTTGGTGATATCCATGGTATTGAAAATTTTAAATATAAAGTTCTAAAACCTTTTTATGAAGCATTTCCAGATTATCATGTAAAAAATGATATTGTGGTTGCTGAAGGTGAGTGGATTAGTGCAACGGGATTTCTAACAGGCACACATAGTGGAACATATCTTGGAGTAGAGCCAACAGGCAAATCTATCAAAATGCAATTTTCAGATTTTTGGACCATTAAAGACGGAAAGTTTTTAGATAATTACGTTATGGTAGATAATCATGGTGTTTTTGAACAGATGGGATTAAAATTTAAGTAAATTATTTTGTAGTTTTTCTTTTTATAAGTCTTCCTTGTACAATATGATTTATAGGTTCAAAATCTGGATCCTTAATAAATTCATTTACTAATTGAGTTGCTAGTTTTGACATTTGTCTAATAGGCTGTCTGACAGTTGTCAGGTTATATGATTCCCAAGATGACATAGATATATCGTCATAACCAATAATTTCTAATTGAGAAGGTGTTTTTAATGAAGAATTTTTTTTAATATAATCTAAACAACCAAATGCCATTGTGTCATCAGCGCAAAATATTGCACTTATGTTTTTATTAAAAATTTTTTTAGTTGCTTGATATCCACCTTCATAAGTAAAAAAACCTTTTTCAATATTTAATTTAATTTTTTTATTATTTTTAAGATAATTTTTAAAACCTTTGCATCGCTCATCACTTACAAAAGATCCTTTGGGCCCTTCAATGAGGCCAATATTTTTATGATTTTTCTTTGTAAAATATTCTGCAACTAATTCTCCTCCGTTACGATGATCACACGCAACGGAACTTATCGTTGGTATATTCCAACTTCTATTATAAGCAATGAATTGTATTCTTTTTTGATTGCAGTCTTCAACAAATTTTTCAGTAGGTTTTGTGGCTGATATTATTGCAATAAGTTTTTCTTTTAAGTATGGCTGTATTAATTTTTCATCTAATTCTTCACCATCATCAGTCGTAATTAATAAAATTCTAAAGCCTCCATTCCTAAGTGCTTCATGTAACTCAATTAAAACTTCTGGATAATATCTGCTTGTAACGTAAGGTAAAATGACAGCCACTAATCCGCTATCATCATTAGATGCTAAATTAGATGATGTGTAAGGCGCCTTATATTTTAATTTCTTGGCGGCTTCTAAAACTCTTAACTTTGTTCTACTAGAAATGCTGGCACCTTTAGTAAAACATCTGGAAACCGCTGATTGGGATACTCCTGCTAGTTTTGCTACGTCCTGTGATGTCGCAGTCTTTTTAAAACTCATGAATTATCCCCCCATTTCAATATTCAAAATCTTGAATATCAATTCATATTATTGCATTATTTTCTAATAACAATATAAAGGATTTATACTTAAATGTGAATTTCACACTTTATTAATAAGGGGAAATATATGAAAAAACTATTAATAGCTCTATTGTTCACATTTGTTAGCACAAGTGCTTATGCCGGTGGGCACTCACCTTGTGGAGTAACAGATGGATCAATAAAGATTCTTGCGAACGAATTTACAACATACAGAATTTTCATGGATGAAGTAAAAAGTTGTGCAGGACCTGATGCAGATTTTTCTGTAACTCATTCAGTTGATCATAACAAACTACAAGTAGCAGCACTATCAGCTAACCCAGCTGAGTTCTCTGCTAAACTTGTAACTAATGGTTCAATCACAACTTTAATGAATGATAACTTAATTCGTCCACTTGATGATTTAGTTGCTAAATACGGAAGTGCATTACAAGACAATCAAAAAATTGTGATTGATGGTAAAATTTATGCAGTGGCATTTATGGCTAATGCTCAACATCTTTGGTACAGAGAAAGTATTCTTAATGATTTAGGGATTGCTGTTCCTTCAACATATGAAGAGGTAATTGCAGCTGCAGAAAAAATTAAAGCTTCTGGTAAAATGGCTAATCCATATGCTGGTGCTTTCAAATCTGGATGGAACCTAGGTCAAGAGTTTGTAAACATGTACCTTGGTCACGGAGGTGATTTCTTTAAAGCTGGAACAGCTGAAGTTAGTGTAAATAATGCTAAAGGTGTAGCTGCTCTTAATATGCTTAAAAGATTAACCGAAGTAAGTAACCCTGATTTCTTAACTCAAGATACAAATGCAGTTAAAGAAGAATGGGAGTCTGGTAATGTAGCATTAATGCACATCTGGAATTCAGGTGCAGCTTCATTGTTAGATGATGAAGGTGATCAAGCAATTAAGGCTGATACTAGATTAGCTCCTTCTCCATCCGTAGGTGGTGGAAGTAAACCAGCAACAACTCTATGGTGGGATGGATTTGGAATTGCAACAAACACTTCTGATGAAAATGCAGAAGCATCTTTTAGAGCTCTTTTAGGTGCAGCAACTTCAACAGAAATGGCAAATGCTAATCCAAATGCAACAATTTGGTTGATTGATGGTTATTCGCCTGGAGATACAGCAGGACCAGTTGTTGATGCTGCTAATAGAGGTGCAACACCTTACCCAAGTTTACCATACATGAGTCTATTACATGGTGCTTTGAGTACAGAACTTGTTGAATTCCTTCAAGGAAATGAGTCTGCTGAAAAAGCATTAGCGGATGTAGAAGCTGCTTATGTAGCAAAAGCTACTGAGCAAGGTTTTCTATAAACCGTATAAATAATTATGATAAAGTGGAACATTATTATGTTCCACTTTTTTTTTAGTAAGAAATAGATGCCCCACAGAACATTTTTTTGGTTCTTCTTTCCAAGTGGATTGGCAATGTTATTATTTATTGGTCTTCCAATTATTTCTAGTTTTTTTCAATCTCTTCATATCGAGCCTGAACAAATTTTAATGGAAGTAGAAAAATGTGATCCATTTGGATGTAAAACTGAAACAAAAGTTGATATTGAAGCTACAACTAAATTACAAGAAGAACAACCTCTTGGAAGATTTAATGGCTTAGGAACATACGGCGATAGAAATCATTTAGCCTTTGATGAAATTAAAGAGGCTTGGACTAATTCCTCATCGATAGCTGAGTTTACAGATATCTTACTAAATTTACCTTTTTACAAAGCACTTTTATTTACACTTACATTTTGTTTTGCAGTTACGCCACCAGTTGTAGTTTTAGGTTTCATTGTTGCTTTAAGTGTAAATACAATTACAAAAAGCTTAAAAGGCCCAACCATTTTTGGTGTTATACTGCCTATGATTGTAACACCATTGATTGGGTCTCTCGTTTTATTTTGGATGATAGATGCTAAAGGAATATTAGGTTCATTCATTCAATTCTTATTTGATGATCCAAATCTATCTCTAAAGTCTTCAAGTCAATTGACTTGGATTACTCTGATTATTTATGGGATCTGGCACAATACACCATTTGCTTTTGTAGTCTTTTATGCTGCATTACAAACTGTTCCTCAAGATCCAATTGAAGCAGCGATCATAGATGGTGCCTCAAGATATGAAAGAGTCAGACACATTGTTATTCCACATCTTTATCCGGTAGCAACATTTATTATATTAATTTGTCTAATGGATAATTTTAGGGTTCTTGAGCCAATAATTGGGTTTGCTGCTGAAGGAGTTGCTCAATCACTTTCTTGGATGATTTATAACGACTTAAGAAGTGAAAACAAAATGTTATTTGGGTCTGCAGGAGCAACATCTATGTTAACTATTATTGGTGTAGCAATTCTATTAACACCAGTACTTATAAGAACATGGAGAGAATTTAGGACAGAAAGATAATATGGAATCAAAAATTAACAGATACTCAAAACAACTAATTTTAATAAATAGTTTTTTTATTCTTGCTTGGTTAATTATTTCTGTGTTTCCTTTTATATGGACTTTTTGGGGATCATTTAAAGTAAAAGCCGACTTTTTCTCAAGAGCTGATTGGATGTTTGCAGTCACAGGAGTTAATACTTTGATAGAAACAGGAGATACTTCTACAGTTAAGGCATATGTAGAGTCTTGGACTGAAGGTGAATTTTGGAAAGCAACAATGAATACAATTATTATTACTGTTTCAGTTGTTACGATCTCTTTATTTTTAGGAACATTGGGTGCTTATGCCTTGTCTAGATCGACATATAAATATACTTTTTGGATTTTAATAGCTGCCTTGATTTTTAGAGCGATGCCACACATTACATTAGTTTCTGGTTATCTGTTTCCTTTCTTCCAATTGAACGTTTGGGGCATACTTCCAACTACCATAATTGTTTTAGTTGCAATCAATCAACCCTTTACATTATGGTTACTTTATTCTTTCTTTAAAACAGTTCCTAAAGAGTTAGATGAAAGTGCACTAATTGATGGCTGCTCCTATTTTCAAGCGTTTCGCTTTGTTATAATGCCTGTTATGTGGCCTGGAGTTGTTACCGCAGGTTTATTCAGTATGATGTTAGCCTATAATGATTTTACAGTTACTTCACTTCTTTTAAATCAGCAGAATTATACTATGGTTCCTAAAATTAATGCTTATTTGGGCACAATTGAACATAGTGGAAATTATATGTGGGCAGTCTCAAGTGTTGTTTCAGCAACTGCGCCACTTTTTATGATAATCATGTTTTTCCAAAGACAATTAATAAGTGGTTTAACTGCTGGAGCAGTAAAAGGTTAATAATAAATTTTTAATCTTATGAAATATAAAGCACTTATATTTGGATCTATCGGGACACTAATTGAATCTTCTAACATTCAACGTAACTCATTTAATGAAGCTTTTAAAGAAGCTGGACTTGATTGGTATTGGGATGAGCAAGATTATAAAATTTTGTTAAAAAAATCTGGCGGGACAAAAAGGGTAGAAGATTTTGCTGAAAAAAATAATACTAATGTAAATGCTTCACAAATTAGAAATAGAAAAACAGAAATCTTTAGCTCGTACATTATTCAGAATAAACAAAAATTAAGAAAGAGCGTTGGTGAAATAATTAAGTATACAAAAGATAATAATATTAAACTTGCTTTCTCAACTTCTACAACTTTAAATAATGTCGATGCAGTATTTGAAAGTCTTACTGGTCAAATTTCAAAAGAAGAATTTGAATTCATTGGTAATAAATCATTTGTTAAAAATGAAAAACCACATCCAGAAATATACAAAGTCACATTAGATAAATTAAATTTACAGCCAGAAGATTGTCTTGCAATAGAGGATACTGAAGAAAGTAGTAATTCTGCTGTAAACGCTGGAATTAAATGCATTGGGTTCCCAGGTGATTACCATTTAGAAGATAGTTTTCAAATGTGTATTAAAAAAATGAATTTATTAGATCAATCTATTTTTTCATTGTAAATAATCAGATCAAATGTTTCTAAAAAATTTTAATGTAAAAAATAAGACTGCTCTTGTGACAGGGTCAGGCAAAGGCATAGGTAAAGCATGTGCTATAGCATTAGCAGAAGCAGGCGCAAATGTAATAATTCTTAGTCGTACAGAGAAAGATCTTTTAATTGTTCAAAGCAAAATTAAAAAACTCAAAAAGAAATGTAGTTATTATGTGTGTGATGTAACTAATTTAAAAGAAATAAAAAAAATATTTTCTGAAATCAATAAATTAGACATATTAGTAAATAATGCTGGCACAAATAGACCTGAATATTTCACCAAAGTTAAAAGAAAAGATATGAGTGAAGTGGTTGATCTTAATATTAAAGCATCATTCGATATTGCTCAATTAGCTACAAAAGTTATGCTTAAATCAAAAAATAGAAAAAAAATTGGTGGATCAATAATAAATATCTCTTCTCAGTTAGGTAAAGTAGGAGCTCCTCTTAGAAGTGTTTATAATATGACTAAGTTTGGTGTTGAAGGTCTTACCAAAGGGATGGCTATTGATTTGGCTAAGCACAACATTAGAGTTAATTCCGTTTGTCCTACATTTGTGGAAACCCCAATGGTCAAAAAATTTTTCAAAGATAAAAGTTTTAAAAAATCTGTTATTGAAAACATACCTTTAGGAAAAATAGCAACAGAAAGTGATATTGCTAGTGCAGTTGTGTATCTTGCTTCAGATGCCGCATCAATGATGACTGGTTCATCCCTAGTAATTGATGGAGGGTGGACAGCTAAATAATCAAAAATTAATTTTCTTTATTTATAAAATAAGTTGCTACTATTACAATCATACCACCAATAAAAGTAATTAAAGTTGGTATTTCATAAAAAATTATAAACGTTAACAACACGCCAAATACAGGAAATAAAGCGTAAAATGGAAATACTCTATTAACAGGATACATCCTATATAAATAGAACATCGACATATGAGCAGCGATTGAAACAAAGATACCTGAATGCAATATTAATAACCATGACTGAAAACTAATATTTTTTATTTCATTTAATGTTTGTTCTTCAAATATTGATGATGAAATAATTAGTAATACAAATCCAACTAGTCCCATTACTGCATTTGTGAGAGTGACTTCTAAATCTTTTAGGTATCTGGAAAATACCTGTGCACTTGCATAGAAGAATGCCATTAAGGTAATTAAGATTAACGCATAAATTTCATTTCTTATTAATGGATCAAAGCCCAATAAAATGATGCCAAAAAAAGAAATAAATATAAGTATCCATTTTTTAATACTTACTTTTTCTTTTAAAAAAAATGAGCTTAATAGTATTGCAAATGGTACAGCCAGTTGAGAACCAATAATTATCGGAGAAACAATGTTTGCTTCATTTAAAGATAATGTCATAAAAACATTTGCCAAAAAACCCATAGTAATTGAAAAAAAGAGAAGTGGTAGCCAGTATTTTTTTTCAGGAATTCTAAATCGCCAAAAAGGCAAAAGGCATATGAAAACTACTAACATTCTTAAACTTCCCATTAATAATGGTGGTACATTTTCATTAAAAATAACTTTCTGAACAGGGTAGGCACTTCCAAATAAAAAAGTGATTATTAAAATTAAGAAGTAATGTCTTAAAAGCATTCGAGCTAAAATTTATTTTCTAATTACTTATTTGCAGCAACTACAGCTGCCATAATTGATGCAAGTTTAGAATTTTTACTATCTGCTCTGCTAGGGACTACAACTGGTACTTTACCACCAATTACTATTCCTGCCGCACATGCCTTCATAAAATAAACCATTATTTTAGACAAAGAATTTCCAGTTTCTAAATTAGGTACTAATAATATATCAGCATCACCAGCAACATCATTTTTGATTCCTTTTATTTTAGCCGCTTCTTCAGAAACCGCATTATCAAAAGCAAGCGGACCATGAATAAATGCATTAATTTTTTCTTCAAACGCAAGTTCCATAACTTTTTTTGCATCGACTGAACTTGGCATACTTTCAATTGGATCTTCTGTACCTGATAAAATTGCCACTTTTGGTTTGCTGATGTTTAATTTATTATAAAACTGAACAGCATTTTTGAGAATCTGTAATTTTATATCAACTCTTGGTAAAACATTTAGGGCACCATCAGTGATAAAAAGAGGTTTTTCAAGTTGTGGTGTAGTCATATGCCAAATATGACTTAATCGTCTACCATCAAGTAAATTAAATTCTTTTTTTAAATAAGAGCGCATTAAAATATCAGTATGAAGGTTCCCTTTAATTATGATTTTACTTTTATTTTCATTAGACATTTGACATGCAACTGAAGCACTTTCCTCTTCATCTTTAGCCTCTACAATATTAAAATTTGAAATATCCAAACTGAAATTTTTTGCCGTTTCGGTAATTAAACTTTTATTTCCAATCAATGTTGGATCGATGAGGTTCATATTTTTACCTTCAATTACAGCTGATAAGATGCTTTCTTGATTGGGGCATACGACAGCAGCGGGTATGTTAGGAGTCTCTAAAGCTTTACTTTTAAGATCTTCTGGTAATGTGCTCATATTTGGTACTCTCTATACCACTGCTACAATTTTTCCTATGATATTTCTTTATTGTGAAAGAATTATTCTTTGATTTATCAATAATTTCATATACTCAATCATTATTAAGGAAAAAAATGGATTTAGAAAAAAGAACTGAAATACCTAATTCATTAGAAGAGCATTGGATGCCATTTACATCCAATAGAGACTATAAAAATAGTCCAAGATTAATGGTTAAGGCAGAAGGTGTTTATTATACTGATCATTATGGAAATAAATTAATTGATGCTAGCTCAGGATTATTTTGTAGTCCTGCGGGTCATTCAAGACCAGAAATAAGAGAAGCAGTATCAAAACAATTAGAGCAATTAGATTATGTTCAACCATTTCAACAAGGTTTTGGTGGTTCATTTGATTTAGCTAGAAAAGTTTCAAAACATACACCCGAAGATTTAAATAAAATATTCTTTACTATTTGTGGTTCATCAGCTGTTGAAACAGCAATTAAAACAGCCATAGCATATTTTAAAGCAAAAGGAGAAGGTCATAGATCTCACATAGTAGGAAGAGAAAGAGGTTATCATGGAATGAATATTGGAGGAATTTCTGTTGGTGGTATGATTGCTAATAGAAAAACTTTCTCAAATATTCTCATGCCAAATGTACATCATCTAAGACATACTCATTTACCTGAAAATTTATTTGTAAAAGGCGAACCTGAAACAGGTGCTGATCTAGCAGATGATCTTGAAAGAATTGCTGGTAACATAGGTGCTGAAAATATTGCAGCATGTATTGTTGAGCCAGTAGCAGGATCAACAGGAACTTTAGTACCGCCAAAAGGATATTTAAAAAGGCTAAGAGAAATTTGTGACAAACACGGAATTCTTTTAATTTTTGATGAAGTTATTACAGGTTGGGGAAGAATGGGTGCTCCATTTGCAGCTCAAGCTTTCGATGTATGCCCTGATATTATGACAATGGCTAAAGCAATTACTAACGGCGTTGTACCTTTAGGAGCAGTAGCTTCACGTGATCATATCTATGATACTATTGTTGATGCATCACCTACAGGAGCTATAGAATTTTTTCATGGTTATACTTATTCTGCTATACCTGTTTCAATGGCAGCAGGTTTAGCAATGCAAGATATAATCGAGAAAGAAGATTTATTTAATAGAGCAAAGGATATGTCTCCATATTTCTTAGATGGTTTATTTTCGTTGAAAGACTTAGATATCATTACTGATATAAGAGGATATGGAATGATGGGAGGAATTGACATTAAAATGGATGAGCGTTTAGGCAAAGCTGGATATGCTTGTTTTAAAAAACTATTTGAAGCAGGCTTAAGCTTGAAAGCAACAGGTGACTGTTTAATTGTTGCACCTCCATTTACTTGTGAAAAAAAACATATTGATGAGATAATTGAAAAATTAAGAACAGGTATCTCAAACTATATGCATGACAGATAATGAAAATAGGTGTCCCCTCTGAGATAAAAGCTCAGGAGTCTAGGGTTGGGCTTACTCCGCAAAGTGTTAAAGAATTAGTAAAGAATAAACATACAGTTCTAATTCAAAAAGATGCCGGTATTGGTGCCGGATTTTCCAATAGTGATTATGAATTATCAGGTGCAAAAATTGTAAATTTAGCAGAGGATATTTTCAATGACTCTGAAATGATTGTAAAAGTTAAAGAACCTCTAATGAATGAAGTAGCAATGATAAGAGAAAACCAAATTTTGTTTACTTATTTACATCTTTCAGCAGCTCCAGAATTGACAAAGGGTTTAATTGATTCAAATTCGATTTGTATAGCTTATGAAACAGTAAGTGATCATAATAATAAGTTACCACTTCTTGCACCTATGAGTGCTGTAGCCGGCAGAATGTCGATTCAAGCTGGTGCTTATTCACTTGAAAAACATAAGGGTGGAAGTGGTTTACTCTTAGGAGGTGCTCCTGGGGTTCAACCTGGAAAAGTCTTAATTTTAGGTGGAGGTGTTGTAGGTGAAAATGCAGCAATAATTGCTACAGGTATGCAAGCAAAAGTTTTCATCGTTGATAAATCAGAAAAAAGATTAGAAGAATTACAAGAAAAATTTGGTGATAAAATAGAACCACTACACAGTGATAAAATGAATCTAAAAGATTATATTTCTGAATGTGATTTACTAATTGGTGGCGTACTTGTTCCAGGCTCTAATGCTCCAAAGATTATAACTAAAGACATGATAAAAGAGATGAAAAGTGGATCTGTAATTGTTGATGTTGCAATTGATCAAGGTGGTTGTGTTGAAACTAGTAAACCAACAACTCATGCAAACCCTACATATGTTGTTGATGATGTTGTTCATTATTGTGTTGCAAATATGCCAGGTGGAGTTCCTAGAACTTCCACGCTTGCTTTAAATGCAGTCACTTTACCATTTATTCAAAACTTAGCATCGAACGGTTTTAAAGATGCGTTAAAAAATGATAAAAATTTTATGAATGGTTTAAATATTTTTAAAGGTGCCGTTACATATAAAGCTATTGCCGATGATTTAAATTATGATTATGCTAATCCAGAAACTTTAGTCCACTAGAAACTACTAGAAGCTTCTACCATTATCTTTAATTTTATCTTTGCCAAATCTCGAGGTAAGTGACCAAGGCCGCAATCAGGAGCAACAATTAATTGTTCCTTATCAATAAACCTTAATGCATCATTTATTCTTGAGACAATTTCTTCTTTAGTCTCAACTTGAGAGCTTGCTATTTTTACTAAACCAAAAATAACTTTTGTTTGTTTAAAATCTTTTAAAAATTTTAAATTATTATATCGATGAGCATCTTCAATAGAAACTGTATCTATAATTGATTCATCTAAAGCTTTACTAATTTTACTGTAAGAATCTAAAGGCGCTTTTGGATAATCTACTGCATCTAATTTATCAGGATAACCGCAACAAATATGAGTAATTTTTTCTATACTTTGATTATTAAGATCCTTAAAACATCTTTCTAGGTTTTTGATTCCAAATTTAAGAGCATTTTCTGGTTTTCTAGCAAACAACGGTTCATCGACTTGAATATATTTACATCCTGCATCAACCAATCTTTTAATTTCTACATTAATAGCATCAGCTAAGTCTTCACCCATATGTTCATCAGAATCATAAAATGTATTTGCTATGGTGTCTGTTATAGTCATTGGTCCAGGTATAGTAATTTTTAAATCTTTATTAGTTAAGCTCTGATTTTTTTTCCACTCTTCAACTAAAAAAGATTCTTTTGCTTTAACTTTTGAAGTTATTGTTGGTAACCAGCATTTATAATTCCCTGTCCTAGCAACTTTTTCTGTGAGATTTGCAAAATCAATTCCTTCTAAATATCTACAATGATAGTGAATATAATTTTCTCTTCTAACTTCACCATCGGTTAGGATATCAATACCGCATTCTTCCTGATCACTAATTATTTCTTTGGTAGCTTTATTAAATAACTCTTCAACATTATCGCCCATTTTTTTTATTTCTTCTTCATAAAATTTTGTTGGGTATTCGGTATCTGTACCACCAGAAGCATTAAACCAATCAGTTATTCTTAAATAACTTGGTTTTGGATAGGCGCCTATAACAGTCGTTAACATATCTTTATTATTCCATTCTTCTGCTAAATGGTCCAGATTTTGTTTTAACTCCTGAGCTAGAAAGTTTTGTATTGGATAACTGTCTTTCCTGATGAATCATTCGGTGGCTTAATAGTTTTGATACTAAATCATTTTTAATGTCTTGAAATTCTTTTACTCTAGATAAATCATTAATTTCATTAGGATCATTTTCTAAATCAAACAATAAACATGGTAATGAAGGGAAATGAACATATTTCCATTTATTATTTCTAATGACTGATAGATTGCATTGCTCGGGAGCTAATTTTTTATTTTTAACAAATTCAGTGCTTTCTCTAAAATCATAATCAAAAACAACAAATTCTTTATTAGGTGATTTTTCATATTGATCGTAAAAATTATGCATTAGTGACTGACCATTCCAATCAATGGGGATTTCACCACCAAGCCATTCTAAAATTGTAGGAGCAACATCTACAGATTCTGTTAAGTGATTAATTTTTTTTGGATTGTTTTGAGGGACATATATGAATAATGGAATTCTATAAGAGGAATCCCACCAGCCTAATTTTCCCCATAAATTATTTTCATTTAACATTTCTCCATGATCACTGGTAAATATTATCATTGTATTCTCTTCTTGCCCTGATTCTTTCAGAGCATTTAAAATTTTACCAATATTAAAATCAACCTCTGCACACATGGCAAAATAGACACTCATAATATTTTTGATGTCTTGATCTTTTAAAAGATCATAATTAATTTCAGAGAAATTTTCTTTTAATAAAAATTTTTTGCATAACTCTTCAAGTAGAGGATGTTTTTTTGATAATTCTTTAAGTGAAATATCATTTTTAGATAAATTAATATTATCTGGATTAAATTTACTAAACCATGGATCAGCTATATGAAAGGGCGGGTGTGGTTTTAAAAAAGATACATGCATAAAAAATGAATCTTTGACTTTTTTTAAATCGTTAACAACTTTGTCTGCTAAAAATGCGGTGTCTGAAAATTCAGTTGGAATATAATATGGTTCATAAATATATGCTTGATCATCTTTAGGCTTTCTTCCTTTGTACAAATCTTCTGCTTTATCAATCTTAAAACCATTTTGATTAAGATGGTTAGCCCAAGGCTCTGGTTTCCCTCCTGGTAAAACACAACCATCATCGAACCCTTCCATTGGTGATTCATAAGTAAAATTTTTTTTATCTTTTGGATCCAAATATCTTGGATCCCAAGAAGTATCCGTATATCCATAAAGACTTGGATTATAATTTAGTTTACGAACCTCTTTAGCGATATTTGTAAATCTTTTATCAAGAGGAGCACCATTATATACTGAACGATGTATAAACGGATATAAACCTGTAAGCATAGTAGTTCTAGATGGACCACAAGGTACAATTCCTGCAAAATGGGATTTAAAAACAACACTTCGTTTAGCAAGCTTGTCTAAGTTTGGTGTTAGAGCATATGGATGATTTAAAAAGCTAAAGCAGTCAAAACGCCATTGATCAGCACATATAAAAAGAACAGATTTTTTGGATTTTTCCATATTTACTTATGTTTATTAAAGTAATTAATTAATAAGAAATACACAATTTTTTTAAAAAAATTGTAATAAAAGCGTCAAATATTTTTGCTAAAAAGTCAAAATTGTTTACAAACAAAATCATACGATAAATTTATCTTATAGGAGAAAATATATGTTTAAAAAATTATTCATAGCGTTAGTATTTTCTGCCGCAACCTTTGTTTGGAGTGGAAGCTCTTTTGCAGGTGGTCATTGTGTAGGAACAACAATGAGCGATGCACAGACAGGCGGAAAATATCCTCAGCAATATGAGTTATCAGAATATGAAAGTGCAGCCGGCTGTACTATGAAGTTTTCAGATAATCCTAATATTGCTAGCATAAACGCTACAATACAAGGTAACCCAGGAAGTCTACCTCCAGTCGAAGATAGATTACCTGATGAGCCACTTGTTGTAGTACCATATGAGTCTATTGGTAAATATGGAAATACAATAAACTTCTTATCAAACGCAACTGAAGCTGGAACTTCTGATATGTTATCTACAAGACACGTAAACTTATTACGTTTTGCTGATGACTTAACTACAATTGTTCCAAACGTTGCTAAAGATTATGAGTGGAATGATGATTTTACTACTTTAACATTTATGTTACGTAAAGGTCACAAGTGGTCAAATGGTGAACCTTTTGTAGCTAGAGATGTTGAGTTTTGGTACGAAGATTTGATGATGAATCCAAAGATTCGTGAAAAACCATATCCGTATCTATTAGTTGGTGGTGAACCAATGACTGTTGATGTAATTGATGATCAAACAGTAAGATTTAATTTGCCATCTCCATTCCCTGGTTTAACTGCAACTATCGCATGGTCATATAACCAGTTCTTCATGCCTTCACATTTCCTAGAACAATTCCATCCGGAAATTGATTCAAATGCTGATGCAAATGCTCAGGCATTAGGATTTGCAGATGGGTATGATGCTTTAGCAGCATATTATGGTAACTCAGGTTGGACTGATACTCCAACTCCTTTACTAGCTAAACCAGATCTAGTTGCTGGATTACCTTATGCAGCTTATCCTTCTTTAGAAGCTTATATGACGATTGAAGATACCACTGAAGGTAGAGTCTATGCAGCTAACCCATACTTTTTCCAAGTTGATACAGCTGGAAATCAATTACCATACATTGATTATCAAAATGAAAGATACATCAATGAAAATGAAATAAGATTATTAAAACTTGTTAATGGTGAAGTTGATTATAAATCTCAGTCTGTTCAATTAGAGTCTGCTCCTCAATTACTTGATGGTGCTGAGTCTGGTGGATATCAAGTTCAAATCAATCCAGGTTGTGGTGCTGCATTATTTAGTTTTAATGTAACACATCCTGATCCTGAAAAACGTAAAGTCTATGGGGATATTCGTTTCCGACAAGCAATGTCAATTGCAATGAATAGAGACGAGATCAACGAAGTTGCATATTACGGCCTAGGTAAAGTTGAGCAGTTTGTAGGATTTTCTCCTGCACCTGACTTCGTTCCTGAAAGTATAAAAATGCATATGACTCAATACGATCCAGATGGAGCAAATGCTCTTCTTGATGAAATAGGATTAAAAGACATTGATGGTGATGGATTTAGAGAATTACCAAATGGTGATGCTCTAGCTATTAACATTGACTACGCTACTCAAGGTATTGGTGGTGTTGAAGTTGAACTTGTTGCAAGATACTTCAATGAAGTAGGAGTAAAAACTACTTTTAAAGAGGTAACTCCAGATGAATATCGTGGTTCGCAAGCTGCTAACCAACTTGACGTTCATGTTTGGGATAAAGGTCAACCATTAGCAATTGTTGCTGGTAACCCAGAAACATTTAAACCTCCGTTTGGTAACTACTTTAACCATACACAAGGTTTAGATTGGGCAGCATACATTGATAGTAATGGTGACGAAGGTACTAAACCTCCTCAGTGGGTATATGACTTAAGTGATGGAATTGATAAATTCCAATCTTACGCTCTTGGTACTGCTGAGTCTAATGAGTGGGGTGAAAAAATTGCAACAATGTTAACGGAGCAAAGTCTATTGATTGGTACAGTGAAAGCACCTTTCCCAACTTATCATAGAAACGCGTTGAAAAACTTTACGCAATTTAAAACTACTTCGTACGAGTATTATAGAACATACCCATACCTAGCTACTCAATGGTGGTTAGACGAGTAATTTAACTCAATAAATAATAAAAAAAGCGGCAATTATATATTGCCGCTTTTCTTTTTTTAATTATTCTTGTCTCCTAATTATTAAATATGATTAATTTTATACAATTTACTCTCACAAGAGCCGGACTTGCAGTTATAACTTTGTTACTTGTTTGCTTTATTGTTTTTTCATTAATGGAATTAGTTCCTGGAACTTGTGCTGAAAGATATTTAGCATTTAAAAATACACAAGGATCACAAATAACTTATGAAGATATAGAAAAAGAAAAAATTCGTTTAGGTCTAGATAAACCTTTTTTGTATAGATATGGCAAATGGGTTTCCAATATAGTTTTTAATGGAGATTTTGGTGACAGTTGTATTTTAAGAATGAATATAAATGAATTATTAAGTGGAAGATTTACTTTATCTCTAACGATATGTTTGGTTGCGCTAATATTTTCATATTTAATTGCTATACCAGTTGGGATCATATCGGCCACGACAAGATATGCTTCATTAGATAATACTCTTAAATTCATTAGTTATCTTGGAATTGCCCTTCCCAATTTTTTAGTAGCACTCTGTATTATGCTTTTTATGACTGTTTACTATGGAGATACGATGACAGGTTTATTTTCTCAAGAATATGAAAACGAACCCTGGTCATCAGCAAAACTATTTGATTTTTTAAGCAGAGCTTGGCTTCCAATATTTGTTTTAGGTTGGAATGCAACTGCCTTTGCTCTTCAAACAGTTAGAGCACTAATGCTAGATGAAAATGATAAACTATATGTAATGGCTGCAAGAGCTAGAGGAATATCAGGAATGAGTTTGTTGTGGAGATATCCCGCAAAACATTCTTTAGGTCCAGTTATAAATTCAATAGGTTTTGACCTTAATCGTATATTTAGCGCATTGCCGATTGTAGCCTTAATTTTAATTCTTACGGAAGCTGGCGCACTATTGATTGAAGCTTTAGCAAGATCAAATGATCAGCAGTTAGCAGGCGCAATTATTTTTCTTTTAACAGCAACAATTGTTTTTGTTAATTTTATAACGGATATTATTTTAGCTATAATTGATCCAAGAATAAGAAAAGGAGTTATGGGTGGAGGTTAGTAATCAAAAAAAAGAAGCTTATTATACTGCAACGCAGATGCAGTTAGTAAGAACACGCTTTTTTGGAAATAGATCTGCTATGATTGCTGGATCTATATTACTGTTTATGATTATTTGTAGTCTTTTTGCAGATTTTCTATCTCCTTACGATCCAACAATTAAAGGAAGAGATAAAGATTATGAAAATGGAGCACCTCAAATTCCAATGTTTTGGGATGACAATGGATTTTCTGCTAGGCCATTTCTACATACATTAGAAAAGTATAGAGGAGCAGATACAAATTTCAGATGGGTTTATAAAGTTGATACTGAAAAAAGAAGATACGTTTATTTCTTTGTTGAAGGATGGGAGTATAAAGTTTTTGATTTTAATATTAATCTTCCAGGAAAGATTTTAGATTTTAAAATTCCAGGTTTTACATTTAATACTCATTTATTCGGTGTTGAAGAGGGTGGAATTCATATATTTGGAACAGATAAGGCTGGAAAAGATTTATTTAGTAGAACACTAAGTGCAATTTACATTTCACTAGCTGTGGGAACACTTGGAGTATTTATATCTTTTGTTCTATCCTTAATTATAGGTGGAATATCAGGTTACTATGGTGGATGGATTGATAGTGTATTGCAGATGTTTACTGATGCAATTCGAACGGTACCACCAATACCTTTATTTATGTGTCTTGCTGCCTTTGCACCATTAGAATGGAGTTCTGAATTGCGTTTCTTTTTTATTTCCTGTTTGCTAGGATTAATTTCATGGCCAACACTTGCAAGAAGAGTAAGAACTCATCTACTTAGTGAAAGAAGCCAAGAATATATTCTTGCTGCAAAACTTTGTGGAGCATCATCTACTCATATTATTATAAGACACTTATTACCAAGTTTCACAAGCTACATTATTGTCGATTTAGTCATTAGTTTTCCATACATGTTATTATCTGAAACTGCTTTAAGTTTTATTGGATTAGGTTTGAGAGAACCTGTAAATTCTCTTGGTGTACTTTTACAGAATGCAACCAAGGCTGATGTACTTTTAAATTATCAATGGTATTTTATTCCTGTATTTTTCTTAGTCGTATTAATTTTAACATTTGTTTATGTAGGGGATGGATTACGTGATGCAGCAGATCCTCATAAGGTAAAGTAATATGAGTCACTTATTAGAAGTAAAAAACTTAGATGTAAAATTTGATACTGATGAAGGTAGAATAACAGCAGTTGAAAATATTTCTCTTTCTGTAGATCAAGGAGAGGTACTTGGTATAGTTGGCGAATCTGGATCAGGTAAATCTGTTACAGCTAAATCGATTATGAAGTTAAACCCAGGTAATACCTCTTATAATGAAGACGCAGAAATAATTTTAGACAACGAAAACATACTTCAATTTACTTCTAAGCAAGACTTAAAGAAAATTAGAGGTGGAAAAGTATCAATGATTTTTCAAGAACCTATGGCAAGCTTTGCTCCAGCAATAAAAATTGGAGCACAAATGGTTGAGCAATTAGTAATTCATAAAAATATTAATAAAGATGAAGCAAAATCAATATCTATAAACATGCTTAAAAGAGTAGGTATAGCAGATGCAGAAAAACGGTTTAATCAATATGCATTTGAACTATCTGGAGGAATGCGTCAAAGAGCTATGATAGCTATGGCATTATCAACTATGCCTAAACTTTTATTAGCAGATGAGCCTACAACTGCTTTAGATGTAACAATTCAAGCTCAAGTAATAAACTTAATTAAAGATATCATTAAAGAATATCAAATGGGCGTAATATTTATTACTCATGATCTAGGTGTTATTGCTCAGGTCGCTGATCATGTAGCAGTAATGTATTTAGGAAGTGTAGTTGAAAAAGGTCCAGTAAATGAGATTCTTAAAAATCCTAAACATCCTTATACAAAAGGTCTATTACAAGCCTTGCCTGATATTAATAACTTAGATGCACCATTATCTCCTATACCTGGAAATATTCCAAGTCCATTAGATAGACCTACAGGCTGTGTATTTAGAACTCGATGCCCTCATCATAATCCTGAGGGTAAAGATGGTAAAATAGAAATGAAATTAATTGAAGTTGAACCAGGTCACTGGGTTGACCAGTGTGGAATTCAGTGTGGTCAAAATGGGTGATAATTTAATTTCAGTTAATAATGTTTCAGTAAATTTTGATTATCAAGAAAATTTTATTTCTAAAAAACAAAAAATACATGCAGTTAACAATATTAATATTAAAATAAAAAAAGGATCTTTTTTTGGTTTAGTTGGCGAGTCAGGTTCAGGAAAAACTACTCTCGGTAGAGCAATACTTGGGGCTAATAAAATTAGTTCAGGAAATGTTATTTTTCATGATGATGAAAGAGATTATGATTTAACTAATATGAACAAACAAGATTTAAAAGAATATAGAAAAAAAGCTCAACTAATTTTTCAAGATCCTTATGCTGCTTTAAGCCCAAGAATGACTGTTAGGGATATTATTGCAGAACCTTTAGAAGTAATGAAAATAACAAATTCAAGACAAGAGACTGATGAAAGAGTAAGAGATATCGCAGCTAAATGTAGACTAAATATTGAGCATTTACGAAGATTCCCTCATGCATTTTCTGGAGGACAAAGACAAAGAATATCAATTGCAAGAGCCTTAGTAAGTAATCCAAAATTTATTGTAGCAGACGAAAGTGTTGCTGCTTTAGATGTATCAATACAAGCAGATATATTAAATCTTTTAAAACAGCTTCAAAGTGAACTTAACCTTACTTACTTATTTATTAGTCATGATTTAAGTGTTGTTGCTCATGTATGTGATGTTGTTGCAGTTATGTATTTAGGGCATATAGTTGAAATGGGCCCCTCAAGAGAATTATTTAAGAACCCTAAACACTCCTATACTAAAGCATTATTATCTTCTATTCCTTCAATTGATCCAGAGAAAAGATCTGAAGCTATTGAACTAAAAGGAGAAATACCTAGTGCATTAAATCCACCTCCTGGTTGTGTATTTAGAACAAGATGTCCTAACCCTGGAATAGATTGCAAAGGTGGCGAGATAACAATGGGCCTTACTGAAGTTGAACCAGGTCACTGGGTAGACCAGTGTTGTGTTTTATAAAAAAGTATCTTTTAAAAACACATAACATTTTATGAAAAGTAATTTATTTTTAGCTGTTATCCTATCACTTTCAGGTTTGTTCTTATTAGATTGTATGGGCATAGCGATAAAGTTTTTGCGAAACGATTACCCAGCTGCTCAACTTTCTGTTTTTCGAAATTTATTTGGGATGATTCCATGTGTTATTGCTTTATATTTTTCACAAGATTGGCATCGAAACGGTAGACAAATAAAAATAACTCAATGGAAGTTAGGTTTATTTCGTGGAGTTTTTGTAGCCTTAGCTCAATTGTGTCTTTACACTTCTTATGCTTACCTCCCATTTGCTTTAGTCGCTACCATGGAATACACTGGACCTATGATGGTTACTCTTCTTGCTATTCCTATTTTAGGTGAAAAATTTGGTTGGTATAAAATGAGTGCAGTAATTTCTGGTTTTGCAGGTATCGTTTTAATTATGCAACCATGGTCATCAAATTTTAACTATATGTTACTACTTCCTATATTTGCTGCTTTAGGGTATTCATTAGCAAGGGTAACATCTTTAAGTTTTGAGGATCATGTTCCTTCACCGCTTATCAACTTATATGGTCAAACAGGGACAATCATAGTTGCATGTATGTTAGTGGTGTTTTTTGGTATGTGGGAAAATTTCAAAAGTATAAATGATTTTTTAGTAGTTTGTTTAATGGGAATTGCAGGAGGATCTGGAACTTTATTATTAATCTACGGTGCTAGAAAAGCAGAACTTAGCAAAATTATGCCATTTGATTATATTGAGATATTTTTTGCACTTATTTTAGGTTGGATATTTTTTGCAGAATGGCCAGTGGACCAACTCTTCCCAGGTGCTTTTTTTATAGTTTTAGGTGGATTAATCATTTATCTTCAACAAAGAAAAAGTAATTTTCAAAGATTAAGAAAAATCATAATGGAATACAAAATTACCAAACTTCAAAATGATAAAGGTTTAGATATTGATATAGTTAATATTATTAACTCAAATAATTACAGTTTTAGTTTTTATACATATGGCGGCTATATCAGTGAAGTATGTATTCCAACTTCTTCTAATGATTCTGAAACAGAGGATGTTTTATTAGGTTATGGGAATTTAGATGATTGCCTGGAAGCGCATGGATATTTCAATTCAATTATTGGAAGAGTTTGTAATAGAATAGGGCAAAGTAAATTTATTCTTAATGGAGAAGAATATAATTTATATTCTAATACAGCACCTGATCATCTTCATGGTGGAAAGATAGGTTTTAATAAAAAGATTTGGCAAATAGCTGATATTAAAAAAACAAGTGGAAGTATAAAAGTAGAGCTCACTTATCACTCTAAACATTTAGAAGAAAATTATCCAGGCAACTTAAATTGTAAAACTATTTACGAGCTTAATAATAATAACGAAATTCTAATTTCATTTAATGCTACTACAGATCAAGATACTATTGTTAATATGACTAATCATAATTATTGGAATTTCCATGGTCATAAAGATAATTATAAAAATATTACTGACCATGTTGTTAGAATATCATCTAATCAAATATGTGAAACTAATGATAGTTCAATTCCTACTGGAAAGCTATTAGATGTAGTTGATACAAAATATGATCTTAATAACTCATTTGAAATAGATAATGCTTTTTTAGACAGTGGTGGGATAGATCACAATTATGTTCTCAAAGATCATTCTATCGATAAATCTATAGCTTCCATCTACAGTAACATTACTGGTTTGGGTGTTGAATATTCAACTGATCAACCTGGAATACAATTTTATACTGGTAACATGATGAAGGAGTCATACAATGGAAAACATGATAGAAATTACGGTTTACAATACGGAATGTGTTTAGAGACACAAATCTTCCCCGATGCTATTAATCAACCAAATTTTCCATCAACTATATTAAAAAAAGGTGAAAAATATACTTCAAATACTAAAATAAAATTAAGAAATGATTATAAATAAATTAATTTATTGTTTAATCATTTTATATCTATAGACATCAAAAAAAAATGAAAATCAGTAAAAAAATTATCGATAATTTAAAAAAGGGCGGTGTAGATTTTTACTTAAGTGTTCCTTGCAAGTTACTAGCTAACATGATTGATATTCTTGAAAAAGATAATGATGTTTACTATTCGGCTGTACCACGTGAGGAAGAAGGTATGGGTATCTGTGCTGGAGCTTATTTAGGAAATAAATTCCCTTGTATAATGATGCAGAATACAGGAATTGGAAATTCAGTGAATGCAATTGTTTCTTTATTGCAATTATATCAAATGCCTATTGTTTTCCTAATTAGTTACAGAGGTACACCAGGCGAGCCAGTAGGAGCACAAGGTGGAATGGCTAAAATAACTGAAGATATTTTACAAACGTTGAGAATACCTATGTTGCATTGTTCTTCAGAAAATGATCTTGAGAAAATTTCAACATTTAGCAAACATGCTAAAGTTGTTGAGTCACCAGTTGCTATATTATGTGATTTCAATTTAATGAAAGATGATAAATGAACCGGTTTGATTTATTAAATAAAATACAAAATATTCTTAAAGATAACTTAGTTATTTGTAATATAGGTCTTCCATCTCAAGAATTATATAAAATTAACGATCAACCAAACTTTTTTTATATGTTAGGCAGTATGGGTTTGTCTTCTTCTATTGGTTTAGGCTTGTCATTATCTCAAAATAAAAATGTTGTTAGCATAGATGGTGATGGATCTGTTTTAATGAATATGAATACACTAGCAACAATTGGTAATAGAGCGCCATCAAATTATACTTTATTAATAATTGATAATGGATCATATGGATCAACAGGAGATCAAAGGACTTTTACTGATGAAAATACTTCTTTAAAAGATGTTGCAATAGGTGCTGGTTGTAAAAATGTAGTTGAATGTTCTGGAGATGAAACAGTAAATGAATTATCAAAAGCTATTGACGATCAAAATAACTCTTACGTAATTATCTCTAAAATTAATTCTGGGAATGTCAAAATTGATCCAATTCCTCTTAATCCTATAACGATCAGAGATAGATTTAGAAAGTTTATAGGTATAGTTAAATACCTCTAAATAAATATTTATGATCATTTGTGCAGGATCAATATTTTTAGATAATATAAGTAGGATAGATCAGTTTCCAAAAAAACCAATTAAAGTTTTATCTAAAAGCATTGATAAAAGGTTAGGCGGTTCAGCAGCAGTATCAGCATTTACTGCTAAAAAATTGGGTTGTGATGCTAAATTTATTGGAAAATTTGGAGATGATAGTGCTTCTGTTTTCTTAAAAAATGAATTTAAAAAATTTAAAATTAATATCAGTAAATCTATTTCTATAAAAAAATGTAAATCCTCACAAAGTTTTGTAATTGAAGATATAAATGGTGAAAGATTGCTAGCTGCTTATAATGATCCAAAGTTACTTAATTATAAGAAAATACCAAATTTAGACTTTAGAAAAAAAGATATTTATGCAGTAGATATGAGGTGGATTAGAATAGCTACTGAAATTGCCAAAATGACTAACAAAAATAATATTAAATGTGTTGCCGACCTAGATAATTTTAAAAATACATTACATATATCACAAATTGTTAAAAATGCTTCCCATCCCATATTTTCTGAAGAAGGTTTAAAAACATATAAGCGAAATTCAAAGATTAAAACTGCTCTTTTTGAAATATTTAATGAAACACAGAAATTTGTAGCAGTTACATTAGGTTCCCAAGGCGTTCTTTGGGTAGATAACAATTCATTGTATCACTGTAAAATTCCAAAAGTTAAAACAGTTGAAACAAATTGTGCAGGAGATGTATTTCATGGAGCTTTCGCATCTGCATTATCTCTAAATAAATCAAATATAGAAAGTATTATTTTTGCATCTGCTGCTGCAACTTTAAAATGTATGCAAAGTGGAGGTATATATTCAATACCTACAATTAGTTTGGTTAATAAATTTTCAAAAAAAATAAAAATTAGTAAAATTAAATGATAAATATTTTAATTACTGAATTTATAGATCCGGAAGCATTAAAAATCTTAAGTAAAGATTTTAATGTAATCTATAAAAAAGATATTTGGGAAAATTCTGATTATTTAAAAAAAGAAATTAGTAGATTTGAAGGAATAATTGTAAGAAATAAAACAAATTTAAATCAATCTATTTTAGAGAAAGCAGAAAATTTAAAGTATATTGGTAGACTGGGTGTAGGTCTAGATAATATTGACACTGAATACTGTAAAAAAAATAATATATTTGTTCAACCAGCTACTGGGATGAATGCTGACTCTGTAGCAGAATATGTAATAAGTTCTTCACTAAGCCTATTAAAGAAAACAAAGTTAATAAATGAAAAAACACAAAATGGACAATGGCCTAGAACGTCAATTGCTACGAACGAGTTAAAGGGAAAAATTTTAGGTCTAATAGGATTTGGTGATATAGCAAAAAAAGTTTTAAAACTTATAAATGCTTTTGAAGTTACTACTATTTCATTTGACCCTTTTATAACCTCTCAAGAAATGGAAGAACATAATGTTAAAAAAGTAACTTTTGAAAATATTCTTTCTTTAGCTGATATAATTTCTATACATGTACCATTAAATAATGAAACGAAATATTTATTTGATAAAAAAACATTTCAAAAAATGAATAATAAACCAATTATTATTAATTCCTCTAGAGGAGGAATTATAAATGAAACAGACATACTTGAAGCGTATAAGAATAATTATATTTCAGGATTTGCGTTAGATGTTTATGAACATGAACCAGTAAACAAAATATTTTTAAAAAATATTACAAACGATATGAATTGTATTCTATCACCACATATTGCAGGAGTTACAGAAGAATCGAATACAAGAGTAAGTGAGTTTATTATGAATAAAACAAACGAATTTTTTTTCTAATTCTAAATTTTAAATTCATCCATTTTAACAATTCTATTTTCTTTTATAGAAATTTCGGCAGCTTCACCAATAGCAACTGCTTGTAAACCATCATTAAGACTTACAGCAGCTGGTTTAGAATTTTTAATAGAATCAAGAAATGAAATATGTTCATAATATGTAGAGCCATGATGATTTCCTACTTTTAAAATCTCTTCATCAACTTCCACGAGCTCATTAAGAGTTTTTCCATTTTCAAAATTTCTTCCTCGATATCCAATCCTTAATTCAGATGAGTTTTTGCCTGAACTAGCTGAAGGTACAGCAGTTTCAATTTTACCGATATCTCCAACCGCACATAACTCCTCTTGATTTGTTGAGTTTTCAGCAAACATACAGAGATCAAGCAAAGCTCTAACTCCATTTTGAAAATCAACAATTACATAGGCATTATCAAGAATATCAGGAGTTTTATTGTTATATTTTTCGTTTAAATGATTAACATCTTGATTGCCACTTGCATAAACTTGTTTCGCTTCACTATTCACAATTAACCTCATTAGATCAAAAAAATGACAGCATTTTTCAACTAATGTGCCTCCTGTATTTTCCGCAAATCTATTCCAATTATTCACCTTAACTAAAAAAGGAAATCGGTGTTCTCTAATTGATAACATTTTTAAATTACCAATTGTTTTATTATGAATTTCATCAATCATTCTTTTTACGGGTGGCATATATCTATATTCCATTGCGGTCCAAATTAAACCTGGATAATTTTTAGTCAAATCTCTAAATTCGATACAATCTTTAATTGTTGTACATAACGGCTTTTCTACTAAGATATGTTTCTTTGTTTTAATTACATCTTTTAGTACATCTATATGAGTAAAATTAGGAGTAGAGATTATGTACCCATCAACAAGATCAGCTTGTATCATTTCATTATAGTTTGTAAAACATGGAACTTTTTTATTAAGTAATGATAAAGATTGATTAATTGATTCATCATGTGGATCACTTAAAGCAACAATTTCTGCTTCATCAATTATATTAACATTTCTGATATGTTCACGACCCATTGATCCAGCACCTATTATCCCATATTTAAAAGTTTTGCTCATACTGTGTATATTGGAATTTTCATTTGATTACCTAGATTAACAATTTCGTTATAATAGTCACCATAAGTAAAAGCAACGTGATGCTCAAGTCCACCTTTAAACATTTTTTCTATTTTATTTTTTGTATTTTTGCCAAAACTTACTACACCTGAAGTTCCAGCAAATGAATTTTTCCTATTGATCACTTTTCCCTTAAGTACAAAAAATTTTAATTTGCTTGCTGATTTTGAAACTCTGAATATTGTTATATCTCCTGGTTTAAAAGCAAAATTATGAAGAAGTGGTTTTTTTCTATTAGAATGTATATCCGCTTTTGCATCACCTTTTTTAGACATACTAAGAGGCGCTAACCCACAATGCCAAAAAACAACAGAATTATCTTTTTCATCTATATCGACAATATCCACTAGTAAAGAAGGTTGATTGTTTAATTGGCTTAGTATGTTGCAACTTATTCCTCCTAAAACGTCTGCTTCGCAAGCACTGCTAATTTTTTTTTCATTCATCATAGCCATAGGACCACAAGAAGCACAACCAAATTCTGTAAACATTTCTGGCCAACATCTAACTGCAAATGCTTGAACATCGTGTTTTGTGTGAAGTGTATTTAATCCATGGTATATTGAAATACTTTTTTTTAATTCATGTTGATTTAATTTTTTTGAATTCTTCAAATTTTTCTCAATTTTTATTTGTGTTGAATTTAAAACTGACTTTTTAATTTTTTTAGCTTCTGAGAAAAGTTCATTTAATTTTATTTTTTTAATATCAAAATTTAATTTTTTCCTAATTTCTAATAATGAATAATCACATGTATCAAAACCTTCAGGTCTTTCACCAACAAGTCCAATGTTTTGTTTCTTTATATCTATTTTTTTATAACTTTTTTTTCTAATCTGTTTCCATTCAATTATTTTATTGCTATAAATTTTTTTATTAATAAATTTTTTAATTCTTTTTTCTACGTCTTTATGATTATTATATAATATGAATTCAGCATTAATATTATTTTTAATTAATGAGTGCATTCCTAAATTTAATCCACATACTGAATTAAGTCTTAATCTCTTTCCTGTTCGTGGCTCTGGAAAGGAAATAATACACAAAGGTTTATTTATCTTTCTAGCAAAATGTAATAAAAATTTTGCATCTGTAAATGTAGTTTGAAAAATTATAATTTTTTTAAAATTATTATCTTTAAAATATTTAAATGCTTTATCTGATAATTCATTATTGGTAATTAAATAATCAATTCCTTTTATTTCAGTAAATATATTTCGTAAAACTTTTTTACCTTCTAAAAACTTAGACATTGCAAAAGGTACATCAAAAGTTTCTCGTGCTAATCCTAGGTATCCAATCATTATTATTTTAACTATAGTTAATAATTTTCTCCCAAACCATGAAAATAAAAAAATTCAAAGACTAATTATATAAATAACCACTATTTTTCTTATAAATTACATTAATTTTTTTTGAATTCGTATGGGTTCGTGTTATCAATATTATATTAAATTTAATTGGAGGAATTATGAAAAGAATATTGGCTATTTTTCTTTTTGTTACTTCAGCTTCATTTACTGTAAATTCAGCAGAATTGAAGTTCATATGCTATCAAGATATTAATGAATGTGATACTATTGCAGACATGGCTAAGTCATGGGAAGCATCAACTGGTCATACATTAAATATTGAAACAGTTGGATATGAAGTAATAAGAGAACAACTAGAAAATCAATTAGAATCAGGTGCTGCACCAGATTTAGCTAGAGTAACAAATTTAGGAGGATTAAATAAATTCTATTTAGACCTAAAACCTTATGTTGACTCTTCATATTGGGAAGCAAATTATGGTGCAACACTTCCTTGGTACAGAAAACCTTCAGGTGATGATGGTATTTACGGTTGGCAAACTCAATTAACTGTTACAGGGCCTTACGTAAATGTTACAATGTTTGAAGATGCAGGCGTTGATATGCCTGAAGAAGGTGCTACATGGGACGACTGGGCTGAAGCCTTAAGACAAGTAAAATCCGAACTTGGTTTAACAGCAGGTCTTGCATTAGATCGAACTGCACATAGATGGGCTGGACCAGCTTTTTCTTATGGAGCAAAGTTTCACGAAAATGGAACACCGATTTTAGTTGATGAAGGATTTAGAAAATTTTCTGAGGTATTTGTTGGATGGCATGAAGAAGGATTAATGCCTGCTGAAGGTTGGCCTGCAGGTGCAGGTACTTCTTACAGAAATGCCGCTCCTTTATTCCTAGATGGAACAGTTGCAATGCACATGTCGGGTTCATGGATGCTAGGAAACTATGACACTAACATCACAGATTTTGAGTGGAAGGTAGTACCTATTCCTTGTGGTCCAGGTGGATGTGGAGCAATGCCAGGTGGATCAGGTATAGTTGCATTTAAATCAACACAACATCCAGAGGCTGCAGCATCATTTATCGATTTTATGTCACAAACAGAAAATGCTGAAAAATTTGCTGCTTCTACAAGTAACATTACTGCTCACCAAGGTTTACAAAAATCTGGTATAGATTATACGGGTGTTAGTCCTAATGTTGCTGAAGGTCTTGCAATTTTTGCAGCAAATGCAGGAAAAGCAGCAGATACAACCCCTCAAGCTTATTGGTTCCAAGGTTATAATAAAAACTTTGCAATATATGGGATTGTTCCTGATTATATCACTAAAGCAATTACAGGAGAGATGACTCTTGATGAAGCTTTGGCAGCAATTGATGCAGATGTAGCTGCGAAAATTGCTGAATAAATTTTTAATTCTAAGGCCGATTTAAAATCGGCCTTAGCTAAATTAATGTCTGAAAATATATTAAATCTTAACTACTGGTATTTTGTAATATTTATTTATTTGTTTATTGGATTTTTACTATCCAAAGGAGTCATTGGAAATATTTCTAGACTTATGTCAGTTATTGGATGGCCAATAGAATTAGCACAAAGACTAAGTGGTACAAAAAGTTTACCATACTTGTTTTTATTTCCTAACATATTAATTTTTGGTCTTTTTACTTTTTTACCACTTTTTATGAATTTTGGATTTTCGGTAACCGATGGAGAAAGTATAAACTTTTCTTCAAGAGATTACTCTGGCTCAGATAATTTATCTAGAATAATTTTAGAAACACAAATTGATACCGGTATTGAAAATATGGAGGATGATAAGTTTAAAGCTTCAATAGCAGATACATTCATATTTGTCTTATTTCAAGTTCCTATAATGATCGTGGTAGCATTAATAACAGCAGTTGTTCTCAATAGAGAAATAGTAGGAAGAGCTTTTTGGCGAGCTGTATACTTTTATCCAGTCATGCTTAGCCCAGTCGTAGTTGCTTTTCTTTGGACTTTAATTCTAAAAAGACAAGGATTATTGTCTCAAACTTTAATGGAATGGAATTGGATTGACCAACCTATTCAATGGTTAACAGATCCTTCATGGACAATGTTTTGGTCAGTATTTATTTATACTTGGGCTCACTTAGGATTTTATATGTTAATTTTATTAGCTGGCTTACAATCAATTCCAAAAGATTTATATGAAGCTGCAGAAATGGATGGAACATCAGATCAGAGGGCATTTTGGAGAATTACCCTTCCTCTTTTAATGCCTATTCTTTTAGTTGTTACAGTTTTATCTTTAATAAAAGCTTTTCAGGCTTTCGAAGAATTATTTGCATTACAAGTTGGCTGGATTTCATTAGTTTCATACATTTTTGAAACAGCTGGTTTAAGAGGTCAGAAAACGACTTTTGGATTAGGCATTGCTGCCATGGCATCTTTACTAGTTGCTTTATTGTTAATTCTTTTATCATTACTACAATTTTATTTGACCAGAAGGCAGGTTAAACTTTGAGTGCTGTAATCAAATTTTTTTCGAGAACCCATGGAAAAAATAAACTTTCTTTTATTGATTGGATTGCTTATCTTTATCTTTTTTTAGGATTTCTAATTATTTTCTTACCTGTATTGTGGTTACTATTAAATTCTATAAAATCTCAATTTTTACTTCAAAAATTAGATACTAACTTATTACCTTTAGATTATGATAGAGTTGTAAGAGCAACAGTTTTCGGGCCAGATGGAAAGGAAATCTTTATAATTAAAGATCTTCCAGATTGGGTAATATATTGGAATGAATTGAGAGATGAAGATAAAAAAGAAGTTAATGACCCTAATCTTTTCATTTCAAAATTTGAAGGCAAAGAATATTATGCTTTAAGAACTCATTTAGGATTAGTTTCTGATCATGCCAAGGAACTTATCGAAGAAAAAAATTTTCCTGAGTGGTTAATAAAATATCCAAGTATGTTTCCTGATGCAAAAAAAGAATATAATCCCGAAGAATATTTAATAAATTTAAATGAGGAGGAAGTTAGACTTTTATCAGAATTTCTTGGTTTAAAGCCCTATAAGCCTAATGGATTTACCTCTCAAATTTTAATTTCAGCAAAAAATAAAGAAACTAATGAAATTGAGGAATATTCAGTAAGCAGATTAAACACAAATAAAGATACTGTTAATGCTAGGCTAATTTCAAATCCTCAGGGTGGTATTGTTAAGATTCCTACTGATGATATAATCGTTAATAAAAAACTTCGACCTTCTTGGATTAATTATTCTGACCCTTTAACAAATAATGTAAGAGGTATGAGTTTTGATGCAATCAAGTGTTTGAACAATTCAGTTTTTGTAACAATTATTGCAACAATTATCACGGTTTTAATAAATTCAATGGCAGCATTTGCTTTGTCAAAATATAAGTTCAATGGACAAATAATATTTTTCATTATTATTCTCGCAACTCTAATGGTTCCAGCTTCGGTTTTAATTGTTGGTATATTTAAAATGGTTTCTGTGACTGGCTTAAATGGAACTTTATGGGGAGTTATTATACCTGGAGCTGCAACCCCTACTGGTGTATTTATGTTACGCCAATATATGTTAACTATTCCAGACGAACTTCTTGAAGCTGCAAGAATGGATGCTGCTAGCGAATGGAGTATTTATTGGAGAATAGTCTTTCCACTCTCATTACCAGCGATAGCAGTTCTTGCAATCTTATCAATTATTTGGAGATGGAACGATTTAATTTTACCAATGATAGCAGTATCAACTACAAAAACTGCATATACTATTCAATTATGTCTTCTAGATTTTCAAGGTGAATATGTAGCTCAAGAGCATTACAGATTGGCAATGACAGTTGTCAGTCTTATACCAACGACTTTAGTATTTGTTTTTCTACAACGATATATTACTACTGGCATCGCTAACACAGGAATTAAATAATTATGGCAACTTTAGAATTAAAACAAGTAAGAAAAAATTATGGAAACTTGGAAGTAATTCACGGCATTGATTTATTTATTAATAATGGAGAGTTTTGTGTATTAGTAGGCCCATCAGGGTGTGGCAAATCTACATTATTAAGAATGATTGCTGGATTAGAACAGATTACAAAGGGTGATATTTTAATCGATGAACAAGTAGTAAATAATATTTCTGCAGCAAGAAGAGGTTTAGCAATGGTTTTTCAATCCTATGCTTTGTATCCTCATATGAGTGTTAGACAAAATTTAGCTTTTGGACTGGAAAACTTAAAAATGGAAGTAGATGAAATTGATAAACGAATTTTAGAAGCTGCAAGACTACTTAGAATGGAAGAATATTTACAGAGAAAACCAGGCCAATTATCTGGCGGTCAAAAACAACGAGTTGCAATTGGCAGAGCAATTGTAAGAGAACCATCAATATACTTATTTGACGAACCACTTTCTAATTTAGATGCTGAACTTAGAGTTGCAACACGAGTTGAGTTAAAAGCATTACATGCAAGATTAGGTAATACTATGATTTACGTAACTCATGATCAAGTAGAAGCAATGACAATGGCTGATAAAATCGTTGTAATGAATGACGGTATTATTGAGCAAGTTGGAGCACCTTTGGAATTATATAACAAACCATCTAATAAGTTTGTAGCCGGTTTTATTGGTTCACCAAAAATGAATTTTATACAATTTGACTATCTTCCAAATTCTTTAAAAGAAATAGCACCGTCTAACTCTACAAGTCTTGGAATAAGACCTGAACATCTATCAATTAAAGACGAAAATTCGTTATCACTAAATGTTGAAACAGTTGAGCAATTAGGTTCTGATAGTTTTTTGTATGGAACAACCTCAGGTGAACAAAAAATTTCAATAAAACTTAATTATCAAACTGATATTCAGGCCAATCAAACAATTAAGGTTGGGTTTAAGCTAGATGATGCTCATTGGTTTGATAAAGATGGTATTGCTCTAACATCTTGAAAAAATTTGATAAAATTTTAAGTTGTAAAGTATTCAAAAAAAAGGTCCTATTTAATTTAGAGCATAATTGGGGATTTTATATTGCAATATCAAATGATAATATTATCAACTTTGAATTATTTGATAAAAATAATAAAAAAGTTTTACCAAAAATAATTAATGAAAAAAATTATATTTATGAAAATACAAATGTCTCAAAATATAAAAACTATTATGTAATTAAATCACAACTTACTAAAATAAAGGTTCATGATAATCCTTTTCGAATAACAGTTTATAGAAAAATTAGAAATAATTGGCAAGAAATCTGCTCTGATAGAGAAACTGGTTCTTGGTATTGGAATGAAGAGAAAAATGAGACAATTCATTATCAAAATAGATATTCTTATAATAATATTTATGGTCTTGGTGAGAAAACTGGTAATTTAGAAAAATCATATAGAAGATATATATTATCCCAAAAAGATGCACTGGGTTACAATGGAGAAAAGAGCGATCCTCTCTATAAATCTTTTCCTTGGTTATACATAATAAATAAAAATAATAGAAATTGTGATTATGGACTTTTATATAATACTTTAGGTTATGGTGTTGTTGATTTAGGAAGTGAACATTCAAATTATCATCATCCTTATAGATATGCAAATTTCCAAAATAAAGGAATTCAACTTTTTATTTTTATAAATAATAAACAATCTATTATTTCTTCTCTTAATAATTTTATTGGCCCAAGATATTTTCCACCAAAATGGAGTTTAGGTTTTCAATTTTCTTCTATGGAAATTGCTGACGATGAAAATTCACAAAAGTTGTACTTAGAATTTTTAAATAAATGTAAAGAATTAAAAATTCCATTAAGTAGCTTGCACTTTGGCTCTGGATATACTTTGCATGGTAAGAAAAGATATATGTTTAAATGGAATAAAAAAAAATTTCCTCAACCAAAATTATTTTTAGATAAAATTAAACAATACGGTATACACCTTACTGCTAATTTAAAACCAGCAATATTAACTTCACACCCATTATATAGAAAAGGAGTAAAAGAGAAAATTTTCATATCAGATAACAATAATAAACCTCTTGTAATTCAATTTTGGGATGAAACTGCGAGTATAATTGATTTTACAAAAAAAACGGGATCCACTTGGTGGAAAAAATATGTTACAAAATACATTTTATCAAATGGCTTTGATGCAATTTGGAATGACAACAATGAATATGATCTAGAAGGCAAAGATGCTTACTCATTATATTTAAATAAAAAAGTTAAAACAAGTTCATTGCTACCGTTACAAGCTATCCTAATGTCAAAGGCTAGTTCTCAAGCTACAAGAAACTACTATCCAAGAATAAGAAATCATGGAGTTACCAGATCTGGCACATTAGGAATTCAACGTTACGTAGAAACATGGACAGGCGATAACTATACATCTTGGCATTCATTAAAGTGGAGTGCATCTATAGGGTTAGGCCTTTCTCTGTCTGGAATTGGATTTTTTGGACATGATATAGGTGGATTTACTGGTAAAAAAACTTCAAGAGAATTAATGATACGTTCTCTTCAACTCATGTTATTTCATCCTCGATTTCATATGAATTCATGGAAGCCAAATACTAAAAAACAAAGTAAAAATAAAAATATACTTAATCTAAATAATACTAATTTACCTTGGCTATATAATGATACTATACCAGCTGTTAGAAAATTAATTCAATTACGATATCAACTACTGCCAATTCTTTATTCAGCAATATGGCGTTTTTATAAAGAAGGTGAGCCAGTAATAAGGCCATTATTTTTAGATTTCCCAGAGAAAGAACATTTTGAACAAGAAGAAGTTTTTTCTATAAATGAAAGAATTATTGTAGCTCCTGTTTTAGTAAAAAAAAGAAATAGAATAAAAGTTTTCCTTCCTTTTTGTAGAGAAGGTTGGTTTGATTATTTTAATTTAAAATTAATTTCTAATGGTGGATGGGTTAATATTAATGCACCAATTAATAAACTGCCCATAATTATCAGAGGTGGTACAGTAATACCCAAATTAAAAATAAATTTTTACGAACCTCATTTAGCTCCAATAAACGAAATAGTAATTTTTCCTTCTTTAACTGATATCTCTTTTAAACAAAAAAATTTACCATTAATATTTGATGATGGAAAAACAATTGATTACGAAATAAATAAAAATTTGATATTAACTCCTGTAATTAAATTGAAAAAAAATAAACTATCACTTTTATTTAATTTAGAGGGAAAAGGAAAAATACAGAAAGAACAAATTATATTAAAGTATCCAAATTCCTGTGATTTAATTTTAAAAAATTGTTTGAACTACTTTAAAATAAAATCCTATAACTATAAAATCAAAAAATAATTTGTATGAAAAATTTAAAACAAACTATAAATGAGATTGTTAATGAAACTGAGATTTTTGATATTCATACCCATCTTTTTCCAGCTGAATTTAAAAAATATCATCTTTCAGGTATAAGTGAAGTTTTAAATTATCATTATTTAATTGCAGAATTATTCACTACAACAAATATAAATATAAAAAAATTTTATAGATTAACAAATGAAGAGAAATCAAACATAATTTGGGAAGAATTATTTAGGAAAAGAACTCCTATTTCTGAAGCCTGTAAGGGCATCCTAACAATTTTGTCACAGTTATCAATTGATTATATCTCAAAGTCATTTGATGAAATAAATAATGAATACTCCAATCTAAATTTAACTGATTTACAAATATTTAAAATCAGTAAAATCACAAAAGTTGTAATGACTAACAACCCATTTGATAAATCAGAATGGCAATTATTCAATAATAAAAAATGGGATACAAAAAAATACCTAGCCTCACTTCGTCTAGATGACATATTTACCAATTTAGATAAATGTTTAGATATTTGTAAAAAAAATATTGATCATTTTGATAACGAAAATGACTTAATAATTAAATATTTAGAAAAAGTGTATTTAGAATCTAAACCTGTTTATGCAGCATTGTCCTTAAATAATCTACAATTAAAATCTTTTTTAAAAAATAGATTTATACCAGATATTTTTAAATGGCTTGAAAGAAAAAATATTCCTTTATCCTTACTTTTAGGCGTTAAAAGACAAGTTAATAGAGAATTTCTCCTTGCTGGAGACGGTATAGACAAAGTTGATTTAAATAATCTTAGTGAAATATGTAATCAATATCCAAATAATAAAATACTTTGTTCATGTTTATCTTTAAATGATCAACATGAATTAACGGTATTAGCAAGAAAACATCAGAACCTTAAAATTTTTGGTTTTTGGTGGTTTATGAACCAACCTAGTTTAATTAAATTAATTTTAAATTTAAGAATTGAATTATTGGGATTAAATTTTATTCCACAGCACTCTGATGCAAGAGTCACAGATCAATTAATTTATAAATGGTTTCATTTTAAAGTATTATTAAGCAACGTCCTATATGATCATTATAAGGAAATTCAGCTAAAAAATTTTAAAATTTCTGAAAATCAAATTAGTGACGATGTATCAAAACTCTTTTATAAAAATACTCAAAATTTTCTAAATTTAAGTTAACTTAAAATAGGATCTTTAACTGGAATTATAGGAACACCACCAGGTGACTGTTCAGTTCCTGAGATTTCTATTGTACTTATATTGCTTCTCCATCTTACACTTAATGAAAACATAATTGCATCTGCTATGTCTCTTGGTTCAAGAAGTGTAAAACCAGACATAAATTTTTTTGCTTTATCTTTGTTTTTAAAAGCAGATTTTCCAAAATTTGTTTTGGTTCTTCCTGGACAAATTTCTGATACTTTAACTCTTGAACCACTAAGTTCTATTCTTAGACTTTGAGCTATCCTATGAATAGCCCCTTTTTGCCCTCCATATACCGAACTAATTTGAGGATATAACCCAGCAAGGGATCCCATTAAAACAACATGACCTTTTCTTCTTTTTATCATACCTGGTACAATTGCTTTTAGGGTATGAAGATAAGATTCAACATTCAATTTTGTTGAAACTTCTATATCTTCTCTTGAAGCTTTTAATATACCCTCAGCACCTCTTCCTATTCCGGCATTACAAATAATGATATCAATTTTAAGATTACTGAGTTTATTATAAATTTTATCTGTATCAAAAAGATTCATTTGAATAATATTAAATTTATGTTTCCTTTTTAATTTTTCTAATTTTGATACATCTTTATCAAGTGCATATATTGTTATATTTTCATTAAAAAATCTTTTTAATGTTTCTAGACCAATTCCACTTGATGCACCTGTTATTAAAACACTTTTATAAATTTTATTGATCATCTTTCCTTAAAGTATATTTTATTTAACAATATGCAATTAACAAAAAATATAAATAAAAAACTTCTAAAAGAGCAAATTTATCCAACTTATGACATAGAAAAAAAACTGAATTGCATATTACATTTTGGAGTTGGAAATTTTCATCGAGCTCATCAAGCTTTATATATTCATGAACTCCTAGAAAATAATAAAAACATTTCAATTATTGGTGTTAATTTGAGATCAAATGAGACTAATTTAAAGTTAATTAAACAAGATTATCTTTATACTTTAGTGAGGATATCAAAAGATTTTAAAGAAATAAAAATTCTTAATCCAATAAAAAAAATTTTATTTGGAAAAAAAGATAAAATAGAAATTAGAAATTTAATTGCGTCTAAAGATATAAAATTAATTACTATAACCGTAACTGAAAAAGGATACCATTTTGATAAAGATAAAAAATTAAATTATTCAAAGGATATAATAAATGATTTAGAAAATAAAAACTTGAATACGGTTATTGGTCATATCTCTTTTGGGTTAATTCAAAGATTTAAATTAAATAAAGAAAAAATAATTATTATGAGTTGTGATAATTTAAGTGAAAACAGTAATATTCTTAAAAATTTAATATATGAATTTTTAACTAAAATATATCCTGAATGCTTAAAATGGTTTCTCTCTAACGTAGAATTTCCTTTATCCATGGTAGATGGAATTGTTCCTAATAATAATAAGAATTCAAAATTTTTTAATATTCCTTATGAAGATAATTCTATCGTTGTAACTGAACCATATAGAGATTGGTATATTCAATCTGATAATGTAGTACTTAAAAAAATACTAAATAATAAAAATATAATTTTTGTTAATAATATTAACTTCTATGAAAATATAAAACTAAAAATTTTAAATGGAGCTCATTCTTCTTTAGCTTATATAGGAATATTATTGGGCCACACTCATGTTCATGAGGCAATGGCTGATAAAATCTGTTTCAACTTTATTTCTCAATTTTTAGATCTAGAAGTTCTTCCAACTTTTGAAAACAAAGATAATTTTGACATCAAAAAATATAAAAATAACGTTTTAAGACGTTTTAAAAATCCATATATTGAGGATAAATTAATACGAATTGCAATGGATGGATCACTAAAAATTCCTATAAGATTATTAGATACCTATAAAAAAAATAAAAATAAAACACCATATATTGATGCAATAATTACGTCATGGATTCTTTTTTTACAACATATGATAGTAAATAATAAAAGTAACTTATCAGATTCAAACAAAGAATTTATAATAAATACTTATGAGAATGATAAAGAAAATTTTGTTCTAAATTTACTTAATCAGAAAAATCTTTTTAATTTAAATGAGTATCAAAAAATTAATTTAGAAAAGAATATTATTAATAATATAAATCAAATAAAAAAAGTTACGTTTACCAATTTTTTGAGCAATTTAGTATTTAAATAACAGCTTTTATTATACCACGCAATTCAGAAAGACCCATTAATCTTCCAATTGCAGTATATCCTGCGTTAAAATTTTTTTTATTTTGATCATCTAATAATGAGTGCCCATGATCTGGTCTCATTGGTATATCAATTTTTTTATTAATACTTCTTCTTTTTTCTTCATTTAAAATTAATTTTATAAGTCTAACAAAATCGACATCCCCATTTAAGTGGTTTGATTCATAGAAGCTTTTTCTATCTTTTTCTTTTTTTACATTTCTAAGATGGATAAAATTAATTTTTTTTTTAAATTTATTAAAAATTTTATAAACATCATTATAAAAGTTTGATGCTAATGATCCTGCACAAAAAGTCATCCCATTACATGGAGAATCATAAGAATCAAATATATATTGATAATCATCCATAGTAGATACAATTCTTGGGACACCAAAAAGTGGGATAGGAGGATCATCGGGATGTATCCCCATTTTAACATTATTTTCCTCTGCTACAGGCATTATTTCTTTAATAAATTCTCTTAAATTTTGTTTTATATCTATGTTATCCATATCTTTATAAGCACTAAGCATTTCTTTAAATTCACTCACAGAATATTTCGTTTCTGAGGCAGGTAAACCGCCCATTACTGCCAATTTTAAATTTTTAATATCATTTGTTTTCATTAACTTAAAAAGTTTCTCGGCATTTTTTATTTGTTTATTCGAATATCTTTTTTCTAAATTTTTTAATTTGAGAATATACATTTCAAATATAATTATTTGTAAATAATTAAATTTTAAGGCTAATCCATCTGTAGGTAATTTAAAATCTAGTTGAGTTCTTGTCCAATCTACTATTGGCATAAAATTATAACAAATAGTATTAATATTATTTGCAGCAATATTTGCTATGGTATCTTTGTAATTATTTATTAATTTCTTAAAATTTTTAGTTCTTAATTTTATATTATTATGTACAGGAATACTTTCAACAACATTCCATTTTAAATTTATATTATAAGAATTATTATTTTTATTTATATAATTTATTCTTTTTTTTACATCATTTTTACTCCATTTTTCACCATAAGGAATTTGATGTAGTGATGTTACCACATACTCTGCGTTAGCCTGCCTTATATCAGTTAATTTAACAGGATCGGCCGGGCCATACCATCTAAATGAATTTTGCATTTACTATTTATAACTAATAAACTTATAAATTAAAAATAATTTCTATATTAGTTGATTTATTTAATTAATTTAAATAATTTAAACATCAAATGGAAAAAAGAAACTTAGGTAAAACAGATATCAAACTAACATCAATTGGATTTGGTGGAGCTCCTTTAGGTAATTTATTTGAAGAATTAAATGAAACTGATTGTTTTAATATTGTTAAAAGTTGTTTTGAAAATAACATTAATCTCTATGACACATCACCCTTATATGGATATGGTTTAAGTGAACATAGAATAGGTAATTTTATAAAAACTATTGATCCCAAAAGTTATTATCTTTCAACCAAAGTTGGTAGATACCTTACCCCAGAAAGAAATTATTATAAAGATGGAAAATTTAAAGGTCATATAAATTTTATTCCACATTTTGATTATTCATATGATGGAGTTATGAGATCATTTGATCAATCGATACACAGATTAGCAGTACCGGAGATTGATATTTGTTTGATTCATGATGTAGATAGATACACTTTCGGTAATGAAATAGATCATTATTTTAAAATTGCAATGAATGGTGCATATAAAGCATTAAATGATCTTAAAGAACAAAAAGTTATTAAAGCTATTGGAGTAGGATTAAATGATGCCGATATCTGTGCAAGATTTGCTAATGAGGGTGATTTTGATTGTATGCTTCTTGCAGGAAGATATACACTTTTAGATCAAACTGCACTCGATGAATTTTTTCCTATTGCAAAAAAAAATAAGATTGGAATAATTTTAGGCGGTGTTTTCAATTCAGGAATTTTAGCAAAAGGTATTGGTGATCAAATAACTTATAGGTATGATAAAATACCAATCGATATAAAAGAAAAATATCAAAGCATATCTAAAATTTGTTTACAATACGATGTTCCTGTACCTGCTGCAGCACTCCAATTTTCATACTCTAATAAGTTAATATCATCCATGATATTAGGTGTTGATAGAATTGAACAAATTCAACAGAACTTTGAAAATTTAAATTATCCTATACCAAAAGAATTATGGGATAATTTAATAAAAGAAAATCTTCTTGATGAGAGAAGTATGATTGATGTCTAGTAAATAAATATTTATAAATTAATTTACTTTAGTCAAAGTACAAAGCATTTCAAATGCAATTGTAGCCCCAACAAGTGAAGTCATATTATTAAGATCAAATGGTGGTGATACTTCTACAACATCGCCACCAACAAAATTTAATTTATTTAGAGCTCTAATAATAGTTTGAGCTTCCCTCACATTAAAACCACCAACTTCTGGTGTTCCAGTTCCTGGTGCAAAGGTAGGATCAATTCCATCTATATCAAAAGTAAAATAAGTATATGTGTTACCTAAAACGGTATAGATTTTTTCAACACATTTATTAAACCCCATTTCATAATATTCATCTATAGTAATGATGGTTACACCTTGTTCTCTAGCCCATGTTAAATCATTTGGATCATATAATGCGCCCCTAACCCCTAGTATTACATATTTTTCTGGATCAATAAGATTTTCTTCAATAGCTCGTCTAAAAGGTGTGCCGTGAGTATATTTAAATCCTCCAAAATAGGAATCCCAAGTATCAGAATGAGAATCAAACTGAAATAAACCTATTGGTCTTTCTTTTGCAATACCTCTTAAAATTGGTAAGCTAATTAAATGATCACCTCCAATTGATAATGGAATTGTTTTGGAATTATAAATATTTGAGTAAAATTTTTCTATTTTATCTAAACTATCATTTAAGTCTGCTGGATTTACAGGACAATCACCAATATCTGCAATATTAAATTTATTATAAGGACTATTAAGTGAAACAGGGTGATAAAGCCTTACAAGTGATGATGCATTTCTAATTTCTCTTGGCCCATGTCTAGCTCCAGGTCTATTAGTAGTTCCCCCATCCCATGGTACACCTGCAATACAGTAGTCTAATTTGTTTAAATCTTTAACAACAGGTAAACGAAAAAAAGTAGCAACATCAGCAAAGCGAGGAGTTTCCATACTCGATAGAGGTTTAATTTGAGTCATAAAAGTATCTTATGGTATATAGAATTGGATTATACAAGACAAATTAGTATGGATTATAGCAAATTTCCTAAGCCGCAAAATGATGGAAAAGCTGATCATCTTTTAAATAAGTTTTTGCCAGATATTTCTCTAAAAAATCAACAGGGTAATCTATTAAAAATAAAAAGATCTGACACTTTTCGTTTAATTTTATATTTTTATCCTATGACAGGTAATCCAAATGAAAGTTTACCTAAAAATTGGAATCAAACTCCAGGAGCCATTGGCTGTACTGTGGAGACCTGTAGTTTTAGAGATAATTATGAAGAATTAATC